>NZ_WXXM01000001.1:0-593267 GCF_011319235.1 Acinetobacter sp. SA01
TATGCCTCTTTATGTGCTTATCAGTTATGCCATCAAAACAAGCCAACCATTCAAGTAATGGAATGATTGGCTTAAGCAGGATTCGGGTTAATTAAGAAAACTTCTGATTTCAAAATAATTAAACTGCCTGCTGTGCTAAAAATTTCTCAATCGCCTGCTGTGCAATCTCCGCATCTTCAAACGACTTCACGCCTGATACGCCCATCGCACCGACCAACTGCCCTTCATACATAATCGGCTCGCCACCTTCCAGCATTCCTGAAAATGATTCCATGGTCAGAAAACCCATTTGTCCATTTTTTATAATATCCTCAAACAATTTGGATGGACGACGGCTCATTGCCGAGCATTTGGCTTTTTCAATTGCTAAATTAGCAGTCATCGGCGCGGCCCCATCCATACGCTTCATCGCTAACAAATTTCCGGTTTCATCTACAACGGCGATACTGACATTAAAACCATGTTCAAGTGCATATTCATAAGCTGAATTTAGTAAAAATTCCGCATTGCTTAAAGTCAAATAATGTTTGGTTTGCATGTGTTATCCCTAATTTTAGAATTTAATCTCCCCTAACCCATCTTTAAAAAGAGGGGAATTTCAATATAGTAAATTTAGAATTCCCTCCTTTATCAAAGGAGGGTTAGGGAGGATTCGAAAAGTTAAGCTTTCATTTCAGCAAAGGTTTCTTTAGCAGCTTGAATAGTAAATTCAATATCTTCATCACTGTGTGCTGCTGAAATAAAGCCCGCTTCAAATGCAGAAGGTGCAAAATTCACCCCACGCTGCAACATGCCATGGAAAAATTTACGGAAGGCATCCACATCACATTTCAACATGGAATCAAAACTGGTGATGTCTTCTTGATCGGTAAAGTACAAACCGAACATCCCGCCCACTTGTTGAGTCTTGAATGGTATACCTGCTTCATCCGCAGCGGTTTGTAAACCGGCAAGCAATTTTTCGAGTTGCGCGGTTAGTTTTTCATAAAAACCTTCGGCACGTAAATGTTTGAACATTTCAATACCGGCACGCATCGCCAAAGGATTACCTGACAATGTCCCTGCTTGATAGACTTTACCCAGTGGCGCGATGCACTCCATCACTTCACGTTTACCACCAAACGCACCGACTGGCAGGCCTGCACCAATAATTTTACCCAAAGTGGTCAAATCCGGGGTTACGCCATAATGTGCCTGTGCACCGCCTAGACCGACACGAAAACCGGTCATCACTTCGTCAATAATAAAGACCGAACCATGCTCATCACATACATCACGAATCGCTTGCAGGAAACCATCAATCGGTTTCACCAGGTTCATGTTGCCTGCGACTGGCTCAACAATTACGCCAGCAATTTCATGACCGAATTTAGCAAAACATTCTTTTAAAGTCGCGATGTCATTGTATGGAAGCGTCAGCGTATGTTTGGCAAAATCAGCCGGTACACCCGCAGAAGTCGCTTCACCTTCACCGCTAGTCAACATGCCTGAACCCGCTTTAACTAAAAGCGAGTCTGAGTGACCGTGGTAACAGCCTTCAAATTTTACAATCTTGTCGCGGCCTGTGTAGCCTCGTGCCAAACGGATTGCTGTCATGGTTGCTTCCGTACCTGAGTTGGTCATACGAACCAGTTCAATCGATGGCATGATCTCGCAAATAATATCTGCAAGCGTGGTTTCATGAACGGTTGGTGCACCAAAGCTTAAGCCATCAACAGCAGCCTCTTGTACGGCTTTAATGATGTCAGGATGGGCATGGCCTAAAATCATCGGTCCCCATGAACCGACATAGTCCACATAGCGTTTACCATCGACATCGTATAAATAGGCACCCTTGGCTTTTTCAATAAATACAGGCGTACCACCCACCCCATTAAACGCACGTACAGGTGAATTCACCCCACCCGGAATATGTTTGCTGGCTTGTTTAAACAATTGTTCTTGCTTTGGAGATAGGCTCATGAATTTACTCAACTCAAAATTAAATCAATCTAAATCTATATTATTAAAGGTTGTCTTGAAAAAGTGCAGACCATTCATCAAGACGCTCAGGAATGGCATGCATAGGACGACCTAATATATCACTAATCACTGCACAATAATCTGCACCAGATTCCACCACGATCTTTGAATTTTCAACGGTTAACCCGCCAATGGCACAGATCGGCACATTCAATTGTGTTTTAGCCTGTTTCAAGGTTTCCAGACCAATGTTTCCAGCTTCAGGCTTACTCTCAGTCGCATAAATTGCACCAAATGCCACATAATTTGCACCATCGGCAATCGCCTGTTCTGCCAATTCCAGAGAATTGTTACAGCTACGACCAATCAGGACACCTTCTGGCAAACGTGCAACCGCTTCCTGAATCGAGCCATCATCCTGGCCCAGATGCACACCTACACCGTATTTAACTGCAATTTCAAGATCGTCATTAATCACGAAAGGTACGTGATATTCAGCACACATGGCTTTCATGTACTCAATTTCATAAAATTGATCTTCTTTGGCGACTTTTTTACGACGGTATTGCAATACTGAAATACCACCATTGGCCATTGCACCTTCAAGCTTAGCCAATAAAAGTTCTAAAGGATCATCATTGGTGATCAGATATAAACCGCGCATAACAAACTGCCAAAATTAAAACTGCCCTATTATAGGCATATCAAGGACAAGATTCAGCGGAACTGTCTTAATTCCTTAAAATTACAGCAGATGAATATCAAAAATTAGAAAACTTAAACAGTGGCAACTTTGAGTTAAATAGTGTGAAAATACCTATTTTCAGGGATAGATCATCTGAAGATTAAACGATTAAATAAACCACAAAATAACAATAAATAATAATTATAAAAAGAAACTTGAAGCAATGAAAAGACTTCCTGATCCTTGATTATAAAATGCGCTTGGGGGAAGCGAATGAAGGATTAGGAAGTCTTTCTATTTTTATTCCGCTAAAATTGGGTAATATCTTCAACTCTGACAAAGCATTTTTTGTAAATTTTTAATTCCCTATTTTTTAATCTTGATTCAAAAACTTTAGCTTTTATCTAACCTTCGTTAAATAAAACCTTCCTTAAATAAAAAAAGCCTAGAGAAGGTCGCTCTAGGCTTGGAAAACTTTAAAATTAGGACGCTCGAAGTAAGAAATAAATTTATTCAATGCCTGTTCTATTAATAGAATATTCACTCTACCATTGCAAGTCTACATTCCGTAAATTTACAAATATTTTATTTTTAGGTAAATTTTTTAAACACTATTCACATAATATAAGTGATTTTTTAACTAACTGGGAATTTTATCCAGGGAACGATCTTTCAAACTTAAATTCCCACGCAACACATCAGAAAACATGCGCCAATCTGAAATAAAACTATAGAGCGGCTGTTTAAAACTGGCCGGTTTGTTTTTTTCAAAGCAGAAATGACCTGCCCATGCACTGGCATAGCCGAACAATAATCCATAAACAAGATACTTTGGCTTTCTTTTTACAATGGCACGACTTAATAGGCATGCCCCGACACTACTGCCGAATATATGCAAACGGCGACTCATGATATTACGATGCTCAGTTAGATAAAACCGATAGAATTCATGATAGTTTTGAATCGGCAGCTGAAATTCCGGTTCTGGATGATGTTCAAATTTGAGCTGGATTGTTGTATTCATGGTCATAGTCCTGCCTATTTCGATTCAAGTTAGCTCATATTTCAGCCAAATTAAAGTGTCCGCTTTTATCATTTTTTTGATCATTTGCAAAGCAACCAGTCAAGAATCCGTTCGTCAAGTCTTACATCAAAAATCATTTTCGCTACAATCATCAGCTTAGAATGAACAATGCTATTTCCGGCGCTATAAAAGAACAGATTTCATAATGCATGTGTAAGCTATAGATAATGTTTGCATTGCTGACATCACATCAAAAAATTAGGATGAAAAATCATGGTTGAAGTTGAATTAAAATTTCAAATTCCTGAAGCAAGACGTAATGCTTTACTGAAAGCATTGGATCCTAAAAAATCTGAAATTATTCAACTGAAAGCCAAATATTACGACACCTCAGAACGCTTACTCTCACAACATGGTGTTGCCTTAAGACAACGTCTCGAAGGCACGCGCTGGATTCAAACCTTAAAAGCTGCAGGGAAAAGCCACTTACATCGTTTTGAGCATAATCATGACCTGGGTGAACTGGAACATGCCCCGCAGCTGGATTTATCTATTTATGAGCAGGATGCTGAAGCACAACACATCCTGAAAAATGCTTTGGGTGAGGCACAGGATCAACTTAAATTACAGTTTGAAACTGATATACAGCGTACCTTTCGCGTCATTCATTTTGAAGAAACCGAGATAGAAGTCAGTCTAGATGTTGGTGAAGTGCGTACCGAAACAGCCCAGAGTGAAGTACATGAAGTCGAGTTTGAATTGAAGTCGGGCTCAGTCCAATCTCTTCTCACCTTTAGCTTTGAATGGGTGAAAAAATATCACCTTTGGCTGGATGTGCGCAGTAAAGCCGAAATCGGCAATCTTTTGGCCATCCAGCAACCCGTCAGTCCGGCAAAATTAGCCAAGGAATTTCATTTAAGTAAAAAAGACCCCGCCAATAAAAACTTGCGCATGCTGATTGCCCAGCAGTTACAGCATTTACTGCCAAATATCGCAGCTATTGCTGCAGGTGTTGCCGAGCAAACACATATTCAGCAAGCTCAAATTGCACTGGATAATTTACATTTGACCCTGTCGTTATTTAAAGACTGGAATGAGGAAGTTTCCGACAAATGGGCGGTGCAGCTGGGTGCATTTAAGCATCAGTTTGATCATTTACAGCATTTACAGCACATGCAGTCGACTTTAGGCGCATTTTTACAGAACCCCAATACTGCATCGAATTTAGCCAAAGATATTTTGTATGCCAAAGAAAAGTTGGCCAATCTAGTACGTTCCACACAAAACGTACATCATTATCTGGAATTATTGATGTTTGGCCTGGACCATGAGGATAAGCTCCAAGCGCATGACTTAAAATGGTTTGCGCAAAATACCCTTCAAAATCAATATAAACAGCTCCAAGAGCATCTTGCAAATACCGATATTTCCAATTTTGAGAGTCTGGATGAGTTAGCGACTAAAATTCATGAACTGAAATTTAGCTTCCCGATTCTAACTTCGATTTATGATGTCAAAAATTTGCAAAAATACAGCAAAGCCTTGAATGATGCTCAACTTGCCGCCAGTGAATATCAGATTCTGGCCTCTTCTGCCGAGTATATTCAGCAAACTGAACTTGAAGCCAGTGACTGGTTTGTGTTGGGCTGGCTGACAGCAAAACAGGAAGTGTATGCACAAAAACTGCTTGAAGCGACAGAACAATTCCTGGTGAGTCGTAAATTTATTAAGTAACAAATAAAGCGACAAAATTAAACCTGTCAAATCAAAGCGTATGGCATGATCTTTTAATGTACACCAATGAGTGGGGCGACATACGCTTGATCTACTTTCTGGCAAAACCCTACTCTTTTTTTGATACTGGCTTACAATAAAAGTCATGGCCCTATCGGATGATGAAGCGTCAGGAGTTTTAACATGCTTGAAGTAGAATTAAAATTTCAGATCCCCGCATCAGATCAAGAAAAGCTCTATCAGCTCTTCTTGAACAAGAATGCTCGCTTGATTTCTTTATACGCAAAATACTATGACACGCCCGAACGGCATTTGGCTGAAAAAAATATTTCATTACGTCAACGTCTTGAAGATGATCATTGGATACAAACTTTAAAAGCGCCCAGCGATCATTCCTTACAACGTTTTGAACTGGAAAGTGATTTAGGCAAGCTAAAAGACCCGGATTTAGATCTTAAGATTTATCAATCCGATTCGAAAGCAAAACAATTGCTGCAAAATGCTTTGGGCAAACAGGCTAAAAACCTGATTGTGCAATATGAAACAGTCGTTCAACGTCTGGTGCATGTGATTCATTTTAACCGTTCAAAAATTGAAGTCAGTCTGGATCGCGGCAAAATTCGACATAACGATCAGAGCGTATCAATTTATGAAATTGAATTTGAGCTTAAACAAGGTTCCATACAAGACCTGATCAAATTTATTCACCCCTGGGTGCAGCGATATCATTTATGGCTAGATGTGCGCAGTAAAGCTCAACGCGGCGATTTGCTGGCACAGAATTTAAAAAATCCTGCCGCTCAATTTGCCAGCCCACTGCAACTGAATCCACAGGACTCAACAGATCAAGCTTTAAAGCAGATCATCAATAATACCTTGCAGCACCTATTGCCGAATGCATCGACCATCGCTTCCGGACAGTATGATAGCGAACATGTGCACCAGACTCGGGTTGCCATTCGCCGTTTAAGAAGTGCCTTACGTGTTTTTGACGACTGGTCAAAAGATGTCAATCCAGACTGGCAAGAGCAGCTGACTCATCTGTTCCGCCAACTGGGTTCAACCCGTGATCGCGATGCCTTGAGTGAAGGACTTTTACCTCAGCTCGAACAGGCAGGTGCCCCTTTTGTTGAGGTTCCAGATACGCCTGAACAATCTGGCATTCCCATTGATGAATCATTACGTTCTTCAGACTTTGTAGAATTGATTCTTCATCTGCTACGCTTTGTCGATCAGCCAAGTAAAGAACAGAAAAAATCCGGATTAAAAAAAGATATCGCCAAAAAACTGCAAAAAATGCATCAACAAATCTGCAAAGATGCCGATCAATTTTTACAGCTGGATATTCCATCCCGGCATCGTACCCGCAAACGGGTCAAACGCTTGCGTTATTGTGTAGAATTCGTGGCTTCGCTTTATCCTGTTCAAGATGTAAAGCACTATCTCAAAGATTTAAAACCCGCCCAAGAAAGTTTAGGACAATATAACGATTTGATGGTGGCCGAAACGCTGTTTCAGGATATGGTCAAACGTAAACAAAAAGCATGGTTTGCCTTGGGCTGGATTGCCAGTGAGAAAAAATACGTTCTGCAACAGGCTCAGCAGCATTTAGACGATTATTCTAAAACCGATACTTTCTGGTAAGTAGAAAATGTAAAACCAATATTAGCGATATTTGCCAAAAATTTTCCAAGTTCCATTATCTGCCAATGGATCGCTATAACTATCGTTGCGCTGTTTGCGTGGCTTGTCACGGGCATCTACCAGCTCAAAATGTGGCTCTGTACTCAGTACAATACCATTTACATAAAACCGCGTACGAGTATATTCACTTTGTCCATGCTGGAACACATAAGTGCGCAAATCGATGAATTCACGATGAGCCACCAAAGCTGCGGTATCATCACTTTCCAACCAAGCACTCATGGCCTGAATCTGCTCAGGTTCAAATTTTCCGCACTTATCTAATAAGCTGGCAATACCGCGAAAGGTTTTCGACTCTTTGGCGCGGGTTTTATTAATTCGGATGCGGTCAACATGAAAATAGAACAGCGGCAGATTCAAATGGCTGGGTAAATGCACCGCATCGAGTGTTTCATCTTGCATAAAAGGCTGGAATAGATCTTGTGCTCGTTCAATTAACCCAATCCATTGCCGGTAATATTCATCGACTTCTTTTTTAGAACCATAATAAATAGGTAAGCCTTCAACATTGGCCAAATTTGCAGGCGGCCAAATATTTTGACGCAATAAGGCGATGTCACTTTTTAAACTTTGTACGGCAATGGCATCTTGCATTGGAGTATCCATTTTATACTTAGGCTATTTTTAGATTAAGCCAAAGGTTTAGTTTCTGCAAGGCTTTGCCTATAATAAGCTATTAGATCGTTTTTGCAGGAAAAGTTCATGGTTCAAAAGATTGAAGCAACAGATGTAACCGAAGAAGAAGCGTTAAATGCTGCTTTTTTTGAACGTGCTGATGAATTTATTAAACAAGCCAACGAATTTTGCCGTGTCGAAAAAGGTTCAGCCGTGAAACCTGCTGAAATGCGCGGACAAGTCAGCGCTGCCATGTTGTTTGCTACTGCCCGTTTTAATACTTGGGTAGCTGCCAATAACTTTAAAGATGGCAATGAAATGCGTGATGCCAAAGATCAGGTGATGTCATACATCATGCAGCAGTTCCAGATGATGCTGGAAGACAACTATGACGAATATTGCGAACAGTTTGAAAACTATCTTCGCTTCCGTCGTAACGAAGAATTTCATACCAACAAGCATGATCATGACCACAATCACGATCATTAATGAAAAGCCCTACGGGGCTTTTTTTATGTGCTGAGTTTTTGGATGAAAGGTCATCCAAAGCCAAAATACCTTAGTGTATGGTGACATGACAGAGATTTACTGAACCAAAGACTGACCATACAACAGCTGGAGACAGTTTCCGGAAACCTCTATTGTACTGGACCATTTTGGCACGCCTGCCGGATTATTTGGAAAAATCGGCTCACTTACAGGACTGACGAAAACCGCCCAGGAAAATATTCTGGTGCGCTGGCAGGAAGATATTGCCGAACTAGCAAGATATCCAAATGTTTATATCAAGATGTCTGGCCTGTTTATGCGGATATTGGGTCATCAGTTTCATAAACAAGACCGCTTAGCCAGTAAACAGGAAATCTATGATCTAGTCTTTCCACTGATTAGCCATGTGCTGCGCCACTTTGGCAGTTACCGGGTCATGTTTGCGTCCAACTTTTCCATGGATCGGGTCAGTACCTCACTGCTGAACATCATTAATGCCTTTAGTGATGTGGTAGTGGGTCTATGATCCTAATGCACTGAAACAAGTTTTTCATCATAATACAAAGCAGTTTTATCGGCTTTAAATGGGCTTTTCTTTAAGAACAGTTTAGTATAATAATTAAAAATAACCTCTCCCTAACCCTCTCCTAAAAGGAGAGGGAATGTTAAAACAAATAGATTGGTGGCACTAATAAATTAAATGATAGAGCTGATTAAGAACTATGACTTATTTTGTGGCTTTCCATACTGGTCTGCCATGACTTCCACCAGCTGATCCAGTTTGATGTATTTCTTGATTACGGTATCTACATCTGCTTTGCTAAGTTTTGCAAAAGCCTGATCACGCTTTTCACGGAACAACAAGTCGCGATTATGTTCCAGTTGCGGCAAAAGCATTGCGTGAATACTGCGTTCATCTTCCAAAGCAGTCACCCGTTTTTTCAGAATATTGGCTTTGGCCGCTTCCAGCTCCTGTTCAGTTACCCCTTTAGTGAGTAAATCATTCAGTACCTTATGCACGGCTTGTGATACTTGCGCCGACTTTGCTGCAGTATAATTGGCTTCTATGGTGAGTGCCCCTGAATCAATCCATTCATCCAGATCCAGATTGCTGCCAAATCCATATACCAAGGCATTTTTCTCACGGAGTTCCTGGGCTAAACGTGACGACAGCTGCGAGTCAGCCAGAATATAACTAAACGCCATTAAGGCTGGCGCATCGGCATGATTCGAACCCACCGGCAAGGTCAAAATGGCCTGATAATTACCAAATTCACGTTGCTCTGATAAAGCATGGATTTTTTGTGCCTTATACGCCTGATAATCAGAACTTAAACGTTGATAAGGCAATTGCGCTTTCCATCCAGAAAATTCTTTTTGTAGCAGTTTTAGCATGGGCTGAGCCTGATAATCACCGGTAATGGCAATTTGTGCATGATGACTGATAAAGAAATCCTGATATAATTTTTTCACTTGCTCAACTGTTGCTGCTTTAAGCTGCTGTTTAGACAGCTCAGGTTCAAAATGATAGCGTAAATCTCCTGGCTGATAGGTTTCCAATAAGCGCGTCATGGTCAATGCGGCAACTGTTTCAGGTTCCGTATATGGACGATCCAGGCTCGACAAGCTTTGTGACTTGATCAGGTCAAATTGCGATTGTTCAAACTTGGGTGTTTTCAGAACATCAAGTATAAATTTGAAATAATCATCAAATTTATCTTTTTTCGCCACAATCTGAATGGCAATACTATTTGCAGATGCTGTAGCCGTTGCTCCACCACCCGCTTCAATCGATTTGTCTGCAATATCCTGCAAACTATACTGATCTGAACCGCGCAAGAGTAAATAGGCCATCAAATCCAGTACTTCACCTTTATTAAACAAAGATTTATTCGTACCAAAGTCAACAGAAATGGTGGCATAGGTTTTATCATCACGGGTAGAGGTCGGATACAAAGCGTATGCAATACCGTTTTTCAACGTTCCGCGCTGGATTTTCTTTTCAGTATCCACCAAATACTGCTTTGAGGTTTTGACGTATTCCGCGACTTCCTGCTTATAGGCACTGCTGTCTTTAAGCGGCTCTTCTTGCACACTGGCCTGATCTAAGGTTTTAGGTTGCTCGGCAGCCTGTTGTTGTAATGCTTTTTTCTGATCTTCCGGGGTCGGTTTAATATCTCCAGAAATGCGATGTTCTGGCACTAAAAACCGGGTCAGGGTTTGATTGACATCAGTAAGCTTCAATTGCTTCACATTATTCAAATCAGTAAAGTACTGCGACCAGTCTCCCTGATAAGCCACATAATAATCACTTAAGCGCCCCCCCAAAGCGGCAGCATTACTGAGTACACTGTCTGCCTGATTTTGAATCAGGTTTTTTACCCGGTTTAGTTCGGTCTCATTAAATGGCTGACTTTTTTCCACACCCGCAATAAGTTCGGATTGCACTTTTTTCTCATCATGATTCGGTGCATAAATGGCGCCCATAAAGACCAGATTAAAGTCCTGATCTAGCCAGGTAGTAGATTGAACGCCGGTACTTAAACCGGTTTCCACCATGCTTTGATAAAGATGCCCACTCGGTTGCATGGTATATAAATAAGGTGTCAGTGCCAAAGCAGATTTGATCTTTTCATTTTTGCCATTTAGGTAAATATTGAATTTAGCCAGATCACTACCCTTTTTTACAACAAAATTTCTATGCTGAATTTTGGCTGAGTCCAGCACAGGAACTTTGGTCTGTACTGGAACCTGACGAGTTGCTATTGGACTAAACTGTTGATCAATCTGTTTTAACACAGCGGCTTTATCAAATTTACCGGAAATGATCATTACGGCATTGTTCGGCGCATACCAGGTTCGATAAAATTTATTCAGCTCATCCATTTTGATGGACTGCAATTCTTTTAAATCGCCAATCGGCAAACGTCCCAGATACTTATTGCCATAAGCCGATTTCCACATCTGATCCATCATCACTGCAAAAGGCTGATCCATACGAACTTCACGTTCGCGTTTCACAATGGCAATTTCAGAAGGGACAAACTTTTCTTGCAGCACCAGCTTGTCCATACGTTCAGCTTCAAGATGAATCACTTGATTAATGGCATTCTGTTCAGGACGGATCACATTGGTATATTTGGTGGAATAATAATCCGTACTGGCGTTGGTCATTAAGGTGTATTGATCCAGACGGCGCTGAAATTCTTCACCTTTGATATTCTGTGTACCCTTAAATGCCAGATGTTCGAGCAAATGTGCCAAACCGCCTTTGCCCTGCGGATCATTAAGTGAACCGGTCAGATAGACCGTGTTCATAAAGACTTTATTTTCTTTATCATTTTGCGCCAGAACCACGCGAAAACCATTGTCTAATGTATATTCTTCAATCTTCTGCTCAGATTTAACCAAGATCGGTTGTGCCCAGGCAGTTGCACTAAAACCAACAAATAATAATGAGATAGTAAGTTGTTTGAACCGCATGAGCATAATTATTCCAATTTATTCAGTCATATGAATTTTTAAGCATCACATCTTAGAAAATGATCATGATGTTGAGTAGTTACTTTTTGCAAGCATTACCGTTTATTTCAATAGCTTTGTCGTTCATTTATATCCAGATGTTACAAATGTAGCTCTGCCTGCATATATAATTTTGCATAACCTGAAATTTCAATCCGTTCATTTTCAAGCAGTTCACAATATAATTTTCCCCCACGTGCAGATGCCTGATCAGCCAGAATATCTTTTTTGCCCAATTTCTCTGCCCAAAGCGGCGCAATTGCGGTATGAATTGAACCGGTAACCGGATCTTCATCAATGCCATTAGCGGGAGCAAAATAGCGCGATATACAATCATAAGGCGCAGCAGCCTGAGCAGTAATGGCTAGGTCCAGAACACGCTTGGGTTGGGTTTTCTCGGCTTGATTGAGTGTCCATTGTTTGAATAATTCCAGATTGGGCTTCTCATCCCGTACATCTTGTGGATTTGCATATTCCATAATGTAGGCTTGATGATTTAAAAAAACATTTTTAAATGGCTTGCTTAAAATTTGCTTTAAAATTTCAGGGTAATGGGTAATTTTTTTTGCACGGCGAATCGGAAAGTTCATTTTGATTTTGCCATCCATCTCTTGGCTTACCACAAAAATGCCGAGCTCTTTAACATGAAACCGAAGGGTTTTCGCAGCGGTATAATCTTTGAATAGTACAAAACTGCTGGCTAGCGTTGCATGTCCACAAAAGTTCACTTCTGTGGTTGGGGTAAACCAGCGGATTTCATAGTTTTCTGCATCAAGCATTTTCACAAATGCAGTTTCTGCCAGATTATTTTCTAAGGCAATATTTTGCATCAAGACCTCATCCAGCCAGTGTTCAGTCACAATCACTGCCGCAGGATTTCCTTTAAACAGTTCCGTTGTGAAGGCATCCACCTGATACATTTTCATATTGATCTCCCCAATTTTAGATTCAGCACTTTGTATGTTCTAAATGTAATACAGACATTATTGCTGCAAGTATTCCATAGCGTGCTTTTTAAAAACAAAAAGCTGATCGAGAAAGACTGTTTTTGTATCCGCCTGCAGATCAGCAACTTTATGTATAAATACTGGCCTATTAATTGCGATTTTCCCCTGGAAAAAACCTGGCTTTAAGGCTAGCTTATCCATATCTATATCATTGATTTCTATCTTATGCATTTTCAAGTCCATATGATTGATGTGAAAAATCAATTGCAGAACTATATCTGGTTATTAGAACATATCCCGAGTAAAGAAGTAGTTGCAGTTGACCCTACTGAAGCACATCTGGTCGAAGAATTTTGTACAGCGAAAGGTTTAAAGCTGACTCAGATCTGGCTGACACATTGGCATAAAGACCATATTGGCGGTGTGCCCGAGCTTTTACAAAATCGTCATATCCCCGTTTATGGTCCACGGGAAGAATTAAGCAAAGTTCCTTTTATCACCCATCCCCTGCAACATGAAAATCATCTTAGTTTTCATGATTTAAATATTGAGATTATTGCCGTACCTGGACATACACTGGGGCATATCGTTTATTTTATTGATGCGCTGGATGTACTTTTCTGTGGCGATACATTGTTTGCCATGGGTTGTGGCCGTGTGTTTGAAGGAACATATGAGCAAATGTACCATTCGCTGAACCGTCTAGCTGCTTTGCCTGCACGCACAAAAGTCTACTGCACCCATGAATATACACTGGCCAATGCCAAGTTTGCTTTACATGTCGAACCTGACAACCTGGCGATTCAGCAGCGCTTCGAACAGGTGGAAGCACTGCGTATGCTCGGTCAAAGTACCTTACCAAGTAGCATTGAACTGGAACTGCAAACCAATCCCTTTTTAAGGGTGGACAGCGTGGAAGAATTTCGGCACATACGACAGTTAAAAGATAACTTTTAATGGGTGTAGCATGTAGCAGCGATGACAGTTTATAAAATTTGATGGGTTTGGGTGTAAGCATCGAGCTCGGCTTGCGTCACCACTTTGGTGACATGCATCTCGTCCACACGAACTAGCAGCAACCCACCTAAAGCCGGTTGATAACGACGGGCGCTGCCAAAAGGCGTATAGGACACTTTGGATTGTTCGCCGAAAAATAGCCAGTCCTCATGGCCCAGCATAACAGCAACAGGTACCTGACCTTGTTGCTGCATCTGCTGAATTTGCTTGATTACATTCTGTTCAATAGTTTCTGTGGTCATTACAATCCAGTCTTCATCTTGATCAACATTTTGCACCTGCCAGAATTCAATAAATTCTCTTGGTACAGTGCTATATATTTTATCTTTTTTTAAAATATGAAGCACTGTCATTTTTTGGCAGCTATTGAGTTGTGAATAAAATGACATGGCTGTTCCACTTCAGTTCAGTATTCCCCCCCATTTATTCTTCCCCAAAACTGCTCAAAGATAAAAACATTCATGCTCTAGTTAAAATTGTGTTTAAATATTTCCATTTCAAAAAATCAAGAAAATAGACTAAAACAAATAAAAATCAATAATATGTAAAATAATTCTTTGAATGCAAGATTGGTTTTTATCCGCAATTTACTTATTATTTACGCATTTCTTGCATAAAAAAATACAAAATATTTATTTTATAAAAAACCTGTTCAAGCTACCCTTTAAAAAAATATCTGCATCCCTATTAATTATTTAATAGCGGTCAGTATCTAATACACAAGGAGTTCTCTCGTGAAGAAAGTTGTTAAGGCAAAAAATTTAATTGCATTTCGTATCTGGTTAGAAAAATTGGGCTATTCAGTAAAATCATTGACTGATAATCGTGGGTTTACCTTTAGCTTCAAAAAAGAATACGGTCTGGTCACATGTGATTTAGCAGGTAATGCACTTGCCATGCAACTTGGTGAAGAATTCGAAGATCATTTAAAAGCTTAAAAGACTATTGGTCATTTTGGATTAGGACAAAACAATAATAATTTTAAATCTATTTTTAAAAGCCCATTTTTTGGGCTTTTTATTTATATTCACTTTTTACAGGCAATAAAAAAGCAAGGTCTATTTACCTTGCTTTAATATGGTGGGGATAGAGAGACTCGAACTCTCACGCCCAGAGGGCGCTGCGACCTGAACACAGTGCGTCTACCAATTCCGCCATATCCCCGTCAGGACCAGCTTAAATGCTGGATTTTTTTTACAACAAAAAAGCAAGGTAGCTTACCTTGCCTTAATATGATGGTGGGGACGGAGAGACTCGAACTCTCACACCTTGCGGCGCTGGAACCTAAATCCAGTGCGTCTACCAATTTCGCCACGTCCCCATCAGGGTACCAACTGTGTGTTGGATTTTTTAAAGCTTGGCAGAGGATCAAGGATTCGAACCTTGACGAACGGTTTTGGAGACCGTCATGCTACCATTACACCAATCCTCTGTAACCTAATTATCAAACTATGCTGATATTTAAGTGGTGGGGACGGAGAGACTCGAACTCTCACACCTTGCGGCGCTGGAACCTAAATCCAGTGCGTCTACCAATTTCGCCACGTCCCCAATGGCTGTGTATATTATAGAGATCGATTCCTGATGACAAGACCTTTTTATGAAAAATCCACTTGTTTGTTTAAATAAAAAACAAAAACCGTTTTTCTGTATTTTTCTTAAGCATTTTCAGTGACTAAGCAGCATTTTATTGTAGCAATGTCGGTAAATCTCTGCTGTTTTTGCTTCGCCAACATGCCACATAAAAGCTGTTTAAACGCTAAATAAGGTTGTGGTAGTTCAATATTTAGCTGCTGGCAATGCAAATAGGCCCAATCGTGATAAGTTTTTGCACTCAGGCGCTGATTTTTCAACCATTCATACAGAATAATACCCAACGCATAAATATCCGTTTGCACGGTTTTTTCGGCACCCTGAAAAAGTTCGGGTGCCATATAGCGTGGTGTTGCCGTTAGATTTTTCGGATTGTGGACTGCATTGATTTTTTGTACCTGCTCAAAATCAATTAAACATACGCGGTTTTGATGTTTAACCAGGTGCTCACATTTTAAATCACCATGAATCCAGCCCAACTGATGCAACTGATCCACGGCATCTAAAAGCTTCAAGAAAGTCTGTTTGATCTGTTGTAGTGACATCTCATCACAATTACCAAGCAATAAGTCTGCGTCGCTTAGAATCAATGCTGCACTGCCCGACATGTGTGATTCAGCCAGGCTTTTAAAATTAGAAATCATTTGAAAAGGCAATAAAAAATCAGGCTGGCTGCTGGCAAAATTAGCTTGAGCTAAAAATTGCTGATAAAAAAGCAGTTCATTTCGAAACCCGGCTTCAACACTTGGATGGCTATTTAAGCTTTGGGTTTTTAACCAATAGCGTTGTTGCTGATATTCAAAGGTATATAAACAACGCCCAAAAGTTAAACTTTTGGGCTTGGTCTTTAACATTAAATGGATATTAGAAAAATCCACATCTTTAAACCGCAATAAATTCTGCGGTTTTTTTCTCAGGATCATGCTGATAACTTAAAAGCTCTAAACAGTGCTGAATGGTTTTACCTACACGGGCATGGGTTTCGATAGAAGATATTTTCGGCCAGGTTGCCCGCTCCCCTTCTCTTTGCAATAACTTGAACAAATATGGACGTGGATTCTGAAACATGTAACTATAATGGCGCAGACTATAATCACCTACGATATTCACATCGCCATAATAACCTTGATCAATCACCCCATATCCATGATCGAGCAAACGGCGTACAGGGGGAAACATACCAACCCGACCACGTGCAAAATCCATGATTCCTTTGGTAATGACTTTGCCCTGACGACGAACAATCCGCTCTGGCCAGCTCATCATATCTTGACGATAGCGTTCTACATCACTTTGCATGAATGGCACAATATGTGGATTCACCTGACTGGCAATGGTGTAATTTAAGTTATACAGTCGCGCCATTTTTTCTTGCGGGAAATCACTTCTTACACTGCCGTCTACCCAACGGGTATTGGACATATAAGGGGTCAATTTGCCATCGTAACGCTTACTGGTGAGCTTAACCGGTGGAAACAGGATGGGCACAGCACAGGATGCCAACACCGCACTCCAGACCAGTAAATCTGGCGAAGTATAAGTATTCATGATGCGGGCTTGTTGTGAGGTGTCATAAGGTGCTACAGCGACATTAATATGTAAACCGGAAGTTTTAAAGGCTTCTTCAAATGTCACATCACCCAAATTTTCAATCAGGAATTTTTTCAGGTATTTTACATCAGCAAAACCACCGTTTCCCTTTAAAAGATCGCCAAATTTACGAAAGTGAAAAGCTTCGGTAAAAAAGTTTTCACCATTTAAAAGACCGGTAATATCTGAAGGTTTTGAAGTACCGAGCATGGTGGTCATGATTGCCCCGGCACTCGAACCGGATAACACTTTAGGCATTAAATCCTGTTCAAGCAGTGCTTTACATACGCCAGTATGAAACAGTCCTAAAGTTGCTCCACCTGAAAACATGATCGCAGGCTGGCCATAAGCTTTTTTACACTGCTGAAAGAACTCTATTTTTTTTTCCATAGGCAAGCAAGTACAGTTGCTCGAAGCAATGTAAGCCAGGCTTTCACTGACTTCTTCCACATAATCTTCAATAATTTTTTTAGTGCCCACATAGGTGGCATTAAAAAGCATGGGATGTGCAATATTTGCGATATCGTAGCTTAAACCTTCACGCAATATGTACATGAGATCTTGGGTACGTTTTTGAAAACGGTAGCGTTTTAACCTGCTTAATCGCCCAGAAATAATTTCGGCATCAAAATAAGGTGAACAGTTATCCAATTTCCATTCTTGAGCACCGGATTCTTCATCTATTTTTAGGGCAATGCTTTTCCATTCTTCATATGTTTCAGCCGCAGCGAGCTGACTTTTTAATTTTTTTATACGGTATGCTTGATGTGGATTAATATTTGTCGTGAAATCATTAAATAACATATCTATCCCTCAAACACTTTCATTGTTATTTCCTGTCCCTGATCGGGTATCGAGCATCATCTTTGTACAATCAACAAGTGATTAATCCATCATCATACCGCCTATTCAATTGGCAAACTATGGCTATTTGATATACAGTTTCCATGTAAAATGACCTTTTTCACTTTATCCGTATAAGCTGAACCATCATGGCAACAATTGATTTACCTGACAATATCTTACAAGTTCTTTCGACTGTACTCCAACAGCTACAGCAAAACCTACCTGAACTGAAACAAGAAACCAACTTTGAAGCTTCGGCCTATAAGTGGCAAAATAAACAATTAAACGCCATTCAGCAGCCTAAAAAAATCTATTTGGACGACTTAAAAGGTATAGAAAAACAAAAAGAAAAAGTGATTCAAAATACCCGGCAATTTTTAAAAGGCTTGCCTGCCAACGATGTGCTACTGACTGGCTCACGCGGTACAGGGAAATCCTCAATTGTACGTGCATTATTAACCGAGTATGAATCTGAAGGCTTGCGTTTAATTGAAATTGAACGTGATGATTTGGCCGATTTGCCGATGATTCAGAAATTGATTGAAAATCGTCCTGAAAAATTTATTGTCTACTGTGATGACCTGGCTTTTAATGCAGAAGATGAAAACTATCGCAGTTTAAAAAGTGTATTGGATGGTTCATTACAATCCGGTTCAAGCAATTTTATTATTTATGCCACCAGCAACCGCCGTCATTTATTGCCGGAATTTATGCATGAAAACACCCCGATAACGCGTATGGATGTTCCTCAATACACGGAGCTACACCCACAAGAAGCCATTGAAGAAAAAATTTCACTGTCTGACCGTTTCGGTATGTGGCTGTCGTTCTATCCGATGGATCAGAACTTGTACCTGGAAATCGTGCAGCATTATTTAGCAAAAGCTGGTATGTCCATGACAGATGAAGTACGCGCTGAAGCCTTAAGATGGTGTCAGGCACGTGGACAGCGTTCAGGGCGTGCAGCGTATCAGTTCTCAAAACACTGGATTGGATCACAACTACTTCAGTCTCAATAATTAGCTTAAATTTGTGAAAACTGGAAAAGAATCTCTCATATTCTTTTCCAAAATTAAAAAAGAGGCTCTCGCCTCTTTTTTAATTCTTTATATTTAAGCTTCGCTTGGATTGGTCAACTCTGTCATTGGCCAGCGTGGCGTAGTCGTCACAGACAGACCATCATGCTGCCCTGCTTTTAAACGCTGATAACCGGCAAAGGCAATCATGGCACCATTATCAGTACATAACGCGGGTTCTGCATAATAGACTTGGGCTTTAATTTTAGCCAAATCCGCTTCCAGACGTTCACGTAAGCGCTTATTGGCACTTACACCACCTGCAATCACCAAACGTTTTAAACCGGTCTGTTTCAGTGTTTTTACCGATTTTTTCACCAGTGTATCTACTAGCGCTTCCTGAAAGCTCGCTGCGATATCAGCTTCACGGCCTTGTCCTTCCACTTTTTTCAATTGAATGGAAACTGCCGTCTTTAAACCACTAAATGAAAAATCCAGACCTTGATGCAGCATTGGACGCGGGAAAGCAAAGGCTTCTGGATTCCCCTGCTCAGCCAGTTTTGAAATGTTCGGACCACCTGGATAAGGCAAGCCCATCATCTTTGCCACTTTATCAAAAGCTTCACCGGCAGCATCATCAATTGATTCACCCAGCAATTCATATTGACCAATGCCATGAGCTGCCATGAGCTGAGTATGCCCACCAGAGACCAATAAAGCGACAAACGGAAATTCTGGCGGAGTTTTAGACAACAAAGGCGCCAACATATGACCTTCCATATGATGCACACCAATGGCCGGTTTATTTAACGCGAACGCCAAGGTACGACCAAACAGTGCACCGGTCATAAGCGCTCCCATCAAGCCGGGACCACGTGTATAGGCGACTGCATCAATGTCTGATTTTTTAATATTGCTTTGTTCAAGCAACTGATTCATTAAAGGAATAAGCTTACGTACATGATCACGAGAAGCCAGTTCCGGAACCACTCCGCCATATTCAGCATGCAGTTTAATCTGACTATATAACACCTGTCCTATTAAGCCGACTTCACTGTCATAGAGTGCTAACCCAGTTTCATCACAAGAAGTTTCCAAGCCCAGAACGATCATTAAACTGCCTTTTACCCGTATCTAAATATTGCTAAAGCTATTATAGACTTGTGATATGAGATGTAAATGAGTAAAATACTGCACTTCACTTGTGATCGAAGGCAATTCAGCCTAGATCTTATCCATAACTTAATGAGGATTCTTCATGCCACAAGTTAAATTGAAAGAAGGCGAACCAGTAGACGTAGCTATCCGTCGTTTCAAACGTTCATGCGAAAAAGCAGGTGTTTTAGCTGACGTTCGTAAACGTGAATTCTACGAAAAACCAACTCAAGAACGTAAACGTAAAAAAGCTGCTGCTGTTAAACGTTACCAAAAGAAATTGGCTCGCGAATCAGTTCGTACTACACGCCTTTACTAAGATTAATTTGTGATTGACTGCCTGGACTAAATAAATGACTACTTTAAAAAACCAAATCACTGAAGTTTTGAAAGCAACAATGCGTGCTAAAGAAATGAATAAGTTGACGGTTATTCGTAGTCTGCAGGCAGCAATTAAGCAAATCGAAGTCGATGAGCGCAAAGAGCTTGACGACGCTCAAGTTCTTGCGGTCATTGAAAAGCAAATTAAACAACGTAAAGAATCGGTTAAAGCCTTTGAAGGCGCTGGCCGAGATGATTTAGCTAGTAAGGAACAAGCCGAAATTGAAGTGTTATCTCAATTTCTACCAGAAGCTATGACTGAGGAAGAGCTTGATTCTATCATTGCGCAGACGATTACTGCACAAGAAGCTACTAGCATGAAAGATATGGGTAAGGTGATGAATTCTCTGCGTCCGCTCATAGCCGGGCGCGCCGATCCTGCACAAGTTTCAGCTAAAATTAAAGCTAAACTTAGCTAACCCCACTTCTAAAATCGTTCTTTATCGTTGAACTGCCTTTAAGCAAAGACAGTTCAAATGTTTCATCTAATCTCTTATAAACATTCCCGATTATTTCAGATCACACTGAATATTATATTTTTTCAAAATCAGCATTTCTTTTGATGACATCACTTTATTAATGACGTCTTGCCTGGTCATGTGTCTAAATTGACGATCCAAAGACTCCCTGTTCTGATCTGCCGCTTGATATAACTGCTCGACATAATTACCCACGATTCCACAGAATTTCGCTTGTTGCTGTGAAGTAAAGCTGGTTTGCTGTGGATCTAAGCTTGTAAAAAAATTTCTCGTTTGTTGCTTATATTCAGCAGAAATTTGGTCCACCGCTGCGACGTATTGCTCAACACTCGCAACCGCTACATTTGATCCTGCACACCCCAACAATATTAAGGAAAATAATATTTTTTTCATAAAGTAATACATTTAATCATTAAAACCATAAATTCACCCGCAGATTATCACAAAGTGAGCAAATTCAGCTGCAGATTTTATTCATCTATATACAGAAAATCAGGTTTATATTGTGCATAGGCTTGCTCGGAAGGCGCAGGTAAATGACCTTGAGTGACCGTTCCCAAACGCAAACGAATAATTTCAGGCAAATCGACCCGATAAGAATAAACTGGACTACCACATTCCTGACAAAAAACCCGTGCTTTATTCGGGCTATGGAAATATTCTTTTAAAAATTTAAGTCCAGTGGTAATTTCAAATTTTGATTGCTGTAACGGACTGTTCCAAGCAAAGATTGAGCCTTGCGCCATTTGACAATCCTTACAGTAACAGACGATGGTTTTTTCAATTTCACCCTGATAACGATATTTCACCCTTCCACATAAGCATTGACCTTCTAGCATCGGTCACTCCTTGTTTTTTATTATGACTGCAACATCATCATCTACGATTATATCCTGAGCTGCCGCTCTTTTTGCATTTCCTGAATCCGTGCTTTTAATTTTGCAGCCAACACAGCATTATCTTTAGCCAAGCGCTGTGCATGTAATAAAGACTTAATCGCATTTTCTTCCGAACCCGACCAGTATTCTACTTCTGCCCGATAACGCAATACATTTACCGTTCTAAACGGTGACAACCGGTCTATATTAGCCGCCTGCTGCATCAGGCGCCAAGCCTGAATATCACGCGGATTTTTATTGATAAAGCGTTGGATTAGACTGAAAGCTTGTGCAGGCTCTTTTTGACGGATATAAACTTCTGCCAGTTTAAAAGCCAAAGCCCTGCTTTCCGGCATAATTCGTGCGGCTGACTGAATCGCCTGATAGGCTTGCTCGGTTTTGTTTTGCCCCAAATAAATATCAGTTTGAATCAAAACCAACAAATTATTTAAGCGTTGCTGTGCCTTTGCCTGATCTAAAACTTGCTGAGCTAAAACATAATCGCCTTGTTTTAGATAAAAAGCAGCCAATGCCAGCTGGCCGGAAAAATTATTGCGATTCGCCAAAACCTGAAGTTGTTGCTCTGTGGTCTGGTTAGAAATGACCTTGCTGTACCACTTCAGCATTTCAAAATCTTCATCATGTAAATTTGATTTTACCAGAGGGAATTGATTGGCTCTTAAACGCGCTTCGCTCATCCGTTCTGTACTGAGTGGATGGGTGAGCCAGAAATCAGGCAAGAAACTGACCTTGCTGGTTGCCCGGTCCATGACTTCAAAAAAGTCCGCCATACTTTGCGGGTTATAGCCTGCGCTATACATATACTGCATGCCAATCCGGTCTGCTTCACGTTCCTGGTTACGGCTATAGTTCAGCTGTTTATCCATCAATGCCGCCTGAGAACCCAGCATTACCGCAGTTCCAGCATCACCATCAGCTTGAGAAGCAATTAGCGCGCCTACAAGTAATCCTGCCACAGTTAACAGGCCCTGCCCCTTAAACGCCTCTTGTGAGCGACTGTAATGACGCTGTGATACATGGGCCACTTCATGCGCCATCACCCCAGCCACTTCATCAATATTTCGGGCAGAAGTGATTAAGCCCGTATTGATGGCAAATAATCCCCCCGGAACAGCAAAAGCATTGATTTGAGGATCATCGATAATCACCAGCCCTATGGGCTGACCCAGCTGGGTCTGGCTTAAAATATGTGAAAATACACTCCCCAACTGATCTTCCAGCCACGGATTCTGCAAGACGGGCATTTGGTGCTGGACTTCACGAAAGACCTTTTCACCAATCATTTTTTCTTTTTGCTGGTCAATCAAACCAACACCGCTACCAATTTCAGGAACATTAAATTGTGAGGTTAAATTAACATTTGCACTGTGCGTTAATGTGATTGCTGAAATCAAAGTCAGGTTACACGCCCATAAAAACCGTTTCAATGTGATGTTCTCAAACTGCTTTTTTCAATTCACCTGACTATAACATTGAAAATTGGAGCAATTTGCAATGAAGTGTTATCAAAGTTTAAGTAAAGGCCGGATTCACCAGATAAGGCGGTGTACGGCCTTCCAGCACATCCACCAGGTTACGATAGGCCAGCTCAGCCATTTTTTTACGCGTTTCCGCAGTCGCAGAACCGACATGCGGCATAGTCACCACGTTTTCCAGAGCAAAAAGTTCTGATTCCTGCAAAGGCTCTTTCACATAGACATCCAGTCCAGCCGCGAAAATTTTACCGGCTTTGAGTGTATTAATGAGTGCCTGCTCATCCACCACAGAACCACGGGCAATATTGACAAAAACTGCATGTGACTGCATTTGATCGAACTCGTGCTGCCCAATCAAGGCCTGAGATTCCGCATTGAGATCGACAGCCACTACTACAAAATCAGACTGCTGCAATAACTCATCCAAAGCACAATAACGGGCATTTAAAGGCTGCGCCAGTTCAAGTTTTTCACGGCGGTTATGGTAAAGAATGTTCATGTTAAAACCATAAAAGCCACGGCGTGCAATCGCAGCGCCGATATTGCCCAAACCGATGATCCCGAGAGTTTTACCAAAAACATCTTGTCCGAATTGCGCCGTCCCCACGGTACGTTGCCAGTTGCCCTGCTTGGTCCATTGATCCAGAGCCGGAACTTTACGTGCTGCGCTCATCAGCAGAGTAAAAGCCAAATCGGCAGTGCTTTCGGTTAATACATGCGGGGTATTGGATAACCAGATTTTTTGCTGGTTTAAGTAGGACAGATCGTAATTGTCATAACCCACACTGACACTGGAAATAATTTTAAGCTGCTGTGCCGTTGCCAGATTATTTTCATTTAGTAATCGCCCTGCACCAATCATTGCATCGGCATCTTTAACTTGCTCAAGAATCTGTTGGTTGACATCACCCTGTTTCGGTTTAATGATGACCACCTGATATTGCTGTTGCAAGCGCTGAAGGATATCCTGATCTAACTGGCTAAAAACCACGACTTTCTTGTTCATGTTCTATCCGTGTTTTGAGACGATTTTTGCATAAACTGCCACAAGCGTTTTTTCAATAAGGGCTGATTCAGCATTTCCTGCAAACCCGCCAGATTGATGCTTTTTGAATGTTTTAAATAAGCACTCTGCCCCAGAAAAATAATATTTTTATCTGCACTGATTGCATCTAAAAAGCCTTGTACATAACTTTCCGCACCGTGACCATCCTGAAAATTCATTAAAGGAAATGGCCACTGCAATTCATTATATTCACCCGATACTGCATGTTGAATATTATGCCAAAGTTGCTGCTGCTCAGCGGTGATTTCTGTTGTGTCCACTACAATTACACAATGTGACAAAGCCAATGCTTGCAGTTGAAAAGGGGAAATTTGCTGTGCTGGACGTGTTGCTATCTCCTCAGCGACAATTTCAATTTTTTCTTCTACTGCTGCAATTGGAGAGATTAAAGACTCGGTGTGTTCAGGCTCTTGCCTTTGGTCTGCTTTAAGGGCTAGTGGTAGTACAGCTGGTGCTTTTGCCAGCACAATTTCAGTCTGATATTCAGCTGCGGCCTGATCTCGCCACAGCGATGAAGATGGCATTTTTTGACATACAACATCCCGAGGAACCCAGATATCGATTCCTAAAGTTGCCAATATGTCACGCTGATGCCCTATCATCTTTTTTCATCACCAATTGAATAGTGGATATTCTAACGAGATTAGCGTTTTTTTGCTGAGCTTTTATTGAATCATCCGGCATTTTATCGTATGGAGATTAGACGATCATCAAACTATTTTTCTTCTGCATCAACTCGACAATTTCATCAGTTTCAAAACCAAAACGCCAATACAACAGTTCCAGAACATCCAGTTCATCCTGGGTAATAATACGATCATTCCACAAACACAATTCTGCAATGCCTAAAATACTCAAACGGTCACGCAGTAGTAAACCCGCAATATCATTCAGAATTTCTGCCAAATCAATTGGCTCGTCCGAAATTTCAGCATAAATTTCCAGTTCTTTTACAGTTAATACCCGTTTCAGGATTTTTTCACGCACATCAAGCTGATTGTGGCTATTAATTTGCTGCACATGCAATAAGGCATCAATCAAACGCACAATATGCGGTTTCACCTCATCCAAAGACGTTGGCGTATGAATCGGTAAAAGATTCAATTCATGTTTCACATATTCAAGCAACAAAGCATCCAATAAACCAATTTCACCATCTTCCTGAATAATTCGCGCCAGTTTCATTAAAAACTGACGTGCAATGGTCGCTGGCATAGAGCCAATATTTTTACATGCCTCGCGAAAGATCGAGATATGAACCCGTCCATCTAAATGCAGTAATGAATCCACAATGGCACGGCTGACTTCGGCTTCAGCCGGAATAAATTCACGGTACTGCCGAATCATTAAAATGGCCACCATCACTTCTCGCGAACCCGTAGCCGTCTGCAATGCACGCTGGATTAATTCAGGACGCTGCATATTGTTTCGAATTTCTGGATTTAAGGGTTTAATGGCATCCTTCAGGGCAAAACTGATCGGTGATAGACGCAGCAATGGCAAGGGTTGCGGGGAGCTCCAGGGTATATAAACTTCACTGTTCAGCTCCTCAAGCGAACGGAACAGGCTAAATAAGGGCTGATTGCGTAATTTCTTCAAATTTTCAAGCTGTAAATCCTGCACCAGACCAGGATTCAACTCATAAATACGTTGATCAATACGCGGATGAATATTCATCCAGTTTTGTGGACCTAAAGAATTGGCAAAACACATATGCGAAATGGATTCTGCATATTCGCTATGAATTTGTGATCCTGAATGATGTACATGAATTCTTAATAAGGTTTGCACATTGGCATCATTTTGAATCAGACGTCTGGTTTTTTGATCATTCTTAAAAGTGCGACTACCAAGTGAAATATATTTAATAAAACGGGTAATCAAAACCCCTAAACTTCCAACCAACCAGATCAGCCCACCCATAGCTACAAAGAAAGTCGCAAGTTTATGTCTATATGCCCGACCATGCTTGGTAAAGCCTAATTTGGCAATTTTACTGCCCCACTGGCTCAAAGTCGTCAGGCTGCTGTAAAGAATTTTTAGACGCGTATTTTCAGCTGTTTCACCCGATAAAATTTTATTGAATTCATGACTTAACAGACCATAAAGTTCCAGTTCATCCAGATTCTGCAAAGCACCCCAGGTTAAAATGATCACAATATCACGTGGATAAAATCCGGCTGTCAGTGCATTTACCCCAACTTCATCAGGCAACACATATACCGTAGGTGTATCAATTAAAAAGGTTTCAGCCAGCTGTTCGGTAATTTTTAGGGCTATGCTTTCTTCAGGAATACTTTCGATTAAATTTAAACGACGAGCTCCCATCTGTTTCGCCAGTGAATGTCCACCAGAACGAAAAACATAGAACTCATACCCTATAGAAACAGCCATCACACTCAGTAATAAAGCAATCAAATAGGGACTTAACACATGCCAGAAGATGGATTGAGTTTGATCAAAATAAAAAACATTCAACCCCAAAATGGTATTTAAAATAAATAATGTCAGCAACACCGCGAGTACACAGATACTTGCAGACCAAATCATATTTTTGTTTTGAATAAAAGAATAACCCGCACTCTTCAATGTAAAGTTCCTTTATTACATTGCATTTATCTACTCATCATAAATTAAAAAAGCGGGAATTTCCCGCTTTTCATCGCATGCAAGAAGAATTTATTCTTCTTTCACGCCAGTCAAGTCCACTGACGCCGCATCAATATTGACATCAATATAACCATCTTGAGCTTTTTTAGCAGAGTCATTACGCTTGCTTTCCAGTTCCTCCAGATAAGCTTCATCGATACCGCCCGCTACATACACACCATCAAACACCGAACAGTCAAATTCCTGTAATGCTGGTACCTTGTTGGTACGAACTGCACCTTTTAGATCTTCCAGGTCCTGGAAAATCAAACGGTCTGCACCAATAATTTCACGGATTTCTTCAACACTGCGGTTTGAGGCAATCAGTTCCGCTTTTGCTGGCATATCAATACCGTACACGTTTGGATATTTTACCATCGGTGCAGCCGAAGCAAAGAATACTTTTTTCGCCCCGGAATCACGTGCCATTTGAATAATTTCGTTACAGGTGGTACCACGTACAATCGAGTCATCCACCAGTAAAACGTTTTTGCCTCTAAACTCCAGTTCAACTGGGTTTAGCTTTTGACGTACCGATTTCTCGCGTTGCTGCTGGCCAGGCATAATGAAGGTACGTCCGATATAACGGTTTTTCACAAAACCTTCACGGAATTTAACACCCAAACTATTTGCCAGTTCCAAAGCGGAAGTACGAGAAGTATCCGGAATTGGAATCACCACGTCGATATCATGCTCATCACCCCATTCACGGATAATTTTGCTGGCAAGCTTTTCGCCCATTTTTAAACGTGCCTTATACACTGAAATGCCGTCAATAATGGCATCTGGACGTGCAAAATAGACATATTCAAAGATACAAGGACGATATTCAGGATTTTCAGCACATTGCTTACTAAACAACTCACCCTTTGAAGTAATCAAAATGGCTTCGCCTGGTTCAATATCACGTTCAACTTTAAAGCCTAAAGCGGTAATCGCTACAGACTCGGAAGCAATGATATATTCAAGGCCTTTTTCCGTTTCACGAGAACCATAAATCAATGGACGAATACCATTTGGGTCGCGGAAACCCACCAGACCATGTCCAGTAATCATGGCAACTACACCATAAGCACCTTTACAGCGCTCATGTACACGTGTCACCGCATTGAAGATATCTTCCGGCGACGGATTCAACTC
Organism: Acinetobacter sp. SA01; assembly: GCF_011319235.1. Taxonomy (NCBI): domain Bacteria; kingdom Pseudomonadati; phylum Pseudomonadota; class Gammaproteobacteria; order Moraxellales; family Moraxellaceae; genus Acinetobacter; species Acinetobacter sp. SA01. The sequence continues at coordinate 27,989 of NZ_WXXM01000001.1, forward strand.
GCCACTTTTCTGCATTTCATGAGCAAAAACGTTTAACAGTACTTCAGAATCCGAATCGGTATTCATGTGACGAAGATCTGTTTTAAACAAATCTTCATGAATTTCTTCAGCATTAGTCAAGTTACCGTTATGCGCCAGGGTAATTCCATAAGGCGAGTTCACGTAAAATGGCTGTGCTTCTGCACTGCTCGAAGAACCCGCTGTCGGATAACGCACATGACCAATACCGTAATTCCCTAGCAGTGCACGCATGTGACGCGTATGGAAGACATCTCGTACCATACCGTTGTCTTTACGCAGGAATAGCCGCCCTTTATGACAGGTTACTATTCCGGCTGCATCCTGACCACGATGCTGTAACATCGTCAATGCATCAAACAACATTTGGTTAACGGGTGACTTACCAGCTATACCAACTACTCCACACATAGCAACCTCGCAAACAAGCTAGGATTAATAAAAAGGATTATTTGTTGATTCGCCTGTACGCGCTGCATGCTTCTGCGTTTTTTCAGACGATGAGTCGGAAGATGACGCTGCGTCTTCAGACTTGATATGAGCAAGTGCCCCTTGTGCCGCTTCTTTAGAAAGTTCGGTCGCCCAGGGCGCATACGGAATAAGGAGTTGTACAAATTTAGACTGTTTCCAGTGAGGAGAACTTTCCACCCAGGGACCCAGGCCCTGCATGGTGATGAGTACAATCAATAAACCTTTTAAAGAGCCAAAAGCACCACCTGCCAAACGGTTCAATGGGCCGAGTTTCAGGCTCTTCAATACTTTGTTCAGAAATGCAGTGACAATCCAGGTTAACACCACCATGACTAATACAATAAATGCAAAAGCTGCTATTTTTTGTACCACTGGATCTACACTGAGCGAGACCATCGAAGGTGCTAGGATGGCTGCGTATTTTGCACCGATGACCAGCGCAAGAACCCATCCTACCAAGTTCGCAAAGGCTGAAACCAATCCTTGTCGCAAACCGTTGAGCCCTCCAATGAGCAAGATAATCAGTATAAAGATATCCAGTGTATTCATGGTGTGTTTAAAGCATCAATACAATCTTTAATCAGGGCTGGACCTGTATATATGAGGCCACTATAAATTTGTACAAGGCTGGCACCTGCCTGTTGTTTCGCAACGGCCTGTTCGCCCGACAAAATCCCGCCTACCCCGATCAATGGAATCTGACCTTTTAATACCTTAGCAAAAGCAGCAAGACAAGCGGTACTTTTTTCAAATACAGGCGCACCGGACAAACCACCTGCTTCATTGCCATATTTCAGATTTTCCACCCCTTCACGAGACAAGGTGGTATTGGTCACAATCAAACCATCAATTTTAAACTGGATTAACTGTTTCGCAATGAACTGGATATCTTCGTCGGTCAGATCAGGAGCAACTTTAAGCACTAAAGGCACATAATGCTGATACTCTTCCGCCAGTTCAAGCTGACGTTTTTTCAAGGTTTGCAGCAATTCTGTTAATGCCTCGCCGCTTTGCAGGCTGCGCAAATTTTTAGTATTCGGCGATGAAATATTGACCGTGATATAGGAAGCGTAGTTATAGACTTTTTCCAGACAGATCAGATAATCATTCACAGCATTTTCAACCGGGGTATCGGCATTTTTACCAATATTAATGCCCAAAATACCTTTGAATTTTGCTGCCTTGACATTTTCAATCAGCTTGTCTACACCGTCATTATTAAATCCCATACGATTAATAATGGCCTTGGCTTCAGGCAAACGGAATAAACGGGGATGTGGATTGCCCGATTGGGGACGTGGTGTAATGGTTCCAATTTCAATAAAACCAAAGCCCAGCCCAGCCAGAGCATCAATATAAGCGCCATTTTTGTCCAGACCAGCTGCCAAACCTACCGGATTGGGAAATTCAATTCCCATACAGGTCACAGGTTTGGACGCTACGTTTTGACGCATCATGCCCATGCGATGAGCTGATTTCAATAACGATAGTGTGAGCTCATGTGCACGCTCTGGTGCTAAAGAAAACAACAAAGGGCGGGCAAGAGAATACAACATATCTATAAAAGTCTACTGCTTTTTAAGTCGGCATATTATAGGCATAGCCCGCAGAAAACACCATGCTTCACAGATCTTTATTTTTACCCTTTATTGCACTGTCGCTGTTAATTTAATCTGACCAGCATCAGAAATTAGTTCTATTTTCTCAAGGCTTAGACCCATTTGTACTAATTGGGTTAAAAAATTTGCCAAGATGGCATAATTTTCATGTGCCGCAACAATCTGGATTTGCTCACCCGTTTGCTGAGAAGCCACCGATAATCCCTGCTGCTGGGCAACACGCTGAACCTTTTCTGCAGCAGTTAACTGCACGTCATCTGCAGGTTTCATGGTGACTGCATTACTTTGCATCCATACAATCATATCCTTAAGATCATTGACCCGATTCTGCTGTTTATTCGCAGCGGCATGCATATACCAGAGTGCCGAACCAATAACCGCAATCACAACAAAAATAGTGGTAAAGATCACCATATAACGTTCACGTTGCGACAGCTGGTCCAGATAATCCGTGACTCTTTCAATGAATTGATCAATCGAGTTTTGCAGTTTTTCTGATGTATTCATTATTGTATTTTCACCAATCCAATTGCACCTGGACCATTGGGCTGAACAGTGCCTAATTCTGCCTTAAAGCCTTGCTGATTGAGCTGCTGGGTTAAATTTTGCAAAGCAGCAGCAGAATTGGCTTTCAATTCCATATTTAAAATAGAAGCTTCATAATTGATACGATTGGCTACAATCTGATTTTGCATCAGCACTGGACCAATCCGGCTTAGCAGCTGTAAAGCTTGAGTATTGGCACTTTTATTTAAGCGTACATGACTTTCAAACTGGCTTTTTAAATTCTGCTCGGTCACACGGCTGCTCTGACCAAACCAGTACTTATACTGATCAATCGCTTGCAACGCAGTCTGGTCTGCCACTTTTTTATATTTATACCAGCATGTTGCATCATAGCCAAACTGGACAACAATAGCAGCAACCAAGACAGCTGCACAGGCTTTCCAATAACCAGACATAACCTGACTGTTTTTAGCTTTAGGCAGAATATTAAAAGGATGAAGTCGCGCTTTTTTTAATACCGGTATTTCATAATGGAACGATTCAATCTGTTCATGCGTCACCATGGCTTCAAGGCTTTGCATTTGTTCAGCGGTAAAATTACTGATTTTATAAGATTGCCCCGAAAGCTGATAATCTAAAAACAGTGCCAGATCATCCACCGAATTGCCCATAAATTCACTTTCACGCACCAGCAAGCGCCCGGACAGGTTCGCAATGATGATCTGCCCCACTTCTGGAGCCGGTAAAATGAGAAAATCGGGCAATAAGGAAGCAACTTTAACCGGGATTAAGTTCAAAGCATGTTGCAAGGTCTCAACGGTGCTATTGGCTACACCCAAAATGATTAACTGATCGGGATTTTGAAAATGATGCAATATTTTCATGGAATCGATGGGCAAAAGCACAAATTCTTCTAATAAATATTTAACCCCATCCGTACCCAATTTCTTGTACTGGGGCCTGGATAGACTCTGTTGCAGCATTTGTACATCGCGACTGGGAAAAAATACCACCGCTTCTTGTCCATGATAGCCTTGAATATCTTGAATTAATTGTTCAAGACTAAAGGCCTGAGACCAACTCTCTCCAGTTGACCAGTGCCAAACCCCATTGGCTTCAGGCATCCATAAATACAACATCAATATTTTTCTGCCGTTTTAATTAATATTTTATACATTTGGAATAAAACTTTTTAACTGTGTTGATAATCCTGTTGCAATCACTGCTTGTTCATATATCCGCGCTTCAGCCAGAGCATACGAATGAAAAGGTTCTGCGGTCAACAATGATGCCATATGCGCCACTACATTCATATGACACACCACCACAATAGACTCATAAGGAAGCTGAGACAGCCAGTCCACTGCCAATTTTGCATCATCATCCGGCTTGATCTTATTGCACACCAGCACAGGTACATCATGAAAATAATGTTGTAAATGTGCCAGAGTTTCTTGTGCACGCAATAAGGGACTCACCACAAAAGCATCAGGCTGAATGATATCCTTTAAATATTCTGCAGTAAGCTGCGCCTGCGTATGTCCATGTTCGGTTAAAGGACGCTTGTCATCATTGCCATGCACCGCTGGAGCGGCTTCACCATGACGGACTAAGGTAAGTTGCATAAAAAATTCCTTATTTTCAAATATGCAGCAATTATAACCAAGCTTTATAAACACAATAATATGATTTAAAATTACACTTCATTGTGAGGTAAAACAAATTCCACATCACTACGGTGACCATTTTTCATAAGTGAAAGTGCAATACTTAAAGGTGGTGCACCTTCAAAAATCACATCATATAATGCACTGGTAATGGGCATATAGACACCCAATTCTTCCGAACGGCTGCGCACTTGCACAATGGTATTGATCCCTTCCGCAGTTTGGCCCAATTCTTGGGTGGCCTGTTCCAGAGTCTTACCCGAACCTAAGGCAAAACCCACCTGATAGTTACGGCTGAGTGGACTATTACAGGTTGCAAACAAGTCACCCACGCCAGACAATCCCAGGAAAGTCAGCGGGTTTGCACCCAGTTTCACCGCAAAACGGCTCATTTCTGCCAGTGCACGGGTTAAAATCATGCTCTTGGTGTTTTCACCCACCTTATAAGCAGCAGCCATACCCATGGCAACAGCATAGATATTTTTTAACGCTCCGCCCAGCTCCACACCATGCACATCATCGCTACCAAAAACACGGAACAATGCACTATGCAACGCTTGCTGTACGGCATAACGCACCAGTTCCGATTGACTGGCAATCACCGTTCCTGCAGGTTGCCCGGCCATAATTTCCTTGGCCAGATTCGGTCCTGAAAGGACACCATATGGAACCTGAGGCAATTCTTCACGAATAATATCGCTCATGAAATGAAAAGTTTTTGCCTCAATGCCTTTGGTTAAGGAAATCACCGCCTGCGAGCTAATAAAAGGCTTAATTTGTTTCAGTACATCGCGAAAAGAATGGCTAGGAATAGCCACCAAAATAATGTCACGATTACAGACAGCTGTTTCTAAATCCGATACCGCTTTTAAACCCGGCTCCAAAACAAAATCGGGTAAATAGCGTTTATTGATATGGGTCTGATTAATTTCTGCTGCCGCTGCCTCATCACGAATCCAGATCATAGTGTCACAACCATTACGGACAGCGGTATTGGCCATAGCCGTACCAAAACTGCCACCGCCCAATACGGTCACACGCAAGGCCGTTTTTTGATCAACCACAACCGGTTCAACAAGATCTGAAAATTTCAACTCTGACATTATTTTTATATCTCAACTCATGATTCAATACAGTTACTTATTCCAGTAACTGACATAGTTTTGTGTATCCACTGCTGTACGCGCTGGAATCGCTTTCGCTGCCGTTCCAATATAAATAATTCCAGAAATTAAATCATCTTCTGATAGTCCCAGGCTTCGCTTAAATAACGGCGACTCAACCACTGCTCCGCTACGCCACATGGTTGAAAAGCCTTGTACCTGTAAAGACAACAAGAAGTTTTCTATTGCCGCACCTGAACTTAAGGTTTGTTCAAAATTAGGCACTTTAGGATGAGGCTGAAATTGGGTTAATGCCAAAACCAGCAGCGGTGCACGAAATGGATGGTTTTTTACCCGATCCAATTGAACAGAATCAGTTTCACCCAAATCCGCCAAAGCTCTGGAGAGCAACTCACCAAAAGCTTCACGCTGATCACTCGGAATCACCACAAAACGGGTAGGCTTTAAACGATGATGATCGGGTGCAGTCAAAGCCGCCTGAAAGGCTTTCTCCAGTTGCTCTGCATTCGGCGCAGGCTCAACCAAATGCCCAATCGACTGACGTTGATGAATATTTTGATGAACCGTATCTACCGCTGAATCCGTCATTGACTTTGATATCTGTGTACTAAATATTTCATCAAGATTAGCATAATCTTGTTTAGATACTCTAGAGCGTTGAGTGAATGTCTACTCCACAATAGCTAACTTAACCAACTTTCAGTCACAGAGAGTTCATATAAAGCTGCATATTTCATACAAGTCTTTCAAAAAGCATCCAAAAAGTTATGCTCAAATGTTTTTTATTCTTTTTAAAACAATCCCAGGGGAAAAAGATGAAACAAGTTTTTGCACTCGCTTCTGTTGCCGTTGCTGTCGCCTTAACTGCCTGTACATCAAATCCAACCACCTCATTAGCGATTCAAAAAGAAAATAATCAATATGAAGTGACGGGTATCGGTAAAAGCAGTTTAATTTCTAAAAATAATGCGATTACTGCAGCCAATAATACCTGTGGTAAAAAAGCCACGCCTGTTATCATGAATGAAAAAACTGAATACAACGGTGCCTTAAAAGGTGTCGTCGATGAAAAAACCGGACAAATGATTCAGGCTGCAACTACTGTACTTGGCACCCTGGCTGGCAAAAGCAGCAGTCTGGCACGTGATGAAGACTATCAAACCATACTGACATTCACTTGCCGAGCCAACTAAGAAACCAAATCACAGCCTGCCTCATCTTATTTATTCAATACAACTATCCAGGGCAAAAACAAAAAAGCCGCTTCAATAAGCGGCTTTTTTGTTTATCGCATTATTTAATGCTGAGATAAATATCTTGAAAATTAACAATAACCTTCAAGACGGGTTAAAGGCAATTTCTGACCAATGGCTTTTTCAATTTCCGGAAGATAGAACGCATCATCTTCAGACAGGAAACTGATACTTACCCCACTACTTCCCGCACGACCGGTACGGCCTATACGATGCACATAGTCGTCAGACTGCTCAGGAAGGGTAAAGTTGATTACATGCGAAACACCGTCCACATGAATACCACGACCTGCAACATCGGTCGCGATCATAATATTATGTTGGCCGTTCTTAAACTGATCCAGCATTTTTAGGCGCTTGTCTTGTGCAATCTCACCTGACAACATCACCACTTTATAACCGTCTTTTTTCAGGTGATCATAAAGCTTACGTACCTGATCACGACGGTTAGCAAAAATCATGACTTTTTCAATCGGCTCATCACGCAAGATTTCTTGCAACAATTTATATTTATCAGTTTTGGCAACCATATAAACGCGCTGTTCTACATCGGCATTGGTTTTCTTTTCCGGCTCAATTTCTACAGTCACCGGTTCGAACAACCACTGTTGTGCCAGATTCAATACATCATAGCTAAAGGTGGCAGAAAACATTAAGGTTTGACGCTGTTCCTTACGCGGAGAAAAACGCACAATACGTTTTACCGATGGAATGAACCCCATATCCAGCAAACGGTCTGCTTCATCAATCACCAAAAATTCAATCTGGTCCAACCAGACTTCTTTTTGCTCAACAAAATCGATTAAACGACCTGGCGTCGCCACAATAATATCGACAAAATTTTTATCCAGCTGCGCTTTCTGCTTATCAAAATCTACCCCACCCAGCAAAGTCACCAGATGTAGATCGGTAAATTTGGTAAGCTCTTTGGCATCACTTTCAATCTGCAAAGCCAGCTCACGTGTAGGCGCAAGAATCAGCGCACGTGCTTCGCCACGAAAACGTTGTTCTTTAATCGGATTATTGAGCAAATCATTAATCACACTCACCAGGAAAGCCGCCGTTTTTCCTGTACCTGTTTGTGCACGACCAATGGCATCATGTCCAGCCAGAGTGAATTTTAAAACCTTTTCCTGAATAGGTGTCATTTCTTTGAAACCTAAAGCATCAATCGCCTGTTTCAGTTTCGGATGTAAATTTAAGGTTTCAAAACCAGATGACATATAAATGTGCTCTAACTTAATGATCAGGAAAAATAGGAATCTATTATAAACAAAAACGCCCCAAATTACATTGGGGCGTTCTCATGAATAATCAGGCGATTAGTCTAAAGGTTGTACTTCTTCAGCTTGGAAGCCTTTTTGACCTTTAACTACGCTGAATTCAACACGTTGACCGTCACGAAGTGAACGATGGCCGTCACCTTGGATAGCGCGGAAATGAACGAATACGTCGTCGCCGCCGTTACGTTGAATAAAGCCGAAGCCTTTAGTGTCGTTGAACCATTTAACTACGCCTTGTTCACGAGCTGTCATAAGTTAATCCTCATTGTATTTAATTAAAGGACCACCCGGTGTTGCAAACAGCAGAGTAAACAAGGTTTAAAAATAATTATTATTTCTAAGCTTGTAATCATTCTGTATTACTATTAACAAAATCCCGGTTACATCCATTGCAATATCCAATTTTAAGACATTTAAAATGCTGTCATAAATTTGAATACGCAACGAGCTTAACACGGGTTTATGACAATTCATACTGTTTTTTTTGATTAATCTTCTTTTTGATTCGGCTTCTTTTTTACTAATTATTTCCTTATTTTAGATAAGTACTTTTATGTTGAAGTTCTATAATTTTATTGGGCTTTGGCACTAAATTTGCTAATATTTATCGAAATTAAATTAGATATTAAATGCGATGAATGATCTGACCAATTCAGCAATAATCATTGATGCCATGGGTAAGCCTTGCCCCATGCCGTTATTGATGCTTAAGCGAGCGATCAAGAACAAATCAGGCGGCATATTTTTACTCAAATCTTCAGATCCACATAGTCAGCAAGATGTAACGCGTTATTGTTCAATGCATCAAATGAACTGCAATATGACTAAAATTTCTGATTTTGAATATCACTACTTAATTGAATCTTAATTATTTTCAATTAAACTAGAACGTTTCAAATGTGCATAAAAAATTACATTTCTCTACCCAAATTTCCTAAACTCACTGAAATATTGGATTAAGATAAATTTATTAAGATGGTTATGTCATCCAACTCTCAAGGAGAACACATGAGTGACAGCAGCAATCAATTGATGCCCCTGTCATTATCGGCACCAGGGGTAAATCTCGGTGCTTATATAAGTACTGTCAATCAGATTCCTATTTTAACGGCTGAACAAGAAAAAGAGTTGGCCGAACGCTACTTTTACGACCAAGATTTAGATGCTGCGAAAATGCTCGTGATGTCTCATTTACGTTTTGTGGTTCATATTGCCCGCAGTTATGCCGGTTATGGTTTACCACAAGGTGACCTGATTCAGGAAGGTAACTTGGGCTTAATGAAAGCCGTGAAACGTTTCGACCCCAATATGGGCGTACGCTTGGTATCATTTGCCGTACACTGGATTAAAGCTGAAATTCATGAATACGTGATCCGTAACTGGCGTATTGTTAAAATTGCTACGACCAAAGCTCAACGTAAATTATTCTTTAATCTACGCAGTTTAAAAAAATCCAGTAAAAAACTCACTCTGGATGAAGCACAATCCATTGCCAATGACTTGAATGTCACACCTGAACAGGTGCTGGAAATGGAAGGCCGCCTGACTGCCTACGATGCTGCTTTTGAAGCACAAGGCGATGATGATGATGAAGGTTCAACCCACGTCGCGCCAGCCTTATATCTGGAAGATAACCGTTATGACCCGGCACGTCTGGCTGAAGAAGACGATTATGAAGAACAAAGTACTTCTGCCCTACATGATGCCATGGATCAACTGGATGACCGTTCACGCAACATTTTACAGCGCCGCTGGCTGGATGATGAAAAATCGACGCTGCATGAACTGGCTGCGGAATATAATGTATCTGCGGAACGGATTCGCCAGCTTGAAAAAAATGCCATGGAAAAAATTAAAGTGGCCATGTCTTCCAACTAGATGACCGAACATATGCAAGGTATTTCGAAAAAAGGGCCAAGTGCTCTTTTTTCATATGCAGGCTGCAGTAATGTTGCTTTTTGCCTTCCGTGCAAGTACCAGAATATGCTAAGTTATGGGGCAAATTTACTCAGGTAGTCATTGCTTATGTGGATTGCAATTTCAGCCCTCAATTTAGCTTTTGCTGTCATGCTTGGTGCTTTTGGTGCACATGGCTTAAAAACACGTGCAACAGAAGCTCAATTGGCGTGGTGGCATACCGCAACTGATTATTTTTTCTATCATGCGCTTGGACTTTTGGCGCTGGCCATTTTAGCTAGAGTCATTCCCCAACTTCCCATTAAAGCCAGTTTTATCCTGATTCAGGTCGGTATTTTCTTTTTCTGTGGTTCACTCTATGTCATGGCCTTAGGCCTACCCCGCGGTTTAGGAGCAATTACCCCGATTGGCGGCGCTTTAATGATTGCAGGCTGGCTGGTACTAGCATGGAATGCCTTTAAATACGTGAAATAGAATAAGGGAATTAACGATGCAGATTTATTTGAATGGCGAAGAAAAAAACACCTCATGCACTAATTTACTAGAATTAATTCAAGAGCTTGAACTTGAAGGTAAACGTTTTGCTGTAGAACAGAATGAAATGATCATTTCCAAAAGCAAGTTGGCACAGACGCCTATTTGCGCTGAAGATCATATTGAAATTATTCATGCCGTCGGTGGCGGTTAATCGGAGCTCCCATGGAAGACACCCCACTTATAATTGGTTCTCGTACTTTTAATTCACGCTTATTGGTTGGTACAGGTAAATATAAAGATTTAACTGAAACCGATTTAGCCATTCAGGCCAGCGGTGCAGAGATTGTCACCGTTGCAATCCGTCGGGTCAATATCGGCCAGCATCCTGATCAGCCGAATTTGCTTTCTGTAGTTCCACCAGAAAAATATACTATTCTGCCTAATACCGCAGGCTGTTTTGATGCCAACAGTGCCGTGCGTACCTGCATGCTGGCGCGTGAACTACTGGACGGGCACAACCTGGTAAAACTGGAAGTACTGGGCGATGAAAAAACCCTTTACCCCAATGTTACGGAAACCTTAAAAGCTGCGCGCACCTTGATTGATGACGGTTTCGAGATTATGGTCTACACCTCGGATGATCCGATTATTGCTCAGGAATTGGAAAGCATGGGCTGTGTGGCAATTATGCCCTTAGGTAGCCTGATTGGTTCAGGCTTAGGAATTTTAAATCCGCATACCATTTCGATCATTAAAGAAAATGCCAAAGTTCCGGTATTGGTGGATGCCGGTGTCGGTACAGCCAGTGATGCCGCGATTGCCATGGAGCTGGGTTGTGACGGCGTACTGATGAATACTGCTATTGCTGCTGCGCAAAATCCTATCTTAATGGCCTCTGCGATGAAAAAAGCGGTTGAGGCGGGTCGCGAAGCATTCCTTGCAGGCCGTATGCCGCGTAAACGTATGGCCAATGCAAGTTCACCTGAAACCGGTTATTTCTTTAAATAAAGTTAGAATTTAAAAAAGGACTCAGAGGAGTCCTTTTTTATATGTCAAGAAAAATGTACTTAACTGACTAAGCCCTTAAGCAAAAATATCCATCAAATGTTGACGATATTTATGTTCGTACTGAGTGACATTGGGCATTTTTATCACATCATTTACGATAAAGGTGTCTAAACTTTTCATTCCTAAAAATTGATTGGCTTTATGAAATGGCAGATAAACACCATCAACGCCAACGCCATGAAAGAATTGCTCAGCATCATTAAATGCTTCTATGGGCGCATTCCAGGTTAAGGACAACATATACTTTTTATCGTGAATGAGGCCACCTGAACCATATTTTTTCGATGCATCCGAACGTGATCGACCATCACTGGCATATAAAATTCCATGCCCTTCGGTAAAGATATCATCGATATATTTTTTTACTGTCCACGGCGCGCCCATCCACCATCCTGGCATTTGATAGATAATGACATCTGCCCAGACATATTTTTGAATTTCCTGCTGAATGTCATAGTCGCTATCGGCACGGGAAATTTTAACGCTATGCCCCAGTTCGTCAAGCACAGTATTTGCCAATTCAGTCAAGGTGTCATTTAACTCACCGTTTGAGTGTGCAAACTGTTTGGCACCATTCACAATTAGGATATTACTCATTTATTCGCCTTGAATCATATATTTTCATAAGGCCAATATACTCAAATATCTTATTGATAAAAATTCATGAATTTGCAAAATACTATTGATAAAAAATCAATAATAAAATTATAGATCGTTCTACCAACCAATTTTTAAACCTAAAAAAAGCACCTTCAGGTGCTTTTTCAAATAAATATAAAGAATTAAGGAATAAGACCTTCATCCCGCATGGCAATCTGTACTGACTGACGTTCTGCCACTTTATTACGCAAGGCAACAATGTTCTTGTATGGCATTAAGTCATGTTCAATACCATTCGACCAGTTGGTTAATACGAATAGATACGCATCTGCCGGGCCAAAGTTATCATCCACCAGATAATCATTATCCGACTCGCCAATCACTTTATCGATATAAGTCAATAAACGGTCGATTTCTGCATAAGCTTTTTCTTTTGCTTCTTTCTCCAGGGGAGCACCAAAGAAAACCGCATAAGCATCATGTAATTCTGAGTTTAAATATCCCAACCATTCGAGAACTTTGGCACGTCCTAGCCCGGATGGCGGAATCAAATCTTGTTTAGGGTCGTGCTGAGCAAGGAAAGGTAAAATGGCAACATTTTCAGTAAGGATCAAACCTGAATTAATTTCTAGAGCCGGAACATAACCTTTAGGATTAATCTCGTAATAATCAGCCCCTTTTTCTGTCTTGTGTGTTTTTAAATCAACGCGTTCCAAGTCAAAATCTACATTAATTTCATTCAAAATAATGTGAGATGCTAAAGAGCATGCACCTGGAGAATAATAAAGCTTCATACCTGATCCTTGTTATATGTCTATTCACTGTTTTAAATGGCTTCTAACAAACTTTCAAGTGATCAAACCAGTAAATTGCAAAAAAGCGTAAATATATAAAAATCATTTACCTTCTGAATATTGTCTAAATTTCGCATATTTTCAAGTCAAATTCATATGCTTTTTTGACTGAACTTGTTTTACCATACGCACCTTTAAAATTTGATGAAATCAATTCGTGTGATTAGCCTTAAAAAAGAACAATGGTTTTCCAATATCCGTAGCGATGTATTGGCCGGATTGGTGGTCGGTTTAGCCTTAATTCCCGAATCTATCGCTTTTTCGGCTATCGCTGGTGTTGACCCGCAAGCGGGCTTATATGCCTCTTTCTGTATAGCGGTAACGATTGCTTTCTTTGGCGGTCGTCCTGCCATGATTTCTGCTGCTACAGGTGCCCTGGCCTTGCTGATGATTACCTTGGTGAAAGATTATGGACTGCAATATTTACTGGCTGCCACGATTTTAACCGGCATCATTCAAGTCATTGCAGGCTATTTTAAAGTCGCAAAACTGATGCGCTTTGTCTCGCAGTCTGTGGTGTATGGTTTTTTAAATGCTCTCGCCATTTTGATTTTTGCCGCACAACTGCCGGAAATTAATAAAATGGATAGCTTAGGCTATTTATTTATGGTGCTGGGACTAGGCATTATTTATCTGTTTCCTTATCTGCCCAAAATTGGCAAAACAATTCCCTCTCCTTTAGTCTGTATTGTTGTGCTGAGTGCTTTAGCAGTATTTTTGGGTGCCGACATGCGTACTGTCAGTGATTTAGGACAGTTCCCCGAGACTTTGCCAATTTTCCTGATTCCAGACATTCCGCTGAACTTTGAAACACTACAGATCATCTTTCCTTATTCCATCACCCTTGCCACGGTCGGTTTACTGGAAACCATGATGACCACCACGGTGATTAATGAAATCACCGGAACGGAGGCTGACCGCCATCAAGAATGTCGTGGCCAAGGAATTGCCAATATTGTCAGCGGTTTTATGGGCGGTATGGCGGGTTGTGCCATGATCGGCCAGTCGATTATTAACGTCTCTTCAGGTGCACGTACCAGACTGTCGACTTTGGTGGCTGGGGTATTTTTACTCTGCCTGGTCGTTTTCTTCAAAGACTGGTTGGCTTATGTGCCAATGGCAGCATTGGTGGCGATTATGCTGATGGTGGCCTTCACCACTTTCCAGTGGGATTCAGTGAAACAGTTCCGTCAGCATCCGGCTGCATTTAATGTGGTGATGATTGCTGTGGTGATTGTGGTACTGGCAACGCATAACCTAGCTTTAGGCGTGTTGACTGGTGTGCTGCTGTCTGCGCTGTTTATTATCAACAAGCTGGAAAGTGCTGTGAAAGTCGTATCCAGCTGTACGGGTGAGATGCGTCATTACAGCATTTATGGTCAGATTTTCTTTAGCAGTTCGGAAAAATTTTTCCAGTTTTTTGACTTTAAAGAAAATGTTGCCAAAGTCGTGATCGATCTGAGTCATGCCCATGTCTGGGATATTACTTCAGTGAATATGCTGAATAATGTAGTGCAGAAATTTAAAGATCAAAATATTGAGGTTGAAGTGATAGGCTTGAATGAGGCCAGCAGTACCTTGATTGATCAATACAATCAATCCTCATGAAAGATAAACAGCTTTCATGTTCTTTTATTTTTAAAGCTGCTTTTAGCGACCGAAAAAACCGAGAAAAGTTTGACTTGTTAGGCGCAGGACTTAAAATACCGCATTCGAATTTTTTACATTTGCCAAAGTTATGTCGAACGATCAATTAGACCAGCAAGTCGTAGAGCTGGACAACTTGAATGAACATCGCGAAATTGTCACTTTTATGCGCCGTTCATCTCCGCTGAATACCTCTCAACGTACTGCGCTTGAACAATATGGTCAGCTAATTTTGGAATATCCGGTGGGTGATTTGCGTCAGCATTTTGAACATCCGGAACGCCCACTTACGGTGGAAATTGGTTTTGGTATGGGGCGTTCACTGGTACTCATGGCAAAAGCCAATCCTGAACGCAACTATGTCGGCATTGAAGTCCATGTTCCGGGTATCGCACAATGTGTGTATGAAGCCGGTATGGCAGGCTTAACTAACTTACGTTTATTGGATGCAGATGCCATTCAGGTGCTTCGTGAAATGCCAGACAACAGTATTAATGCCATTCAGCTGTATTTCCCTGATCCATGGCAAAAGAAACGTCATTTCAAACGTCGCTTTGTATCACATGACCGTATGCCATTAGTGGAACAAAAACTGGAAATGGGCGGGACTTTCCACTCAGCAACGGATTGGGAACCTTATGCTGAATGGATGCTGGACGTTTTGGACAATCGTCCAAACCTTGAAAATATGGCCGGAAAAGGCAACAGCTATCCACGTCCAGACTGGCGCCCACAAACCAAATTTGAACGTCGCGGTTTAGAGGAAGGTCATAAAATTAACGACTTCCTGTTCAAGAAAATCAAATAACCTTAATCGACAGCATAAAAATGGCTCATATCAATGAGCCATTTTTTATACTCAAAGTTTAAGCTTTTATCGCCATATAACCTTGATAGGATAAAATCTGGGTAAACCGCTGCACAGCATTAAAACCACTTGCTTTCAGTTGTTCAAAAGTTTCCTGCTCCGATAATGGATAAAAATCATCCTCCATGCGTTCTACCATGGCAGCAGCTTGTGCGGGGATCAAACCATTGGCTTCGCAAATCTGTTTTAATGTTTCCAGCTCATGAGCCGAGTTTATTTTGGTTAAGTCAAAAGTTATGAATATTCCTTGCGATTTTAAACGCGAAGAAATAGCCTTAAAGAACTTGGGCTTATCTTCATAATTGACAAAATGCGTCACCAGAATGGAAAGTGCGGCATCATAGGATGGGCCAGTTTTTAACTGGTCTACATCACCCAATACAAACTCCACCCGATGCAATGCATTTAAGGCGTGGATATGATGTTTGGCTTTATCCAGCATGTTTTGCGACAACTCGGTTGCGGTAAAGGTCCAGTCAGGAAATAACTGGACCAGATGTCCCAGTTCATAACCGGTACCACAACCGACAATCAGCACATGCGCATACTCATCCACATAAGCTTTTAATAAAGCTGTAATTTGCTGATGTACCACTTCATAACCAGGAATGAGCTTACGG
The DNA here is from genome assembly GCF_011319235.1 of Acinetobacter sp. SA01. Lineage (NCBI taxonomy): Bacteria > Pseudomonadati > Pseudomonadota > Gammaproteobacteria > Moraxellales > Moraxellaceae > Acinetobacter > Acinetobacter sp. SA01. The sequence continues at coordinate 43,982 of NZ_WXXM01000001.1, forward strand.
ATGTGTAAATCATAACCGTCTACCACATACTGGCTATTAAAATCCTTTGCCATAAGTGCCTCCCTTTACAATGCATGACCTGAATTTATTTAAGTTTAAGTGACTCATCAGGATGATGCGATTGCAAAATCTGTTGACTCATCAGATTGTAGATATTTTTCAAATCTTCCCATTTGGCATTATCCAGCATCTGTTGATGCATATTCAGGATATTTTGATCTCCTCGCATTGCAGGCCCGGTCTGCATCTGCTTAGGGTCATGCTGTACAGCTTTATGGGCGGTTTCCAAAATTAACGGGTAAAGCAGCGAGAAATCGACTTGCTGTGCATCGACCACCTGTTTTGCCATGTCATAACAGTAATTGCTAAAATTACAGGCAAATACTGCCGCCAGATGTAGACTTAAACGTTGCGCCGATGTATAGGCATAGACACGTGAACTTAGGCTATTTGCTAACTCGGTCAATTGTGCCAGGTCATTCGTCTGGGTAGCTTCCACGAACAATGGCGTGGCCTGCCAATCCACTTCGCGGGCCAGGCTAAAAGTTTGTAAAGGATAAAATACTCCGGCACGTGCATGAACCTCTGCCAGAACTCGAATATCGGTACTGCCTGATGTATGCACAATTAGGACATCGGCCAGTTGTGCATGCACCTGTTGAATGACCTCGGCAATCGACTGATCGCTAACAGCAATAATCACCAAATCCACATCTACTTGAAGTTCTGCAATATTGACTATTGCCTGTGCAGTGACCTGACTGGCCAACGTCTGGGCATGTTCTAAAGTCCGGCTACATATCTGTACAATTTGATGATTTTGGCTTAGAACAGCAGCCAGATGATGCGCCACGCGTCCCGCACCAATAAAACTAATTCGCATAGCTAAGTTCACATTTTACAATTCTGTACAAGCATGCCAATAATAAAAGGACGAATCAATTCGTCCTTTTATTTAATTGCGATTCAACACGTATGAATAAGTATACTTTTTTAAACCGAGATAAAGTTCACCTTTCACTTATTACTGCTTATTTACACCCTGCTCATCCACTTCACGTACCACACCTGTTTCGGTATTTAATACTTCAAACTCAATACGGCGATTTTTGAACTGTCCTTCAGGCGTTGCATTATCCGCTACAGGTTGCTGCGAACCATAACCCATCGCCTGCAACTGTGCAGGATCTACGCCTTGTTTGACCAGATAATCCACAATGGCTTGAGCACGTTTTTGCGACAATGCCTTATTTTTTTCAGCACTCCCTACGGCATCTGTATGCCCTTTAACAGTTAAATGGACCTGTGGCGCGCGTTTAATCAAGGCAGCAGCCTGATCCAGAATCGATTTATTAGCATCTGGAATCTCGGCACTTGCGGTAGCAAAATTTATAATCTGCATATTCAGTGCGGTTGCAATATCCAGTGCACGAATCTGCTCTGGATTAATTTCCGCCAATGCTTGTTCTGCATTGCTATTGCCGGTAGCAATGGCAGTATTGGGATCTACGACTGCTGATGCACTCTGCATTCCAGCCGGAGTCAGCACAGTCATGTTTTTCGCCAGGGGACGAATTTGAGCTACAAGCTGTTCAGCATCCGCCGGATGAGCAGTCTGAATGGAAAGCTGATCTCCCATCCAGGTTAATGAGACATTAGGTACACCTTTGACCAGTTTCAATACGCTTGGAATGACATCCTGATCGATAAATTCTGAATGATAACGGCTATTGTTTTCTACACCACAACCGGTGTTGTGATTAAAAATCTGTTTAATTTCTTGCTGTAAAATATCAATATAATTTGCATTACCGGAATAGAGCTGACATGTGATTAAATCTCCTGTCGAACCGGTACTGAGTTGCAATTTTGCTGGTTCACTACTCGCTGTTTCAGCAGGTATACCACTGGCTGGAGTACTTTCTTTTTTATCTGAACACGACTTAAAAATAAATGCCAATAGTGCAGCTAAAATAAGGAAAACAATCAAGGGAATTAAAAAACCTGATTTCTTTTTTTCCTCAATGACCCTATAAAGGGCAACGGGGGGTACTTGATGTAAAGTTTGCCCTGATGCTGTACTCACCCCTAAAGCGCTGAGGAGTGCGGGAGCCCAATGTGGCAAAGCACTGGATACTGCTGGCCAGTGGTTTTCAATCAAATGGATAATGGCACTAGGTTCGGAAGATCCAGCCTCATCTTCCAGTACTCTCAAAGTTGATGCTATAGAACGATTGAGCGTTGATTCGATTGTTTCAGTCGGCACCGTGCCGGAAATCTGTTGTAAAAATTCCTGCTTTAAAGAGGGGTTGATGATAAAGATATCGCCCAGTCTTGGATTTAATTGTTGCTGTAAATTTATAATAAACTCGGGTTTAGATTTGAAGATAGATAACAAAATGGGGATAAAACTACTTAAGGCCTGACTCTTTTCACTCAGATATGCTGTGTCTCCCTCAAGAACCGTTGCAGATACTTTCTGCTTTAATAAATCAATCAAATCAAGATTCATTGCTTATTCCTCTTATTGTCTTTTTATCATGTCCTTTTTCAGTCTATTCGTTCGTTTTTTAGGCAGTGTAATGAATTGTATTATTTGAATACTATTATTTTTCAATAATAAAAAAGCCAGCCGAAGCTGACTCTGATAAAGTTTAGAAGTAAATGAATTAAGGTTCTAAATAGTAAATTTTTTGACGTAATTCATTGGTACGCTCATTGGTCATGTTTGTTTCACAGTTTAGACGAAAAATTTCCGGATTCTCTGCATTCGAACTTTCTAATTTACATTCCAGCGTGCGTTTTTTCAGCCAAATCCTTTGCTCATCCAAAAGTTGACTACGCACTTCTTTCGTGGTTGCATTCCAAACCAGATTTAAGTTTTCATTGGCTTTATCGAAATTCGTTTGCGCTTCTGCAACTAAAACTGCTTGATACTCTTTTGCAGCTGCATCTTCTTCAGCTACACGTTTCATCTCTTCCTGTTTTGCAACTTCAGCTGCATTTTGTCGTGCTGTTTTGACCAAAGAGTCGACTGCGATATCCCGCACAAAATATGCTAAAGCATCTGGATTTTCTAAAGTTACATAAACTTTCTTGCCATCATCTGTAGGTTGAACCAAATATTCAATTTCTTTTTTTAACTGATTCACCTCAAATGATAAGTCTGATAATACAGCTGCTTGAGCAATATTATTTTCATCATAAACAGCACGGGCAGCATCGGCATCTTTGATCATTTGCGCTGGAATTTTAACCACAAACTCCGTTGCACAATACTGCTTTTTGCTATTTGGATCTGAATTATTGGTACGCACATCATTCACATTAAATGTGATTTGCTGAAGAGTACTGCGTAATTTCCCCATATCAATGGTCACGTTTTCAGTATCAATTAACTCTTTCACACGCTCTGCGGAAATATCACTGACCGTCTTACTAAAACTTTCAACAACTAACTGTTTTGTAGTTTCATTATCACATTTTACTGCACTACCAGTGATAGATTGCATCTTGTCACAACCAGACACAAGCAACATACAGCTGATTAATCCTAATAATTTAAGTTTCATAAGTACCCTATTTTTCAATTCGTCTTTGTTTTTCAAAACAATAAATTATTAATAATCTTCATAATATGCTTCTGAGGCTGCAGTAGTTGCTGCATCAGCTGCTTCTATAGCTTCATTACTTGCGGAATAGGCAATATTTTCGGCATTATTTCTTTGTACAGCTGCTTTATTGGCTTCCAAACTTCTAATTTGATTTTTTTCAATCTGTGGTTTTAAAAATGCGTAAGTTAATGTTTCTGAAAGTAATGTTTGCATATTAGTCGTATTTTTAAGTAGTGCTAAAACTTTATCGCCTTTATCGGTAGGTTGCAGTACATACTCGAGTGTTAAATGCACCTTATTGTTTTCATAATTTACACCTAAATTATTTGCATGTTGCTCTACACTTACAGCATCTACTTTAGTTCTTGCTTCATCAGATTTTTTAACCAGATCAGAAGGAATAGTCGCAGTTAAATCTACTGAACAAGATGTCTTTGGACTATTTGGGTCAATAAAATCTGTTCTGCTATCCGCCAAAGCAAATTGGATATTTTTTGCTGATAGTTTCAGCTTTGTTGGATCTAAATCTTTAATTGCACCATTTTTAATTAAAGCTTTTAATTCCTGCTCTAAAGATTGGGCCAAATCATCTTGTAATACTTGTATGACTAAAGATGTTGCAGATTCATCATCACATTTCACATGTTTAGAGAAAAGATTATTGCATCCAGCTAAAGCTAATGTGGAAATAAGTACGAAAAATGTTTTATTGTTAAGTTTCATTAAAATACCCTCTTTTATTTACATAATTATAAACAAAATCATTAAAAAATAACAATTTAGTCACAAAAAAAGCCAGCCGAAGCTGACTTTCTTAAATTTTACATTCAATCTAATCGCTTAAGCTGCGAAAGTTTTAATCACTTTACCCACCACTTTTTGGTTAATCAGCGGGGTATTTTTGCCTTGAGACACGATGCTCTCTTTACTGACTGTCCACTCAAGTTTAGGATCTAGCAAAGCCCAGCCCGCTTCTTCAGTCCAGCGTTCTAGCATGTTTGCTACTTTTGCCGGTGCAAGCGTGACTTTTTCTACCCACTCTAAAGGCTCAAACAAACCTTCATTAATCAGTTGAATGCCAAAAGGTACAAATGTATCAAATGCAGTAAAACCTGGTTGGGTTTCAGCAAATGGCGCCATTTTTGCAGAACTGCTCAGCGGTTCATGGTGAGTCGTAATCGCATCAATGATGCCATCTTTCACACCTTGACGCAGCAAGTTCTTGTCTTGCTCGGAACGTAAAGGCGGACGTACATGTGCAAGTGAATTGAAACCATCAATCAGCTGATCGGTCAGATGTAACTGGTGCATCGCAACATCACAAGTTACCGGCAAACCTTTTTCTTTGGCGATACGAATCAGTTCTACTGAAGCACCGCAAGACAATAAGCCGAAGTGAGCACGGACTTTAGTCGCTTCAATCATCAACAAATATTTGGCAATTGCAACAGTTTCTGCCAAGGCTGGAATCATCGGCAAGCCCTGACGTGAAGCAATAAAGCCTTCATGCACACAACCGTCTTTGGCAATTTGTGGTTCTTCTGCATAGAACACGACAGTCATATTTAGACCCGCAGCATACTCCAGGGTACGGATCACCACATCATCATCGGCAAACGGTGCATTGGCATTGGATACCGCAGTACAGCCGCCTTTTTTCAGGCCAGCCATATTGGCAGGTTGATTGCCTTTCAAACCTTGAGTTTGTGCACCAATCACTTGCAAATAAATACCGCCATCCAGCATGGCTTTTTCTACCAGACCATGAATTAAAGCACCATTATCTTGCACGATCGGTTTTGAGTCTGGTGGGGTAAACACATGCAGAATACCATTTTCACGTGCTGCCTTACCTTCAGATTTTAAGGTCCCATGCTGCTGCTGACCCGGTTCACGCAAACGGGCACACAAATCTACCATGGTAGGCATCAGCCATTTGCCTTGCCCGTCAATGGTTTCAGTCACGTTGGCAGTTTCAGCAACCCGTTTGCCATTTTCAAGATAAACCGTTTGTACGCTGTCGGTTTTGTTCATGGGGTCCAAGACACGTACATTTTCAATTTTTACAATACTCATGACTTTCCCTTATCCCGCAACCGCTTCTAACAAACCTTTTTCTTGCAACTGACCTTGCATTGCCAGAGCCAATACCGCCATACGTACTGCAATACCGTTGGTCACCTGATGCAGAATCACTGACTGGGTGCCATCGGCAATACTGGAATCAATTTCTACACCACGGTTCATTGGACCCGGGTGCATCACGATGCAATCCGGTTTCGCCATAGCCAGACGTTCTTTGTTCAAGCCGTACATTTTGTAAAATTCAGCTTGTGAAGATAGCGCTGGAGAATCAATACGTTCGTTTTGAATACGCAGGGTAATGATCACGTCGCAATCTTTAATACCCTCTTCCATGTTATTGAATAAACGGACACCTTCGCCATATTCAGCAAAACCATAAGGCAGCAAGGTATTTGGCGCAATCACACGGATATCTTTACAGCCTAAAGTTTGCAGTGCCGCAACATCTGAACGTGCTACACGTGAATGCTTGATGTCACCAATAATGGCAATGCTGATATCTTCAAAATTCTTTTTGGTTTCACGACGAATGGTCAGCATGTCCAGCATTGCTTGTGTCGGATGTGCATGACGGCCATCACCGGCATTAATAATGGCAACATTCGGGCAGACATCTTTGGCAATAAAATGCGGCGCACCTGAAGATGAATGACGCACCACAAAAATGTCGGTTGCCATGGCTTCCAGATTCCACAGCGTATCACGCAGGGTTTCGCCTTTAGAGGTACTAGAACGCGCAATATCAATGTTGAGTACATTGGCAGACAGACGTTTTGCTGCAGCTTCAAAAGTGGTACGGGTACGGGTAGAGTTCTCGAAAAACAGGTTCATCACCGTACGACCTTCAAGAAGATTATTGGTGATCAGCTGATTTTGGTCATTAAAAAAGGACTGCGCAGTGTCCAATATTTTTGTGAGTGTTTCTTTAGAAAGACCCTCGATGGTGAGGAAGTGTTTTAAGTTACCATCTTGGTTGAGTTGAATCTGGCTCGGAGTATGCAATGCCGCCAAGTGCATGAGAGATTCCTTATACGTTAAGTCAACGTATTATACAGAGTTTAAGCGATTTAAATAGTTCAGCTTGATCTTACTTGTCTAAAAAGCAGCTCGGTATTTGGAATAAAAAATATAATTCCCATTTAATTTTTCAATAAGATAAATTAACCATTCAACGATTTAGCCATCTGATTTTAAAAATAAAAACAGGTAACTCAGCCTGATTCCGAGTTACCCCAGGCAACTAACGTAGAGCCCCAATGTAGCGGTTTGCCCCTTGTGCACGCTCTATATCTTCTTGAGTGGGTTCAACCGAAATTAATTCTTCATGTTGCGTGAACTGAATTTCATTTTCAGGCTCTTCATCAGTTTTTAGTCCCAGCACTTTAGTCAAACGTTCAACCAGGCGAAGTAATTCAGGGTCTTGTGTCTGTTTCGCCATTACCATCACATGTTCGGCATATTCGACATTCTCTGTAAGATAGCTTGCATCAATCACACGCCCTGATACCCGTCTTAACCGTGCATAAATAAGTGTTGCCACTGAAAAAACTTCATTTGTAATGATTACACTTTCTGACATTTGTCATTCCCATCTCTAAAAAAAGAAAGTGAGGCATCAAGTGCTTTCCTTGATCAAGCAGCCTCACTGGGCTATGCAGCAATATCTGTACCAATATAAAAAAAGCTCACATGATTCAACATATGAGCTCTCTTAAAATGATGTTTTTATTATATTTTAGAATAGGCTAAAACTTACATGGCCTTCGTCAAAAACTTTTTTATTGGCATTATTTTCCTTCGAAAGACGAATCTGTTGATCTTCTCCATTTATAAGCTCACGATCATCTTGTAAGTCTAAAAGCGCTCGCAAACGTTCCACATAGCTTGCAAGCTCTGGATCCTTTGTCTCAAGTGCAAGTGTGACCACATGATGTGCATAGGAACGATCCTGCATTAAATACATGACATCAATAACCCGGCTATTCACTTTCCTTAAGCGTGCATATAGTAATGTCGCGACTGAAAAAATATCATCCTTTTTTGCTGTAATATTCACACTTTACCCTCAATAAAATCCATTCATTAAACTTTAAAACTTACTTTTAAGCGCAATGTAATTTTACATATCGTCTGAATTTTCAATTGGCTTTTTATTCCAACATTTAGAGCTTTTTATAATTAATACACTGACCTAAGTCGCTTGAAGTTTTCAAAATATAAAAAGTTTTCAGCACTAAAATAAGTTAAACTTATACAAGTTTTTATTTTATTTTTTTCGGTCTCTCTATTTTATGAATACCTCTTCACGTTTAAGCAATTACTGGGTCACCTGTGCAGATGGTCTTGAAACCTTACTCCGCGAGGAAATTGAAGGTTTAGGTGTTCAAAATATTGAACAGTTACCGGGTCGTTTGATTTTCAAAGGCACACTGGCAGATGCATACCGTATTTGCATGTGGTCTCGTTTGGCTTCACGTGTGTTAACCCCTATTCATGTTCATGAACTTGAATTTACCCATGACGCACGTGATGTTGCAGAAGAGCTCTATGAAGGTGCAATCAACTTTGACTGGTCACTCATTTTTGCACCACAAAGTACATTTGCCATTCGTTTACATGTAGAACGTGAAATCAAGGTCAATACACAATTTGCAACTTTACGGGTAAAAGATGGTGTGGTGGATTCCTTTATGGAAGCTGTGGGCAAACGCCCAAGTATCGACATCAAACAGCCAGAAATTACACTCTATGTGCTTGCTGGCAAAACTGCGCATACCTATTGCCTAGATTTATCTGGCGATTCTTTACATAAACGTGGCTATCGTCATTACATGACCGATGCACCGATTAAAGAAAACCTCGCGGCAGCCATTCTGCAAAAGGCCCAATTAAAAAAACGTAATCCCGATATTATTCTGGATCCGATGTGTGGTTCAGGGACCTTTATCATTGAATCATTGATGATGCTGACTGACCGTGCTCCGGGCTTGGTACGTCGCTTTGGCTTTAATGGCTGGAATGGACATGACCATGAATTATGGATGTCGATCAAAGCTGAAGCAGCAGAACGTTATAAAGCAGCTTTAGAACAGCCTTTACCGCAGTTCTACGCTTATGATGCCGACTGGGAAGCAGTGAAAGCCACCAAGCAAAACATCATTGCAGCCGGTTTTGAAAAGCTGCTTGACCATATCAAAATTGAAGAGCGCACATTGGCAGATTGGCCAGACTTTAAAGCCGAAGGTAAAACCTCATTTATTGTCACCAACCCGCCTTATGGTGAACGTTTAGGGGATAAAGCCTCTAACCGTGCGTTATATTTAGGTTTATCTGCGCTGCTACAAAAAAATTTCCCGAACCAGTATGCTGCGGTGATTGCTGCACAGGTTGAGCAAGCCGATGTGCTAGCATTTAATGAACCGCAAATTCTGCGTTTGATGAATGGTAAACTTCCGATTTATGTGCGTTTCGGCATCATTAAACCTGCACCGGTATCAGAACCGTTCTTGGCACACTGGCAACCCCAGCAGTTCGAGCCGATTGAAGGTGCTCAGGACTTTACCAACCGTCTGCAAAAAAACATGCAAAACTTGAAAAAATGGGCGGTCAAAGAAAATATCTTCTGTTTGCGTTTATATGATGCCGATTTGCCTGACTTTAATGTTGCAGTAGATTTATATGGTGACCGTTTACATGTGCAAGAATATGCACCACCAAAAACCATCGATCCGGAAAAAGCTAAAAAGCGTTTTAATCTCGCTTTACAAGCCATTCGTGCAGTGACCGGTTTAGGTCGTGATGCCATTTTCATTAAAACCCGTGCCCGTCAGGAAGGTAAAAACCAGTACACCAAGCAGAGTACTGCTTCTAAACGTTTTATCGTACAGGAAGGCAAAGCCAAAATTTTAGTCAACCTGACTGATTATCTGGATACCGGCCTGTTCCTGGATCATCGTCAAATGCGCTTGCGTATTGCAGCAGAAGCAAAAGGAAAGCATTTCCTCAACCTGTATAGTTATACCTCAACTGCCAGCCTGCATGCTGCTTTAGGGGGCGCTGCCAGTACCACCAGTGTGGATTTATCTAATACTTACCTGAACTGGTCGAAAGAAAACTTTGTCTTGAACGGTTTAACCGTAGATCATGCCGATGAACAACACCAGTTCTTTGCCAGTGACTGTTTTGAATGGCTAAAAGAAGGTCATGAACAATATGACCTGATTTTTATCGATCCGCCAACCTTCTCGAATTCGAAAAAGTTTCATGGCACCTTCGATGTACAACGTGACCATTTATCCCTCATCAAGCGTGCCATGAACCGCCTAACTACAGAAGGAACTTTATACTTTTCGAATAACTATCGTGGTTTTGAGATGGATGAAGAAATTCTGGCATTCTTTGATGTTCAGGAAATTACCAATGAAACCATTGGACCAGACTTTAAACGTAATACCAAAATCCACCGTGCATGGAAAATTCAACATCCACAAAATGGCTAATATATTTTAGATACTGCACTAACTAAAAAGGCTGCCTATCTGGCAGCCTTTGTTTTTACATATGTTAATTTAAAAATTTCTTTTCACCGTATTTATATTCAATACCGATTTTTAAGATATCGCCTTCCCGTTTCGCTTGCAGGGTCTGCTGCATACCATCCAGCATTTGCTCAAGTTCCTGGTCAGATAAGGTTTTACCGCCCTGTTGCAGATAGTTTTTCATGATGGTTTTCATGATCTGTTTATCATATTCAAGATTGGCCTGATATTCGACCAGATTCGGTGCCATTTTAACCAAACTTTCAAAAGAGGATTGATGCCCCGGCATCACCTTTCCTGTCAGGCTGGCTTTGGCATAACCCTCACCCACCTTAATTTGATTATTCTGCGATTCAAAAGCAAAACCGTCATTTACAATGGCCAGGAAACTGCTCACCATATCCTGATTGAGTTCTTCTTTTGCTATACATGCTGCACTACTTTTTTCCAATAAATCAAAAAAATTCTGCACTTTTTGTCGATTAAGATCAGTCAGCTTAAAATTCATTTCAAAATCATGAAAACTAGGAGTTTTATACATGGTCATTTCATCAATTTTGACCTGAGTATCAAAAGCAACCTTGGTTTTATCGAGCTGAGTATTTGCCCGCAAAGCAAAGCCTTTTAATTCACCACTGCCAAACTGCTGTACATTTCGATCCGTACGCTGAATTGAAGCAATATTTAAACGAGCTTCCCCATCCTTCAGAACCATGTTTAAGCCATGATTGCTTTCAAACTCTAAATCGCGCATCTGCATCTGGCCCAATTTATCATTCACCGTCATATTCGGAATTTGAAATTTTACATTCAACACATCGAATTGATCATCTTTTGCTTTGGCAAGCATTGTAAAAGTCATGGGATCAATGCGGGTTTGTATATCTGCATCATTTTTCTCATACACCGGAGTGACGAGTGAAGTATGCATTCTTCCCAACCAATCAATTTTTGTTTGAACCGTTAACGGTTGCTTCAGTAAACGTTGGAAGGTTGCATCGCCTTGCTTTAGAGAGATTTTTGATTCAATCTGATAGCCATTCCAACTGCGCTTGATTTCATCTTGCCCGCTGATCATCAGGATATCTTGAGGCTTACAGGGGTCAAGAGTAAATTCCGCCGTCCAGTCGGCAGAACCCTGCATCGCGCCCATATTAAAATTTTTATACTGAATCGACATGAAATTTGATTTTTGAGACTGCTGATAATAGGAAGTTAAACTTTTGTCTGCATATAAATTGCCTCCTATGACCGCTGTTGCCAATACCGCAATGCTTCCCACACCCCAAGTTGATTTGGACATAGTATCTGCTCTAGATTTATGTGTTTTTATTAAATAAAAGTATAAGTAAATTTTTTAATAAAAGACAATTATTTTTAATAATTAATAACTTGCATACACATAGAACCACAAAAACCTTAAAAATTATGTCAATTTTTTACCCAACCTTTCACTTTTTCGACTGAAATTGTCAGGCATAAAAAAACCCGGCCGAAGCCAGGTTTTTTCTGTTTACAGCAAATTAACTTAATTTCATTTTTTCAAATTCAAGATGACCATTTTCCCCTTTCACGAAAATGGTATCTCCTGGTAGAAAATCACCACTCAGGATTTTTTGCGCCAATGTATTTTCTACTTGTTGCTGGATGGCACGCTTCAATGGACGAGCACCATACACGGGGTCAAAACCGGCATCAATCAACTGATCAAATGCAGTATCATCCACTGAAAGACGCATGTCTTTTTCGCTTAAACGTGCACGCAAACGGTCTAGCTGAATATCAGCAATACCACGAATTTGCGCTTTTTTCAGTGAATGGAACACCACCAGCTCATCAATACGGTTAATAAATTCCGGACGGAAGTGTTGAGATACAGCCGCCATCACCACTGCACGAACTTCATCATCGGTTGCACTGTCACCAAGTTCGCGTACATCTTGTGAACCCAGGTTTGAAGTCAACACAATTACCGTATTTTTAAAGTCCACCACACGACCTTGCGAGTCGGTTAAGCGCCCATCATCCAGTACTTGCAGCAAGATATTAAATACGTCTGGATGTGCTTTCTCCACTTCATCAAACAACACTACGCTATAAGGTTTACGGCGTACCGCTTCAGTCAAGATACCGCCCTCTTCATAACCGACATATCCCGGAGGCGCACCCACCAAACGGCTGACCGAATGTTTCTCCATGAACTCACTCATATCGATACGCACCATGGCATCATCACTATCAAACAGGAAGTTGGCCAAGGCTTTGGTCAATTCGGTTTTACCTACCCCGGTTGGTCCAAGGAACAGGAATGAACCACTTGGACGGTTTGGATCAGACAAGCCTGCACGTGAGCGACGTACTGCATTAGAGACTGCTACTACGGCTTCATCCTGCCCTACCACACGGTTATGCAGGAATTCTTCCATATGCAGCAATTTTTCACGTTCACCTTGCAGCATTTTCGCAACAGGAATACCGGTTGCAGCACTGACCACTTCGGCAATTTCATTTTCCGTAACTTTGGTACGGATCAGTTTCGGTTCCTCACCGTTTTCTTCAGCAACTTCTTCAGCAGCAAGACGTTTTTGTAATTCAGGAATAACCCCGTATTGCAAACGGCTGGCTTCTGCCAAGTCACCTTCACGCTGGGCTTTTTCAAAGGCAGTACGCGCTTTATCGAGTTCAACTTGCGCTTGGCTGGTGCCTTCAACCAGTCGTTTTTCAGCAATCCACTGTTCTTCCAGATCACTGTATTCTTTCTGTACTTCTTCGATCTGTTTTTCCAGATGGCTGACTTCTGCCTTGCTTACCGAATCTGCATCCTGTTTCACCGCTTCCAGCTGCATTTTCAATTGAATTAGGCGACGGTCCAAACGGTCGAGTGGCTCAGGTTTGGAGTCAATTTCCATTTTAATTCGCGAAGCTGCTTCATCAATCAGGTCAATGGCTTTATCGGGCAATTGACGGTCAGTGATATAGCGGTGCGACATTTTCGCTGCGGCAATAATCGCTGAATCAAGAATCTGTACCCCGTGATGGGTCGCATATTTCTCTTTTAAGCCACGCAGAATTGCAATAGTATCTTCAACGCTTGGTTCATCGACCAATACTTTCTGGAAACGGCGTTCCAGTGCAGCATCTTTTTCGATGAACTGGCGGTATTCATCTAATGTGGTTGCACCGACACAGCGCAGTTCACCACGGGCCAATGCAGGTTTAAGCATATTGCCTGCATCCATGGCACCTTCGCCCTTACCTGCACCCACCAGGGTATGTAATTCATCAATGAAGAGGATGATTTCGCCTTCATGTTTGGCCAAGTCTTTCAGAACTGCTTTTAATCGCTCTTCAAACTCACCGCGATATTTTGCACCAGCCAGCAATGAACCCAAGTCCAAAGATAAAACGCGTTTACCTTTCAGACCTTCCGGAACCTCACCATTAACAATACGTTGTGCCAAGCCTTCGACAATTGCCGTTTTACCCACTCCAGGCTCGCCAATCAATACCGGATTATTTTTGGTACGGCGTGACAAGACCTGAATGGTACGTCGGATTTCTTCATCACGGCCAATCACCGGATCGAGTTTGCCGGACATGGCACGTTCAGTTAAGTCTATGGTGTATTTATTGAGTGAATCACGTTGATCTTCATGGGTATTACTCATGACTTTTTCGTCACCTCGAATTTTTTCAATCGCTTTGCGTAAGCTTTCAGTAGTTACGCCGACATTATTTAATAAAGTTTTGGTTGCACCGGTTTCCGCTAAAGCGAGTAGCACCCAGTCGGTGGATAAAAACTCATCCCCGGCTTTTTGGGCATAGCTGTCTGCCAGATTTAAAGCCCGTACCGCTTCAGGATTTAAATTGATGTCCCCAGTTGGATTAGCAATGGTCGGCGCATCTTGAAGCGCTTGCTGCACTTTGGTTTGCAGATCACGCAGATTTGCCCCAGCTTGCTGAAACAGGCTGATATTGGCAGGCTCTTCCAGTAACACCGATAAAATGTGAATACCTGAGATGGCAGTATGGTCTTTACCCATGGCCAGAGACTGAGCATCTGATAAGGCTTGCTGCAAGCGATTTGTAAATTTTTCAAAACGCATTCTTATTTTTCCTCACAACAAATTTTGTACTTGGATAATAGATGGGAATGGCTTGATATTTTTCAATAACTTTTTTAAAAAATATTTTTAATTTTCAACAACTAAACCAAATTAATATAAAGCTTGGATGTTAGTTATAATATGGGTGTTTAAGCTAATTTTTTCAAGCGTATTGTGATCATTTATGTATGAAATTCTCTTCCCTATGCATTTTTGTATCTTTTAATAAGGAATCATCAAAGCTTTTAAAAAACTATTGTGATTATGAATACATCAATCAGCTTGATGAATATTCTAGAAATGCATGTTTAGAAGACAGGATTCATCAAAAGTATAATGGGTTACTGTTGAATCCCTCTTAGAGTGAAATTCGTTTTTACTTTATACGTTTTTAATTGTGATGCAGAATAAAAATGGCAATCCAAAAATGGATTGCCATCTGGATTTCATTATTCAACTTCAATAATTTCAAAATCGTGGCTAATTTCCACCCCACCATCCGATAACATTTTGCTTGCAGAACAGTATTTTTCAGCTGAAAGTTCAACTGCTTTAGCGACCTGTTTTTCTTTGACTGCTTTACCCGTTACCACAAAATGTAAATGGATTTTGGTAAACACTGCTGGGATGCTATCCGCACGTTCAGCTTTGAGCTGACATACAACATCCGTCACATCTTGGCGAGATTTCTTTAAAATAGTCACAATATCAAAGGAAGCACAGCCACCAAGTCCCATTAATATCAACTCCATAGGACGTGGTCCACGGTTTTGACCACCATATGCCTCGGCCCCATCCATTACAATTTGGTGACCACTTTCCGATTTTGCTTCAAAAGCAACATTCTCTAGCCAATGAACGCTTGTTTGCATTGCAACTACCTGAAAAAAACTATAAATTTACGACGTACCTGTACACTAACATAAATTGAGTTGATAAGGAATTTCAGCTCTTCTGTGTGACAAGTTCACTTTAGGTCTTGTGCGATCTATTAATTATCCATATTCGGAACCGTTAGCATGACTTCAAACTTTTCACAACTTAGCACTGATGCGCTGTCTCCTGGTCAACTCCCTGAGTCAGTAAAAGCATTATTAAAACGTGCATATATAAATCGTTATCCAAAACGCACTGCAATTGTAGATGCAGGCTCAGAATCAAAATCGCTTTATTTGATTTTAAAAGGTTCAGTATCCATTATTTTACGTGAAGATGATGATCGTGAAATTGTGGTTGCCTATTTGAATGCTGGAGACTTTTTTGGGGAAATGGGTCTTTTTGAAGCAAATCCACAACGTACTGCAGAAGTTCGTACACGCGACGTATGTGAAATTGCCGAAATCACCTATGAAAACTTCCACGAATTAAGCAAACAGTATCCAGACCTGAGCTATGCCGTATTTGCCCAGCTTGTACGTCGCTTAAAAAATACCACTCGTAAAGTGACTGACCTGGCATTTATTGATGTATCTGGCCGTATTGCACGCTGCCTGATTGACCTGTCTTCTCAACCAGAAGCCATGATTTTACCGAATGGACGTCAAATCCGTATTACCCGTCAGGAAATTGGCCGTATTGTTGGTTGTTCCCGTGAAATGGTCGGTCGTGTCCTCAAAACACTGGAAGAACAAGGCATGATCCAGACTGATGGTAAAGCCATCCTGATTTATGATGTTTCTGCTGAAGATAGCAATGCAGCTTTAGAAGACGAGGATGATGAAGAATAAGTTTTCTTCCATTCACCATAAAAGCAAATCCTAAGATTTGCTTTTTTTATGTCCGTAATTTGCAACCTGTTCTTTTTAAATTTTTATGACAACTTTAAAACAATTCATGATTTAACCCTGATGCAAAAATCAGTTAGCCTAATGCACAATGTTAAACTTGATAAAAATTAAGGGATCAACCTCTATGCAACTCAAACCTTTAGCCAATACAGGGATTCTTGTTCCTGAAATTTGTTTAGGCACCATGACCTTTGGTGAACAAAATACCCAGGCAGAGGCCTTTCAACAGCTTGAATATGCATTGGATCAGGGGTTATTTTTTTGGGATACCGCAGAAATGTATCCCGTCCCGCCAAAGCCTGAAACTCAAAGAGCAACTGAAACCATCCTGGGTAACTGGATTGCACAGCGCGGTCAGCGTGAACAGCTGTTCATTGCTTCAAAAATTGCCGGCCCTTCACAAGGCGGTAGCCATATCCGTGACGGCAAAACACGCTTTACTGCAGCTGAGATTAGCTCGGCAATCGATGGCTCCTTAAAACGCCTGCAAAGCGATTATATTGACCTGTATCAATTGCATTGGCCACAACGCCCAACCAATTTCTTCGGAAAATTGGGTTATGGCAATACAGAAGCGCACAATCAACAGCAAGTCACTGCCTTAGAAGAAACTTTAAGTGCCTTAAGTGATGAAATAAAAAAAGGCCGTATTCGCTATATTGGCCTGTCCAATGAAACTCCGTGGGGAACGTTGAAATTTTTACATCTGGCTGAAAAGTTAGGCCTGGAAAAATTTGTCAGCGTGCAAAATCCGTATAGCCTGTTGAACCGGACTTATGAAATTGGCATGTCTGAAATTGCCCATTATGAAAATGTCGGCTTACTTGCCTATTCCCCTTTAGCTTTTGGTTACTTGACCGGTAAATTCCGCCATGGTGCTCGCCCAGCCAATGCACGGGTCAGCCTATTTTCCCGTTTTAGCCGCTATAGCAATCCTGAAAGTGAATGGGCAACCGAACAGTATGCTCAGCTTGCAGAGCGACATGGCTTAACCCTAACCCAACTGGCATTGGCATTTATCAAGCAGCAGTTCTTTGTCACCAGTACCATTATTGGCGCAACCAACCTAGATCAACTGAAAGAAAATATTCAGGCTTTTGACATCGATTTATCAGCAGAAGTTTTACAGGGCATTGAAGATATTCACCGCAAGCAGCCGAATCCAGCGCCCTAATTTTATTTTAAAGCAGTGCTTAAAATAAAATGAGAAACGTTAGTGCTTTTATTCGATCACTTCGAAATTATTGACACCATCTTCCCTTGCGCACTCAGAATATATTCTGAGGATGCTCATCCCCCATAGGAAGAGGGAGTAAAAGCAAAAAAGGATGCTATAGGCATCCTTTTTTATGAATAAAACAACAATTAGCGTCTGTTATAAATAGCTTGAGCTGCAGGCAAGTTTTTACGCATTGCTTCGATACGCTGACCATTTGAAGGGTGAGTCGACAGGAATGATGTACCACCTGCACCTTCTAACTTGTTCATTTTTTCCCAAAGGGTAATCGCGGCTTGCGGGTTATAACCGGCACGTGCCATTAGCATTAAACCACCTTGGTCTGCACGGCTTTCAAGACTACGTGAATATGGCAAGCCCACACCCACTTGTGTGCCTAACTGAGCTGCTGCTGCACCCAATTGACCGACATTATTGCCTGCATAGCCTAAACCAATGTTTAAAGCCAGGTCAGTTAAAGCTTGTGCACCAATTTTTTGTTTGGAATGTTCTTCCAGGGCATGCACCATTTCATGCCCCATCACAGCTGCAATTTCAGCATCGGTCAGATTAAGTTTATTCACAATACCAGTGTAAAACACCACTTTACCCCCTGGTGCCACATAAGCATTAATCTGGTCTGATTTCAGCACAGCCAATTGCCAGTCAAACTTTTGGCCTGTCTGGTTGATTTGATCACCATAAGGTTTTAGACGTAAAAATACCGAATTAATTCGCTTATAAGTGGTAGATGAAGTATCTAAGGTTTTATTGGCACTTGCTTCCTGAACAGTTTTATTAAAGCCCTGCGCAGCAGTAACATTTAATGTGGATGAATCTGCCCCAGCCATATCCGCTACAGTGGTACAACCTGAAATAGTAATTACACTCGCTGCACACAAACTTAAAATCAGCTTGCTGTTCATTATAATAATCTCCGCCTTAAAACTAGATATCTCTTTTCAGGAGATTATATGAAATAGTGAATAATCTTTAAATTGATATTCTCTTCACAATCATATCATTTATGTAAACAAGGTCATTTAAGAAATTGAAAACTAAGCCAATAAAGCAAACATAAAACATTTAGCCCCAAGTATATCTGGGAAAGGGGTTTAATTTTCTGTTCCAGTTGTTCATTTTTGCGCTTAAAAAATAAAAATGCATTTTGAATCAGAACAATGGGGACCAGAATACAGGCAATGATAACGCTTAATCCAATAAGTGCTGCATTAATAATTGCGGGATCTTGTGTTTGTGCCTGAATAACCAGCATGGCAATGGTCGGTGCCCCACCCATTGCGAAGAGTAATGAATAAAACATCGTCGCTGATATATTTTTATGCATTATGCACAACCTTGTATTTCTTTTATATTTAACATTCTAGCAAGCGCAAATAAATTAAACAGTATTCTCTGATGCAACTTTAGTCGGGCAAAACAGTCTGCATACTGGTCGTAGATATATTTTCCAAATGAAATGGACAAAAAAAGCCTCGCAAGTGCGAGGCTTTTTGTACATCTTAATTCTTGGCAGATTAAGCTTCGAATGGATGGCGAAGAATAATTGTTTCTTCACGGTCTGGACCAGTTGAAATGATGTCGATTGGACATTCAATCAATTGCTCAAGACGTTTTACGTAGTTAAGTGCAGCTTCTGGTAACTGATCAATTGATTTAGCACCAAAAGTAGACTCAGACCAGCCTGGCATAGTTTCATAAATTGGCTTTAAAGTTTCGAATGCAAGCGCATCAGAAGAACCTACGCAACCAGAATCAGCAGCTTCGTAACCGACACAGATTTTCACTTCTTCTAAACCATCAAGAACGTCAAGTTTAGTCAAGCAGATACCAGAAAGTGAGTTTACTTCTACTGAACGGCGAAGAATTTCAGCATCGAACCAACCACAACGACGTTGACGGCCAGTAGACGCACCAAATTCTGAACCTACAGTACCCAAGTGTTTGCCAATTGCATCACCAACATCGTTCGCAGCATCGTAAACAAGCTCAGTTGGGAATGGACCAGCACCTACACGTGTTGTGTACGCTTTAGTGATACCCAATACATAGTCAAGGTGTAATGGACCAAGACCAGAACCAGAACTTACGCCACCAGCAGTCGTGTTTGAAGAAGTTACATACGGGTATGTACCATGGTCAACGTCAAGAAGTGAACCTTGCGCGCCTTCAAACATGATGTTATCACCGTTTTTACGGTATTTATGAAGTTCACCTGTTACGTCCACAACTAATGGAGCAACAACTTCACGCCATTGGTCGCAAAGAGCAAGTACATCTTCAAGATTAACTGCTTCTACACCGTAGAATTGAGTTAATTGGAAGTTATGGTATTCAAGAAGCTCGGTAAGTTGAGCTTTAAGATGTTCACCACCACGTACCAGGTCAGCAACACGAATTGCACGACGTGCAACTTTATCTTCGTAAGCGGGACCAATACCACGGCCAGTTGTACCAATTTTTGCATTGCCACGTTTTTTCTCACGTGCTTGGTCAAGTGCAATGTGGTTTGGAAGGATTAACGGACAGTTTGGAGAAATACGTAAACGCTCACGTACTGGCACGCCTTCTTTTTCAAGAATATCCATCTCTTTAATAAGCGCTTCAGGTGAAAGAACCACGCCGTTACCAATTAAGCACAGTACATTTTCACGTAAAATACCAGATGGAATGAGGTGTAATACAGTTTTCTTACCACCAACCACAAGAGTATGGCCTGCGTTGTGTCCGCCTTGATAACGAACGACCGCTGCCGCTTGATCTGTGAGCAGGTCAACGATTTTACCTTTACCTTCGTCGCCCCATTGGGTACCAAGTACCACAACATTCTTGCCCATAATAGCCTCATTGCATCATGCTGTTAAAATTGAAAACTTGAATCAGTGACTCAATACTGATTCAGGTCATTAAATCTGTTCGACTTTCCATTCCCCTGCTACATTCACCAATTGGTGAGTCGCAAACGGAATTGAGTTTAAATCGTCATTGCCTAATAACTGAATAACACTTAAGCCTTGTGCACGCAGAGCAGCAATTGCATCAAGTAATGCTTTGTCTGTCCCTTTCGGTGCAACCACTTTTTGAACTTGCTTGAACTGACCTGCACTGAGTGCATATAAGTCACAAGAGAAGCCTGTTGCAGGACGCGCACGCCCGAAGTGTTCACCAATACCGTCATAACGACCGCCTTGAGCCAGAGGTGCTGCACGGTTTGGTGCATAGACGGCATACATTAAACCGGTGTGGTAGTGATATGAACGAAGCTCTACAACATCAATACCAATATGCAAGCCTGGCCAACGCGCCTGAATTTCAGACCGTGTGGTTTTTACTGCGTCAAATGCCTCTTTGAATGCCGGGTCTGCAATAATTTCAGTACTCAGGTTGGCTTCTAAAGCATCTAAATCACTGGAATAACGACCCAGTGCATAAAAATCTGCACCAAATTTCAATTCTTGTGTAAATTCAGCAAGTTCAGGCAATGCTTTACGTTGATAAAGATCCGAAAGCTGACTTTCTTCCGCCTTGCTTAAACCGGCGTGTTTAACCAGACTACGGAATAAGCCGACATGACCTAAATCAAGATGGATGCCATCTACAAAACTTGCTGTTTTTAATAAGTTGAGCATCACGTCAATCATTTCGACGTCAGCATCAATACTGTCTGAACCAAAAAGTTCCGCACCCAGTTGCAGCGGTGCACGCGTGGTATTAAAACCTTGAGGTTTGGTGTGTAAAACCGTGCCAGCGTAGCAATAGCGCGCTACGCCTTCGACCGGATGTACATGCGCATCGATACGGGCCACTTGCGGTGTCATATCGGCACGCACACCAAGCAAACGACCAGAGAGCTGGTCGATGACTTTAAAAGTGGCCAAGTCTAAATCTTGATTCGATTCTGAGAGAGAAGAAAGAGATTCGATGTATTCGATAAATGGCGTGTACACCAGCTGATAACCTCGAGATGCGAGGAAATCCAATGCTTCACGGCGCAAAGCTTCAATTACTTGCGCTTGTTCTGGTAATACATCAGCTACACCATCAGGTAATAACCATGTCTCTGAAATGGGCATGTTGTAAACCTAAATACTTGTCAGCGCGGAAGTAATCCGCATAAAAAAATCGGGAGCACACCCGATTTCTCCTAGTCTAGCACGATCACTTTAGCTGTGCACATGACTTTTTGCAGATTTGTTCGTTTTTTACCAACTAATTTATGCCGTTTAAAAAACTGAATCAGCTGAATCATTCACGATTGATCAGCACTCTCACAAATTCAACCATTGTAAAATAAAAAATACTGGAATCCGCTAAAACAGCAAACGCCAATCTAGGCTATTTGTACAAAGCCATTCTTCCAAAAAACCAGTGACGAGTCAGGCCCTTTTTATAACAACGTTTCCAAAGCTGGTTTAGTCGCATATTCTGAAAGATCGCTGCTCTACAGCTGTTTTAAGAATACTATAAGCTCACCTTAAAATTAGACTGAAGGCTTGTCTGTTGAGTGAACCGTTTTTGCCAGCAGTCCAACCAATTCGGCATTTTGCGATTCCACCTGGTTCAGTTTAGTCGTGGTTTTATCAATCACTTCTTGCTGAATATGCATTTTCTTCGCCAGGTCCTGCATAATTTCCAGCGTTTTTTTAAGGTTTTCTTCCAGATGAACCACTTTTTTTTCCAATTGTTGATTCAACTGAATTTCACTGAGTGCAGCGCCTTGGTTGGTAAATTGTGCCCAAATCAAAAAGATCACTGCTATGGCCAAAAGGAAAATAAATCCCCATATAAATATCAACATAGATGCACTGCTCATGTTATTGATTCCTGACTTATTATTATCATGAATCGAGGTGATTAAATTAAAAAGACTTATAATTTTCGTATAACAATTAAAAAGTGATTGTAAAATTAACTCTGTCTAGCTAGAGAATATTTATTATAAGCATTTTTCTGGGTCGATGATCCACTGCCACTGTCCATAAAGCATTTCCTGACAGTCTATCCATCCTACTCAAGACCAGGCATTTACTCAAGATTCAACCAACCAATCAAACAAATTAATAATAATTGAGCTACAGATCACACTTAATACAACTAAGCACTGCGAAATCCGATCACTTGCGGAAATCGCATCATCCAATAACTCATCTCACCCTCATCTTTTAAATAAGGTTCGCTATTTATGAGTAAAAGATTCACACAGGTCCAGCAAGCGATTTGCATAACCCCACTCATTATCATACCAGGCAAAAACTTTAGCCTGATGACCCACCACCATAGTTTGGCTCAAATCCACAATCAATGAATAAGGCGAATGGTTAAAGTCTGATGAAACCAGAGGTTCATCAGTAACATCCATAATTTCCGCATAATCCTGACGTGCCGATTTGATCAGGATTTCATTAATTTTATGTGCTGTGACATGCGACTGCGCAACAAAAGTAAGGTCAATAGCAGCCACATTAATGGTCGGTACGCGTATGGAATAGCCATCTATGCGCTCTGCCATTTTTGGCATCACCCGTTTTAAAGCCCCCAGAGCCGAAGATGTAGTCGGAATAATATTGTGTCCTGAAGCACGGGCACGGCGTAAATCACGGTGAGCATGATCCAGTACTGACTGATCTGCCGTCACTGCATGGATTTCTGTCATCAGTGCTGTATCAATGCCAAAAGCATCATCTATGATTTTAACTAAAGGTACCAAGGCTTGTGTGGTGCAGGATACACTGGAAATAATCCGGTCCGTAGCTTTGACTTCGTGATGGTTTACCCCATACACAATGGCGGCATCCACCGTGTCAAAGGGTGCAGCACCAATAATGACGCGCTTCGCCCCTGCACTAATATGCCCTGTAGCTGCTGCACGTGAACGGAATAAACCGGTACATTCCAGCACCACATCAATATTTAACTTATTCCAAGGCAAGCGTTCAGGCTGTTGCTGGCTAAAAACCTGTACTTTTAATTGCGCCAGACCTGCAGAAATATGCAAAAAAATCTGTTCATCCTGCAAAAGCACGTCTACCTTGCCTTTGAAGCGACCATGGGTGGTGTCGTATTTAAACAAATGCACCAGTGTTTCTACATCTGCAACATCGTTAATCGCCACGATATCAAAATGAAAATCCTTAGGATTTTCAAACCAAGCCCGTAATACATTGCGACCAATTCGCCCGAAACCATTAATGGCTACTCGTTGCATCAGATATCCTTAACTCTTGGGTAGATGTAAACACCGCTCTATGTTAATGGATTTTAACCAGATACCGATACCATTTCTGCTGCTGTATTTATAAAATATCTCGCAACAAAGGGTTCAGCCTGCTGCTTTTAAGCTTATTTTGTCGCAAATTTTATTCAGACCAGATTGCCTTAAAATATTTACTTCACTTTTCACTTACTTTATATCTTATGCATAAAGCAGAATTTGGCTGATTAATTCAGTACATGAAACCTAATACCGCTTAAATAGAATTGTGATTAATTCGCCTTAAAGTGATTGGTGCATGCGGCTTTTTCCGTTATACTTTAGCGTTTTAAAATTTTAAGCCAGTATCTCAAGCCAGCTTTATAAAAGTAAGACTTGCTTGACGTGCTATTAGCCAAATACAAGATTTATGGAGTGACTTGGTTGTGAGTACTCGTTTTATGACATCAGCTGAAATTCGCGAAGCTTTTTTAAGCTATTTTGAATCGCAAGGGCATACACGTGTCGCGTCGAGTTCTCTGGTTCCTGCCAACGACCCAACATTATTGTTCACCAACGCTGGGATGAACCAGTTTAAAGACTGCTTCCTGGGTCTTGAAAAACGTGACTATGTTCGCGCAACATCTTCACAAAAATGTGTCCGTGCTGGTGGTAAACACAACGACCTAGACAACGTCGGTTATACTGCACGTCACCATACTTTTTTTGAGATGTTAGGTAACTTCTCTTTTGGTGATTATTTCAAACGTGATGCAATCAAATTTGCCTGGGATTTTTTGACTAATGAGCAATGGCTAGGCTTACCAAAAGACAAACTCTATGCCACTGTTTATCATACCGATGACGAAGCCTTCGACATCTGGAACAAAGAAATTGGTTTAGATGCATCTCGCATCATCCGTATTGGCGACAACAAAGGTGGTCAATACGCATCGGATAACTTCTGGGCAATGGGTGATACCGGTCCTTGTGGTCCTTGTTCTGAAATCTTCTTTGACCACGGCGACCACATCTGGGGTGGCTTACCAGGCACACCTGAAGAAGATGGCGACCGTTTCATCGAGATCTGGAACAACGTATTCATGCAGTTCAACCGTACTGCTGATGGCGTACTGCATCCTCTTCCAGCACCATCTGTAGATACAGGTATGGGCTTGGAACGTATTTCCGCAGTTTTACAACACGTCAACTCAAACTACGAAATTGACCTGTTCCAGCACTTGTTAAAAGCTGCGGCTGAAATTATTAGCTTAGACACGTCCGAACTTGAAGCCAAAGCACAAGCTGAAGGTAAGCCAGTTGACTACCCGGCTTCCCTTAAAGTGGTGGCTGACCATGCACGTTCATGCTGCTTCCTGATTGCTGACGGTGTAAACCCTTCGAATGAAGGCCGTGGTTATGTACTGCGTCGTATTATCCGTCGTGCTGTGCGTCACGGTAACAAACTGGGTGCGACCGGTTCATTCTTCCACAAAATGCTTCAGCCATTAATCGAAGTCATGGGTGCTGCATATCCTGAACTTGCAGCCAACCAAGCACGCATCGAAGCGCAACTGCTGAAAGAAGAAGAACAATTTGCGAAAACTTTAGAGCAAGGTTTGAAATTGCTTGAAGGTGAATTGGCTCAACTTAAAGGTTCTGTGATTCCAGGCGCAACAGTATTCAAACTCTATGATACTTATGGCTTCCCGACTGATTTAACAGCTGATATTGCACGCGAACGCGACTTGACCATTGATGAAGCCGGCTTTGAAAAAGAGATGGCTGCACAACGTCAACGTGCGCGTGACGCAGGTAAATTCGCCATCGACTACAACAGTATTGTAAAAGTTGAAGGTGAAACCCAGTTCGAAGGTTATGAAGCCACTCAAGCTCAAGGCCAAATTGTTGCGATCTATAAAGATGGCGAACAGGTTGATGAAGTTGTAGAAGGCGACGAAGCGCTCATCGTATTAAACCAAACCCCTTTCTATGCAGAAAGCGGCGGTCAGATTGGTGATACAGGTATCTTCAAAAATGATACCGGTATTTTCGAAGTTCAAGATACCAAAAAATCTGGTGGTGCATTCGTTCACCAGGGTATTGTGACCATGGGTAGCTTGAAAGCCGCTCAATCTGTTGAAGCGATTGTTAAAGCAGACATCCGTGAAGCGACTTCACGCAACCACTCAGCAACTCACTTGTTACATGCTGCGCTTCGTCAAGTATTAGGTTCACATGTACAACAAAAAGGTTCATTGGTTGCAAGCGATCTGTTGCGTTTTGACTTTGCCAATGACCAACCTGTTTCATTCGAACAGCTGCAGGAAGTTGAACGCATTGTAAACTGTGAAATTATTGCCAACACTGCCGTTTCTACTGAGCTTCTCGACATCGAATCTGCCAAAGAAAAAGGCGCGATGATGCTGTTTGGTGAAAAATATGGTGACGAAGTACGTGTACTTTCCATGGGTTCAATTATCGATGAGAAAAACTTCTCGATCGAACTGTGTGGTGGTATTCACGTCAAACGTACCGGTGATATCGGTCTGTTTAAAATCACTTCAGAAGGTGGTGTAGCAGCAGGTGTACGTCGTATCGAAGCAGTCACAGGTACCAAAGCGATTGAAGCTGCACAAAAAGCAGATCGTGACATTCATGCAATCAATGATGTTTTAAAAGCGCAAAAAGACCAAACTTTAGAAAAAGTGGAAGCTCTAGCGAATACCGCATCGAGTTTGCAAAAACAAATCGAGCAGTTGAACCAGAAATTGGCAAACTTCCAGGCAGCTGAACTTTTAAGCCAAGTTCAAACTGTTGCTGGTCGTCAAACATTGATTACCACTGTACAAAACATGGATGCGAAATCGCTTCGTAACCTGCACGATGGTGTGAAATCTAAACTAGACAATGCAGTGATTGTACTTGCTGCTGTAGAAGGTGATAAAGTCAGCCTTCTCGCTTCTGTAGCAAAAGACTTTACTGCTTCTATTAAAGCAGGT
The DNA here is from genome assembly GCF_011319235.1 of Acinetobacter sp. SA01. Taxonomy (NCBI): domain Bacteria; kingdom Pseudomonadati; phylum Pseudomonadota; class Gammaproteobacteria; order Moraxellales; family Moraxellaceae; genus Acinetobacter; species Acinetobacter sp. SA01. The sequence continues at coordinate 70,541 of NZ_WXXM01000001.1, forward strand.
GACATCATCAAACACCTGGCAACCGAGCTAGGTGGTAAAGGTGGTGGTAAACCTGACTTGGCACAAGGTGGCGCGCCACTTAACGAGAAGTTTGCAACAGTAATGGCAGATTTGACTGCTTGGCTTGAAGCAAAATAAAACTTCACCTTTTGTGTAACTGATCCTGAAAAGGTAATTCAGGATCATGGCTTTTATGGAACAACTATGGCATTAATCGTTCAAAAATATGGCGGTACCTCTATGGGTACTCCCGAGCGCATTTTAAATGTTGCTCGTCGTGTAAAGCGCTGGCATGACCACGGCCACAAGGTTGTGGTTGTTGTATCAGCAATGAGTGGCGAAACCAATCGCTTGCTTGCTTTAGCGAAGGCCATTACCGAAACCCCTGATCCACGCGAATTAGACCAGATGGTCTCTACAGGTGAACAGGTTACGATTTCTATGTTAGCGATGGCGCTCAACTCGATTGGAGTAGAAGCGAAATCACTGACTGGCCGCCAGGTTGGCATTAAAACCGACAGCGCATTCAACAAAGCCCGCATTGAATCTATTGATACTGATGTATTAACTGAAAATCTGGATGCAGGCCGCGTACTTGTGGTTGCCGGTTTCCAAGGCTTTGATGAATCTGGCAATACAACGACTTTAGGTCGTGGTGGTTCAGATACGTCTGGTGTGGCACTTGCAGCTGCATTAAAAGCAGATGAATGCCAAATTTATACAGACGTAGATGGTGTTTATACTACTGACCCACGCGTTGCACCAAAAGCGAAAAAAGTTGATCGTATTTCTTTTGAAGAAATGCTGGAAATGGCATCACTTGGTTCGAAAGTCCTGCAAATCCGTTCAGTTGAATTTGCTGGCAAATACCAAGTGCCTTTACGCGTATTATCAAGCTTCGATAACGACGATGATGGCGCATTTGACGAAGACTTCAAAAACAACGTCGGAACTCTTATTACTACTGAATTGGAAGACAACATGGAACAGCCAATTATCTCTGGTATCGCGTTTAACCGTGACGAAGCAAAATTGACTATCTTGGGCGTACCTGACCTGCCTGGCATTGCGTCCAAAATTCTGGCGCCAATTGGTGCAGCGAATATCGAAGTTGACATGATCATCCAGAATGTGGAAGAAGATGGTACCACTGACTTCACGTTCACAGTCAACCGTGGTGAGTTCAATAAAGCAAAAGCAATTCTGGAGCAAACCGCAAAAGAAATCGGTGCTCGTGAAGTTGCGACCCGTTCAGACATCGTGAAAGTATCAATCGTAGGTGTGGGTATGCGCTCTCATGCAGGCGTAGCAAGCAAAATGTTTACTGCTCTAGCTGAAGAAGGCATTAACATTTTAATGATCTCAACTTCGGAAATTAAAATTTCAGTGATCATTGAAGAAAATTATTTAGAGCTTGCCGTGCGCACGCTTCACACAGCTTTCGGTTTAGACCGTGAATCTGGCGAATCAAGCGCACGCGCTTAATATGTAGAGCAACAAATTTAGTCCTTGTTGAACAAAATTTGCGAAATACTACAAAAAGAACAGAGCCACTATAGTTTTTTTTATAGTGGCTCTGTTATATTTGTAACTGAGGATTTTGAAAATATTAACAGAATTATTTTAGTCAAATTCTTGACAGATTGTTTTGATAATATTTCTATAATATTAAGGTTGTGTCTTTTTAAATTTTAAAATCAATTGCACGTTTAGCGTTTTGCAAGGAGATAAACATGCTGATTCTAACCCGACGTGTCGGTGAAACATTAATGATTGGGGATCAAGTCAGTGTAACTGTGCTTGGCGTAAAAGGTAATCAGGTTCGTATTGGCGTAAATGCTCCAAAAGAAGTATCTGTTCATCGTGAAGAAATCTACCAACGAATTCAGCATGAACGCGCTATGCATGAACACCTGCAACACCTGGATCAGGATTATCAGCCTTCTTTTGAAGAAGATAATTTCCCACAAAATACCCAGAACGACTTTAATCGTTAAACCATTAAAGGTTGTTCTAATATAAAGCGGCTATATGGCCGCTTTAAATTTATCTGCTGCTTATTTTTGTCCCAGCAAGGCCAATACCTTTTTAACCGGTGCATAACTACGGCGATGTTGATCAATCACGCCATGCTCAGCAATCGCTTCAAAATGGGCTTTGGTTGGGTAACCCTTATGTTTGGCAAAGCCAAAATGCGGATATTGCCGATCCAGCTCTACCATTTGATAGTCACGCGTTACTTTTGCCAGGATACTGGCCGCTGAAATTTCTGCATGCAGTGCATCCCCGCCGACCACCGCATCACAGCTCATGGTCAAGCCTTGCGGAACTTTATTGCCATCAACCAGCACATGTTCCGGCTGAAGATGCAAAGCTTCTACAGCACGGCGCATAGCCAATAAAGAGGCCTGTAGAATATTGATCTGGTCTATTTCTTCATGGCTGGCTTCAGCAATGGCCCAAGCCAAGGCTTTCTCTTGTATTTCTACAAATAATTTTTCACGCTTTTTTTCGCTGAGTTTTTTAGAATCATTCAACCCTTCAATCGGATTATTGGGATCTAAAATAACTGCTGCCGCTACCACTGAACCCACCAAGGGGCCACGCCCTGCTTCATCTACACCAGCAATTTTCATTAATACTGTACCTACAAAAAAAAGAGGCCGAATAACATCAACCTCTTTAATTTTAACATGAATTAAAGTTCTATTAGTTCATGGCTTCAGCAACACAAGCATTAATAGTTTTAGTCACTGCATTTGAAACAATGGTATTACGTGCAGCCGGATCAATTGCAGCTGTCGCCAAATCGACTGCCGTTACGTTTTGTGGTGCTTTTTCACTGACACAACCACAGATTTCAGTCTGGATATTTTGCTTTTGAGTTGCAGTCATTAACTTGGTTGCATTTTGCCATGCAGGAATAGTATTCAACTCGGTAGTACATTTGGCATTAATTGCAATTTTAATTGCAGTCATACCGAGTTGTTGAGTTGCCGATTGTGTAGCCGGCATTGTGCCAGTTGTAGTATTCGTTGCTACACAGGCAGTTAAAGCCAAAGTGAGAGGTACAAGCACCGCAATTATTTTTTTCACAGCTTAATCCTTGAATATAAAATCTGTTGGGCATATTTTGCCGAAACTTTCCCAAGGAAGAAATCTATATTTCAGTTGAATTTTCCACATCCGGATAATCTGCTTAAAAAAACGGCATCCCTTTCAGTGTTGCAAGAAGCACACGCTTCGTTCCATATCCATCATTTTTAAATATGGGCTTTTTGATTAGCATACCCAGACTTGAAAATGACATATGGATACATAGGTATAACATGAAAAATACCTCACAATACTATACGCGTACGGCACAAATGCTGCATTGGCTCATGGCGATTATCTTTATTGCGGCATGGCTGATTGGTTTTTATAGCGGAAATTTTCTAAGTTATGAGGTCGATGGAAGCTTTAAAGGTCAGGTCATTACCCTACATAAGAACATCGCCACCACCATTATCTTTCTGGTCCTAATTCGTATATTTTGGCGCTATACCCACCCTGTTCCAGCACTACCCGACAGCATGTCACCTTTGATGAAAGTCTTAGCACATCTGGGACATTTAACTTTATATCTCATGTTACTGGCTTTACCGATTACCGGCTGCTTATTTAGCTGGAGTGCAGGACATCCGGCACCTGTTTTGTATTTATTCGAAATTCCTCGTTTGGTCCAGGATAATCCCGACCTTTTAGCCATCGTAAAACCTGTACACATTTATTTGTCCTGGTTTGCAGGCTTACTTGTCATTGGTCATATTGCCGCGGCATTAAAACATCATTTCATCGATAAAGATAACATCTTGCGCAGCATGACCCGACAAGCAAAATAATCAATTTTGTCGCCATAAAAAAGCCGCACTAGTGTGACACTGATGCGGCTTTTTTATAATTCAATTTATAGTGATAAGTTATTGCAGAGCGTCCTGAGCACAACCTTTAATACTGTTCACCACCGCTTGTTTAATCAGGCTATTTTTTGCAGATTCACTCATCGATGCCATAGCTAACTCTTTGACCGAAACGTCCTGCAAGGCATGTTCACCCACACAACCACAGATTTGTTTTTGTACGGTTAATTGCCGCTCTGAACTCATGAACAAAGCTGCGGATTGCCACACTTTTGAAGCATTCAATTCACTTTTACAGCCTTGTTCAATCACTGGTTTCAACATTTTCTGGGTTAAAGTAGAGTTTTTATCGGTCGCAAAAACTGATACAGAGCCAATCAATAAAACGACTGCAAATACCCAGCAAAAAAACTTTTTCACATTAGAACCTAATAGTTATTGAACAGATCAATATATCAATCTGCCCAATCCAAAAGCATTTTTCAAAGGAATGGATTACACCAAAGAATCAATCTGTTGTGACCATTTTTGCTTTTCAGCATCAGAGATAAATGAAGCTTCAAACGAATTTTTCGCCAATTGCTTTAGCTCATCATTTGACAGGTCTAAAGCTTTTGTAATTGCAATGAAATTATCATTCATATAACCGCCAAAATAAGAGGGATCATCTGAATTGACCGTTACATGTACACCCTGTTGCAATAAACGGCGGATATTATGCTGTGCCATATCATCAACCACACAGAGTTTTAAATTACTTAAAGGACACACGGTTAAAGGCATTTTCTCTGTAATCAGGCGCTGTATCAGCATCGCATCTTCTTCAGAGCGTACACCATGATCCACTCGGTTCACTTTCAGCAAATCCAGAGCTTCCCATACATATTCAGCTGGACCTTCTTCACCTGCATGTGCCACCACCAAGAAACCCGCTTCACGTGCTTTGGCAAAAACACGTTCAAATTTAGATGGTGGATGTCCAACCTCACTCGAATCCAGCCCCACCGCAATAATTTGCTCTTTAAAAGGTAAAGCTTGCTCTAAAGTTTTAAATGCGGCTTCTTCACTTAAATGACGCAAGAAACACATAATTAAATGCGAGCTAATGCCCAATTTGCTTTGTGCCTCATCACAGGCACGTTTTAAACCCTGAATTACCGTTGCAAAAGCAATGCCACGATCGGTATGGGTCTGCGGATCAAAGAACATTTCGGTGTGAACCACTTTGTCTTCAGCACATTTTTCAAAATATGCCCAGGCCAGATCATAGAAGTCCTGTTCATGAATCAGGACATTGGCACCCGCATAATAGATGTCTAAAAAAGACTGTAAATTATGAAAGTTATAAGCCTGTTTCACTTCCTCAACAGATTTATACGGAATATCAATATGATTGCATTGAGCAATCGCGAACATCAGCTCAGGCTCAAAAGTCCCTTCAATATGGACGTGTAACTCCGCCTTTGGCATGGCTTGAATAAGCTCAAGTTGATTCATATCTTATCCTTATAAAATTTTTCAAAAATAAAAAAGGGTGCAAACCGAGTTTACACCCTATTCTGAATGGGGTGAATTAGCCGCCAAATACAGCAAATTTCAATGCCCAAAGAGCCGCAACAATCCAGACCATATAAGGTACAGTTTTCGCTTGCCCAGTCAGCAGCTTGATTAATGCGTAGCTAATAAAGCCCATCGCAATACCGTCGGCAATTGAATAGGTAAATGGCATGCATACGATGGTTAAAAATGCAGGAACGGCTTCAGTGATATCATCCCATTCAATGTTGACGATACCTTGAATCATTAACACACCTACAAACAATAATGCAGGTGCAGTAGCAAAACCCGGAACCGATTGCGCCAAAGGAGCCAGGAATAAGCACAGTACAAACAACACGGCAACAACCACAGCGGTCAAACCTGTACGACCACCTGCAGCAACTCCCGCAGAAGATTCAATATAAGGGGTTGTTGAAGAAGTACCCAATGCCGCACCCGCTACAATCGCAGTCGAGTCAGCAAAAAGTGCTTTTTTCAAACGTGGTAATTTGCCGTCTTTTAACAGGCCGGCACGATGCGAAACACCTACCAGCGTACCCGTCGAGTCAAATAAATCCACCAGGAAAAATACAAAGATGACCCCAACCAGACTGGCAGTGAACAAACCTTCAAAATCCATTTGCAGGAAGGTTGGAGCAATCGATGGAATGGCTCCTACAACACCTTTAAACTCGTTCAGCCCCATTGCTGTAGCAATCGCGGTAATCACCAGAATACTGATAATGATGGCACCACGGACTTTAAAGTGATGCATTACTACAATCATCAGGAAACCCAGCAAGGTCAGCAATACTGTCGGTTGTTTCAAGTCACCCAACCCTACAAGGGTGGCCGGGTTATCGACAATAATGCCTGAATTTTTTAATGCAATCAGTGCAAGGAACAAGCCAATGCCGCCGCCAATCGCAAATTTCAGCGACATAGGAATGGCATTGACAATCGCTTCACGGATTTTAAACATACTGATGGCAATAAACACCAGCCCCGAGACAAACACGGCAGCCAGTGCCGTTTGCCAAGGTATGCCCATACCCATACACACCGAATAGGTAAAGTAGGCATTCAGCCCCATACCCGGTGCAAGCGCAATCGGATAATTTGCAACAAGCCCCATCACCAGACAGCCAATTGCAGCTGCAAGACAGGTTGCAACAAAAACAGCCCCATGATCCATCCCAGTTTCGGATAAAATCATTGGATTGACAATAATGATGTAACACATGGTTAAGAAAGTGGTTACACCTGCAAGAACTTCTGTGCGAAAACTGGTTTTGTTTTCACTAAGCTTAAATAAGCGTTCTAGCATATTCTCTGAAGATGGATTAGGAGTCGTCATGACTTTACCCCTGTAAGTAAACTTTATGCTGTCAGCACGCTATAAAATTAATGATCCGTTTCTCAAATCACCATTAAGTTTATAGATGTCCAAGCAATCGATATGCCAATATTTTCATTAAAAACAAATATTTTCTACAATGTTTCGTAGACGAAAAAACAACCGGATAACAAAAACCATAAACAAAAAAGCCGCATAACTTTTATGCAGCCTCCTGAGATAGAAAGTGAAACACTTACAATGTAAATATAAGAATTCAGATCTTGGTAAATTATAACACAATGCTTTTTATTGTTTCTAAAATTTATTTTTAATTAAATTTAAATAACTTAAAAATATATTTAAAACATATAGTAAAAACCCAGGCATTAAAACTTGCTGGATTTCACATGCAAGGGCGCTGCAAAATGGGGATCCGAAGTTTCACTCTGCTCTACCACCCTATTATTTGGATTTGCTTCTACAGCCTTCAAAGATCGATGCGCATCCTGGATCAGTTGATCCATTTCCTGTCTTTTTTTCATTTGACTGTCGCGATAAACCCCGTACCCCAGTAAAACCACTGCAAAAATAAAGGTTGGAACTAATAATCTTTTCATCATAAAATTTTATTGTTCAACAATTCATCATGATGTTAACAAACATGAATTAAAATATAATGATAAAATATTTCAAAATCCTGTTTATTTTTTCGCAATAAAAATCCCGAAATTTATCGGGATTTTTACCTTGTTACTCTCACTTAAGCAGCTTGCTGCTCGTCGCGTTTAAAGACCAGCTCACCTTGTAGCGAACTCTCTGCATCAAAATAGTAACCATCCAGATTAAATGATTTTAAGTCCTCAGCACGTTCTGCTTGATTTTCAATGATAAAACGTGCCATTAATCCGCGTGCTTTTTTTGCATAGAAGCTAATCACCTTATATTTGCCGTTTTTCTGATCCAGAAAAACCGGCTTAATGATCTCGGCTTTAATTTTGCCTGGTTTGACCGATTTATAATATTCATCCGAAGCAAGATTCACCAATAGTTCTGAGTGCACCTCGGCTAAATCCTGGTTAATCAAATCGGTAATGATATTATCCCAAAAATCATAAAGATGATGACCACGTGGATTTTTGAGCTTGGTTCCCATTTCCAGGCGATAGGGCATCATTAAATCTAGAGGACGCAACAAACCATACAGTCCAGACAACATACGCAAATGCTGCTGTGCATAGGCAATATGCTGATCATTCAGCGCATAAGCATCCAGTCCGGTATACACATCCCCTTTAAAGGCAAATAAAGCCTGACGCGCATTAGAAAAGCTCAGCTCTGGCTGCCAATCATTAAAACGCTCGACATTCAACTTGGCAATTTTTTCACTCACGCTCATTAAATTGGCGATATCTGCTGCAGAAAGCTTACGACTCACATTTACAAGTTCTTGTGAATGTTCTAGTAGTCTTGGCAGTGTATGTGCATCGGTTGGAAGTGCAGATTCGTAATCTAAAGTCTTGGCTGGAGAAATTAAGGCGAGCATGAATAACCTGGTCAAAAAACAATTAAACAGACTATAACAGTAGCATTGTCTTATTGCCAATGTGTGTTTTTACTGGGTCTTAACGCTAAAATAGCCCTCTCTTCTGTCATGAGTCGGTTATTACATGTCCGAGCAAATTTTCATTCAAGGTCCTGCAGGTCAACTGGAAGTTTTTGTTGATTATCCACAGGGTGAAGTGAAAGGATTTGCACTGGTATGTCATCCTCACCCCCTACAAGGCGGCACTCCGCAGCATAAAGTTCCAGTTCTGCTTGCTCAGATGTTTCTTGAACGCAGCTGTATTGTCTATCGTCCAAGTTTCCGAGGCTCTGGCCAGAGTACGGGTGAGCACGATAAAGGCCATGGCGAAACGGATGATATTCTAGAAATTATTCAACAGATTCGCTGTAAGCATATCAATTTGCCTTTTTATGCAGCAGGCTTTAGTTTTGGTGCCCATGTCATGGCAAAGTGTTTTCATGTATTGCCCGATGAAATTAAACCCAAACAATTGATTTTATGTGGACTACCTACTGCAACAGTTGCAGGTGTACGTCATTATGTTACACCACACATTCAAGGTGATATTCTGTTCCTGCATGGTGAAGCGGACGAAGTGACCTTGTTATCCGACTTGATTGAATGGGCTAAACCGCAACGCCATTTACTCACCATCTTACCCGGTGCAAATCATTTCTTTACTGGATATTTAAAGCAATTACGCGTTGCTATCTCCCGCTTTCTTGTAGACGAATAAGCCGACAATAGCAGCATAGAACATCTATTTATATGTGGTTTATGCATGGCTCCAAATAAAAGAGGAGGCTAAGCCCTCCTCCTGTTTTACTCATCAGGTCAAAATAAATATTTAACCTTTCCATGTAAAACCACTAAAAGATTCGTCTTCTTTTAAGGTATTTTCTACTGCTTGGGCCAATTGATTCAATAAACTTTGTTCCGTAATACGATCTAGCCAGTCCTGATCTTCAGCTGGGTAAGAAGTAATCTCGCAGACCAGGTGCCCTTCTGCATCACGACTCTGGCAGGTGACAGATAATGGCAAAGATTGATTGTCTACACTTACCGCAACCTGATCACCATTTTGCGACAAGGTCTGGAAACCGTATTGACCGAGTTCTTTAGACAATAAATCTGCAACATATTCCTGAGTCACATGGCAGTCATTCGTTTGCTGTGACACATGATTATGCTTTTCACAGTTTGCAGTAAATTCTAATTTTCTCATCTGTGTATCCAAAGACATTATTGTTGTATGGTTTTAGCATAAGCAATAAAAACAAAACAGCCAAGCAAAAGCTTGGCTGTTGTTTAACAAATACACAAAATTAGACTAATTATTCACTGACTTGAATGGCTAAACCAGCTTGATTGGCCAACTCAGTGAAAGTTGGGAAACTGGTTGCTACAGTTTCGGTGCCAATAATTTTAATTTCGCCGGAAGTACGCAAGCCCGCCATGGAAAAACTCATGGCAATACGGTGGTCATGATGCGATTCAATTTCACCACCTGTGAAAATTGCAGACCAGTCACCAGACTTGCCCTTACCTTCAATGATGATGCCATCATCGGTTGGCGTACAGTCAATGCCCATAGTCTGCAAGCCATCTGCCATCACCTGAATACGGTCAGATTCTTTTACCCGAAGCTCGGCAGCACCAGTCAAAATGGTTTGACCTTCAGCACAAGCCGCCGCAATAAATAAAGCCGGGAATTCATCAATGGCCAATGGCACCTGATCTTCAGGCATATGAATGCCTTTTAAGGTGCGTGTGCCGCGAATACGAATGTCTGCAATCGGTTCACCACCTGCAATACGTTCGTTTTCAACAGTTAAATCTGCACCCATCTGTTTCAGAATTTCAATGACACCGGTACGGGTCGGGTTAATCCCTACCGCTTCCAAAGTGACATCGGAACCTTCAGTAATGGCAGCACCCACCATAAAGAATGCAGCGGATGAAATATCAGATGGAACCTGAATATCAGTACCGACCAATTTACCGCCACCTTGCAGGGAAATACGGTTACCCTCGGTTTTTACTTCATAATCAAAGGCACGCAGCATACGTTCGGAGTGGTCACGGGTCGGTTCCGGTTCAGTCACCGATGTTTCCCCTTCTGCCCAAAGGCCCGCCAGTAAAATCCCTGATTTCACCTGAGCCGAAGCCATTGGTAAGTCGTAATGAATACCTTTGAGCTTTTGATTGCCGGTAATGGAAACGGGCGGCGTACCACGCTCACCTGTAGTCTGAATCTGCGCTCCCATTTCACGTAACGGTTTAGCAATACGTTCCATTGGACGCTTTGACAAGGATGCATCACCGGTCATGACTGAATCAAACTTCTGTGCACAGAGCATACCGGAAAGCAGACGCATGGAAGTACCCGAGTTGCCCATGTATAAGGCACTTGCAGGGGCTTTTAGGCCATGCATACCTACGCCATGAATAGTCACTTCACCATTTTTAGGCCCTTCAATACTCACGCCCATATCACGGAATGCTTGCAGCGTTGCCAATGCATCTTCGCCTTCCAGGAAACCGGTAACATGTGTAGTTCCTTCAGCAATCGCACCAAACATGATGGAGCGGTGTGACACAGATTTGTCACCTGGCACGGTAAATTTACCTTTAAATGTCTTATCACCCGGCAAAATGGTAAATTGTTGTGTCACGTTATCGTTCTCCATCAAAGGTTTTTTAGCGAGCATATGATTGAAGTGTTGTCGCGCAGCTTGTGCATGCTCCAACAGTCCGATCAATGCCTTGGAATTTTCATCTTCAATGAGTTTGCGAATTTGAGCCAGTTGCTGCTCAAAGCCATCCACTGCATTTAAAATTGCTTTTTTATTGGCAAAAAAGATGTCATGCCACATTTGTGGGTCACTCGCCGCGATTCGGGAAAAATCACGAAAGCCCCCAGCGGCATAACGGAAAATATCCAGATTATCTTCCCGGTTGGCCAGTTGCTCAACCAGGTTAAAGGCCATCAAATGCGGAAGATGACTGGTATGGGCCAGCACTTCATCGTGCTTGTCCACATCCATACAAATCACTTCTGCCTTGGCAGCTTGCCACAGTTGAACCAGTTTATCCACAGCCCAGTCAGCACTGCTTGGTAATGGCGTCAAAATGACTTTATGATTGGCAAACAAATCGACCTTACCTGCATGCACGCCAGTATGTTCCGCACCCGCAATCGGATGACCCGGAACAAAACCTGCCGGCAGGTTTTCACCATATACGGCTTTGGCTGCATCCACCACATTGCCTTTGGTACTGCCCACATCGGTAATGATGGTGTTGTCTGACAAATAAGGCTTGATGGTTTCTAACACCTTTTGCGTTGCCCGCACAGGTAAAGCCAAAACTACCAGATCTGCACCTTGCACCGCATCTACGGGATTGCTATAGCCCTCTTGAATTAGTCCAAGCGCTTTTGCATCATCCAGAGTTTTTTGCGAACGCGTTGAGGCAACAATTTGCTTTGCCAGTTTTTCAGCAATGATGACACGAGCCAGACTTGAGCCAATCAGCCCAAGTCCAATAAAGGCAACTTTTTCAAACAGTGGCTGAGACATGGCTTAGGCTTTTTCCTCTACCGCATCAGGAGCTAAATCGAGTACTTTCGCCAGTGCTGTCAGGAATTTAGCATTTTCCGCTTCCGTACCAATCGATACACGCAGATGATTTGCAATACCCACAGGACGTACAATCACGCCTTCTTTTAACAAGGCATTGAACGTTTGCGCAGGATCAGCCTGTACATCGACCAAAATAAAGTTGGCACGAGAAGGTACATAGTTCAGACCCAAAGCTTTAATACCAGCTTCCAGCTGAGCCATACCCGCCTTGTTCACTTCACGCGATTGCTCGATAAAGTCTTCATCCTTGAGTGCAGCAACCGCAGCTACCATGGCAAGATGATTGACGTTAAATGGCTGACGAATACGGTTCAGGTAATCTGTTACTTCTGGCGATGCCAAGGCAAAACCAACACGCAGTGCAGCCAGACCATAGCATTTAGACAAGGTACGGCTGACAATTAGGTTTGGATACTGCTCAAGGAATTTCAGGCTGTTGAAGTTTTCCGGGAAATATTCCACATAAGCTTCATCCAGCACCACAATGACATTTTCCGGAACTTTTTGCATGAAAGCTTCAAATTCGGCTTCTTCAAACCAGGTTCCCGTCGGGTTATTTGGATTGGCAATAAAGATCAGTTTGGTATTGTCTTTAATTGCTGCTGCCATGGCATCCAGATCATGGGCAAAGCCTTTTGCAGGCACTTCAATCGCTTCTGCATTAATCGCTTGAGTCACCAAAGCATATACGGCAAAAGCATGCTGGCTATAAATTACCGAGTCTTTCTCTGAAACGAATGCGCGGGCAAACATTTCCAGTAAGTCGTTTGACCCATTACCTAAAGTAATACGGTCAGCAGTTACACCAAATTGTGCCTGAATCTGGTCTTTCAAGATAAAACCGCCACCATCCGGATAGCGACCAATTTCTGCCAATTCAGCCGCCACAGCCTGTTTGACTTTTTCAGAACAGCCCAACGGATTTTCATTTGAGGCTAATTTGACAATATCAGTAATCCCTAACTCACGCTCAAGTTCACTAATAGGTTTACCTGGTTGATAAGGCTTTAACTTTGAGATGCCTTCATTGGCAGGGACAAACGACATGTTACTCTTCCGCTATTTCAAGTGATAAAAGGAATCAGCCTTAAATTAAAAAATCAAGCCGACCACCAGAGTGATTTATAAAACTGCGATCGGATATGAACCCAATACGCGAACTTCTTTGACCAAAGGACGAATTTCTTCAATTGCCGCTTTCACATTTTCTTGCTCGATATGACCTTCCAGGTCAATAAAGAATACATAGGCCCATTTTTCCGGCAATGCAGGACGGGTTTCAATACTGGTTAGACTGATGTTGTGTTTGGCAAAGGGTGCCAGAATTTCCAGTAATGCACCGGCACGGTCATGTGCTGAAATTAATAATGAAGTTTTATCATTGCCACTTGGCGGTACTTTTTCACGGCCAATTACCAAGAAACGAGTGGTATTTTCCGGATTATCTTCAATATTGCTGTGCAGGATTTCCAAGTCATAAATATTGGCAGCCACTTCTGACGCAATCGCTGCGGAATGCCATTCATTGCGAATACGGCGTGCCGCTTCGGCATTGGAGCTTAAGGCAACACGTTCCACGCCTGGATAATGAGCATCTAACCATTTTCGGCATTGCGCCAATGTTTGCTGATGAGCATAAATCTGTTTGATGCTGTCTTTACGAGTATTCGATGACACAAGGAACTGGTGATGAATACGCAATTCAACTTCACCAATCACGTTTAAGTGTGAAGATTTAAAACAGTCTAAAGTATGGTTCACCACGCCTTCAGATGAGTTTTCTACTGGCACCAGACCATAATGCGCACTACCCGCTTCGACTTCACGGAACACTTCATCAATGGTAGGCAGTGGACGGACAATGGCATCCTGACCAAAATGTTTCAGTACTGCTGAATGGGTATAAGTACCCACAGGCCCTAGAAATGCAATACTTTGTGGTGCTTCCAATGCCAGACACGCAGACATGATTTCACGGAATAAACGCGCCATGGTGACGTCAGACAACGGACCTTCATTACGCTGCATAACATTACGTAAAACTTGTGCTTCACGTTCAGGACGGTAAAACAATGGATTCTCTTCAGCAGCAAATTTTGCTTTTGCGACAGCTTCAGCCAGTTTTGCTCTTTTATTGATAAGCTGTTGAATCTGTTGGTCTACAGAATCAATATCCTGACGGATTTGAGCCAGATCAAGAGAAGTCGATGTGTTTTGATCGTCGTTGATCATTGTTATGTTGCCCTTCAAAAACGTTATGCAAACAGTATAACAATAGTTAGCTTTCAAATGTTACGCAATAAGACTTTGATTGATTCAGTCTTAAAAACATACAGTTGATTTAATCAGCAATTTTATTGCTGATGTTTTTGCCCGGAGTATTTTAAATTGCTGAGCTTTTGCCAATTCGCTAAAAAAGACACCACGGCTATACATCTGTAATTCAGCAATCTGGCTCGCAATTTTATGTCATTTCACTGAATAAATTTATTGGTATTTGCAAATAAGCTCATCGTTAAAAACGCTTAATACTGAATTATGTTTAGCCATTTTTCTTATTTTAAAAGATTCGATTAAGCGATTCTGGTCGAATATCTTCAAGTTCTGCAAGCAACAGTGATCGGTATTGTAGATCAACACATTCAGGAGTCACTTCAAACCTGGATAGCCAGGATAGCTTTTCATGTCGCAATGAATAACGACACAAAACGCAATCAAGCCCATCTGACCGCATACAAAGTCAAAAAATCCACAGCCATTTTGAAATAATTAACAAAATCAATCATCGGAAAAATTCTGCATGCTGACCATTTGACACATGTAGAAACAAAAGTTTTTAGTTTAATTTTTTAATATTTACAAATACTTGAAAACACTTATCTAGGTAAACTTACAGATATTTTACAGATGCAAGAGTCCTTTACCAAACTCCATCACAAAAGTTTAATGTTTAATTTATAGTCTGTGAACAAAGCAATTCGGAGAAAAATAATGTCCAAAAGAATCGCCGTGCTAGTGACCCATGATTTTGAAGATGTCGAATATTCTGAACCTGTGCAAGCCTTTCGTGCAGCACGGCATAGTATTTTAAATATTGAAAACAAAGCAGGCAATATTGTCTATGGTCATAAGCGAAAATCAGCCGTCACCATTGACCAAAGTATAGATGATGTGACCGTGCATGATTTTGATGCTTTGCTCATTCCTGGCGGTTATTCTCCAGACCGGCTCCGTGGCGATGACCGCTTCGTGGATTTTGTACGTAAATTTGCCCATGCAGAAAAACCCATTTTGAGCATTTGTTATGGTCCGCAGTTGCTGATTACAGCCAAAGTCGTCAAAGGCCGCTTAATGACCACCATTAAAACGGTTGCCAAGGATCTGATTAATGCCGGCGCAGTCTATTATGATGTTGCTGTGGTCAACGATAATAATCTGTATATCTCATCACGCTCTCCTGATGATTTACCTGCGTTTATAGAAGAAAGCTTAATGGTTTTGAATCAATAAAAAGCACCCTGCAAAGTCAGATCTAGTGTCCAGCTTTTAGGGTGCCATTCTATTTATTTAACTATTTTTATTGCAGCATCTTATTCATGAATTAACGCCCCAATAAGCTACGCGCTACAATCTCTTTCATAATTTCATTGGTTCCGCCGTAAATTCGCTGAATACGGGCATCTACAAAGAAACGTGAAATTGGATATTCTGTCATATAGCCATAGCCACCAAACAGCTGTAACAGCTTATCCGCTATTTTCATCTGCATGTCGGTTGCGAAACTTTTTAAAGCTGCTGCCGTTTCCACATCCAGTTTACCCTGCATATATAACTCAACATTCTGGTTATAAAAAGCAGCAGTCGCTTGTTCCTCAATTTTCGCCTGAGCCAGCACAAAACGGGTATTCTGGAACTGGCTAATTGGCTGACCAAAGGCTTGTCGTTCTTTGACATAGGCAATGGTGACATCAATTGAACCACGAATGGCACCAATCGCCGTTGCGGCAATGGCAGTACGTTCACGTGGCAACTCCTGCATCAAATAGGCAAAACCCTGCCCCGCCTGCCCCAGCAACTGATCTTTAGGCACCTTGATATTATCGAAGAATAACTCTGAAGTATCTTGTGAATGCAAACCAATTTTGTTGAGGTTAGTGCCCTTTTTAAAACCTTCCAGGTGTGTATCTAAAAGCAATAAAGACACGCCTTTTGCCCGGGCTTGCGGATCAGTTTTAGCCGCCAGTACCACAAGGTCAGCATGTTGACCATTCGAGATAAAAGTTTTGGAACCATTGAGCAGATAGTGATCTTCCTTCAGGATGGCATTAGTACGCATGGCCTGCAAATCGGAACCGGCACCCGGTTCAGTCATCCCAATCGCCCCTACCACTTCACCCGTCACCATTTTTGGTAACCAGTACCGCTTTTGTTCTTCTGTCCCAATATGCAAAATATAAGGTGCTGCTATTTCAGAGTGGCAGGAAATACCGGTGGATAGTGCGCTAAATCCGGCACGTGCAGATTCTTCTACCAGCATCAGTGAATAATGGGTTGGCACGCCATAACCGCCATATTCTTCAGGAACATCTACGCACAGGAAACCGTTTTCACCCAGCAAGTTCCAGACTGAACGCGGCATAATGCCTTCCTGTTCCCATTGTTCATAATGTGGAGCAATATGCTCATTCATAAAGCGTTTGAAATTGTCGCGGAATAATTCTAAATCAGCATCATAAGCCAACATACGGCATCCTTATATTGAGTTGTTGTAGTTCTGTCCCTTTCTCATGCTATCCACTTTATAGATATCTGTCATGTCGTATAGGCTTTATATTTTATGACCTTAGGGTCAATAAAAAAGGAAGCCGTAGCTTCCTTTTTAAATCTGCATCGATTAAGCGTGTGCTTGAGTCGCTTCTTCCTGCATTTTTTGGTCAACCATTTCAGGATTGTTTAATGCTTCATTTAATTTAACTGTATCTAATTGACCGACCCATTTTGCAACTACAATCGTTGCCAATGAGTTACCCACCAGATTCGTCAAGGCACGTGCTTCTGACATGAAGCGGTCAATACCCAGAATCAATGCCAGACCTGCTACCGGGATATTTCCTACAGCAGACAATGTTGCCGCCATGACAATAAAACCAGAACCTGTTACACCTGCCGCACCTTTAGAAGAGATCAACAACACCGCTAAAAGTGTAATTTCATGTGCTAAATCAAGCTGAGTATTAGTTGCCTGTGCAATGAAGATTGCAGCCATGGTTAAATAGATTGAAGTACCATCCAGGTTAAATGAATAACCGGTAGGAATCACCAGACCCACAACTGACTTTTCACACCCGACAATTTCCAGTTTTTTCAACATGCGTGGAAGTACGGATTCAGAAGATGATGTACCCAGGACAATCAGGAGTTCTTCACGAATCATACGAATCAATTTCAGGATACTAAAACCACTGAAACGCGCAATACTCCCCAATACAATGAAGATAAACAGCAAACAGGTAATATAGAAACAGATGATGAGTTGAGCTAACTGAGCAAGTGAACCAATACCATATTTACCAATCGTAAATGCCATCGCACCAAATGCGCCGATCGGTGCAAGTTTCATGATCATGTTTACGATATTGAAGAATACATGCGAAATTTGATCGATGAATTTAAGGACCGGTTTACCTGCATCGCCCAATTTATGTAACGCAAAACCAAACAGCAATGCAAATAAAAGGACCTGAAGAATTTCACCTTCGGCAAAGGCACCCACCACCGTATTCGGGATGATGTTCATAAAGAAATCAACGGTCGATTGTGAAGCACCGGATTCCACATACTTGGCGATACCTGAAGTATCTAAAGATGCAGGATCAATGTTCATCCCTACACCCGGTTTTGCAATATTAATCACCAGCAAACCGATAATTAATGCCAGTGTTGAGACAACCTCAAAATAAAGCAGCGCGATACCACCTGTTTTACCCACAGATTTCATGCTTTCCATACCTGCGATACCGCTAACCACAGTACAGAAAATCACGGGTGCAATAATCATTTTGATGAGCTTAATGAAGGCATCACCTAATGGTTTTAATTGCTCGCCCAAGCCTGGAACACTTTGCTTAACGCCGTCAACGATTACAGATGAACTTGGGTAAAAATGCCCAACAATCACACCTAAAATGATGGCAACAATCACTTGAAAATACAGTGACTTATAAATTGGTTTCTTAGCCATAACATTACTTCTTTAGATATTTCAGACTAGAAATATTCAGTTTTGCCTATTCTTACGAATACACAGCCTTTAATCCTTTTGTATTCATCACAAAAGAACATACAAAAAGTATTGAGTAAGCTCAAATACTGGGATATAAAAAAATCATAAACTTATCATTATGAATGAATTGAATTTATAAAAAATCCACCTATTCGGTCACACATGCTGATAAGCAAATCTACATAATTTTACCTAATGTTAAATTTTACCTATTTTTTATTTGTTGATGCGGTCTATATTGTTAAGTTTGTTTAAAATACCATCGCCACTCATTAGACATTAGTCGAAATAACTAAAGTTACTTTTATTTAAATTAGGCTGAAATATTTACCTTATCTTTATAAACTATTATCCATCCTATTTTCCTTTGCCAAGAAATACTCCTTATGCAAACCAAAAGAAATATCTACAAAGATGCTGAACATCCTTTCGCACAATATGTCCGTATTATAGGCAAAGGAAAAAACGGTGCCCGTTCGCTGACTTTTGACGAAGCCTATCAGGCATTCAGCATGATCCTAAAAAATGAGGTTTTGGATGTTCAACTGGGGGCTTTCCTCATGCTACTGCGTGTTAAAGAAGAGTCTGTCGATGAGCTGGCCGGTTTTGTACAAGCCACCCGTGATCAGCTCACTTTCAAAGCTTTAGATGTGGATTTGGACTGGTCATCTTATGCTGGCAAACGCAAACATTATCCCTGGTTCTTATTGGCAGCGCTGACCCTAGCACAACACGGCTATAAAGTCGTGATGCATGGCGCCTCTGGACATACCATTAACCGCCTTTATACCGAACAGGTTCTGGAATATCTTGGTTATCCAATTTGCCAGAATGACAGCGAGGTGGAACAGCAGTTGCAACAACGCAATTTTGCTTATATGCCCTTAGCAGCGATTTCACCTATTTTGAGCGATCTAATTTCTTTACGTAATGTAATGGGCTTGCGCTCACCTATTCATACTTTAGCGCGTTTAATTAATCCTTTTAATGCCAAAGCTACTGTGCAGGCTATTTTCCATCCGGCTTATCGTACTTCACACCAGCAGGCGGCATTTAAACTGGGCTATCAAAATAGTGCAGTGATTAAAGGCGAAGGTGGTGAATTTGAACGGAATCCGGATGCTAAAACCTTAATCTGCGGAATTAAAAATGGCGAGCTGTACGAACATGAATTACCGAAATTGACTGAAAACCGTACTCCTGTTGAAGAAGAACTGGATTTAGCAGTTTTTAAAGCCGTCTGGGAAGGCAAGCAAGATCATGAATATGGCGAAATTGCTGTCACTGAAACCATGGGAATTGCTTTATACACGATGGGAGCATGTGCTTCTTATGACGAGGCGATGTTAAAAGCCAAAGAGCTATGGCTAAATCGCCAGTCTAAAATCTGATTTGATGCAGAATAGATGATACGTGACAAAGCCATTCGCAATTGTTCGAGGCAAGACTTCATTTGATAAAAATGGTTCTGCGAAACATTCATCAAATGATAGTATGGAACGAGTTTTGCGGATGGCAATGCCTTTGGTTACTTTGGGCTTATCCAAAGTACCAAGATGAGCTTCTATAAATTGAGGTTTATCGGTAAGACATCCGTCGTACCTTTCAAAAAATTAAAATATAAAAAAAGACACCGCAGTGTCTTTTTTTATTACAAATAAATATTTAAACAAAACGGATCGGTTTGAATTCTTCATCTTGCTGCGGATCATGTGAATCACAGTGTTCATCTTCTTCTTTGGTACCGCGGTCAATATAGCCACTGCGTTCAGTCTCAGGCAAATTTTTTATTTCCCAAGCATAAACCGCTTGCATACAGATTTGACGCTGCTCTTGCGTAAGTGCTACGCCATTCGGCCATTTACCAATTTCCACTGCTGTCTTTAAACGCGCAACAATTTCAGGATCGAGTACGGCCAGCATTTGTTCAATATTCATCATTTAATCCTGCTGTTGTAAAGAGTCAAAATCTTGGTTCCAGCCCAGCTTGGTACGACAAGCAATATAAAAATCATAACCGGGTGGATGAAGGAGATTCAATTTAAATGGATGTTTGCGGATATGCAAACTATCCCCGACACTGAGTGAAACGCTGTGTTGACCATCGGCACTGACCATCGGTAAGACACGGTTTTCACGAATGATAATCTTAATTTCACTATGTCCACCGACCACAATCGGGCGTGAAGACAAGGTATGCGGGTGCATCGGCACCAAAGAGATGGCATCCATACTCGGATGGACAATCGGTCCACCACCAGAAAGTGCATAAGCGGTAGAGCCGGTAGGCGTCGAAACAATCAAACCATCACTATGCTGACGATAGACATATTGACCGTCAATATTCAGTTCAAAGTCAATCATATGAACCGACTTGCCGGAATGTAAAACCACATCATTCAAGGCAATCGCATCATAAATGCTTTCACCTTTGGAGCGGATTTCCATTTCCAGCAAGAAACGGCGGTCGAGCTGAAATTCGCCTTTGAGCACCTGATCCAGCTTAAAAATAACCTCGGTCGGCTTGATATCGGTTAAAAAGCCCAAACGCCCACGGTTGACCCCAATGACAGGAGTATTATATCTGACTAGGGCACGTGCGGCATGCAGTAAAGAACCGTCACCACCGACCACAATGACCAGATCTACCACTTCACCCAGTAAACTGCGGCTTACCGTTTGCGTATTGCTATAAGGGACGAGGGCTGCTGTTTCCGAATCAAAAACAGGATGTAAACCCAAACTTAAAAGATGGTCATGAATAAGACTTAAAGTTTCCACGACGGAGGATTTATCTGGACGTCCTATTAATCCAATGTTACGAAAAGTTTTATGTGAAATTTGCACCTAGGTCATCGCTCCGCTACGATTCCTGCCTATCATAGCATTAACCCTGTTCATTTTAAAAAGCTTTAAGTTCAGATTGCATTGACCATCCAGTGATTTCAAAAACTAAACCTGATTTTAGCCAGTTATTCAGATCTGTTCACCTTGCATGAACTTAAAGCCATAATCAACCTGATTTTTTATGCTAAAAGCCACCCGGTTTACAAAATTACTTTGAGTAGAATAGCTCAGAGGTATAGTGCTGTTCACTTGCTTTAATATGAACATATTTATTTGCAAATACGGTTTGAATACTAAAAATAATATCTTTTATAAAATCAAAGACTCATTACAAATATTTTGTGCGGTTTATTGTTATATTTTCTCTTCATTCACAGATTAATTATTGCAAAAAAATGAAAAGCTTCGCATGATTAGCACAATTTATTTGGATCTTATAATCATTGATGAAGTCTGAACGCGGTATCGGTTTAGTGGCCCTTATTTTCTCAATATTAGTCATTGGCATCTTCTTAGCTTTTAGTATCTATTTAATCCGAATGGATAATATTGTACGCAATAAATTTGAAGGTCAACGCTGGGACATTCCGGCAAAAGTTTTTGCCCGTCCTTTGGAAATTTATAGCAATGCGCCGGTCAACCAGACAGACTTCACTCAGGAACTCAAACTGCTGGGCTATAAAAGTTCTGATAGCTATGCCCAATCCGGCAATTATGTAAGCTCCGGTGATGCAATCTATGTGCATACCCGCGGCTTCGACTTTGGTGACAGCGTTGAACCTGAGCAGGTGTTAAAAGTTACCTTTAATGATAATCAGGTTGGTGAAGTCAGTGCAACCAAACCTTCTTCTACCGGCATTGCACGTTTAGAACCCTTACTGATTGGCGGAATTTATCCGCAACATAATGAAGACCGTGTGCTGATTAAGCTTAATAATGTGCCTAAACCGCTCATTGAAGCCCTGATCTCAACAGAAGACCGTAATTTTTATCATCATCATGGCATATCGGTTCGTGGTACAGCGCGTGCTGTAGTCAGCAATCTCACTGGCGGCAAACGTCAGGGCGGTTCTACCCTGACCCAGCAGCTGGTGAAGAATTTCTATTTAAGTCCGGAAAGAACCTTAAAACGTAAAGTCAATGAAGCCCTGATGGCGATGCTGATTGAGCTGCATTATGACAAAGATGAAATTCTGGAAGCGTATTTAAATGAAGTGAATCTGGGGCAAAATGGCAATTATTCAATTAATGGCTATGGTCTGGCTTCACAGTTTTATTTTGGCTTACCGCTACGTGAACTGAATATTGCCCAGCAGGCTTATTTAGTCGGTCTGGTACAAGGACCGTCCCTGTTTAATCCATGGAAAAATCCGGAAGGTGCAAAAAAACGTCGCGATATCGTGTTACACAACATGCTGGTGATGGGCTATCTGACCCAAGAACAGTATGAACGAGAAGTTGCACGACCATTAAATGTCATTGCAAAACCCACTTTGGGACCTGCCCGCTTCCCGGATTTCATGGATATTGTACGTCGACAGCTACGCACCGAATATCAGGAAGGCGACTTGACCAATCAAGGGTTAAAAATCTTTACCACGCTGGACCCGATTGCCCAAACCAAGGTACAAGAAGCATTTAAAGCCTCTGTTTCCAATTTGGCCAATGCCAACCCGCAACGTTTAAAAGATTTGCAAGGTGCTGTTTTAATTTCTCATCCTGAAAATGGCGAACTGGTTGCCGCTTTAGGTTCGACTCAGGACTTTACTGGCTTTAACCGTGCGCTGGATGCAAAACGTCAGGTCGGTTCCTTGCTTAAACCGGTCATTTACTTAAGCGCAATCGAGTCAGGACGCTATAATTGGGCCAGTCCCATTGAAGATAGTGCCATCAGCATCTTAAGTGAAGGTAAAAACTGGACACCTAGGAATTATAGTGGTGGTGCACACGGTGTTATTCCTATGTCCGAAGCCCTGGCAAACTCCTATAACCTCGCGGCAGTACGTTTGGGTCAGGAATTTGGTATTTCCACCTTTAGCAATCATCTGAAAAAATTTGGCGTAACTGCCAATATTCCAAACTATCCGTCGATCTTCCTGGGTGCAATTGATATGTCACCGATGGAAGTGATGAGTATTTACGGCAATTTTGCAACCGGCGGTTTCAAATATCCTATCAAGTCCATTCGCTCAGTGGTCGATTCCAATGGACGCCTGCTCGATCGTTATGGTCTGACGCCACAACAAACCATCGACGCTTCTGCAGCTTATATCTTAAACTATGGCCTACAACAAGTGATGAGCTCAGGTACGGGGCGTGCCGCTTATAGCGCTTTCCCTGCCGACTTGAAACTGGCAGGCAAATCAGGTACCACCAATGATACCCGTGACTCATGGTTTGCAGGCTATTCAGGCAATTATCTCAGCGTAGTCTGGTTGGGTCTGGATAATAACAAGGTGACTGGTCTAACCGGTTCTTCAGGTGCACTTCCGGTCTGGATTAATGTCATGAAACAGTTGCGTCAAAAACCGGTTAACTTGCGTCAAACTGACAGTGTGCAATGGCAATGGATTGACCGTTCGACGGGTCATCTATCCGCACAAGGCTGTGAAGGTGCGATGTACATTCCATTACTACGCAGTAACATGCCACGTCAGGCCACCGGTTGTGGTATACCGCATTATCAGGTAGAACCTGCTGACACACCTGATACTGAAAACAATCAGACACCCGTCGATCAAAACGATAGTATTGGTAACTATATTCGTGAAAGTGACACTGAAACCCAGAACGATGGTTCTACCAATCAGGTCATTTCAAGCGGTAGTTTTGACAATTAAGGGTGAACGTTAAGCATGAATGGGCAATTTAAACGGCATAAACACGGGCTAATCGCCCTGATCCTGATCGGTTTGGTGGGCTGTCAAAGCCTGCCTGCCCCTGAGACCAAACAGCCGTCGAAGCCTGCATCTACACAAAAACAGGACATTAAAACACCCTCGGGCGTGGTCATTACCCCTTATGAACGTGAAGAAATTCAACGTAAAAAGATGCAGGTGATTGTTCCTGAGCAACAGAGCAAACAGCAGTTTGATGATGGCCGCCAGCTACCTGCATTTCAAAAGCTCATGCAAAAAACTCAACTCGCCTATAAGCAAGGGCAATGGAATGAAGCTGAGGCTGCGGCATTGCAAGCTCAACGCCTTGCGCCGCAATCTGCTGAAACCTTCTTGTACCTGGCCCTGATTGCCAATAAAAAGAATCGGCCTGCAAATGCTCAAGCTTTGGCACAACGCGGGCTTAGTTATGCACAAACCAATGCCATGAAGAAACAGCTTTGGCAGGCCATTTTAAAAGCTGCACAACAGCAAAAAGATCAAAAAACCATTCAACAGGCGCAAAAAGCCCTGCAAGGCTTATAAACTTGAGGAAATATTGAACTGATCGTCTCAATACATCCTGTGTCTTTGTTTTATAAAAATCTCATCCCGGCAATGCCATAACCACCCTGCTCTTTAGCAATGGCAAGATCACCCACCTGCATGCCGCCCAAGGCAAAAACCGGTATATCGACCTGCGAAACCCAGCACTTGAACGGTTCCCATCCCAAGGCTACAGCTTCTGGATGGGTGGCTGTAGGCAGAACAGGACTCAACAAGATTGCATCACAACCGATATTTTGCGCCTGTTGCATTGAAGCCAAATCATGACATGCCGCAATGTAACGTTTACCGATCTGCAAATCACCCGGCTTTAATGCCATCAGTTGTGGCTGTTTTAAATGAATGGCGGAAATGGCTTGCTGTTGAATCGAGTTTAATTGTTCAAAAATATCGACATTGACAATCAACCGAGGCAAATGCTCCACACTGCGCTTAGCCAGTTCCGTGAGCTGCTGCTGAGTTCCCTCGACACGCCAATATAACAACTGGTCCTGTTTTAACTGTGCCAGATCATCCAGCTGCGCTGAAATTTTAATCTGATGGGGCCAATACAGGCGCTGAATTATGGCTAAATTGGCTTTAGGAAAATTTAGATTCAACAAGTCTTCACGACTGTACCAGCTCCACGGCTGTTGAATTTCATTCAATAAAGCAGTCGGTACAACGGCATGAAATAAATGCAGCTTGACGATTACATCTTCATATTCATGAACAATCACATCAAAGGCATGCCATTCATGCAGACCAATTCCCACTTCTTCATAAATTTCACGGCGGCATGCCGCCAAAGGCGTTTCACCCTCCTCCACTTTTCCTCCCGGAAATTCATGTTTATTGCCCTGATGCTGTTTCGCTTCACGCCAGCCGACCAGCACATTGTTCTGATGGAGTAAAATTGCAATGGCAACATCAATGATGGGTTTAAACATTCCCTGTTCCTCGGCATGAAAATATTACAGAGTGTAAGCAAATTTAAGTTTTTTATAAAATCTTAAATAATTAATTGACAGAATTATTTGATAATGATTATCATTTAAATAATTCAATACATACCACGGAATCGACGGAATGAACGCACCATTTAGCCTATTTATCCGTAATAACGATGCAGCTCACTCACTTCCCATGTTGCACTCGAACAATCTGTTTGCTCTTGGACGAGAAATTCGGATTATGCATGCTGGAGAAGAATACCGTCTACGTTTAACCCGTAACAATCGTCTTATTCTGACCAAATAAAAATAATTCACTCAACCATAATAAACATGGAAACAAGCAGTATGAGCGCAAACATACTGCTTTTTAACGCTGGATATGCAATGGAAATTGCAGTTCAACTTTTAATCCACCATGTGCCGACCGAGAAAAATGGATTTCACCGACATGTAATTCAATAATCTTTTTACAAATCGACAACCCCAATCCTGAACCTTGGGTTTTAGTACCCAATGCCCGATAAAAGCGCTCACCCAGTCGTTGTAAAACCTCTTCTGTCACAGCTTGTCCATCATCTTCAATCACGATGCTGATGTATGATTGCTCGTGCTGCATCTCAATCCATACATGACCATTTTGCCCAGCATAACGGATGGCATTGTCCAGCAGATTGCGCAGGCAACTGAAAATGAGTTTGTCATTTCCAGTAATCACCAGATTTTCGGCGAATTGTGTCTGGATTTGAATATTTTTCTCGGCTGCAAAGGGCTGTAAGGCTTGCAAGACCTCATTGATTACCCTGTTCATATCCATTTCAGACTTGGGCAGTTGACCCGTATGGGCCGGGTCCAGTCGTGCCAGTAACAGCAAGTTTTCTAACACCTGTGTACCACGGTTGACATCATTTTGAATACTCGCCAAGTCTTGGTCGAGTTCCGGATATTTACGTTTCAGTACCTGCAAACGCATTTGAATAGCCGATAAGGGCGAACGTAATTCATGCGAAGCATCCGCAGTAAAACGCTGTTCTGCCACCAGAGATTGTTCAAGCCGCTGTAATAACTGGTTCAACTGCCATACCATCGGCTGTAATTCTTTTAATTCAGGTACTTGCTGCTGAATCGGTGCGAGATCATCCGCACTTTTAGCTGAAATTTCTCTGGACAGTTGATGAATGACTTTAAACTGGCGTTTCACGGCAAAATGTAAAATCAGCCACTGAATGAACCAGAGCACAATTAAAATCAGGCCATAGCCCATGACATTTTGAGCCAAAGCTTTAAAGCGCTCTCCCATCGGCTGCAATAGCAATACCGACGTATTCAGTTCAGGATTTTGCGAGGTGTAGATACGCCACAACTGCTGATCGTGCCAAATCAGATCATAACCTTCATCGACATTATTTTTGAACGTTGAAGACAGATGGTCCAAATGGAAATTTTCTGATTCGCTCAGCACCTGTTGCTGATCTTTTAACTGGTATTGAATATCAAATTCATCACTGAGTTCATCGACCTGTTGTCCTGAACTCGTACTTACATCTGAAATCAACAGCATATCTGCAATTTCATCCATGATCTGGTCTTGCACCTGCATGGTCTGGTACAGCGAAATCCCCACAAAAAGCAGCAAGGCCAAAACCCCAGCCAACATGGAACTGAATAATGAGGTCTTGATTAACCTGGTTTGTAGAGAAATGGCTTTTGACATACTAACCCTGACTCATGCGATAGCCTAAACCACGGATGGTTTTAATATACTGGCTGCCAATCTTTTTACGCAATTGATAGATAAACACTTCTATGGCATTGCTTTCTATTTCATCGCCCCAGGCATAAAGTGATTCTTCCAGCTGTTCACGGGTAATTACGTGCTCCGGCTTTTGCATTAGTTTATGTAAAATCTGAAATTCTTTGGCGGTTAGATTGATGGTCTTTCCATCCTGAATAAGCGTTTTGGCCTGTGGATCGAGGACTAAATTTGCATAGCGCAGATATTGTCCGGCACTGCTTTGATGCTGGCGTAATTGCGAACGTACACGTGCAGAAAGTTCTTCCAGGCTAAAAGGCTTGACCAGATAATCATTGGCACCCAAATCCAGCCCTTCAACACGGTCATGAATACTATCCCGTGCAGTAATAAAAATCACAGGGGTTTGTTGCTGATGCGCACGTAGAGCTTTAAGAATGTCATCGCCACTGGCTTTGGGTAGCCCACGATCGAGCAGAATACAGTCATATTGATGCTGTTCAATGGCTAAAATGGCATGATCGCCACGTTCCACCCAGTCAATATTGTAGCCATCCATTTCCAACCATGTTTTGATACTTTCTGCTTGGGAAGCATCATCCTCTGCCACTAAGATTCGCATATCTTGTTCTCATGTCTGGATATGTTTTTGTTTAAGATACCAGTTTTTTAAACCACATGATTGCAAAAAAACCACATGACATGCATGTGGTTTTGGGGAGAAATCAGGAAGAATCTCTTACATCTTGATCTATCATGGCATCACTTAAAAACGGATGGCATCCACATCAATTTCAATACGTTTAGCCGGTTTGTAATCGATGTCGACTTCACCGATGATGGTCACTGGCGTTTTGGCATTTACGGGTTTACCTTGCCATAACTCATCGTCAATCTCGACGGTCATAGTGCCGGTATTATCACGAAACTGGTATTTTTCATCCCCGACTGCTTTTACCACATAGCCTTTAAGCTGTACCTTGCTGTCATCTTTTAAAGTTAAAGCCTGTTTAACCGTAGTGGCTTTTTGTGGTGCAATTGCAGCTTGATTTACGGTAGCATTTGCAACGGCGAATGTTGTTGCACCGACCAAAGCGGTCATTAAAGCTGTTTTAGAAATCATGTTCATGCTCAAACCCTCATTAAGTTGTTGCTCATTTCGATAGCATGATTAAAACAAATCAAGATGAGGTGAATCTTAAGATAGCTTCATTTTCAAGCAGTATTTCAATTCAGTGGAACAACGCGTAACACTTCTTCCAAAGTGGTCATCCCTGCCAGCACTTTACGTGCCCCTGCGATGCGTAGCGGCTCAATGCCCTCTTTCTTGGCCTGATCACGCAGCTGGTTTAAAGTCGCATCGGCACCAATCATCTGTTTGGTCGCAAGGCTTAAAGGCATAAACTCATAAATGCCGACACGCCCTTTATAGCCGGTATGGCGACATTCTTCACAACCCACTGCCTGAAATACGAAGTTTGGCATGTCAATCGTATAATCAAAGGTTAAATGCTTCCATTCCTGCTCATTAATAAAGCTTTCTTGTTTGCAATGCGGGCAAAGTTTACGTACCAGACGCTGTGCCAGCACGCCTAAAATCGTGGCTGAAGTTAAAAATGGCTGCACACCCAAGTCATGCAGTCGGGTCAGACTCGATGGTGCATCATTGGTATGCAAGGTCGATAACACCAAGTGGCCGGTTAAGGCAGCTTGAATCGCCATATTGGCGGTATCCTGATCACGAATCTCGCCGACCATAATAATATCCGGGTCTTGACGCATCAGGGCACGTACCCCATCGGCAAAACCTAAATCAATGCCCTGATTCACCTGCATCTGGTTAAAGCTCGGTTCCAGCATCTCGATTGGATCTTCAATGGTACAAACATTGACTTCTTCAGTCGCCAACTGTTTAAGCGAAGAATATAGCGTCGTGGTTTTTCCCGAACCGGTCGGACCCGTGACTAAAATAATGCCGTGACTGTGTGCAGTTAAAGCCTGCCAATCATTCAGTAAACCACCTTCAAAACCGAGCTGCTGAAAACTGCGCACCAATACTTCCGGGTCAAAAATACGCATCACCATTTTTTCGCCAAAGGCAGTCGGCAAGGTAGATAGACGTAACTCAGTTTCCTGTCCTTTAGGCGTACGGGTTTTTAAACGGCCATCTTGCGGTTTGCGTTTTTCCGCCACATTCATGCGACCCAAAATCTTAATCCGCGAAATCACGGCGGTCAGGGTATTGGCCGGCATTTTATAAATGGTATGCAATACACCATCAATTCGGAAACGCACTTTACCGGTGTCTTTACGCGGTTCCAGATGAATATCGCTCGCCCCCTGCTCAAAAGCGAACTGCAATACCCAATCCACCAGCTTGACAATGTGCTGATCATTGGCATCCGGGTTTTGCGTATCGCCCAGTTGTAAAAGCGCTTCTACCCCTTTGTTATCACGGTCATAGGCACTGGATTTTTGCGATGAGTTAACCGCACGGCTGACCTGATAATATTCCACCAGATAGCGCTGCAACTGATCTGGGCTTAATAGCACACGCTGAATTTTTTTCGGGGCAATACTATGTTCAAGATTGGCCACCCATTCCATTTTAAACGGTTGATCGGTGGCAATCAGGACTTTATCCGGCTGTATTTCAACGGCCAGAATTTTATTACGCACAGCAAATTCTTGCGACATGATATTGGTCAAAGCACCAACATCGGCCTTCAAGGGATCAATAATATAAAAAGGAATATTGGCTTTGTCTGCAATCCACTGGCACAAGCGGTTTAAGGTTAAGGTCGATTGTGGATGCGCCTGATCGACCAGATTAAAATGTGCGATCCACTGCAAGGGATGCCATTTCAGTTGCTCACGTTGACGGTGTGTTGTTTGGATCAGCAGCTTGTTACGTTCGGTAATACGTCCATCTTTTTGTAGTTGTTCCAGACACCAAGATGTATCCATTTCAAAATTAAACTTCATTATTATATGCCCCAAAACATTCACACACTATAACAAACTAAAGATCATCCCGCTTCAGTCCGTTGTTAGAAAAAGATATCCCCATATCTTTTTCTAAACTGATTTATATAACCGTTTACTGCAAAATAAACTATAGCTGTTTTTCATGAGCATTATGCTTTTACTTTCGGACATTTATAGCCAATAATGCCGAATATGCTGTTTAATTCAGCAGCTGAATATGCATAACCCGATAATTGGATTTTCCCTGTGAATAATATGCTGAATCTGCCCCTTCAAAGTACATCATTTCAAGCCTTGCTGATGATTATGGCAGCAGCATTGGGCTGTGGCTTGCTGATTGGTTTGGAACGTGAACGCAGCAAGCAACGTGAAAATCAGCATAGCTTTGCCGGGGTTCGCTCATTCGCAATCTGCGCTCTACTGGGAGCCTTGTGTTTTGCTTTTGGCGATATCTTTGGCGTGATTGGTGCGCTGATTGTAGGCGGTATCGGTATTTTTTCACTGAAGAACCAGCTGCAAGATCCCGGGGTTACCACCGAACTGGCTTTTGTCATGACTTATTTCATTGGTGCGCTGTGTGTGTGGAATATTACGCTGGCTGCTAGTCTCTCTGTGATACTGACCTTCATTTTAATGATGAAACAGTCCATGCATGGGATTGCTGGAAAATGGATTACCGGGGCAGAACTTAAAGATGGTGTATTTTTACTGGCCCTAATTTTAATCGCTTTACCGCTGACCCCTGATACACCTTTATGGGGCAACGTGCTTAATCCGCATATTATTTTAAAACTGCTCACCCTGATTCTTGTCGTGCAAGCATTGGCACACATTGCCAAACGTTTACTTTCAAGTAAGAAAGCTCTCATACTTTCTGCAATTGCTTCCGGATTTGTTTCCAGTACAGCAATGATTGCACATTTAGGTATACAAGTACGCAATGAAGAAGCCGATGCCCGATCCAATGCCGGTGCAGCACTGATGTCATGTGTATCCACTTTGGTACTTTTATTGATTGTGGTAGGAGGAGTCTCCTTAATCTGGCTAAAGCTGCTGATATTTCCCTCGCTCATTGCAATCAGCATTTTAGCACTGTGTGCTTACTGGCTTTTACGTAAAGCAGGGCGTGTCGAAGAAACAGAACCTGTAGATAGTGCCATGTTCAGTCTAAAAGAAGCAGCCATTATTGCAGGGACATTAACGGTCATTCAGGCCGGTGTACATGGCCTAGAACTCTTACTGGGTGATTCCGGATTAATTGCAGGTACACTGCTGGCTTCACTGTTTGAAATTCATGCCGCTGCAGCCGCTGTAGTGATTCAGGGTGAACCGACAAATGCAAGCTTGCTCTATGCAATGATGTTAGGTCTGGGTGCTCATGCCGTTTCTAAATGCATTAATGCAGCAATAAGCGGAGGATTAAAATTTGCACTTTATTTTGCACCTATACAAATTCTGCATATGGCTGTTTTGATCGGTGTACTTTGGTGGCTGGTACAACATTAAGCTGAAAGTTCAACAATTTCTATGACTGTAATGCCATCCAAGTCCACCCTGAAACTGATATCAAAATCGGCAAACTTCATTTTATAAATCCGCTCCACATCATTTTGATAAGCCGGCCTTGGATCAAGCGATAAAACCTGTTCAAGTTCGTTTACAATTTGCGCTGTCAGTGTCTTTTGCTTGAGCAAAGTCTGCTTTTGCTGTTCGGCATTTTCTGTCCAGATCACAGAATGTCGTTCAGGTTCATCCTGTGCATAACCACTTTGCGCCGTAACGACAGCATCTGAATATTGGATATAAGGTTTAATATCGACAATCGGCGTGCCATCCAGAAGATCGCTCCCTGTCACATACACACGTACAGACTTGCCAACTTTTTTCACTGTCTTCAGCTGGACAACGGATAGACCTATCGGTGATGGACGGTACATACTGCGTGTTGCAAATACCCCAATTTTTGTATTCCCCCCTAGGCGCGGCGGACGAACTTGTGGTCTAAACTTTTGACTTTCCTGTTTATTTTTATTTTCATGAAACTGCCACAACAGCCAGAGATGACTAAATTCATCAATCCCTTCAAAAGCTGACAAATCATTATAAGGTTCAACCATTTCAATATAGGACTCAACCTGTACCAGATTGGGTTGGCGTGGAATGCCAAATTTTTCTTTATAGGGCGATCTCATATACCCGATTATTGGCATTTTAAGCTCAGTCATAATCACTTTTTCTGATAAGTTCAATTAAATATATTCAGTTTATCGAGAATGTTTTTAGATTAGAATAGTAACCTGTTCTAATTTGATAACTTATTGAGACCTTTAATGGCTGCTTTCAACGTCGAAAAGATTACTCACGTCCACCACTGGAATGACACTTTATTCTCTTTTAAAACAACTCGTGATACTGCATTACGTTTTAAAAACGGACAATTTGTGATGATCGGTCTTGAAGTGAATGGTAAGCCTTTAATGCGCGCTTATTCAATTGCAAGTGCTAACTACGAAGAAGAACTCGAGTTTTTCTCTATTAAAGTTCCAGATGGTCCTTTAACTTCTATTCTGCAAAAAGTAAAAGTGGGTGACGAAATTCTGGTTTCTAAAAAACCTACAGGTACTTTGGTTCTGGACGATTTGAACCCGGGTAAAAACTTGTACCTTCTTTCTTCTGGTACTGGTCTTGCTCCATTCCTGTCTGTGATTCGTGACCCTGAAACTTACGAACGTTTCGAAAAAATCATCGTGGTTCACGGTACACGTTTCATCTCAGAATTGGCATACCAAGATTTAATTCTCAACGAAATTCCAAACCATGAATTCTTCGGTGAGTTAGGTGCTAAAGAAAAATTAGTGTATTACCCAACTGTAACTCGTGAAGAGTTCCATACTCAAGGTCGTGTAACCACTGCCATTGAATCTGGTCAATTATTCGAAAAAATCGGTCTGCCACGTTTCAACCCGGAAACTGACCGTGCCATGCTTTGCGGTAGCCCGGCATTCCTGGACGACGTAGCTGCTCTTCTTGATCAGCATGGTCTAAAAGAATCTCCACGTATGGGTGTTCTAGGCGACTACGTAATTGAACGTGCATTCGTTGAAAAATAAGATTCCCTGAATATAAAAAACCGGGCTTAGTAGCTCGGTTTTTTTGACTTTTCCCTTTAATTACTCAGATGCATGTACAAAAGGCTTATTCTCTTTGCGCTCTTGTAAAGATTTTTGAATGACTTGATATCCTGCTGTTAAACCTAAACTTGCCATAATTAAAGCGACGACAATATCAGGCCACATGCTCCCTGTACCAAACACACCGACGGCAGCCAAAATCACCGCGACATTACCAATGGCATCATTACGGCTACACAGCCAGACCGACTGCATATTTGAATCACCATCACGAAAGGCATATAAAATCACTGCCGCAGTGACATTGGCAATTAAAGCAAGCAGACCAATTGCCCCCATAGTCATGGCTTCAGGCGGAATACCTTGTAGATAGGCATAAATAGCTTTACCCATAACCACGAAACCAAACAGCGCCATGGTCACGCCTTTTAACAACGCCACCGTAGCACGCCAGTATAGGCTTGCACCCAATACGGCAAGTGAGATGCCATAATTCACCGCATCACCAAAGAAATCGAGTGCATCTGCCCACAGTGCCGATGAATGGGCATATGCTCCCCCAATCAATTCCACGATAAACATCACAATATTAATAATGAGCGCAATCCACAAAGCAGTCCGAAATTTACTATGTGGCTTTTGCGGTGCAGGTTCATGACTGCAACTACATGCCATTTTTCACCACCTCTATGACTTTATTTAAAACCTTGTTTGTATTATTGTTATTCAAAACTATGGAGTAACTCCAAGGTCAAGTATGAATACACCTAAATATTATTTAATTAAAGAATTAGCCAATAAGACCCAGCTCAGCACTGACACGATCCGTTTTTATGAGAAGAAGAATCTGCTCCAACCCAGCTTTCGTGGCGACAATAATTATCGCTATTATGATGAAAATACATTCAAACGACTGATGTTTATTAAACGCTGTCGCACGCTCGATATTTCACTCAGCGAGATTGAAGCATTGCTTGAACTAGAACAACAGCCCTCGCAAAGCTGCCATGCAGTGAATCAGCTGATTGAACAACATATTAAACAAGTCACTGATAAAATTATAGAATTACAAAAATTTCAACAACAGCTCATCCAGCTACGGGCTTCTTGCAGTAGCACCAAAACCATTGACAGTTGCCAGATTTTAAAACAACTCGAAGCCGAAAATAAGGAAATATCCAACTAATTTACTGGGTTGAATCTAATTTTTAAATCCATACAATTAAGCCATATTTTTAATATGCCTTTAATTTTGTCATGAGCATTACTCACGTTACAGAACTTCTTTCACCTGCCGGCTCACTAAAAAACATGCGCTATGCTTTTGCCTATGGTGCCGATGCGGTATATGCAGGTCAGCCACGTTATAGTTTACGTGTGCGTAACAATGCTTTCGATCATGACAATCTGGCCATTGGTATTACCGAGGCACACGCTTTAGGTAAAAAGTTTTATGTGGTGGTGAATATCCAGCCACATAACTCCAAGTTGAAAAACTTCATTCGTGACCTGGAACCAGTGGTTGCCATGAATCCGGATGCACTAATCATGTCCGACCCAGGCTTAATCATGATGGTGCGTGAACATTTTCCCGACATGCCTGTACATCTGTCCGTACAGGCCAATGCCGTGAACTGGGCAACGGTCAAATTCTGGAAAAACATGGGTCTGACTCGTGTCATTCTGTCACGTGAACTTTCTATCGAAGAAATTGAAGAAATTAAAAATAATGTTCCTGACATGGAAATTGAAGTTTTCGTGCATGGTGCATTATGTATGGCTTATTCCGGTCGTTGCTTACTTTCTGGCTATATGAATAAACGTGATGCTAATCAAGGCGCCTGCACCAATGCCTGTCGCTGGGACTACAAAATTCACGAAGCAGCTGAAGATGAAACTGGAGATGTGATTCCAGTTCAACAAATTGAAGAATCATCATCATGCTGCAAAAACAAAGATGCCGATGAGCAACACGCCCTAGAACAACACCAATTTGGCGAACCGGTTTTATTACAACGCAATGAAGAAGACATGTTTGCTGCTGAAGAAGACGAACATGGCACCTACTTCATGAACTCTAAAGACTTGCGTGCGGTACAGCATGTCGACCGTTTAACCAAAATGGGTATTCATTCCTTAAAAATTGAAGGTCGTACCAAATCATATTTCTACTGCGCGCGTACTGCACAGATCTACCGTAAAGCCATTGATGATGCGCTAGAGGGCAAGCCATTTGACCCATCCCTGATGACTCAGCTGGAAGGTTTGGCAAATCGTGGTTATACGGAAGGTTTCCTGCGTCGTCATATACATACTGAATATCAAAATTATGAAACCGGTTCATCGCGTTTTGACCATCAGCAATTTGTTGGCGAAGTTCTGGAACGCAATGGTGACTATATCAAGATTGAAGTCAAAAACCGTTTTGTGGTGGGTGACTCGCTTGAGCTGATGACGACTTCAGGCAATATCACTTTTACTTTAACAGAAATGAAAGATAAAAAAGGTAACCTGATTGAAGATGCCAAAGGTTCAGGCCATGTCGTGGATATTCCTGTTCCTGCCGATGTTGACATGAACTATGCCCTGCTGATTCGTAACTTGCCGAATTCAACGGCAGATATTTCAGCATCTTCTTTGGCTTATCAAGCCATCTAGTTTGAGAGATCAGGATGGCTTTACTGATTACCGATAAATGTATCAACTGCGATATGTGTTTGCCTGAATGTCCGAATGAGGCCATTTATGAGGGTGACAAGGTGTATGAAATTGATGTGAAGCGCTGTACAGAATGTGTCGGCTTTTATGAGCACCAAACCTGTGTAGCCGTGTGTCCAATTGAGTGCATTATTCCTCATCCTGAACATATGGAAACGCAAGAACAGTTGATGCAGAAGTTTA
Organism: Acinetobacter sp. SA01; assembly: GCF_011319235.1. Lineage (NCBI taxonomy): Bacteria > Pseudomonadati > Pseudomonadota > Gammaproteobacteria > Moraxellales > Moraxellaceae > Acinetobacter > Acinetobacter sp. SA01. The sequence continues at coordinate 106,807 of NZ_WXXM01000001.1, forward strand.
AGGACTTGAATTTATTCAAATCTTAAAAAAATCTTTGGAGATGGCATTAAAATTGCTTAATTAATAATACAACAAGTTTGGGGAAAGAAAAATAAAAAGGCAAAACAAAAAATGCAGAAGAACAGAATAACCATGGAAATGGTCATAATAAAAAAAGGAACCCAGAGTTAGCATGCTGAGTTCCTATAAACAGGGTAAAACAAAAACTTGGGGAACTAAAGCCAAAGTGTCTATGTCAATATACATAGCCACTTTGGCTTTTTTAGTTACTGTCCCGAACGGATAATGTAATCAAAGGCAGATAGCGATGCCTTGGCACCTTCACCTGTAGCAATGATGATCTGCTTGTACGGCACTGTGGTACAGTCACCAGCAGCAAACACACCCTTCACGTTGGTTTCGTTGCGCTCGTTAATCACGATCTCGCCACGATTGGTCAGTTCAACAGCGGTTTCTTTCAGGAAATCGGTGTTTGGCAACAAACCGATCTGTACAAAAATTCCCGCCAGTTCAATCGTATGTTCTTCATCCGTTGCACGGTCCTTGTATTTCAGTGCAGTAACCTGTGAACCGTCACCGACTACTTCAGTCGACAGCGCATTCTTGATCACGGTGGTATTTGGCAAGCTGTTAAGCTTATCCTGCAGGACTTGATCGGCACGCAGTTTGGTATCAAATTCCACCAAAGTTACATGCTCGACAATCCCGGCCAGGTCAATCGCTGCTTCAACACCCGAGTTACCGCCACCGATGACTGCAACACGTTTGCCTTTAAACAGTGGACCGTCACAGTGCGGGCAGTACGCCACACCTCGGGTTTTATATTCCTGCTCACCCGGAACGTTCATTTCTCTCCAGCGTGCACCTGTCGATAAAATGATGGTTTTGGATTCCAGTGTCGCCCCATTTTCCAGAGTGACTTCAACTAAACCGTTGGCCGTTTCATCCGCACCTTTGATGTTGGATACACGTTGCAGGTTCATGATGTCCACACCATACTCACGTACATGCGCTTCCATTTCGGCGGCAAATTTCGGACCCTGGGTTTTCTGTACGGAAGTGAAGTTTTCAATGTCCATGGTATCCATGACCTGACCGCCCATGCGCTCTGCCACGATTCCGGTTTTAATGCCTTTACGCGCGGCATAGATCGCTGCGGTGTTGCCGGCAGGGCCGCCACCAATCACCAGCACATCAAAGGCGTCTTTGGCATTTAACTTTGCAGCATCTTTGGCTGCAGAATTGCTGTCCAGTTTGGCAATGATTTCTTCCAGCGTCATACGGCCCTGACCGATGTGGGCGTTGTCTTGGAAGACCATTGGTACCGCCATGATCTTGCGTTGTTCCACTTCATCCTGGAAAAATGCACCGTCAATCATGGTCGCCGTGGTGCCTGGATTATAAATCGCAATCAGGTTTAGAGCCTGTACCACGTCCGGACAGTTATGGCAGCTTAAGGAAACAAATACCTCAAAATCAGCCGTTAAACTTAAACCCTTGATCTGTGCCAAGACTTCATCCGACACTTTTGGGGCATAACCCGACACTTGTAACAAGGCCAGAATCAGGGAGGTAAATTCATGTCCCATCGGCAAACCGGCAAAGAAGACACGCGGTTCTTCACCTTGTTTTGCCACCCCAAAGCTTGGGGCCCGTTTATTTGTACCGTCGAAGCGTGCAGTGACTAAATCAGACAAAGCTGTAACTTCAGTCACCAGTTCTTTAATCTTGTCAGACTTATCTGAATTATCCAAAGTCGCCACCAGTTCAATCGGGCTTTCCAGACGTTCCAAGAGTGTTTTAAGTTGTGCTGAAGTATTTTGGTCTAACATGGCTAACGTCTCCAAGGGAGTAAATGCTTATTTAATAAAGCTATAGTAGGCTAAATATTTAAATAGGTAAAACAGTTTGTTTTTATAATTACAATCGGAATATTAAATTAAATAAGTTTTACCCTGTTTTGGTCTATCCTGCCCTTCAGCATTGCCTGAATCATCTCACTGAAAAAGGCATCAAAAAATAATAAAAGCCCATTCCAGGGCTTTTGAAATGCATCATTTAAGCTGCATACGTTGCTCAACTCTGAATATTCGCCTTTTTAAATGCTGCGACAGCAGCAGTAGAATTACACTTAAAATTCCGAACAGTATGGCAGCAGCAATAATCAAAATTTGTACCACTGAACTCATTTGCTCTGCCTGAGCTACCTGTCTGGAAACAATCTTTGCCATTGGCGTTAGACTTTGTCCATAAAGCTGATGCTGCATGGTCCAGAGCTGTTCAGGCTTAAAACCATATTCAAAAAAATCAGGATCTGTTTTTTCCGCTTTCACTAAAGCTAGAACTTGTGGAATAGCCGCATCCTTATCCACTGGTTGATGTAGTAATGCTGTCTGGGCCAGCAGATAAGCTTTGACTGGCTCATCGACTTCACTACGCTGTAAATATTGTGCCAGCTCGCTTTGCTGAATATTTTTATCGTATTGAATGACTTCCCTATAGGCATCATTCTCTTCATTATTTAAATCATATTGCAGATAGGTCAAGCCTGACCACAGCACAATAAAAGCAATAATCCAGCCGACAAACTTCAAAATAAAAGACTGAAAACGGACATAGAAGAAACGGATTTTTTTCAAAAAATGAATGACAAAAAATGCGCCCATAAAAGAAACGAACATCTTTAGAATCAGCCAGCCAAACCATGACAACAGGTTACTAAAATAATCCCGATGCTGGCCAAGTTCAGCAAGGTTTGCATCTACACTGAGCGGTATATGCAATTGCTTCAGTTCCGTGGTAATACCGAAAAAACTATAGACAAAATCATGCTGTAGAAAACAAGCCACCACTGAAGCAAGGAAAATGGTGCTGCTGGTGATCGCCAATAACATCACATTGCGTTGACGCTTCTTCAGCATCACCACACCATTTTCAATCTGTTGCGAATTCACAGCATATTCATCCAAGGGAGGCAAACGCTTTCTCCTAAAGTGCTGACATTAAACTTAAACAAAGAGTTACTATTTATTCATTCCACTGTTACTCGATTCTATCACCAGATGATTCAGATTTTCCTGCAAGGCACGTAAACGCGTTGTCGCTTCAGCACGTTTCTGCATCCCCTCTTTTTGTACCTGAATCACGTCATTCACTGTTTTAATGAGGGTATTCTGCACATGTTCAAGCGTTTCGATATCAATCACTGAACGCTGGTTGGCTTTGGCCGTAGCCACCGAATTTTGATGCAGCAAGTCGGCATTACGGCGTAACAGATCATTGGTGGCATCATCTATACTATTCGCCAGCTGGACACTGTTTTTCTGTTCATGCAGGGAAATAGCCAAGCTGATCTGGTTTTTCCAGGCCGGTAAGGTAATGTTTTTAATGGCATAAAACTTATCCACCAGCATCAAATTATTAGACTGGATAATCCGGATCATCGGCAAGGTTTGCATGGCAGACTGCTGTAAAACCTGTAAATCACTGACCCGTTTTTCCAGATTATTGGCCAGATGATTCAGGTCATAGACCTTTTGTACCGTAGGCTGATCTTGGGTTTTGGCCGTTAAATGTGCAATATGCTGCTGAATTTCCTGCTCTTTTAATTTTCCCGCCGCAATATAGATGCCCAGCTGTCGGTATTCCTCCTGCACGCCCTGAAACATTTTATCCAAAGTGTCCACACGGGTTTTCAAGCCCGACTGGGACGTTTCAATTTCTTTGACCAGTACATCAATCTGTTCTTTGGTGCTATGAAAATGCTGATCAAAATTTTGCTTGGCCCCTTTCATTTTACTGATCAGGCCACCCAAAAAACCCGTACTTTGTTTCTTGTTCAAAATACTGCTGCTATTCAACTGCTGGGCAATCTGCACCACCTGATTTAATTTTTGACCTGTGGTGTCCAGCTCCTTATTTTGTACAAGATTCAGCAGTTCATCGGTATAACCCGAGGTTTTCGTAGCAATATTTTTCCCATATTCCGCCACTGCATTATGGCTCATTTCAGCCAGTTCTTTATGTGCATTCTTCACTTCATTAAAGTCTGAATCCTGCAAACCAATTTCCTGTAAATTCAATTGCTGAAACTGTTGCTGAACAAGATCCTGAGTGGCTTCAGTGGGTAAATCTTTGTGTTCTAAATCGGTCATGCTTCACCTGAAAATTAGGGTCTGATTAATGTATAGGTTTCTCGAGTGATTTTTTTAAAGTATGAATTAACTTCTCTCTGCTATGCTCCAGCTTGTCCAGTTCAATGCCCGAACTGTTCTGATTGCTTTGTTTAACATGATATTGCCAGGCAGGAATCAGTACTTGCTGCGCTTCCTTAAAACGGTCCAGCAAAGTAAAAGAAAGCTGCTGTGATAACTGCATCTGTGTAATTGCAATATCATTACTGGCTTGCAAAGTCTGTAATAAATTGATTTTTTTCGATAACCTTTCAGCAAAATTATCCAGAGGATGTAGGTTCCTGACAAAATTTGGATATTCCAGTAAGAACTCTTGCGCTGCCCGAATGTATTTTGCCATTTGCTCACGATGCCCGAGTAACTGCTGAAAACGTGCCTGGGACTTTTGTATTTCAATCTGCAATTTTTGACTTAATTGATTGGCCCGATGAAGCAATTGATCCAGATTTTTGTAATACTCGACCTGCCCGGAACCATATTCCAGATCAATTCCCAACCACTTTTGCAAGGCATTAAACTTGCGGCGGGTCAGATATTTTTTTGAATCGGCCAATGCCTGAATCAGCTGTTCTATGGTGCTGCTTAATTGCTGGGTCAGATGTGGATCAACCCCGTTTAATAGCACAGACTGAGCCTGAATGACTGAATCGGCATAATGATTCAGACGATATTGATCCTGTAGCAAAGGGACCAAATCATTCTGCTGAATAGACAGCAGTTCAGCCCGATTCACTTCAATGTCAGCTAAGGCAACAAGCATATCTATCTGAGACATAATATTGGAAACTCAACAAAATCATTTTTATAGTACGACTTCTGTATAAAAGATCATGTAGTGTTTTGCAATTTTTCCGTACCTCCATCAGAGATGTGGCTAAAAGCTAAAATAGGGTTCGGCAATCCGTCGGAAAAACAATCTGCTCTGTACTCATAATAAATTGATTATTCAAATGTTTATAAAATAAAAGACACTTTCAGGTCATTTTTAGCGCGTGTTTTTATCGGATTATCCAAGATTTGATAGTTGAATTCTTTATTCTATGCTTCAGCGAATACAGGAGTATTCAGCAACAATGAAAATTCAAATAAAAAATCGATTTCATGGATCTGAATCGGAGAATAATGATATGAAAAACAAAAATCTTTTCCTCAAATGGAGTGTAAATGCGTTATTTGCATCAATCGCATTCACATCCCTGAATAGCCATGCCACGACATCTGTAATGCCTGCCCCGGCGAATAGCCAACAGGTATTTTTTGTGGGCAATAACTGGGATGGAACGGTAACCGTCATTCGTCCATCGGGTGATTTTGGTAAAATAGGTGTGATCAACATGGTTCCTGATCGCAAAGAGCGTTTGACGGAAATCCACCTCAATCCAATTAAACTGATTGCCTATACTTACATTCAGTCCACCGCTGGAGAAGGTCATGATCAGCTGGTGGATGACATGTATTCCACACCAGATGGCAAATCTGTGGTGGCATCGCGTCCAAGTTTTGCTGATGTCGTGTCGATTAATATTGCGACGGGTAAAATCAACTGGCGTACTCCTATAGAAGGCTTCCGTGCCGATCATATGGCAGTTTCTCCTGATGGTCAGCGCTTAGCGGTATCGGCATCTTCAGGCAATGTGGTTCAGGTGCTGGATATCAACACGGGGAAAGAATTGGGACGCTTTGCAACTGGCGACAAACCACATGAAAATATTTTCTTTAACGGTGGCACAAAAATTCTAAACTCAGCCATTGGTAATGTGGAAACATCCATGGATGCCGCATGGCAAGATTTCACCAAAGGGAAACGACTCCTTACCATTGCCGATGCCAATACCTTTAAAGTCCTCAAAACCATTGATTTCCGTCCAGCACTCGATGCAGTTGGCCGTAAAGATTTGTCCAATGCGGTACGTCCGATTGTCCTGAGTAATGATGAAAGTAAGATTTACGCACAGGTTTCATTTTTTAATGGCTTGATTGAATATGACCTAAATCAGAATAAAGTTACTCGAATTGGTCAACTCCCAGGTAGCTCGACTATTCCGTCTGACCGGACCAAATATGTAAATGACTCGCGTCATCATGGATTATCAATTAGTGCTGATGGTGAAAAACTATGTGTCGCCGGGACCATGGATGACTACGCAACAATTGTCGACCGCTCAACCCTAAAAGCAGGAAAGCTAATTGCTGCAGGCAAGCCTTATTGGGCAACACAAAGTCCAGATGGAAAAAGCTGTGTAATTTCTGAAAGTGCGACTGATGTGGTTACCGTGATTGATTTCGCAACGGGTGAAAAAGTACTGAGTGTTCCTGTCGGAAATCACCCACAACGGGTTCGTATCGGTTATGCACCTGCGGGCTGGTCAACACATTAATGTTTATTTTTTATAAATTGTACAGACCTGATCTAAAGATCGGGTCTGTTTTCATTTAAATGCAAGAGCAGGATTTCTGACATGGATCGTAGCATACAACTTGGTCTTATCATTGGCTCTATTGTGACCTTGTCCCTTATCGTCGTGGTTTATATGTTTAAGCCACTCCCCTCACCACCACATACAGCAAAACCACAAGAAAAATCCACTCCAGCTGTAGCCACACCTACTGTTGAAAAAAAAGTTATATCTACCACACCCGTTCAAACAGATACCGTATCGGTGCCAAATCAGGCAGAATTACTTCAACAACGCGACCGGCTATATAAAAATTTTGCAGCCATTAGCGACGCTTTGAGTCATGGACAGCAGCCCGATTTACGTCAGGTGAGCCAAATGTTGGAACAGCAAAAACAGCTCGTCAGAACAGGCACGGTTGCTGCGAATGAAGCTATTTCATATTGCCAGTTTTTAAGGCAGATTTTACCGGCAATGGAACGTCAGATTGACCAAAATATTATAGAGTTAGAGAAGCTTAAGCGTAGTGCTATACAAAAAGCGCAGTCGTGATAATCAATAACGTTAATGAACTTCTTTCATCAGCACCTTTAATTTCTTCCTATGAAGGGAGAAAAATAAAGACGATTTATCAAGTATGGAAAAATTTAATATAGTCTGAAACATTAAAATATGTTGCCTTATCTATTTCGTCCAATATTAATAAATAGTGTGCTCGTCCAATCATTTTTGCAGCTCAGATGTCAATCCTCTCAATTCTTGACAAAATTTTTCAAAGGCTTTGCTAAATAGATGATCATTTACAACTTTCGCACATTTAGCAAAGGAAAGCCCAAGACACTACAATCCAATTTATTCTAAACTTGAGGGAACTACCAATCCCAATACATCAAGATTTTCACCTTTGATATTTTGATCTAATTACTTTCTCAGCCAATGTGCTTACAATGCATTTTTCATTCTTATTAAGTTCTAAAAATTGATTATCAAAAGCATGAAAAAAAAATGAAAACCGCCTTAACCAATCTCTTTCAAACAATCCCGACACACCTTGATTTCTTTGTCATCAACCGTGTAGTCAACTTCAGTAGCACCATGCAGGCCAAATAAACACATTAAGAATTGGAGCATAATTTTTTCCAAAAAAAAGTCCTATGCGAGGGATGCATAGGACCAAAACCAGAGAAACTACAGCGTTTCAATTTGTTGGCGCATTCTAAATATGTATTTAAAATATATGAATAGCAAAAACTACCAAAATTTATAAAAGATGAAATTTTATAAATAAAAACCAGAGTATTTTTATGCCTTAGTTTTTATACATATTCTAGAAAAAGAAAATCCCCGACATATTAATGACAAGGCTTATATGTCGTAATACTTTCGACAAAAGATAAAAATCTTCAATAAAAAAGCCTGTTTAACTCTCCAAAATTAAACAGGCTTAATTGCGCCAATACCTTAGAATTTTTGGAGTTATTATTTGTTTTCAGTGAATATAAGATTAAATTATTTCAGCATTGTGAAAATAAAAAAATATGATTATTAATTTAATTAATCGCATTTTTTTTGATCAGTGATTACTTCACTTCTTTCAAGCAATAACGGCATACCTTAATTTCTTTACCATCAATCGTGTATTCAATTTCAGTCGCATCATGAAGACCAAATAAACGCCTTAAGAAACAATGAAGCATTACTTTTCTCCGTGCAAAAAAAAGCCCACACATGGAAAGACGATGTGGGCTTATAAACTAAGGATCTTGAAAGACCATTCAGAAACTACAGCAGTTTCTATTGGCTATTTTGTACACTATTCAAGTAACATTCAGTGGCGGAATATACCAAAAATTAAAATATTACTAATTTAATCAAAATTTTAGAAAGACTTGATTAATAATATATTAAATATTAAAAAACCCGCTTAATCTGGGGATGTGATTAAGCAGGTGAAGTCTTTGATAACCATTTTATTATTTTTATTAACGCTGTGTTCTCTTGATGTAGTTAAAAATTATCACTCTAAAGCAAATTACAAAGTATAAAAAATATGCATAAATAGTTTCTGTTCGGTTACTTTAAGTTATTTTTGATTCTTGTTAGACAATAATAATTATTAAAATCTAATCTGGGTGCCCTGATATTGCTTACACAAAAAACATTTCTCAGGGCATTAAAAACGCTCACATTACTGTGAGCGGTTATGGTACTTCTCGTCTTTCCGAGTGTCAGTCGTTTTTCCCAGCTAGGCGATATATAACTTCGTCTAACCTGATAAAAAATTACCCGGTATTTGCTATTTAATCAATCAGTTTATTTCGTAATTTTTTGATAAATATCACGTTTATTTCACAGCTGATCTGATTTTGAATTGATTACCACAGAAGTTCTATGCTGTGGTTCATAGCGACTCACAATCACACCAACCTAACATGCATGGTCTGCTTTACTTGCTTTCATTCTAAAGTTTGTTTGAATTGTCACACCCGTGCGAGGTTTTTACTCTAAGGCATGTTCTGCTAAGCAACACCAAAGCAAGTTTAAGCCACCACGGCTATGGCGTAAACCACACGTTCTTGGCTTAGGTATTTTCATGACGCAAATTCCAAAAATCTTGACGTAAATTTAACTGCATTATCAGCAAAAAATAGCGATTTTAAAGATAGTGCTGTTAAAGGTAGACTTTATTCAAGACAACAAAAAAGGGTTTTAAGCTACTGATTTCGCTTAAAACCCTTATAGCACATGGCTTAGAATTTTGGTAGGTATAAGCAATACTTAAATACACCCTAACACATTGTTAAAAATAAAATTAAATTTAAATAATCCAAATGTGATACATATGTGATACACAAATCTGTTTGTTTAAATTACAAACAATTGGTTCATATGATTAAACAACAAGCACTTAAATCAACTTTAAACTTAAAAGTACATCCCGGCTAACTATAGTGTAACTGAGATTCACTTATGCCCATAAAGATTAAGGGATGCCAACACAATGAACTACAATATTCAACCGCTACGTCTTTCAATGAATGACACATGTAAAGTTTTGAGCATCAGCCGTAATGGTTTACGTTGTTTAATTAGTAAAGATAAAACATTTCCTAAAGCGATCAAGGATGGGGTATCTAAGCAAGCGCCCGTGTATTTCGACTATAATGACCTTCTTCAGTGGCATAATCAGAAGAAAGCTAGTTAAAAAAAAGCAACCTCTTGGTTGCTTTTTTTAGCATTAAAGGATCATCATAATTTACTGAGTCCTTCTTTCACTCAATATGTGCCATCAAACCGCACTAATTACGTTCCAACCTCTCATAATTATCAATATATATCAAGTAATTATCACAAGGCGTATTAATCAGTATTTGTTCACCCGTAGCACTTTGAATACTGTAAATGGTCGCATTCGCCGTATGTTGCTGGGCAATACCTCCTTGTAATTCGATCAAATCCGCTGTTTCTTCAGAGGAGGGGTAAGAATGTCATTAACTAAAGAACAAGCCGTTGAAAAAGCCTATCGCGGTATCGAATTAGAGCGAGAATTAGAGAACGTTATCAACCCAGGCCTCAAGAGAGCTTTGCAGTGGATGTTTTTATTCTTGGTTATTGGAATTTTTTTCTTTCCCTGCTTAGTGGTTGCCTTAATCTGCTTTGCTATTTATCACTTTGGAAGCAAGAAAAAGCAGGATTTGTCGCTGGAACTTCAAGAAATTCAAGCAACTTTAGTACATGAGATTGAAACGCTTGAAGAAACTTCTGAAGTACGAATCGCCCTAGCTGAGATTATGGCAAAGCATACTTCAATTTAGCCCTCTGAATGCTCCTAATTTGCGTTGTGAACGCGTTTAGCTTGTTAAGTGAAGAATCCCACATGCCCGATAATTAAATCGGGCTATCGTGTTAAGGTACAGGCAAGTAAAAGTTAAGAAGTATAAGAACTCTGAAAAAACCAGAATTTTTTTGAATGCTAGGCATAAGCCTACTTTTTGTACAGCTAAGACTTCGCTCATTATTCAATCACAAACATGCTTGAGGTTTTGCATAGCGGTAGCGGTGCAAAATCGAAAGGTGCTGAATGATCTTGGTTGCGGGTCTGTTGGTCTGGGTGAGAATTGACGGAGCGGAGCGTAGGCAATTCGATCGGTGGACGGTTGTTTGTCTTTAGCGTTCGTCACTCGCTTTGCTCGTTCCTCTCGTTTCTTTGTCTATATCTTAAGGTAGATAGGTTATTACTGTTATCAGGCAGTCTTATTTCACAATTCCGCTCTAAACGTTATGCTGTTTGGCTTGGAGCGGAATTGGTGTAAAAAAAAGTGTTCTCAAATTTGCGAATTAAAACCTTTTTACAAGAGCTTTCACGGCGGTTCGTTTTGCCTTATTCAGCCACGCATGACTTTCGATTGAATCGGGTAAACTTCGCTTGTGCCTACTGATACTCACCATGTCAGCCTGTTCTTTTCCAAATGGTTTGACTTGGGTGTAATACGTGTCTTTTTCCATTCCCGTTGCTCGTTTACTTAATTTAGTAAATTGCATTTTCTTGAATCCATAAGTAATGACTGCTGACAATTTGTCCAAGTGAAGATCAATCTCATCGTTGAGAAAAGCTGATTTCTGCAAAGTTACTTCAATACGTGCTCTGTGCTCATCAATAGGCAAAGGTTGCCCACCCTTGTCAGTTCGTTTGAAATACGCTCTCACACAAAACGCATCACTCCGATGATCACCCATGCCGATGTTAAAGCCAGTCTCAATAAGGTCATGTAGGGTATGTGGTGCAGTTGGTATATCTTGCTGTGTCCACTTTGTTTTATAGGTTCGTAACAGCTTAGCATCTACTGGATACTGCATGGCTTTATGTAATTTAATGACCATTGCCGAACCATTATCGCAATAAAAATCAAGCGATAATTCGATTGCATCAATGGTCATGGATTCATACTTTGAGCCATATTGTTTAATCAATAAATCAGTGATCTTTTTTAGGTCGCGCTTGTTACGAATATCATGCAGTCGAATCGTGAATGATGCATCGTATTGATTGATGTGACTCTCATCAAATGCAATGTAGTGGCGTGTGCCTGTCTGCTCTGTGATAAATTTTTTAATGTGGCTTCGTGCGTCAGGTTTTCTGTAAAACTTGCACATTGTTGGATCTACCGTAAACCGCAAGTCTAACCAGTCAATAACAGCTTCGATCTTCGCGGATGAAAAAGGCTCTATATTGATTGGATGGTAAAGCTCGGCATCTTTCACGTTGTCGGCAAGCCTTTCCTGATAGGCGTCAAGAGCTTCATTTAAACGTGCGGTTTCACCATATGGGTCTGTTGTTCTAGTTTCACTTTTCACTGAGAGAAATTTAGGAGGGACAATTTTTGCCGGTGTCGGCTTTGGCTTTTTGGTTCGCTTCGCCTTTTGTTTCGTTGGTCGGCTGTCATCCTCATCGGTAAGTTGGATATCATCCCAAGTGACTGAGAGCTGAGGCTTCTCCTTGAAAGAATCAAGCATGAAGCTGTCTAAATCTGCTGTGAGTTCATCAAGCTCACGTTGCTTAATTGGGCTTAAATATTGTGCAATTCTCATGTTGTACCTAACTGCTTTGAGTCGGTAAAAATGCTATAATGACGCTCAGTTCATTGGTCACTTGCACATGTTTTGCCGACTGTGTAATGAGGAAAAGGAAGTGTTTCAGCACTTCCTTTTTTTTGTATTTGTTGCTCGCTAAATCGTTTAGCGTAGTTGCCGTTTCAATTCGGTGATGACCGCTTGAACGTCAAATTTTTCACCTGTTGAAATTTCAAGGTAATCGACGATCAGTTCCGCCGTGGCTTGTATGCCTGCTTTACTTCTAAGGTTTAAGCCATCTGGGTTCTCAATTGCGTTCTGTACAGCCGATTCAATCAGCTGTTGCATTACGTCTACGGTATTGGCTATAGAATTGTCGGGCAATATTACTTCAATCATCACGCCACCTTTTTGGCTTGGTTTTGGTAGTGACCTGTAGGCTTGAATAAGTTTGAAAACGCTTTCAATCCGCCTAGTGTGTACATCAACTCACCTTCAATTAAGTGACTGTGAACACGTACACCGTCTTGCTGACGCCACTTTTTCGAATTCCAATGTAAGTAACCCCACCATTGTTGCTTTGTTTTGTGCGGCAATTCCTTTGCCAAAAATTGAGCTGCTTCGTTCATCGTGAACATTTGCATTGTCTGCATCCTTACTGTGTTATGACCGCTATCAAGCCGTCATTATTAAAATTTCTTCCTGATGGGCTTTAACAGCACGATCTACCGTACCAACTCCAACACCGAACTGCTTTGCAACTGCCCGATATGACATACCGCTGTCAATTGCTTTTTTCAGTTTTGCATAATCAACTTTCTTGCGTTTATCTTTGTTGTAAACGCCTTTCTCTTTGGCTTTTGCAATGCCTTCCATTTGTCTTTCCTTGATAATGGCACGTTCAAATTCAGCGAATGACGCCAACATATTGAACATTAAGTCTTGCATTGGATTTGCTTTGCCTGCTGAAAACTCCAAATTCTCTTTATGGAATTTTACAGTCACACCCTTTGCATTCAATTTTTTCACTAGATCTTTCAGGTCGGTTAATGAACGTCCCAAGCGGTCAATTGAATGAACATGTACCGTATCGCCTTCTCTCACGTATTCGAGCATTGCTTGAAGTTGTGGGCGTTGGGTGTCCTTACCGCTTGCCTTATCTTCAAACTGCTTGTCGACTAAAACACCATCCAATTGACGGTCAGTGTTTTGCTCGATAGTGCTTACTCGAATATACGCTACATATGCCATGTTATTTCCCCGCTCGGAACATAACTGTTCCGCATGTTCTAGATGTACCAATAATGCTCGTTCCGAGTTTCAAAATCAACCTTGCGGAACACTGAAAGATCAAGGTTTGCGCTATCAATTGGAACGTTCCAATTAAGTACACCATGTGGAACAAAAATTAAGATGCTATATGATCTTCTGATCGTGGATAAAATCATTAGCAGAAAATTATTTAAAAAATTGCCTTCACCCTTGAAGTATAAAAAACAATCCCCAAATACATTTTTTAAACTAATAATTAGGGGATCTATGACAACTAAACCAACAATTTATAAATATGAAGAACTTTTGAAGGTCGAAAAATTTGTACCTGATTATCCAATAACAACCGATACCTTTGCTAATGTGGTATGTGAATACCACATAGTAGAAACTGAACTTAAATGTTGTCTTATTCGAATTAACAATAAATGTAGTCGTCCACACAATAAAGGATATGTGGTCGAATTACAAAATGGGAATTTAAGCATAATCGGCAAAGACTGTGCCCATAACTATTTTGCAGCAAATTCGCAAATCAAGCTCAAACTCGAGACATTCGATAAAGAGTTAGCAATTCGAGAAAGATTAAGTACAGTTTATAAATATGTCGAAAAATACGAGCACATTAAAAAACAACTTGATGAGCTTCATACTACAATCGAGAAAAATCATCAGTACTTATTTCAAATTAAAAATGGCTTAGGTGCAAATGCAAACTTGCTTAATGAACGATACAAAGTTGATAAGCCGACAATTAATGTGAAAGCATACAAGTTTGGTGAAAAAGATAATTTAATCTATCAAGCTACCTACCCTATTGGAAATATCGAGTCTTTATCTCTTTTCGGTGACCATCCCAGTAAAGAAGAAGATCTTAAAAAACTTGGTAAATTATCTGAAGCGTTAAAAGATGCTAAAAGACTAGAGATTCAATTAAAAGCTGGGAATCAAATTAAAAGTAGGGACTTAAAAGAAAAAGTTAGCAGGATCATGAGTCAGCTCAGGGACTTAGACGATTTTATAGCAACTAAAAATCGTATACGGACAGATATACATAAGTTTATAAATTCTGATTTATCAATCTTATGTTACTTAAGTACAAATCCTAGATTACAAGAAAATGCTGCAAATTTCATTCTAGAACTAAATGAGGAAAGTATAGAACCATCCAAATTTATACGTCAGTTGGAATTAAAACTTTCAACCAAGTTTAAATGCCATAGAGTTCATGCTGAATAGCTATCTATTTTCTGCTAAGAGTAAAGGAGGCGATATCGCCTCCTTTACTTATTTGTAATTAGAATTGATCAAGTTCATCAGCCCACCACTGCATCATCATTATACGCTCCTCAAAATGTGCTCCCTTGTCATAAACGCCTTTCACCCCCTTCTTCATATGAGCTAAACAAGCTTCAACCACCTGTGGTTTATCGCTGAACTTGTTATTCAATTGCGTACTAGCAATATGACGAAAACCATGTGGATTTTGTCGATCTTTATAGCCAAGGCGATTAAGTGCCATATTGAATGTATTATCCGAAATTGGCTTTAACAAACTATCTCTGCTTGGGAACAATAAATCCCCTGTTCTATACGTAGCTAATTCTCGTAACAGTGTTATAGCTTGGTGTGGCAAAGGAACGCCGTGGCTAATACCCATTTTCATAATCTCAGCAGGCTTAACCCACACACCTTTCTCTAAGTCGAATTGACCCCAAGTGGCAAACCGCAGCTCAACAGGACGGGGGAATAGCAATACAAACAATTCCAAACCAATAGCTAAACTACGTTTCGGATACCCACGTATCGCCTTTAACAAAGTCGGCAGTTCTTCATATTCGACATACTTCATATTTCCACCTCGGTGTTTGTCGAGATGCTTAGTCATACCTTCAATGGGGTTATATGGCACTCTGCCGTGAAACTTTGCCCAATCATAAGCGTTCCGGCAATATGAGGTTAATTTCTCTACTTGGGTATGGATATTTAAATTACGTTGCAACCCTTGGAAAAAATCGAACCATTCCTTTGGCGAAATTTCATCAAAACTCCGCTTTCCAAACATTGGAATAATATGTCTTTCAATCGACTTAACTGCTTTACTATAAGTCGCTTCCCCCCAAGTATGTTGTTTGGTGTTAAGCCATTCAGACATCAAAGTTGAAAAGTAGCGACTCTTTATATCTTCCGCTTTACGAGCTTTTACTTTCTTCGTTTCCAACTCTACGCCGTTTGATAATTGATTGATCTTTTGTTTAGCAATAGCCCTTGCCTTTGCCCCACTTGTCATTGGATATGAACCTAAGCCGTGGAATGTCCATTTCTGTTCACTATTTTTATAACGTAATTGCCATGATTTCGACCCTGACTTGCGTACCAAAAAATATAGATTGGCTTCAACCAATACCCGATAATCCTTATCTGCTTCAGGCTCTAGGTTAGCAAGGATAGTATCCTGATATGGACGGCGTTTTCCTTTAAGATCTTCTCTTTTCACAACTTTACCAAACAGCTTGTATCACAAGTTCGAGATTTTAAGAGGGATACATGAGGTGATACAAGAGTGCCTCTGCTGTACGGGTTTATATGGGTATATAAGAGGCAATAAAAAAGCCCTAAATTGTTTAAATTCAGGGCTTTGCGTATCATATGAGTGCATATTTAATCATATGATTTTAATGTCTTGGTAGGTATAAGCAGACTCGAACTGCTGACCTCTACGATGTCAAGGACAGACTAATTCATTTAATATCAATAAGAAATTATTAATCTGTCGCATTCCTGTCGCATAAGGTGAAAAACTCACCTGGAGGGCTTATGAATCTTAATAAATGCATCAACTTTAGCAGCGCATTCAGCACCGGTTTCTAGGCTTTCAATATACCGAGTCAGCAATTCACCCATTGTATTGTTTTCCAGGGCCTTGTATTCATCACATGGCACCAATAGGCTTGCGGGAATTGGCGGCAATACGGGCGGCTTCTGCGATTGACATGCCATCATCTGTAAGCTTGCAATCAGTATAAACACGCTGAGTAATAACTTTTTGAGTTTCATGTTTTATGTCCCTAAATTGAATTTTGATGTTTTGGCGCTCAGCTTCAAGCTCTGTTTCGACGGTTGAAACTTTTGTTCTCCAAGCATTAATTGCACCTTGATAAGCATCATTTACTTTATTGATACGCTCAACACACTCAGCATCTGCAACTTTCAGTTTTGAGCTTAAGCGGTTCGTGTATGCAATTTGGCCCAGCCACAAAAAAGAAAGGATCGCTATTGCGACCCAGTATTTGAATTTCAATAAGACTAAAAATATTGGCATTAGAATTCCTCCACTGGCAATAAATCAACGGTTTGGCCAGCTAAACTGTGATTACAATCAGATAAAAATTTAATCTTCCCATCAGTGATAAATGAGTGGCATTGACTTGGATGACCTTGATTTACCATCAATGATGGTGTGAATGTTGGAGCATCTAAATTCCCATTAAAGCCCCATCGGATACGATGCTGTTCCCCAACATGGATAGGATGTAAGGTTTTGCATCCTGGACACTCAATGAAATAGATACCATTTGATTCAAGTAAAACATTACTTACTTTTTTAAACTCATTCATTGCTGTGCACCTATACATTTTTGATAACGATCAATTTGCCGAGTCCAAACCCCATAGCAGTTGTTAGATCGGACTGAGCAATCGCGCTTGGCTACATATTTCCACTTCAAAAGAGACTGGCATGCCTGGACATATTTGCCTTGCTTCAAGTTTCGAAGCATGGATGATCCATTCCAGTTGGCTTGGCCAAAGTTGTATGTGAAGTCCAGATAAGTGTCATATTCCACCTGGGATAACTTCACACCATGCAGCGATTTACGAAAAGCAATCTCATCTTTCGATACATGTGCTTTTGCCCATTCAAGTGCAGTTTTTCGGGTAATGGGTGCATCAGTCATTTTGATTGGCTGACCGTTTGGTTTTACGGTTGATCCGATACCTTGGGTGACTACCCCGCCACCATCTTTATAGGGTTTTTCTGAGTACCCCTCTCGAATTTCTAAAGACGTAAAAAAAGCAGCCGAAGCTGCTAATAGTGCGACTGGAATTTTAATCTTGTTTTGCATCACAACAGTCCTTTTCAATACGCATTTTGCGCTCATGCAGTTGTTGCTCTCGCTTGTCTTTTCGGTATGTTGACCAGCCCTGAATTAATAGACCAAGTACGGCACAAAGGCCGCCAATAATTGCCATCCATTCAGTTGTTGTGAACCCCCCCAGAACTGCGATGCTGCCGCCGGTGAGATTTGTTGCCAAGCCATAGCCGGCAGATGTGCTTGTTGCTGGTTCTGCCATGTGTCCCCCTATATTTTTTGGCATTTGAATTTTCTTTTAAAAGTTTGGCGGCAATTGTTTACGATCAAGTTCAGCAAGATAAGACTGATGGCAGTGGTCTTTTTGCCAAAAAAATAATCCATCAATTAATCGGCGCATGAATCTCCATCGCCAACTTTTATACCGGTTCCGGTGAGCACGGGATGAAATGGTTTCATCTGCCATTCCCCCTAAAAAGGTATTAATTAACTGATCGAAAGCGATCAGGATTTGCAGGATTTTCATGAAATACCCTCATAAAAAAAGCACCCGGTTGGGTGCTTTGAAAATCTCATTAGTGGTTTATAGCGTTACAGCTTCAACATCTTCTTTCGTAGTTGCTGACATTATCGCTTCTCGTGCAATTCTCCCTCGTTGATGTACTGATGCAGTATGTGTTTGCATTGCTGCACAGAGTCGCTGTAATCGGCTTGCTGTGAGTAATCTGGTGGAGTTATCAGCCAAAGTCCAAACCTTGTCTACTCCAGCAATAGAAGCACCTAGTATTCTGCCTTGTGAAACCTGATCTGAGTCATAAATATCGCCATCAAACTCAAACCCGCCAAATTCTATTCGGTCACGCTCTGATTTAATCTCGGCCCATTTCTGAGCCTTGATTTCATCAAGTGTGCGAAGATCGACCCACTCTTTTATGGCGTAATCGAATGTGTGGTTAGGCGTTGGCGGATTTCCGATACTGATAAATTCTGATCCATTCCAGTAGTCAGTCTTTTCTGAATACTCTATATCATCAACAAAATCAGCAGTTGACGGAGTATTAAGTTCAATTAGCTCTTGCAACCCCTCAAGCATAGAATTAATGCTTGAGTCATTGTTGAGAATTACTCGCTTCATTATTTTTTAAGCTCCGTTATAGCCATCGATAGCTCAGAGTCCCTGATAAATGTATTTATGTTACTAGGAGATGCGTAATTAACTCCGTCCAGTGAAATCATTATGGTATACGTAACAGTAGTACCAGATGTTACAGAATCAAGTATAGGAGGAAGAGCACATGCTAGATTATGCCTATAAGCGTCTACGTTTTCGGCGCTTATTTTACCGTCAAAAATACCGTAAAACGTAAATAACTTAATCACAGTGCCATTGCGTAGAACTCTAAGATAGAATACGGTAGAGTTATATGTAGCTTTGTTAGCTACTGTCTGTATACCTATATCAAGTCGTATTTTGCCTCCATTACTTACTGTAGTTATAGAGCTTATTCCTTGACCTCCTACACCAACTGAAACAGCATCATCCTTAATCTTTAGAGTATCAACCTGAAGATTTCCGATCTTCGCACCTGTAATCTGAGCATCTGCAATTTTGGCTGTAGTAATTGCCGCATCATTAATTTTAGCTGTGGTAATTGCAGCGTTATTAATCTTTGCTGAAGTCACAGCTAAATCATCAATCTGCGCGGATTTTACGGCCAGAACTTTAATATTGGCTGTATCAATCGACGCGTAATCAATAAATGCTGATTTCAGATAAGCACCTACTGGGAATACTGTTCCTGTGTTTGGATCGGTATAAGGTGCTGTTCTAAAAATAAACGGATAGTAAGCAGTGCTATCACCACTTCCGATCGCAAACGAATCAAAGTTCAAAATGAAACTAGATTCTTTGCCTGTATTGGCACCACCCCAGCCTGCAATCTTGCCATTCACATCCAGCTTAATGAATTTCTGCGAATATAATCCGTCTACACTTTCACTCACCTCCTGTATTGATGCTGTGTTATTGCCAACTGTGGTTTGCAATGTATTAACCTGGTTGGCAGTGGCTGTTTGCGCTGTAGTCAGAGCATTCACCGTGGTTTGCACAGTTGCAACATTTTGTGTTGCAGTATTGGCTTTGCTAAGCGCATCATCCGCTGTGGTCTGGGCTGCAGTGGTAGATGATTGAACCGTGTCTACCCGTGAAGCCAGTGCACTATCTGCATCAGCTCGTGCTTGTTGTTCAGAGCGAATTAGTGCCTTGCTATTCTCAACCTGACTTTGCACGGTATTGATTTGTGTAGCTAAGGCCACATCAGCATCAGCTCGTGCTGTAGATTCAGTTTGAATTGCTGCCTCATTGCCAGTGATCTTTGCTGTTGTGACATCGATGCGCTGACTTAAAGCTGCATCAGCCTCAATCTGGGCTGTCAGCAATGACCAGGTTCCGGCATAACCAGCTTCACTGCCAATCAAATCGCTAGTTGAGCCCATCATCGATGGGTTGACTTGTGCATAAACACCATCAACCTTGCTTGCATTCGCACTCACACGCCCATCAATCTCAGCAACTTTAGCATCTGTCTGGCTAAGTGCCCCGGCAGATGCCTTGGTTCCCAGGCTAACCGTGATTGCATTGATCTGGGTTGCATTGGCAGATGACTGGGTTGCGGCAGCATTTGCTGTAGACAATGCTGTTGCTGCTGTTTGGCTTGCAGTATCTGCAGTATCTGAGGCCTGGTTTGCAATAGCACTTGCCTGTTGAGCAAGTGATGCTGCTGAACCTGCCTGAGTCGTTGCTGTCTCGGCCTTGGTTAATGCAGTAGCGGCATTGGTTTTTGCTGTTGTTGCATTTCCCTCCGCTATAGTTACACGGCTATCCAAAGCCTGGACGGCTTGGGTATTAGCAGTGGTTGCTGTTACAGCTGAGTTGACTTGCTGTTGAACATTTGCAAGTGCTGTGTCATTACTGGTTTTGTAATTGTTCAAAGCATTCAGGTTGGCAGCATCACCTGACTGACGATCAGTGATCTCTTGCGTCAAACCGTCATCAAGGTCATTTATACCTAGAATACGTGCCTGAGTCTCTTGTGATAAAGCTGTGTTTAATTGATCAACTTCAGTTTGAACCTCTGAGACATTTTGAATCAGATTACCAATATCACCATCAAGCCCTGCAATTGTTTCAATCTTATCAATCTTTGTTTGCAGATCCTGGTGAAGCTGTGTCTCGGTAATTTTCCCAGATAAAATTTCAAGCACCGCAGCTGCATCCGCAGATGTTGTTGCACCGGTCCATGCTGACCAAGGTCCAATATTTCCAATTCGATCGATCAAACGGCCACGAAAAAAGCGGGTCAGATTTGGCTGCATGCCCTGGATTACATGCGTATCAGTTGGATATGCAAATAGCCCAAGTGGTGCGGCATTTGCACCATTAGCTGTACTTGCAATTTCAATTTCAGTATAAGCCGTATCAAGAGCACCGGTTGCTGGAAAATTCCAGTCCAGCTGATAACCAAACAAAATTCCTGTAGCACTTAGGTTTGCAAGTGCTGGCGGCTGCCCAATTTTTCCCTCAAGCGCAGTCAGGATTGAATAAGTTGGAAGTGATGCAACATCAAAAGCATTAATTGCTGTCACGCGCGCCTGGTAATTACCAGCATAAATCCCTGCAACCTCAACAGAGTTATTGCCAGTGACCGGTAATTTAATCCAGCTACCATCATCCTTGCGCCACTCTATCTGATACTTTGTGGCACCTTGAGCCTGTGGCCAGGCAATAATCATGGTTTCAATCGACAAGCCTTGCTGGACCATAGTTTCAGATGAAATCACTACAGATGCGACCGGTGCCTGAATAGTCGGGTTAATGATTGAAATCGGGCGCTCATCAATGAAAGCACCGTAGTCGATTGCATCATATTTTGCAGACTCATACTGAAGTGCTGTAATTGAAAACTGATGCTTCTCATCTTGAGTAATACTCATGACGCGAAATTTCATAGTCTTCAGATCCTGTGCATCAACGACCCAGACATTCTGTGCAGCAACAGAATCAAATGGAACTGTAACAGTAATTAATCTTCCAATTTTAGACGATACAACTCGTACCTGTGCTTTCCCGTCTTCACCATTTACCACCAGGCGATCACCTGCACGGCAGACAACATTATCCCGATCAATTGTGATGACCTTTCGATCTGCAGATACTGCAGAAATACGACCACCATTGGCACGACCAGAAAATAGCTCATCTGCAATTTCGATAACTTTTCCGGGTTGTGGAATATAACCATCAAGACCGACTTTAAAAGAAATGGTCCTGGTTTCAAGCTGCTCAGATTTTAAAGCCCAAAGACCTGCACGCTGCGCCTGACCCTCAGATGTACAGCCCCATGCATCAATTTCTGCAATTCGTACACCCAGTTTTGCGATCGCTGGTTCATCACGCACATAAACATATTCAGTTTTGTAGTGATTTACCGGGTTATCCCAAGCAACTTTGGCAACTGTATGTCGATCACGCGCACGTGTACCTGAATATTCAAAGATTCCATCAATCACATTAGCTCGGGTATATGTGAAATAAGTATCCTGGGGAATATCAGCATCACAAACAATTGAGTTGCCATCCCAGTATGATATTGCCCGGAATACTCCGGCCAATTTACCCAAAATTGAATAAGCATCTTCAGTCGTCTGTAGGTACACATTGCAGGTAAAACGCGGCTCTTGCCCACCTTTACCATCATCTACCATTTGATCGCAGTACTGAGCCAGTCGATATAAAGACCATTTATCCAGCATTGCAGATGTTAGCCGATTGCCTAGCGCATAGCGTTTTGCAGTACAAAGGTCATAATAAATCCATGCCGGGTTATTGGTGTAAGCGCGTTTAAATGTTCCATCCCACATCCCAGTATATGTACGGGAAACTGGATCATAATTTGATGGAACTTGCAGCTTGATGCCTTTTAAATCAACTGCAACTTTGGCTACATTTGAAAATGCTTCTGCATCATATTGCAGCCCAAGCAATGCTGTATTGGGATAGCTGAATTTTAAGTCGATCACCTCGGTCAGCGCATCAATGTACATTTTGTCGCTGATATATTCTGAGGTTGAATTAGGCGTTAATCGACGTACACGAATTGTCCATCCAGTATTGGCTTTAGGTAAGTCAATGCGATGTGAACGCTCATAGTTTGTTGATGTTTTATCTGAAATTTGAGTATTTAATACTTCAACCCATGTACTGCCGTCAGTCTGTAGATCGATGGCATATTTAATGGTGATCCCATTTACATCGCCATTATCTGCATTCTGTTCACGTAATGGACCCCATTTAAGGCGAATACGAACTGCATCAATATCCATATTTGATATTGATCTAACCCACGGTGTATCTGATTTCAATTCAACATTAATGCTACTTTCGGATGAAATATCTGGAAAGCCTTCAATATAGTCCTGATCATTCGCACCATGTCGGAAATCAGCAACTACTTCAAAGTTATTCCCGCCTGCTGGGTTTTGTAGTGGGGTTTCTTCAAGATAAACCGACTGTAAGCCATTGGCCAAGCCCTCTACCTCACCTTCAGATAGGCCATATAGAATTTTAATATTGGTTTTAGATTGTGCTGAATCTGGTGCAATGACTGCTTTTCTTGCTTCGCCACTTCCCGCTTTTGCGCCTTTAATTGCTGTATTCATACTTTCTCTCAGACAATAAAAAAGGCGCTATATGCGCCTGTATATTTCAATTTTTTAAATTAGATCTTCAGGATATTGTCCAGCACTTGCGATAAACCCACCTACTTCGCGCTGGCCGTAAAGTACGGGGACTGGATTGCCTTGTGCTACTGTTGTAACAGCGCCACCGAATCCTTTGTTTGCCTTGTTGCCATCCTGGTTTTGATCTTGAGTATTATCAATTTTTGGCATCAGCATTTGAGCTATACCGCCAACCATCATGCCAATACCAGCACCAACAAGATTTGCACCCCATGCCTGCCCATACGCCATCGCAACAATACCAACTACTACCATTACAGCGCCCAGGATTGTTTGCAGTACACCATTATCACCACCAGCACCAACTACTCGCGGCACAATCTTGATCACCTTGGCGTCAGTATGCATATCAAGTTCAGATTCGCTAATATTTTGCTTGTCCTGGAACACTGCAAAGCGTAAACCTTGTTCATGTGCATGTAGCATGAAATGTTCAAAACCTGGAATCTGAACGCATAAAGCGCGCATGGCTTCACGGGTATTTTCAACTTCAAGCCTAAATTCTTTACCGTACTTTTTGGCCAAGACACCATATAACTTAATTGTTTTGAGCATATCGAACCACCTTTGCAACTCGTTCCTGCCACTGCTGACCAAATATTTCACGGCATGATTTTCGACCATAAGGATGATGTAAGATCAAAGCAGATCCGATGCATGGTTCAGTTTGCTCAGACTTAAGCATGCCATTGTCACCAAGCCAAATTACTGCATGATTAACATGCTCGGTACGACCGACACGGCAGAGCAAGACATCGCCATACTGTGGTTGATCTACTTCAACAAACCCTGCCTGACCAAAGCCTTCCATGTATAGTGATTTATTCTCTTTGGATTCCCACCAGCGATCCTGACGCTCAAAATCAATTAGCTGAATGTCGAGTTCACGCTTATAAAAGTCACGAACAATGGCATAGCAATCCTGAATGCCATGAATATAGTTGCGACCAATTAATGGGGCTTTGTAGCCACAAGGTTCATAGACCTGAAATTCAATCTCTGGCCATGCGCAAATCACCCAGGTTTTTTTATGTAATTCGATCTGCAGCATATCCAGATCTGAGGCACGCGCAGTAGCATTTGGGTGTGAATGCACATAAGCCTGAATCTGGCCAAGATCTTCTGCATTGGCCAGATCTTCAGGATGGATCTCGAATTGATCTTGATTTGAGGAAATATTGCGACATGGCACATAATAGTCATCAATAATTACCCCACAACATTCAGATGGAAAACATTCTTCAGCATGTGCAAGAATGCCTGCCTTCAGCTTTTCAGTTAATTTCATCATAGTAAACTCGACGCTGGAAAGCCTCCAAAACGGCTTTCATTATTGCGAATGCGACATGAAGATAGCCGCCCAGAACATCGATCAAATGCAGGATTGTCTGTTGGTTCATCCTTATCGGTAAATAGGGCTGTACCGGTGTACTGGCACTCTTCACCTCGATAGTTGCCCATTGCACACCAATGACAATAATTTGATATCTGCCGGACTGGTATTTTTAACCCTTCAAAATCAATTGGGTTAGATAGCTCAAAAGTGACTTGCTGAGCATTTTCCGAGGTCTTTTGCTCGATATACCACAGCTGTTCCTTGGCTTCATTTGATGCTGACAAGTTGCCGGCACTAAAATTTTCAGCATCAAGATACTTGGCCAGGGTTGTAATAACTTTAAGCTTTGCGCCGGCAAAATCACCGAGCTGTAGACAATAGGCAGAAACAGCCCCCTGAATACCATTGATATTATTTGCCATGCTGAGTGTTGGTGCAGATGCTTTGCCATCGCTACGCATTTCAAGGCCTGAGACTTCAAGTGCTACTG
Source organism: Acinetobacter sp. SA01 (assembly GCF_011319235.1). Lineage (NCBI taxonomy): Bacteria > Pseudomonadati > Pseudomonadota > Gammaproteobacteria > Moraxellales > Moraxellaceae > Acinetobacter > Acinetobacter sp. SA01. Next base: position 131,955 of record NZ_WXXM01000001.1, read on the forward strand.
GACTAAAAACCTCACCTTGCCAGATGATATCTCTGTACCAGGTTTTTTGTTCGCCATCACCATAGATCTCGCCAATCAACTCCGACTCATTCCCAAGCAGTTCACTTGAGCCAATGAAGCTATAAATTCGCTCCCAGTCAGCATGGGAAATATGGCCATGAAAACGTAAAATGCCCGCCCCAAGGGAGCGAACATCCAGTTCAAATAGCGTGATCAGACCATCTACATACAGTTTTTGAAAATCACTGTTCAGCGCCATTTAATCCTCCTGCACTAAAGTGCCAAAGCCTGAGTCCAAAGTGCATCTACTGTAGGCTTATCCATTCCCATCAAGTCAGCCATAACCAGCAAATTGTTACTATGCCGTTCAAACGTGGTTGCATCCTGCCATTCAACCTGAATGATTTGGCGCTGTGTTTGATCTGCGATTTGATTAATAAGCAGTTCAATATCTGCCAGGTTATAGCCATTCAGCACCAGGGCAAGCCGGAATTGCCGGCGAGTTAATGCCGGAACCGGTGGATCTTGATAAGTCACTGCCCAGACATATTCTTGATTGAAACTGGACAATGCATTCAGGATTTGCTGCTTGTTTCCATTGAGAGGAACAACAATCTCAATGACTCCAGGGAAATCCGGCTCAATCGTGCAGCCAGTTTCATTAATTTCCAGGTGATGGATCTCGACACCATCTTTATTTGAGATAAGTTTTAGCATCTGCTTGAATCCTCTGCTTTGGGTAGTAAGACATAGCTCGTTGTATTGCGGTCTATTTTTCTATAAAAAACTGCTTTGGCCAGGATTGACTTTCGTAGGCCATAACTTTGTGCATGTGAGGCATGGGCCAACCAGGATGTGATGGATGCTCTAATCCGATCAGCACTGATTTTCCCCTTGCTATACTGCTTTTTCATAAATCTGATTTTTCGGTGAATCCGTGAAATAGAGCTTTTACGCACACGCCGATGTGTTGGCCACATTTGATAGCCCAGGAAGTCTAGTGCCCGGCCATTTGTTGCGGAGACCGGAAAAATCTGGGTTTTAGCATTGGTTTTTAATTTCAGCTTTTCAAAGAGAAATCGCTCAATATCAATTCTCAAATGCCTGAGATGATCCTTGTCATGGTGAAAAAAGCAAAAATCATCCATATAGCGGATGTAATATTTTTCATTTAGGCGATGCTTTGCGTAGTCATCCAGCTCATGTAAATAAATATTTGCAAACAGTTGTGATGTCAGGTTGCCAATTGGCAACCCAACACCGCCTCCTGATGAATCAATAATTTCATCCAATAGCTTTAAAGTGGGCTTGCATGAGATTTTCTTTCTGATCAGATTTTTCATAACATCATGGTTGATGTTGTAAAAAAACTTGGAAACATCTGCTTTAAACACATATAGCTTGCCGTGAGTTCGCAATACAGACCGCATCATTTTCTGAGCCTGATCTGCACCAATATGTACACCTTTTGCCGCCCTGCAGGCATAGCTATGGTGAATAAACCGTTTTTCCCAGATCGGTTCGATCACCAGCAATATGGCGTGCTGAACAACACGATCACGAAATGGCAGAGCAGCAACATCTCTTTCCTTGGGTTCATAGACTTTAAAAGTTCGGTACTGGCCTGTTTTGTACATATTCCAGATCAATTCATTCTGCAGCTGGATTAGGTTCTCTTCCATATTTAGCTCAAACTTCAGCACCTCACTTCTATTGCGCTTTCCGCGTCTGGCTTTCATGTAGGCACGATGCAGGTTTTCAAAGTCATAAATCTGACTGAATAAATTGTTGTAAGTGATGGCCATGTGTACCTCAAAAGGAAACGGCATGGTTTTTCGCTATTGCTACTTAATCATGCCGTCAGTTCAGTTTTTTAGATTTTCATCTAAGGAGTGCGCATCCTTTTAAAGTGTTCTGCCATGACTCCCTTGAGAGCCAAGTTTCTGACACGCTCTAAGAGCTGGACGCGCCCCGATGTTCGTATTCGTGTTCGTACGGACGTTATTCAAGTTCAAGGCGAACACGCCAGCATTGGCTGCGTTGTTCCAATTGCCGCCACGGATGGGCACGTCGTTGTAACGCACACCCCTATTTACTGTTGCCAGCAAATGCTTTGATCCAGCCACCAATCATGCAGCCGATCTCGTTATTTAATCTTGCCCAGTGTTCATATTTCTTAAAATCGATATAACCTAATTCTTTTGAAATACGCACCTGGGCACGAAGTAGGTCCAGTTCTGCATCTAATTCCTGCAGGGTAGTTTTCTTGTGGTAGCGTTTATTGCAGACAACAATGAGCCGTAATATTTCCCACATTACATGCCTGATTTCAGCAGAAAGGACATGCTTTTCAGATTTTGGAAATTGACGTAATGCAACATAACCGTAGCTAATCATTTCTTCACATTTTTGTCTGATCAATAAATCGGTTGACACAATAGGCCTCTACAAAAATAAAATTAATAACGTGCGTTATCACGCACGTAAACAGATCACACGGACCGGATTACAGACTTACGAAAGCTGGACGCGCCCCGATGCCCGAATGCGTGCCCGTACGGACGATATTCAAGTTCAAGGCGAACACGCCAGCACTGGCTGCGCCGCTCCAATCGCCGCCACGGGCGGGCACGCGCTCACCAGTCATGTTTTTATAAAAGTAATCACTATTATATGAAGCGGTGTTTTCAATATGTGGATATAAGCACAATGCTTTTAGCTTTGCCAAAGCGGCTGCAGTCACAGGCTTGGTCGTTGATAGGTTTCGGATCGCTCCAAAGTTGGCACCATTGATTGTGTAATCTGCTGTACTGCTATCTGCATATTTCACTGTCCCGACTGTAGTTCCGTTACCATCCGGTGTAACCAGGTTGCCGGTTTCACCATCAATTGCTTTCCACTGGACTGAACTTTCACCCATATCCAAGGTCAGTAGTGCCGCATTGTTATCAGCAATTACTTGAATCTCACCATTCACTATGCGCATTCCTGCATTCCATTCCCAGACATTTCCAGAAAGATCTGCAATACCGCTCGGTTTTCGATTATGTCGCCATTCAACCGGTCCAGATCCTGTTAATATACGCGCCGATCCAGTTGTATTGCCTGGATTTAAACCATCTGCACGACGGCCAACTAAAAGTGGATCTTCCGAGCTGCGTCCGTAGTAGCTATTGCCCAAAGGCTGCTGATTTTTCTTGTAGCATTGTAATGCCACAGCAGACCACTCAGCATTGGTAATCAGATGATGGCCATTACCACTAGCCCGCGCAGCTGCTAAAAAGTTGGTGAAATTGGTGGAAACTGTTGGGTCCACATTCGGCAGGCTGAGCAATTCACCCGATACGATTTTGCCCTGATATGTACCAATAAATATTTCAGGCTTTTCTACACCGTTGACGATAAATGCCGGATGTGTACCGCTAAGTGATGCATCGATGGTAGACAGGTCAAACTTTTGAATAATATTCATATAAGTCGGTTGACCTTTTGCGGTATACAGTACGGTCTGCTCACCTCCGGAGGCGAGTTCGACAGACTGACGTAATGAATCCTTAACCAGAATTGTAAGATTGGTTTTGTCTGTATCGATTCCCAATGCAGTTCGGGTTTTATCTACAGTAAGGACACCATCAGCAGCGGCACCAAGGTGTGTATAAAGTTCATTGTCGTTTGCTTGTAGTTTTGCAGATCCTGAGCGGAACGTATCACCGCCAGCACCAGTAGGCGCTGTACCCTGATTAATAACTTGCTTAGCCATAATAATTCCTGATTTTTAAAGTTAAGGAGATACCGGGATGCGGTTGCCCAGTAACCCTTCAGATGATCCAATCATGTATATAGTTGAGCCGAGGAGTAGACCTTTATCGGTGCTACCCTGGGCGATTCGAGTCGTTGGTGGTGTTTGGACTCCACCGGTCAAAACTGTGGTTCTATTCATCGGCTGTCCTACGTTGAAATGGAAACAATGACTTCATCAAAATGTGCAGCCCAAGCCCACATAGCACCAAGGCTGCCGTCAGTGTAGATCTGCATATCCTGGTGATAGATTGTTAGGTCTGTCGGCTGAGTCCCTGAAAATGCAAAACGTACCAGACCGCCCATTGATTGCATGTAAGCTGGAAAGTTTCCGTCCGAAATTTTCTGAGGTGTACGATTTAGTGTTTTCTTTACTGTAGGCATCGTTTTTACTCACAAAAAAGCCCCGACTAAGCGGGGCATGAATTAAATTTAGTTAAGGGTAAAACACCTGGATAAATGTTGTAGAGATTCGCCAAATGTCTCCACCCAGGCAAACAGGACTATATTCACTGGTTTTGACACGAACCTCACCATCCAGTGGTGAATCCCACAGGAAGGAATCGGCACCTTTGTGTTCATCAAAAAAGGCCTTAATCTCTAGGATTAAAGCCTTTTTAGCAGTCTTAGTGAATGCCCAAGTGCCAGACCTGTTGTTAATGCCAACTGAAATGCTCTGCTCATAACCATCACCAAACTTTGATGACAAAGTATTGAATGATGCATTTTGAGAATTGCCCTCCAGATCCGGCTGTACTTCAAATTTTCTGTTGCTCATAAATTGCGTCCAATAAAAAAACCTCCCGAAGGAGGTATTAATTTCTGCTCTTATTGCTTATTTCATTCTGGTAAGTCGCAAATTAAAATCAGATGGAAGAAGAATCCTATATTCTGCTTTTGCACCCGGCTTTAAGTCTGTTTCCTGAGATGTGGATATATTTGGACACATGCCGCCACCAGTATCCAATCTAAAAATATAGTAGTCAGGATTTAAATAAATGACAGCAGACTCATTAGGTCGAATTGAGAATATCTTTATGTTATTAACATAAATATCATGACTACAACCACTACCAATAAAGCCCTTATCTCTTTGAAAAGAGACCTCTACTTGCTGCTCTGATGTCTTGGTGAAATAGGCAGGATTATAAATGCGACTTACTGGAATTGATCCAGCATCACCAGTTGTTATTGGAGTAGTCGAACAACCCGTTAATGTGAGTAATATTCCAGCAAGAACTATTAATTTTTTCATAAATCTACCTCGTTATTTTGAGTAAATTTAACAAAATAGCTATCAAGCTAAAACATTATTTTGCCAACAATCCACCTTGACGTTGCTCCTGGCGAATTACCGCCCGCACTGCATTACCAATCATCTGGCCGAGCTGCTTCTGATCCGATTGGTTTGACTGGGCAGAAACACCTGAATCAGTGACATTGACCTGTATGTGAACATCTCCACCATTCTTTTGATTAGCAATCATGCCCTTCAAATCAGCATTGGTTCGGCTATCTACAACACGTTCACCCTTATCCAAAAGCCATGTGCCCTCTTTTGGAATGTTGTCTATGCCGTCGTGGGCCATACCCATAGGGGTTGCTGCCTCAATTAATGATAGAAAGGACCCTGATTCAATAGTTGCAAGCGCTGCCGCCCCCATTTTCTGCCATACAGTGCCTGGTTCATTTGCATACGCATCAGATGCAGACTTCCATACATTCATGCCTGCTTGCGCAAGATAAAATGATTTCTGAGCAAAAAATAATGCCTGATAAGCACTAGATGATTCGCCAAGCATTGCGCCAAACATTCCTGATAATGCGCCAAGATATTCACCACCATAGCCAACCTGTAGAGCCAAACGATCGCGCTGATATTCTTCTTCAGTAATTAACATCTGCTTACGAGCTTCAGCAAGCAAGTCCATATCTTGCTGATATGGAGATTCATCCAAGCCCATCATAGACTTATAGTCACCCCATACCTGCTCACGCTCAGCATTCTGTTCCATTCCTTGCTGAAGGTTCGCTTGTTTAATTTTTGCATCCTTCATCTCAGGTGAATAAGACGGAGTATTAAGAATTTCCTCACGAACTAAAGCGTAGTATTCCTGCGCGTACTCACCAGCGGACATCCAAAGCTTTTTGGTTTCAAGAAGCTCTTTATCTTGGTTGATTCTCAATTGCTTGCGCTGATATTCATATTGCTCATCAAGGAATTTGAGTTTTGATTCTCTTACCTCATCGGCAATTTTTACGTCATTTTCCGCAATCTCACGATCCATCTGATATGTGTATTCGAGTTTCTTTTCCTCGGACCACTTGTATTGATTGAATTCTAGGTTTAAAGCTTTAAAGTATTCGGCATTTTCGGCATCAAATCGCTTTTGAACTAAAGCTAAATACTTTGCTTGCTCCGAGGCGCTAAAGCCAGAGTTTTTTACCAAGTCTTGCTGTTCTTTTTCATCCCAAACCATATTTTGAAAGTCGGATGCATACGTCTTGGAGATTTGCTCACGATCACGTTTTTGCTGTTCAAGTAGCTGATTCTGCTCTTGCAGTGCTTTATTTGCCCCAGATGTTGCTTTTGCAGCCTCATTCTGCTTTTTAATCCACTCGTCCGACCCTTTGGTTACGCCTGCTTGACTGCCTTGAATTTTAGCCATTGCCGACACAGATTGATTGACAGCATTGCTGTAAATTCTACCGATTGAACTGGCGACATCATCAGCAACCTTTGCATTGTCCTTGGCTGCCATAGCAACACCACTATTTGGTGCTTTAGCCATTGTCACACCAAAGATGGCTGTCTTAGCAAACTTAACACCTGGCAATTTGTCCGCCCAAGTGCCTTTTTCCGCCGCAAGGTCTACAGTTTTCTTCGCATTAACAGCATCAACTGCCAATCCCGCAACCGCATTCGATAGCATCTTAACAACTGCGTAAACCCCCATGCCAGTTGCAGCAACTCCCTTAAATACCTCCCCAAGGGTTTCTCCTGCATCAGACATTAAGTTTGTTTCAGTTGCAGCGTTAGACATACCATCACCGACTGATACCAGCGCTGGCACTAACCCCTGGATGAATTTGTTTTTTGCACCATCAACCTGTAATCCCAGCAATCCCATCTGTACTTTAAGCTCATTGGCTTTGGCTATAGCTGATTCATCCATAATCATGCCAGCACGCTCAGCAGCATCAGCCCAATATTCAAAGCCCTTACCGCCATCCTTTAGGAGTGGAATAAGGTTGGTTGTATCCGATGCCATGCTTTCCAAGTAGAAAGACATTTGTTGCTGAGTAACACCCGCCTCTTCAAGTTTATTTACATAAAGTTGCAGCGCCTGAGGGCCTGAAAGATTTTGCATTTCAAGTGCTAATTTTCTCGCACCTTCCGCAGACCCTTCAGTTTTAATTGCAATTTGCTCAAAGAAATCTACTGCACCACCGGAACCAATTGTGATGAACTCGCCCAATTTTTCATTAAAGTCTTTGAGTTGATCGGATAGCTGCTCCTGACTGATACCCATTGTCTGGGCACCAACAGCCATCTTTTGAAATTCTTGAGTGGTAGTATTTGAGATTGACGCAAAAATCTGTAATTCACGGGCTGCATTAGCGTACTCATTCGCCATTGCAAAAACGCCGGCCCCAACAGCAGCAACCCCAGCCACTGCGATAGCACCATAATTATTAACATGATTTCGCATGTTGTCGAAGCTAAGTTTGGTTTGCTTTTCTGCATCTTTGATTGGTCCTGTAAAGTTACCAATCTTTGCAACTAGATCTAGTGTTAATGTTCCAAGCTTGGTACTCATACAAAACCTCAGGCAATAAAAAACCGCCTTTCGGCGGTTTTTGTATGTTTTTAACTTTATGGAGATACGCATTCAATAAAAAATGCATTTGCATACTCATGGGCGGATAGATTTATTGCATCTTTAGAGGTTAATAGTGGCCGCCTAAACACATCAACGATAATTGATTCCATCGCCTCTTTTGCTTGTGCTGAATCTTTAACCACAACATTAAACATTTTTGATGCATCAACTCCGTTTTGGCGTGCCTTAAAGCTGCTTTCTGCGAATCTTGACATAGCTTCACAATTCTTAATTTGTAAATCCCTGTCCACATCAGACATTGCTTTTTGCTCAACAATTTGAGTAGTAAAAGTCCCATCCTCAAGAACTTTAATTTGTCGATTAACGCCCCCTGTTCCAGCGTGGACAAAAGTGCTAAATACCAATACTAAAAATATTATATTTTTCATACCCCACCCCAAATATTTATTATTCAAGACAAGATACTAATTTACCGAGCAAAAAGAAACCAAGCTAACCTGATTTCTTTTTAATATCTTTCACCCTTTGTTCTTCAAAAGTCAATTCCGGAGCCTTTTCATGAGGCATAAAATCAAAAGCATCAACCTCAACATCACTCCCTACTTTAAACTGCGTGTAATGTGCCATCAAGTTACCGAAACCTTGCTCAATACGCCGACCAACAAAAAGGGAGCCTCTCTTTTGTCGAAAGGCTTTCCATATTTGGAGTTCGGCATTGCTTAGGTTTCTTCTTGCTTCTGCGATGGTTCGCCCACCGATTCCGCAGCTGACGAGTTCACAGTAGAATTCTGACTCTTCGTCGAGATCCAGTACTTTCCCGTGAAATTGATAACCTGATCAGCAGCCAAATACATTGCGACTTTCATTTCATCAGACACTTGGCCCGTACTCTTTAAATCAGGAAAAAACGGTTTATCCTTCCCCTCAAAGACAGTTTGTACCAACATTGCATCACGGTATTGATTGATGGTGTATTTTTCGTCTTTTTTAAGATTTAAAATATCTGTGATATTTGCAACTTCATCTGAAGACAGGACTTTAATATAAATCTCGCCTTCAAATGGTTTACCATCCACATCACGAAACTTAATAGTCTTTTCAACCAGGTTGCCAATACCGACTGCTTTTTTTGCTTTCTCTAAAGTCAATTTAGCCATTATGGAGTCACCTTAAATTCTTCAGTTACTTCGGTTTGTCGCTTCATGGGAATTGTGTGATTCACCATCGCATCAACAGCGAACACTGGAGAACCTTTACGAAGAATTGCTTCGAAGTGCGACCATGTGCGAGTGGTAGGCAATGTGATATCACTGCCCGTTAATGTTGGCTCCGCAATACCATCCGACCAACCTACATACACCATCACCGTTTCTTTATTGGCAGCAAGCTCCAACAAAGTCATATGCGATAAGTTTTTAGGATCTGTATCGATTTGAATTGAGCCTTCACCTGGTGTACTAAGTCCAAATTCAGAAGTTTTGGTACTCGCTTCTTCCAGACATGTTGTATCAATTTCACTGGCGCTATCATCACCCAGAGCTAAAGCTTTAATACAACCCATCTTTGTTAATGTTGGAACAGTACCATGGACAATCCATACCGCTGTGCCGTTTGATAAAACGCCTTTTTTCGCCATGAGTAGCTACTCCTCAAATTTTGGCATAAAAAAAGCACCCGGTTGGGTGCTATGTGGAAATTAAAATCTGTTTAGCGATCTAAAAACCAATTCGCATCAAAGCCACGACCAAAAATATTGGTATCGGCTTTGCGCTCGAAGTGATTTGGGTGAAACCGTGTAACGTGGCAGTACTGCTCGATGACGTTTAAAACTACTTTTCGTACCTCTGATGCCCTGGTCTTGTTTGTGTCGTATACAACAATCTGAAAGGACACATGATCAATATTAGGAGGGCAATCCAGATTATTCTCCGGTAGAGCTGTAATCATCGTCCAGACTGCGTAGGGATAACTGGTTTTATCTGGTGCTATGTCTTCAAAGATGCGAACCGGATTTGTACCAAGCACAGCCCTTACAGCATCGACAACACTTAGCACTGGGAATACGGGTAAAATATTCATGAAATCGTTCCTTTCGCAATTGCCTTATCAATAGATTTCATAAAAGTGTTGGCAAATTCATCTGTAACTTTTTGCAAATTTTGTTGTAAGGCTGGTCGCATAAATGGAGTTGCAGGCATTTTACTTGTTCCGAATTCTATATAACGCCAATAAACAGTTTCACCACCAGGCAAAGCAGCAAGTTTTGCACGGTCTGTTTTCCCATTAACTGCAGCACCACCCATGATCCCAACACGCATCACTACTTTACCAAAATCACGGGTTTTACCATTTCGAATAACAATATTTTTCTGGATGTCTTCACGGGTTTTGGGGTCATCAATATATGCCGCTCCCATTTGAGCGGAAAGCTGGACAATCTTCATGGCTTTACGCGCAGCAGATCTTGCACGAGAGCGTACTTTTTTCACGTCCTTAAGTTCTGCAATTTTCTTGTTGAACTCATCTAGCCCGCTAATATTTAAATCAACTTGCATAAGATATTATCCCAGCAGGGACAACTCGACAGTCATATAGGTTAAACCGTCCACGTTGTCAGGTTTGGGTGGAGACACAATCTGAAAAATTTGACTACGATGGATCACACGCATTTTGGTTGTAATGTCATCACGCTTATTGAGTTTTAATCGGGCGGTGGTTTCAGATCCAGCAGCTTGGGCTGTGATCGTATCTTTAACTGAAAGAAACTCAATTTTACCCCAAAGGGTTTTGTAATCGGACCAGATCAAGTCAGTCTCATTGTTGTAATCATCGCGCCCAGAATTGGATGCTTGAATTGTGACACGATGACGAAGTTCATTTGCACGCATATAAAGCCTACCTATTTACCGTTAATCATCATCAAGACATTTATGGAGATCGTCTTGTGTAGTAGGTTCATCGCTTTCTGTAAGCTGGATTAGCAGCTCACTAATCAATGCGTTTTGCTCATTATTAACCATAATTAAACGGTTATTCTGCTCAGTCAGCAGATTATGCTGGGCCAGCAGTTGGTTATTTTGGATCAGTAGATTTGCAGAAAATTGTTCAAAGTCAAAATTACTCATTATTTCCTCCATGGTATAACCATGCTTCATAGGCCATCTGTACAGCAGGAATTGCAAACTCACCATCACGGATCATAAAAAGACGTTCTCCATGTATAAAAATCATATTTTTATAATACTTAGAGCACTTGACCCAGCTTATAAAGGCATCCATAAGACATCCTTAAATGCATAACGGCAAATAGTATGCAGACAATAGATCTTTGACAGGTTGTGGCAAAAAACCATCATTTGATGGGGTATCTTTGTCCACACCACGGTTTTCATCAAAATACCCACACATCATCAAGATTGCTCGCTGCTGGATCTTGTTTTCTGGGTCAAATTTAGTGAGTACATGATCTTTTACAGCCTGCTCAGCACTATCTAAAATAGATTGTAGGTCTAGGTTGATCATGTCGTCACTGTCATAACGCAAATGCCTGGCAACATCATTCGCTGTTAGTGCCATTGCTATCTCCTTCTGATTTACTTGCCCCTGATGCAAATGGATCATCCTTCGAATCACGCTTGGAAATTGCTTCAAGTGAGAAATTTTGTTGCTGCATATATGGTGTATCGCCACCAGTCTTTGGCATGTAATTAAATACGGCACGTGCTTCATTGGGTGCAAAAATCCCACGCTGCACACCAAGCGAATAAAAGTTCATCTGAGAAACACTATCCATTCGTAATAAGGTCGAAAGGTCCAGAAAAACTTCATAACCAAAATCTTTCAAGCCGAAAGCATCATCAAAGCAGTTTTCAATTGCTTCAATAGGACTTTGCAGGCAACTATTGAGATAGATCCGCTCCATATCTTCAACTTTTTGTCCCTGTGGAATACTGCCAATGCCAATCTTCCAGGGTGGAACATTGAATACAGAACAGCAAATCTCAGCAGACCATTTGTGTTGTTCAATCATTTGAGCATCTGCAGCCGGCATGGCCATTGCTATGTATTTCACATCACCACCCATAACAGCAGTTTTACCTACGTTCTCACCAGAGTAGTTTTGATCCCATGCTTCCTTAATTTTTTTAGCATCTTCATCTGCGATCTTTCCGGGCATTGTAAGAATGCCACTAGGCCGGCCGTTATTTTTAAAGAACTTGGCACCATATTTCTGAATAGCCACACCTTGAGCACCGGCCAGTCCGCATGCAAGGATAGGGCTAATTCCGACCAGTGGGTGGTATAGGCAATTCCATCGGTCATGAATGATCTCAGATGCAGGCAAAATGATAACCTCTTCCTGCCTAGCTAGCTTATCTATGCCGATTCGATAAAAAACATCACCTTTATCGCTAATCAAAGGAGTGACATTATCTGGGTTTAATACAATCAGCTGCTCTACATCGCCTTTAAAATTTCGAAGCTTTAATACATAGGTATTGCCGCGCGTCTCCTTGGAGATCATGTAGTATTCAAGGAACTGTTGCATAGTTTGAAAATGGTTTGGTTTTTCAAAGAATGGAAATTTTTTATCCTTAACTTTGACCCATACACCATCTTTTTTAGCTCGAAGCTCCAGTGGGAGTTTCCCAATATCCTTGGATATAATAGAAATACAGGCAAATACAGCATGAAATGAAAGCAGGTCTTCTCGATTAAGCTCAATATTTCTTTGCCATGCACCCATAAAAGGCTCAAGCACACGCCAGCTTGTATTACTATCTACGGGAGACATTGCTTTTTTACGAAATATATTGCCTAAAAAACCCATATCTCTCACCCTTTCCTTGATTTAGTGCCTTTTTTTACAGGGCTTTCAATCACAATATTTGCTTCAACCATTTCGCCAAAATCATCAATTACTGGTGTTTCATTCAAATTCATCAGAATTGGTGCAGTTTGCTGGTTATTTTCTTTAGGATTTTCATAAAGTACTGCAGCACCTAACTGAACCAATACTCGTGCCTCATAATCCTGAAGGTTTTGCACTGATCCGGCACGACCGGAGCAAAGATCTTTCAAAAATTTAACTTTTGGCATTTTTCTTACTCAACAAAAAAGCCCCTCAAACGAGGGGCCTTGTAAGTGTTTTAATTAAGCAAACTGCAGGTATGCGGCCGCATGAACGTGACGCTTTTTCCAGCGGATAAAGCGCTCTGCACGAATGGCCATCAAGTTTTGCTCAAATAGGTTGACCCATTCTGGAGCTAGGTCTGTGCCCATGTTGATTGATGCTTCGCTACTTACTGCAAAATCCAGTACATTGTCATCTGCTAGCATAATTTCACCTGGTACAACAAGAACAATCTTATCTGGAGTTCCTGATGAAATTAACACTGGCAGAGTCAAAAGATATTTAGCACCATTCAGATTCATGTCTTCAAAGTACTTTTTGCCCAAAGCGTCACGCATAATGCTGAGTGACGCAGCACGGCTTTCGGACATCACCCAATGCGCGCCTTCCAGAGGAACATTTGCGTCTGTTAGTACTTTGATCACCTTGGCCAGATCGGCTTCAATGTCGGCACCAGTTGCACCACTGCTATCAATTTTGTTGGAATCCTTCAAAATTGATGCTGGGCTGTCATCGGTTTCAGCTTTGGTTGGGTCAAAGAAATCCGCATCAATAAACTGAGCTGTAGATTTCACAAAGTCATCACGAATGATTCGGTCTGCTTTGGGGCTGGAAAAACGCATTAATTCGTCAGATAGCAGCACAATACCCGCGACTTTTGATTTAGTCAGAGTTACTGACCCGATGGTTGGGTTTGTCGTTGGCTTGCGTTTGGTTTCACCTACCCAGCCAACACTGACAGCACCGGTCTGTTGCGGCATTTTAATGTTGAAAGGTACTTCACGCATACGAGAAGCCAACTGGTCGACAGCTGTTCGTCCACGAAGCAATTCAATGAATTCGTTGGTCAGGTTCTGGAAGTCTACCAATGCTTCACCAAACTGTTCGTTGTTTGTAGCACCAATAAGCGCTTTCTGGTTGACTGCATTTTTTACAATGTCCGGCGCCCCCCATGAATCAAGAACGTCTCCAGCCGTAACAGCACCCTTACTATTTGCAGCTAGTGCCATGGATTTCACCATCAGCGCAAAACCAATACCTTTTTCAAGGTTGCTTTCGACTTGAATAGTTTGACCTTGGGTGCTTTTGAGACCTTGCTGTGAGTTACCGCCAGCTGCTGGAGTCGTGGTATCAGCCCAGCTTGCCTGAGATTTTTGGATATCCTCAAGACGATCCAGGTTTTTCTGCATTACTGCAATTTCATCCTGAAGCTGTTTGATTTCACCCTCAGTTTCCTCACTTGGCGTAGCACCTTTTGAGATGGACTGACCTGATTTTGCAACGATCTGATCCTGGTGCGATTTAATATTCGCTTTTAATTTTGCAATTTGCTCTGCAAGTGTCATACGAGTTTTACTCCATAAGATTTGGGTGTTTCAGCAAGTTTCACTACTAGGTGTTTTGATTCTGGCTGGATTGATAGGGGTTTTTTACATGGCACAGACTTTTCTTTCTGCGGGGTTTCTTGTTGATTTGACTGATCGGTCTGGCAGAGTGTCTTAATGCCAGTGATTGTCGCTTCCTGATTAGCAGGAATCGTAACAGCTGATAATTCATACCAATCCCATTTGATAAATTTATAGCCCCAAGTACCCTGGATATCGGCCACCTCAAGACCACGGAATCCAATAGAAAGACCACGAACAAGACCAGTTTTGATACTGTCCCATGCTTCCTGAAGGCGTTTTTTCAGGTCCTCAGATTCAACCTCATCTGGCTTAACCAGCTGAATGACTACTTTGATCCCATCATCAGTGACCTGGGCCTCAACAACATTTCCAATCGGTTGGCGCTTATCGTGCTGCCATAAAAATGGCACCGGTAATGTGAATTGCGCACCCTTAGGTTCGACAACATCATCAACACGATCTGGTGTTGGTGTTGTGGCAATACCTTCAAGCCGCCACTCAGTGTCATCAATTGCTTTGACTTCAAGCAAGCTGTAAGCAAGCTTCATCGCTTCTGTACTCCTTGGTTTTATTTTTGCTGCAAGCCTGCTTTAAGTGCATCAGCCTTTTCACAAGCCAAAAAAAATCGCTCATCTATTTGAGCGATCTCTTTATTTGTTTTTCCCACTGTGGTACAGGCCCCTAAATGGTCAAGCTGATACTGGACCTGCCGGAGTTCTTCCTGTTTTTTTCGGTAATCTCTGATCATACAAAGTAGACTCCATAGCTTTGTGCACTCTGTTCAGGGTTTAGGGACATCAATGCAACACCATTAAATGTTGCAATCAAGGGGTCAATTTTCCCCTTTCCAGACTCCTGCTTTCGGATTGTCATTGCATTGCCCTGGTACACGCCCTTCGCATTACCAACACACCAGTTCATCATGCGCTGGCCGGCATGTAGGAATTTCCCTTCAGCAACTTTTCGTTCAGTTGTCTGCACATATCCAGATAATTGATAGCCCTGGGGCACACCAATCAACAGCTTAAAAGGCACCTCCTCGAGCAAACCATCTTGTAGTGAAGGCATACCAAGTTTATCCAGTCCAATTGCGGCTTTTTCGGGCAGCTTTCCTGCATCATAAATACGCTTGCATATTTGAGCAGCCTGGCGAACGTCATCACCTATATTTTTTACAATGACCAGATCACCATCCTGCTCAAAATCCTTCAAGGCAGGAGCAATTTCTTGTCGGCGTTCCAGGGCGATCGGATGGGCCCAGGCGCGGTTCCAGCAGTACCAGGTTGATCTGTCATTCTTATCTCGACCAATTACCGCCATGCCAAAAAGGTCATCAAGACCACCACCATCAAAGCCAATCGTGCATATCTCACTTAAATCCAGAATGGATTCAACAAAAAGCCTGTCCTTGTAAGCTGACAACATCCAGAAATCAGCACCAGCCCAGCGATCTGCTCGCTTGTTCATGCCAATTTCGACATTCAGATATTTAGCCAGGAAGATTTGAACTGAATCATCACCACTTTGCTTTGCCTGCTCATATTTATTTAGCAAGTAGCGGATGTGTGTAGAGCGGCCAAGATTCGGATTGGTCACATAGAAGTAATCCGGGTTCAAATAACTTTCATCATCAATCATGCTTTGCGGAAATTCATACAACAGCGGCAAGAATGATGGATTATCAATTTCCCCATCTCGCACCTTACGGGCATAATCTAATTTCTTTTTAAATACCCCAGCTGGCGGCTCATCCGACTGCGTAGACAGCCAGATCAGAAAGCCTTCTGGAAATGAAGCCATACCGCCAGTTGCTTCCTCAAGCATAGCTTCAGCATTGGCACGTTTTCCAAATATCCAAAGCTCATCTACTAGAATATATGCGCCTTTTTTACCGCCAACTGAACCTGTATCTGCTGCAACAACTGCCAAAGTAGCCCTTGTTTTTCTGTGAGTCACTGTCCTTGTATGTTCTGACACACTGAACAAGGCTGATAACTTTGGATCTTCACGAATCATGTCACGAATCGGTTTAAATGAGTTATCAGCAACCTCCTTGGTCGGTGCCAGGATGATAAATTCAGCTGAATGACGGTCATTCAAGATAATGGCCGTTAGCATAATGCCTGCAGCTAATGTTGATTTTGTATTTTTCTTACTAATCAGTAGAAAGAATTCATTGATTAAACGCTCATTTTTTTCGTAGTCATAAGCGCCAAAAATTACACCAACAAACTCAAAAACCCACTCACCTGTAACCTCACCAACCTTAGGTTTTCCAGCTACATCGACCAACGTCAGTTTTTTAAATACATTTAAAGCCATGTCGGCTTCATCTGGATACAACGGCTTGCAGGCAATCAGTGATTCTTTCGCCAGAATCTTCTTTTCCCAATCTGGGCAAGCTGTTGTCCAGATCGGGGACATTGAAGACATATCAACTCACTCTTTGCTGACCTCGTGCAGCACGCTGATTTCCAGCTGTTGCAAAGTCATTATCATTTTCTGAAACATCGCCTGCAGCATTTTCACGGCCTTGCTTAACACCCATCTCACCAACTTTGCCAAACTCATAGGGCAAAGCTGCCTTGGCCGCCTCAATCCGAACCTTCCGCTCTAGACGTGAGTTTTTATAAATTGATCGCAAAAATTCTAAAGAGTTTGTTACACTTTCCATCTCTTTGATGTCAGCTTGTATAGCAGCTTCACCTAGAGGCATAGATTCAAAAACTGCACCTGCCCCCTCTCCCCCTGATTTTAAAAGCCCGTCCAGATAGGTAATTACCTCGGGATTTTGTGCTAATTGGCTACCTTTAGATCCTGCAGACTTTTCTGAATAGCCCGCCTCAATTGCGGCCTGCTTATTTGATAACTGGCGGCCATCTTCACCAGTTTTTAATTTGGCATGAGCAAATTTTTTCATCTGTTCAGTCAAAGCCATATTTTCACCTTAAAATCTGAATATTTAAAAAAATTAACCTAAATTTATGATTTTGAATAAAAAGTTTATTTACTTTTGCTCAAAACAGGAATTTTTTTACAAATGAGAAAGGGGGGCGGTGTCCGCTGGGACCCAAATTTTTAAAAATTTATACCCCCCGCGGGGTAAGCTTCGCACCAATTAAGTGCAAAATGTTTATTTCCTTAAGGTGTTCCACGAAAACCTTAAGGAAATAAACATTCAAATATGTTCCACGGTGGTGGCACCAGGATGTAGGGCTGACCCTGGTGCCATGTCCATCAGTTCAAGATGTCTTCATCAAACCACTCTTCAGCTGGTAGGCCATTCTCTTTTTCGTACTTGACCAGATATAGATTTGGGCGGTCTAAGTATTCCGCACGACCAATGATCTTGGCGGGTCCACTGTAATTCCCAACCTTGACCACGGCTCCTAATTCAAACTTAAACATACTGTTCTCCAAAATTTTATGTAATTAAAAATCCCTGCCGTTGCCGACAGGGATTAGAGTTGCTTACTATGGTCAACTTACGTGTTAATGGCTTGCCGTCACCAAGGTCAGATCCATCTTGTACCCACCTTATCTCAACATCCTGTCGAGCATATGAACGTTCATGGGTTTTGCTTACACATGAAGCGTGCCGTCTTTCCGAGCTGCCAACATTAAGCAGTGCTAGCGTGTGCCTGCTCAGTATGTCTCTTCTTAGCAGTACCGCTTGTATACAATGCGGTCTGCTGCATGCTTGCTGCTCTTTAATACAGAGCATTCAACATCATCATCGCGGTTACTAAACCAGGATGATTTGCTTTTTGTTGGTTTGGATCTGGTGGTCGAATAACTGCGAGCCGGTGCACTGTATGATCGGGCAGATGATGAGGATACCGAACTTCCTCGACCACCACTGCCTTTAGCGTTCGCTAGTGCTGGTGGCATTGTGAACGCAATGACTACAGTTAAGACTGCTAGAAACTTCATTACTCCCTTGCTCATCGTCTGCTCTCCACTTGAGATTTCTTCTGGTGGCAAGGAACACAAAGCGACTGGAGGTTATCCATGTCATCAGTACCACCCTGGGCCTTGTTGATAATATGGTCACACTCCATTTGCATGGTGACTCGACCACACTTGCAACAGGTCCAGTTATCACGCACATGAACATCACGCTTCAGTCTGCGCCATGGACGACCGCCACGGCCCTGACCGTAATTGTCTTGACGTTGCAGTGTGGGCTGACTGCTGCTCAAGGTTGGCAGTGCGCTCCCCAGTTTTGATAATTTCGCCATCATTTCACCGTATATAATTTTGCATCCTTAGGAATTGGGTCCAGGATATCCAGCTCAGTACCACCTGTGATCCGATGGAAGCATGGTTCACACAATGCTTTCCAGTTCAGGATGTTCCAAAATTTCACCTGGCTTCCATCTGGTGGATCAATGTGCAGTACATGAAATGCCGGGCTGGTATAGCCACGCTTTGAACACTCATAGCACAGTGGATTGACTTCCAGGTATTCACTGCAAGCTTTTCGCCATGCCTTGGCCTTGTTGTTCTTTACTGGCTTGGATCTGGCTTTCTCAGCCTGATCTGCTGCCCGCTCATGGTTATCCCAAAATTCTTTACGCTCATGCTTGCCCATTTGCCTACATACCCTATAAAAAATCCCGCCTGTTGCGACCAGTGCAACATGCGGGCATAAAAAAACTGAATGCTTCAGCACAAGCATTCAGTTCAATAAGCCTTTCGGCTTTGGAGAAACTACAGCGTTTTAATTACAGTTTTCCATTGTGGTAAAAATTAACTTAAATCTGCTTTTTGGTCAATACAAAGTTTACTTAGTTTTACTGAGCTGAGTAAAAATTTTAACTTCTCCAATATGCAACTCCAAGTTCAGATCTTCCAGAATGGTTTGTATATGGAGTTTCATGTGATTTCTCACCGTAGTATCACTAAAACCACAAATTGCAGCACGCGCACGTTCAGATGGCTTATAGCTGGCAGGAACCATGCAAAACTCAGTTAAGCCAATCAATGCGATGGAATAGTGGTAGATATTATTCACCCCAGCAGCAGAAAATTGTTGCTCATACTTGCTCGCCAGGATCTGGGCAAACTTGTTGACGTTGGCCTGAGTATTGGCTTCGAAGTATTTAAGTCGGATCAATACATCCTGAAATGGCGATAAGCGAGCAAAACCCATTGCTAGCAAAACATCCTGGGCAGTCAGTGCTGGTGATCCACCGTCAATGCGATCTGCTTCATAGTTGATTGACTTTGGATTGAGTAGACGAAGGTATTTTTCCATTAAATACGCTCCTTAGCAATGGTACACATGTTTTCATTTTTAAAAACAATAACTTGGAAAGCCATGTGTACCATTAAGCCGTTTTTGTGTACCATCTTGAAAAATGGTACACACAGCAAAGCCTTATGTAGTAAAGCTTTTAAGTAAATGTTTACCATGTGTACCATTATTACAACATCTCTTACGCGAGAAAATTTTTTACCATGATTTGTATGTTTAGATTTAATAAATATATATGGCTGTGAAAAATTCCCTCGTGTGCGCGCGCGAGAAAAATGGTACACATGGTACACATTGGTGGTAAAAGTCTTATGTGGTAAGGGCTGCACGTGTGTACCATTGGTCAATAATGGTAAACACGATGGTACACATGGTACACATTTGCGCTTATTTTTATGGTTATAGCGGGCGCGGAACATCATTATTGTCACCTTGAATAGCATTGTCAAATTTTTCTATTTCTGCACCGAGCCAGTCCATTTTAAGTAATGGCTTTTCTTTGCCATCTCTATCAGTGAATGTTTCTGGTACAACCCCAATCACAATAACTTTGGTTTGCTTCTTATCGTGCGGTCTGGATGGTTTACGCCAGTGCTCCTGCTTGTCAGATGAGACAATGCCGTACTTTTTAGCCTCACCCATAAAGCGTTTAAGGCTCACAATATGCTCATTTGTGGTCTTACTCCATCGCTGATAAGCATCATAGAGCTGCATGGTAGTACAGCTGCAGTACGGGTAATTGGTTTCACCTGCGATCCACTGGGTAATGAACGTGTCATACCCTGGCCTGGTGTATTCAATAATTTCCTTTTTAGCCCGAGTCATTGGTGGCTTGGTATGAGCATTAAACCCGGTCAGATCGATTTGCAGTAGTGCAGTATAAAATGCCTGTATTGCTTCAGGGGATTCTATGTCAGCTACTACACGATCCAATAGATCTGGCGGAACAGTAGATTTTGGGTACAACACTAGAAAGCGCCGATCATTCTCTTCAATGGGCAGTGGCTGGGTGTGGTTTGATAAAAAAACCGTATTCATGTGGTTTGCTTGCTGCATTGATGATAAGAATTTTTGATGAATTGATAACTTTGAGCCAGTAATCAAGTGCTTAATAAATCCCATCATGCCGTGCTTGGTTTTATTATTGGCGATCTCTTCAAACAGGAGGAAAAGTACTTCATCTGCCCAGTCATTATACTGGCTCTCAAGGTCACGCTGGTCGAGTGTCTTGTGGTACTTTGTGTAGATTTTCTCCATAATCCCACCAAAGAAAAGTGATTTACCAGCACCGTGAATGTTACCGTGCACTAGAACTGACGTTGCCATTTTCGCCCCTTTGTGTTGCAAAGGATAAGCTAGCCAGCGAATCAACCAACCGAATGCTTCTTTCTCACCAGCTGAAAGGTGTCGAAGTAAATCTATGAAACTCTGTGACTTTTTATAGGCATCTTGAAGATTCATGAGCATATCCGGGCAATCTGGATCTGATCCTGCTTGCACTTCTAAACCTGTAAATCGGTTGATTTGGTGTGGCTTGGCCGAGTTAGTTGGATCGAAAACAAGGTCCTTATGATGGATCATGCGACGGTGTGGTGATTTAAACCAGATTTCATAATGATTTGGGAATGCCTCTCGAATTGCCACGTTTTTAATACGCTCTCGATTGACGGTATCCCACGATTCCAATGTTCCTTCTAGGTGAACATAACGGCCAATTAGATCGGTAATTTCTGAAGCACTTTGGCGGTCGATTTCGGCTTTCAATGCATCTTGGTCGATCATTTTTCGGTTGATATGTGATTGCCACTTTCCAGCAACAAGTTTACCAACCATCTTGGTGAATGCGGTTGCCTTGATCGTTTTCTTCTTAAAAGAGTCATATACATCGGTTTTTCCCTCAACCAACATGAATCTGGCCAAACACTTCTCCAGTGTAAAATCCGGACGCTCAAATTCAATAATTTCCCCACTCCCCTGTGGTTCCGGCTGGCCATGTTCCAACAGATCCGGAGCACCAGACAGATCTGGACTCATTTCAAGGTCAAAATTGTCGGGTTCTGGCCATAAATCTGGCCCAATTTCCGGATTTTGCCCTAAATTCTGGCTTGCCATTTCAAGGGGGTGTGGGGGATTTTGGTCAAAAGATGAAGATTGTTCGGAAATCCCCCGCTCGATTTGCTCGCGTACTGCCTCTATCCCTGCAGCAACATGCAGATCATTGAAATCAGATAGAAATGATGCCTGTGGCTGCTCTAAAATTTCTTCATTACTCATACGTTTACCACCTGGCTAAAATCGGGGAGAATCACTATGCCGCCTGTTGCAGCCACAGCTTTGTTGGCAGCGTTTAAGCCTGCATCTGGTGGTACTGAATGACTGTCATCATCTGCGCAGTACACCAATCGCGCATAGGGGTGCATTCCTCTGATTTCCTTGCCCACCTTGTCAATATTTCCAGAATTGAACGCGACCACTGTAACGTGGCTGGTTGCCTGACGAATGCTCGCAGCGGTGGCATAGCCTTCTGCAATGCAAATTACCTGGTCTGGCTGGGTAATTTCGCCAAGCACAAAAAAACATCCGCCAACACGACCGCCAAATAAAAAAGGCTTATGGCCATCCGCATGGATTTCCTGGATGTTCCAGATTTTCCCCTGGGCATCGAATAACGGCACAATCAGATTGCCTTTCCCATTGATCTTGCACCCATAATTATTGACCTGCTTGCGCTCCAGATAAGGGCAGTCACGGTCTACTGATTTACCAGCCCAGATTCGTGCTGCACGTTTTGATGCCGATTCCTGCTCCTTGCGCTCCTGCATTTCCGCATCACGAGCCTGTTGTTCTGCTCGTTCCTTCCATTTGCGACGGTCTTCATCAGTTACTTTGGTTTCTGTAGACAGGCCTAGTACTGCACCGACTTCTTTTAGTACTGTGGAATAATTCATATTTCGGGATTTTTCGATTAAACCGAAGCCATCGCCAGCACCACACTGATTGCAGATCCAGCTGCCCTTGCCTTGCTTGTCATCACAACGAAAGCGGTCCTTGCCACCACAGATTGGGCATGGGCCATGTTGATTGCGTTTTGCTGGCACCTGAATACCAAAAGCAGGAAATACCAGGTCTTTCCAGCGGCCAAGCGCAGCATCACGAACCTGATCAAAACTTAAATGCATTATTCACCCCGAGATTGTTTTTCAGCCATGGCCAGCAAGTTTGCAGCAATGCGGATTAGGTCAAACACATCCTTACGGATCACGGCCAGCTCATCATCACTAATGACATCATCAGAAATAGCCTCGGCAATGCTTTGTGCCAGTACGCCCTGCTCTTTCGCAAGTTTTCCGATTTTGGTCATAAATCCGTGCTGAGTCATCGGCTCAATCTTTGGCAGTTCAAACCATGCTGCATTGCCATGAATGGCGCAAATACTGTCCATGATGCGAGGGTCTTTAGTTTCAGAAAGCACTGCTTCCAGGTGGTAAATATTAGCTTTATGCGTATGTGTAGTCGGATTTATAGAGCTTCGAAAAGTATTGATATTAAATGCATTTTTTTCTGCAATTAAAGCCATCAATGAATCATCATTTGGGCGGTATACAGCAGCTTTCAGAGCCATTTCCAGTGACATAACTGATTTCTCACGACGTTCGCTAAGAGTTAGACGCATGTTTAAATTCCCTCAATGCATTCATTTTTTTTGTTTATTGCTTGGGCTAAATTTGAATTATTAGCAGAAGACGGCTTTTCAGATTTAGCTGCCAACTCTCTGATTTGGTACTCGCGTAGCAGTGGGATTTCATCTTTATCCCATTTTGCAACAGCGGCTGTGGTAATCCCTAGCTTGCTCGCAAGCTCGGAAAGGTTGCAATTTAATAACTGAATGGCTTCATCTCTAGTCATGTTACTTCTCGAAAACTAACTTTAATTAGTTTATTAAATTAGAGTTTAGTTTGTTAGTCAATAGCTAATATAAGTTAGTATTAATTAAATGAGCTTAGTTATGAGCACAGTCGGCACTAGAATCAAAAGTTTACGCAAAGAAAAAAAATTAACCCAAAAACAATTAGGAAAGCTTGCTGATGTTAGTGATGCAGCAGTAGTGCTCTGGGAAAAGGATGTAAATACCCCTAAATTTGAAAAACTCCAGCTTATTGCTCCAGCACTAAATACAACTATTGACTATATTTTGTATGGTGTGACAGATACCGGATCAAATGTTGGTGACTATAGGCCTGTCACTAGAATGCTGCCTGTTCTTTCTTATGTTCAGGCAGGGAATTGGACTAATGTGCAGTCTGTTAGCCAGCTTGACATTGAGCAATGGCTGCCAGCACCTCCCACAGCTGGAAAGAATAGCTACTATCTGATCGTCCGCGGCATTAGCAATTCACCATACTTTAATGATGGTGATTTTATATGTATCGATCCGGATATTTGCATTGAACATGTGCAGACTGGAGAGATGGTAATCGCTGAATGTGACGGAGAATCAACTTTTAAGGCACTAATAAAGGATTATAAACAGATGTACTTAAAGGCATTAAATCCAAACTTTCAACCCAACATTATCGAGTTAAAGGAAAACTGCGTTTACAAAGGAAAGTACGTGGGTAAGTTTGAGCCAAGCAAAAAGTTTATTTAAATTAGCAAAAACAAAGTTTAGTTAATTTTCTATTGACACACATACTGAGTAAAGTTAGTTTATTAAAACAAACTTTACTTAGCAGGTGCTGTCATGAACAAGCAATTTCAACCCGTCGATCAGTTCGACTCTATCATTCGCTCACGCTTATTTGCCGAAGATTTTGGCCAACCCCAAATCAAAGATGAAAACTGGTACAAGAGCCGTGCCACCAATCAAATCAAGAATGCGATTCAAGCCATTCTAAATGCCACAAATCAACATGATTTTACGACCGCTATCGCTCAAGCAAATGCATTCATTGATGCAGCCTTAAGCTATGAGTTTATTGACATTTCAGAAAAATCTAAATGGCTAGATGAAATGGCTGCAGCCGTACGCACTCAAATGATTGTGGAGCCGGCATGAAGTTAATTGATACTCCTGAAAGCCTTGTGCCGGTGCAGTCTGTAATTGATTCATGGCCAAAGCTTTCTCGCAAAAAAGAATCTCATCCATGCCAGGACAAGTGTCCAAATTTTACGGATGAACAGTGCTGTCACTGTTTAATTCAGGATAAAAACGAACTAATAAGTGATGAGCAGAAATTCATTAACCGTGCCATTGAATCAATTGAGGAGATTTCATAATGCTGCCTCAGTACGGTTATCTAGCTGTTTTCGTGTTTATCATTGTTCCATTTATTCTTTTTGTCACATTTTTTGTTGCGCTAATTAAAGAAAGTAAGCGGCTAGGAAAATGTTCTGACGTTATAAAAAATTGATTAAGGAGTCCATCTCATGACTTCATATTCTGAACAACTGCAAGATCCGGTTATAGCCCACCAGATTGAAAGCAGACTAAGTGGCTATATTGCACAGTCTTATACACGTGCAGGTATGCAACCACCGATTCCAGTGCTAAACAATGGCGTATTCATTTATGCCGACACACGTGCAAATAAAATCATTAAACATATGCGCAATGCTGTTCATCTGCATGCGGCTTTGCTTGATGATTTAGAAAAAAATGAAAGTGAGGGTGACTAAGAATGAACAGCAACTTAGCCCATGATATTTACATTAACCAGGGCAAATCTATTTCCCTTGCCAACCAAGTCAATGACTTCTTGCTTGCACAGGGCAAATCAGAACCAACTCAAATTCCTTTTGGCCAGTCTGGATACCTGCAGCATTGCAAGGAAAATAATATTGATCCGAATCAATTTTCCCTAGGTAGCCAGATGACTGCTGCAGTTCAAGAGACCTTTGCCAATAAGAAAGAAAAGATGCTGCCGAATCCGCCTAGAAAAGAGGTAGTTTTACGTGAGCATATTGAAGATATTAAAAACGATGATGAGCGCCTGGTCTTTAATCGTCATGCACGAAAACAAGCCTGGGAAGCTGGTAAAACCACATTTATCGGAATGTGTACCATTCATAAGGAATATGTGTTCTCAATCAGAATGAATGGATCTAATCATCGCTGTACTGCATGTATTGCGCAGTCAAACAAGAAGAGTAAAGCATTGCAGAAAAATGAGGCTTTGAAAAATGGCTGAGTTTATTGTGACAATTGAGGCGGATTCAGCACCACAGATTGTACTTGGTCAGCAGGTCTTTGGCGGTACTGTTACCGCCTTGAGACTTGAATCTCGTAAACTGGTGACTGTTGCAGACCTGGTGAAAAAATACGGGCTGTCTGATGAAACCATTCGTACTAAATGTATCTCTATCAACCAGGGCAGCAATGGAAAACATCTTTATGATCCAGAGGCTGCTGATGCTCTGCTTAGAAATGCCAAAGTCCGACGTGGACCAAAGCGTAAGAATTAAAAACTAAACATAGGAATTATCATGAACATGTCGCGTCAAAATGAACAATTGAAAGAGATTGTGAGCTATCTTCTGAAAAACCCAGCCATCACGATTCAAGAGATTGAAAATCAGGTTTTGGTTCATGGCGGTATCATGAAGCTGCAAGGTGGGGATGAGAATCACGGAACTTATAGCATTTTTCGAAAATACCATAAATCGCAAATAGACATTACAAAGTGCCATTGTGGCCATATCCACTTACTGGAGGATATGTGCATTAAATGTCATCCAGACTGGGCTGTAACATTTTACAAGGATGGCTCAATAAAATTAAATCCTGATTTCACTCAATCACTTCAAGAAGATGATTTAGGTCTCCCGTTTTGACTGCAGAAAACCCAATGCCCGCGCCATGCGGGCTTATTTTTGCCCATTAAATGCCTCAACCAGATCCTCTGCATTTGGGTTGTAATAAGTGTTTACCAGTACATCGATTTTCTTATGGCCAGTAATTTTGGCCAGAACTTCAACTGGCAGCTTTCGGACCCGAACCATGCGTGTGATCGCCTCATGCCTGGTATCATGAAAATGCAGATTCAACAAACCAATTTCAGCCTTTCGTTTCTCCCACATCAATCGAAATGCATTTTCTGACTGGGGAATAATCTTACGGCCCGTATGCTTAATCAAACTTAAAAGCGCTTTAGCCTCCCCGGATAATGGCACCACACGTGGCTCCCCATTTTTGGTTTTTGGCAGATGGATATAGCCGTCATATATATCTTTTCTTTCCATTGCCAGCAACTCACCACGACGTAATGCCGTCTCAATAGCAAATAGAAAGCCCCAGGCAACATAATGTTGTGACAGTACCGGCTCAGTTCCCATTTCATAATCTAATGCTTTAAGCATCAATTCAATTTCTGAGGCATGGATACGACGCGCCCTGGCTTTAGGCTTTTTGGGTTTGGTGATCTGCATCCATGGATTTTCTTCCAGAAGAAAGAGTTCTTTTTGGGCGTAGGTAAACATCGCACTGTAATGTGATATTTCCTTAAGGACAGTATTTTCACCAACTTCTTTGAGGCGTTTATTGCGCCAGTTGGTTAAATCTTTTGGAGTGATGTCATAGATTGACTTTTGTGCCAGTGCACCAAATTTCATTTCAAAGTTTTTATGCTGACCAGTGATCCAGGCGCGAGATGATTTTGACGGATTGTGTTGGCCAACATCGTCATAGTATTTATTGTTTAGGTCCCGGAACATGAATTTCGGCTTGAGTTCACCTGTTTCTATTTTTGTCTGAGCCTTAAGTTCTAATAATTTTAATGCAGCCCATTGCTCACACTCTTTTTCGGTATCGCGGGTGCAATAGTATCTTGTTCCCAGGTATGAAACAGTAACGGTATAAGTTTCACCACGTTTTCTAGGTTTTGGTAACTTCATCTTGTCGCAGATTTGTCGCAAAAGGCTAGGAAATATTGCCATTTTTTGCCAATTTTTCCAACTATGCCAATTAATAAAAGCGACAAACAGGCAAAAAAAATGACCTATAAGCATTTGATTTACTTATAAGTCATTGATAAATATATGGTAGGTATAAGCAGACTCGAACTGCTGACCTCTACGATGTCAACGTAGCGCTCTAACCAACTGAGCTATACACCTAAGTATTGTGAATCATATTCACTTTTATTTTTTAAGACAAGTGCTTTCTATTATTTTTTAAAGTATTTGCACATGTTTTAAGCATTTTTCTAAATTGCTTTATTTGCTGGTGATTTTGCATTAAAGAATAGTGCTGTTGCTGATAATGCTGTGCTGTTTGAATAAATATCTGTTGCTGGTCCTGTTCTGCCCGTTCAGCCAAACGAAGCATCCAGCTATAAAAAGTTTCTGCAGGCTGCTTGCGCAAGCTGAGTTCCAATTGTTTGGAAAATTGTTGAATGGCACGCTCATAATCTGAAACCGACCGACTGTTTCGATAAAAAATCCAGATAAAATAAACCGCCACCACCAGCAGAATACTCAATAACATGATGATACTGCTGGCATAAGCATTTTTAATACCAAGCTTGGACAACCAGCCTTGCTGCTTTTCGGCATCATAGCCCACCACCTTGCTTTGCCATTGATAACTCGCATAGTCACTCCAGATTCGCAGGTTTTTCATCACTGCAAACTGGCGATATCTCCATTTCTGTTCTTTATTGCCCAAAATACTGCGATCACTTTCAATATAATTTTGCATTCCCCCATCTATGCGTTGTGGCGCGATAATCGCTGTAGGATCGATTCTTTGCCATTTTCCCTGCAATAAGACTTCTGTCCATGCATGTGCATCGAGCTGTCGCACCTCCCAACTGGCTCGATCAGGAGCAAGTTGTCCACCCTGATAACCCACCACTACACGTGCAGGTATGCCGACATAACGCATAAGCAAAGCAAAACTTGAGGCATAATGTTCGCAAAAACCACGACGTGATTGAAACAGAAATTCATCTATCCGGTTTTCTCCCAGCAAGCCGGGATTCAAGGTGTAGGCAAAATGATTATTTTTATACCACTGCAAAATATTGCTGACATAGCGTTCAGGTTGCTGTCCACTCCGCTTGAACATCTCGAATGCAAACTGGCGTGATTGCTCATCTAGGCGCTCTGGAATTTTGGTATTGATCTGTTGCAAAAATCCTGTTTTATATAAAGTCTGTTCTTGCGACTGAGCATTGCCCAGCCATCGCAATGCAATCGGTTGATTCTGCAAAATTTGTCGTACCGGCGTAATACGGCCATCCTGTTTTAACTGATAATTCTGTTGTAATGGCCGTGATTGTTCGAGTCCCATCACCCACATCACATGAGGATCAGCCGCTAAATACTGATAATTAAAACTGTATTTCCCGTTCTTTAGATTTTGAATTGCGACCGGTTTTTCATTGACAAAACTGCTGGTCCAGGTTTTACCGTCATACTGGTCTAAAACCATCGCTCGCCAATATAAATCATTGCGGTCTGGTAATTGGTTCATATCGCCAATAATTCGAAATGCCAGACTGCTTGACTGCGACAACTCGGCAATATCCCCTGGTGACATGCTGTCACTCATCCCAGTGACACTTTTTTGTACCGGGATCGGAATCGCCCAAAGTGGTGGCAAGCGCGGGAAAAACACAAACAGCAGGATAAAAAAAGGCAAAGCCAGAATCAGGAATTTAGCCACATGTTTGGCATCACTCTGCCATGCGCCAGATGAATTTTGTAACTGTCTAAATTCATGGGTCTGTAAACGATACAGGCCGATCAGGCAGCTGAGTAAACAGAGCAGTACCATCAGCGCCATCCAGATGGACTGGCTAAACAGGAAGGAACTGGCACTGACAAACATGGCAAAATTAAACAGGATAATGACATCGCGTTTATTTTTGCTTTCTAAGGCTTTGGCAAATAAAAAAGTCGATAAAATGGCAACACCGGCTTCTATACCAATAAAGGTTTGATAGTTAAAATAAATTGCAGCCAAAGCTATGAAAGTCAGGACAAAAGTCCATATTCTGGATAAAGCCCTGGATTGATCTTTTAAGCTATAAAATAAAAAAAGAATCATCAGGGCAAAAATAAGGCTTAATAGCAGCGGATTAAACCAAACCTGTGCCAGAAGTATCAATGACAGGGTCATCAGTATCGAGGTTCTGATCTGTGTATCAATCATCATTTAAGCCTGCGCCAAAAGTTTTTTGGCCTGTAATAACTGACTGTTACCCAAACCTGCAGCCAGTTCAGCTTGCGGTAAAAAAACTGCATATGCACACTGCATTTGCTCACATTGTTCAATTAAGCCCATCATGAGGCTCAGTTTTTCTTCATGCTGAGTACTCGGCATATTGTGATAATGAATTTCAATATTCGGCTGCTCATTGTGCTGTTCAAATACCTTGATATATAAACCTTGTCCGCGTGCGGCCTGCTTCCATGACACCGCTTGCAAGCTATCTCCAGCCTTGAAATTACGCAGTTCACGGAATTCATCCATGTCCGGCTCAAAACTGTGCTGATGCTGCTTGTTTTCTGCAGGATAAAAAGCAGCTTTGGGTGCCACCCATGAATATTCTTTCAAGTAAAAATAGGTCCAGGCACGCACCAGCCCAAAAGGATAAACTGAATAGACCTGAAGGGTTGGATAATCAAACCTCCCTCTTTTTTCAGCAAAAAATGACAAGGTCATGCTTTGCTTCAATTCTGAAAGAAAGATTTTTTCCAAATGCTGGCTGGTTTTAACCCACAAATAACGCGGCTGCTTTTGCGCTTGCTGAAAATGGAGTTGCAAATCCAGTTGATGCCCTACCTGTCCAACTTCATTGACTGAAACCTCAACCTTGAGCCCATGCAGCTGCTTAAAAGTTAAATAAAAGCTAATACATAAAATGGCACTGACCAGAAAACAGAAACCCAGAATCAGGTTGTTGGCATAATTTACCCCGGCAATAAACGTAAGCAAAATCAACACCAGATACAGGTATCCCTGCTGATAGATAAAAATCAGAATGTCTTTTTGCGAGAGCTGTTTGATTTTTTTAAACTGGAAGCGTTTCGCTAACCATTTGTGCCACGGCTGGGTCAAAAGTGTAGTCAAGTCAATCACCCTTTAGCTGATCTGGACTTGCTGCATCAGTTGCAAGGTTTCTGCTTCACTTAAGCCTATACGATGCGACACCACAGCGGCAAATACTGCCTGTACATCATCTGGAGTCACATAACTACGCTGTTCAATAAAGGCGTGCGCCTGAGCTGCTTTTTTCAAGGCTAATAATCCGCGGGTCGATAAACCATGCGGGCTTTTACGGGTCTCAGCAGCCAGATCCAGCAGATAATCCAGCACTACATCGGCAATATAAAGCTGTGTCACCAATTGTTGAATGGCTAGAATTTCATTTTCATTAAAGACATGTTGCAAGGTTGAAATCAAGGCATAGCGGGAATCTTGCTGTAATAACAGTTTTTCTGCAGAACGTGATGGATAGCCCAGTGACAAACGCATCAAAAAACGGTCGAGCTGCGATTCAGGCAAACTATAAGTTCCACTCTGAAACAACGGATTTTGCGTAGCAATCACCCAAAAAGGTCGCGGTAAGTCATAACGTACCCCATCTACCGTCACCAGGCCTTCTTCCATCGCTTCCAGCAAAGCACTTTGCGTTTTGGGACTACAGCGGTTAATTTCATCAGCCAGCAAGATTTGGGTAAAAATAGGTCCCTGCTTGAATTCA
The DNA here is from genome assembly GCF_011319235.1 of Acinetobacter sp. SA01. Classification (NCBI taxonomy): domain Bacteria; kingdom Pseudomonadati; phylum Pseudomonadota; class Gammaproteobacteria; order Moraxellales; family Moraxellaceae; genus Acinetobacter; species Acinetobacter sp. SA01. The sequence continues at coordinate 163,109 of NZ_WXXM01000001.1, forward strand.
AACTGATGCTCTTTCTGGTTAAACATGTTCACCCCAATCACATCACTGGCCAGCATGTCATTGGTAAACTGAATACGCTGAAACTTCAATCCGGCAATATGCGACAAGGCACTAGACAAGGTGGTTTTACCCAGCCCCGGCAAATCTTCAAACAGCACATGTCCACCGGATAGCAAACAACATAAAGCCAGTTTGGTTTGCTGCTCTTTATCCAAAATAATGCGATTGATTTGAGTCAGGAATGCCTGAATTTTTTCAGCAAAAAATTCTACCTGAAAATTCAGCTCTTGTTGTGCTAGCGTGAGTTCCTGTTTTTGAACTTTATTCATACCCCAAATCACACTCTTTCCCCAATAAAAAACGGTGCATGATTAACATACACCGTTTTGTTGTTTTTCCAAATAAATCAGAAGATTTCAGACAAACATATCTTCAGGCTAGCAGGGACATTTTTTCATTCCACCGCCTGCGCTTGGATAACGTGCATCCACACAGTGACGGTAAAATGTTTTGGCATCCATGGGGGTTAAATCAGCATGATGTTTTGCCATATGCGCCAAATAGGTCTGATAATCTGGCACACCTACCATTAAGCGAAAGCTTTGCTGCAGGCGTTGCCAAATGAGCTGAATGGTTTTAATGCCATTTAGCATCAAAAACTGTTTCGGTTGAGCCAATACCGTAAACTTGATGATTTTACCCAGTGCCAGTTTTTGGCGAATTTGATCTTTTAGACTCATTTCACCTCTCCTGCCACTTCATTGGAGCTAATCTCATCACTGTAAATGGCTTCAGATTCATGCACAGTCGGATTTGGATTTGCCAATGCGCGGCGAATGACACCAATCGCAGCAAACAGCATCACCACCGCCACAATCATGAAGAAACCGCACAGTACTGCATTAATCTGATTAGAGAACACAATCGTTTGCATTTCAGCAATGTCTTTGGCTGGCTTTAAGATTTCTCCACGAGCAATGGCATCAGAGAAACGGTTGGCCTGTGCCAGAAAACCAATTTTCGGATTTTCATGGAAGATTTTTTGCCAGCCAGCAGTCATACAGGTAATGAACAGGAAAATGGTAGGAACAATCGTGATCCATACATATTTTTCTTTCTTCATTTTAAACAGAATGACTGTACCTAAAATCAGTGCCATAGCTGCCAGCATTTGGTTACCAATACCAAATAGTGGCCATAAGCTGTTAATCCCACCGAGCGGATCAATCACACCCTGATAAACGAAGAAACCCCAGCCTGCAACAGCGACTGCGGTACCCAACAAGTTACCAAAGAAATTGTGCGATTGTTTCACCGCAGGAATTACAATACCGACAGTATCCTGAACCATGAAACGGCAAGCACGTGTACCGGCATCTACCGCTGTTAAAATAAACAATGCTTCAAACAGAATGGCAAAGTGATACCAGAACGCCATCATGGAACGGTTATTGAAAATTTCCGTAATAATGTGCGCCATACCAATGGCAAATGTTGGGGCACCACCGGTACGCGATAGAATTGAACTCTCACCTACTTCCTGAGCAAGCAGGGTCAAGGCTTCAGGTGTCACCACAAAGCCTAAAGTACGCACCGCTTCTGCCGCGCTTTCCACCGTTGTACCGAGTACCGCAGCAGGTGCGTTGATGGCAAAATATACACCTGGTTCAAGAATGGTGGCACAAATCATTGCCATGACCGCAACGAAAGATTCCATCAACATGCCGCCATAACCGATCACACGAATATCCACTTCGTTATTAACCAGTTTAGGTGTCGTACCTGAAGAAACCAGGGCATGGAAACCGGAAATGGCACCGCAGGCAATGGTAATGAACAGGAACGGGAACATCGAACCGGCAAAGACAGGACCTGTACCATCCACGAAATGCGTTACCGCCGGCATTTTCATTTCAGGCAATGCCACCATAATGCCCACTGCCAGACCAGCAATCACGCCAATCTTCAAGAAGGTAGACAAGTAATCACGTGGAGCTAGCAGCAGCCAGACCGGTAATGCAGAAGCAATGAAACCATAAGTGATCAGACACCAGGTCAACTGCGTACCTGAAAGGGTAAAGATGGGTCCCCAGTACGGATCAGCTGCCACATTACCGCCATAGACAATCGCCAGCATCATCAGCACAAAACCGATGATTGAAACCTCGGCAATTTTTCCCGGACGGATATAACGCATATATACGCCCATAAACAAGGCGATTGGAATAGTGGCTGAAATGGTGAATACACCCCATGGACTGTTGGTTAGAGCTTTCACCACCACCAAGGCAAGCACAGCAAGAATAATGATCATGACGCCTAATGCACCCAGCATCACAATGATACCGGCAAAAGAACCAAGCTCCTGCTTTGCCATTTCACCCAGTGATCGTCCATCACGGCGGGTCGAAATAAACAGGACTAAAAAATCCTGCACAGCACCTGCAAGTACAACACCGACCAGCAACCAGATGGTTCCTGGCAGGTAGCCCATTTGTGCCGCAAGAATTGGCCCGACTAAAGGCCCGGCACCGGCAATGGCTGCAAAGTGGTGTCCAAACAAGACATATTTATTGGTCGGGACATAATCCAGACCATCTGCCAGACGATGAGCGGGGGTTAAACGTCTGGCATTGAGTTCAAAAACTTTATTGGCAATAAATAAGCTATAGAAGCGATAAGCGATGCTATAGACACAGATGGCAGCTAAAACTAGCCAAACTGCATTGACATGCTCACCTCTGCTGATTGCAAGTATCCCAAAGGACACCGCACCTAGAACTGCCACCAGAAGCCACACTATTTTGGAAGTTATTGATAACTTCGGTTGAATCGTTTCCATGTAAAGCCCTCATATCTAATGCATAAATCAGCCTTCATTTTTTATTGTTCGGTATACTGCTGTTTTTTCCCTTGCGACTGTACTCCTCATATTTTGCTTTTCATCTAATACTTTGGCATAAAAAAAGGGATGATTTTGATCATCCCTTTCGATAATAGTCTATTTTAAAACCATTATGCACGTTCTAAATAGTCACCCGTACGAGTGTCTACACGAACGCTTTCTTCTTGCTGTACGAATAATGGTACACGAACAACAGCGCCAGTTTCGAGTTTAGCTGGCTTGCCGCCGCCGCCAGAAGTATCACCACGTACGCCTGGATCAGTTTCCACGATTTTCAATACGACGAAGTTAGGTGCACTTACTGTCAATGGAACGCCATTGAATAACATAATTGTACAAAGTTCGTTAGAATCGTCTTTTAACCATTTTGCAGCATCACCCATTGCAGTTTTGTCTGCAGTAATCTGTTCAAAAGTTTCAGGATCCATGAAGTTCCACATTTCACCATCGTTGTACAAGTAGTTCATTTCTACTTCTACGATGTCCGCTGCTTCTAAAGAGTCACCCGATTTAAAAGTTTTTTCTAAAACTTTACCTGTTTTAAGGTTACGAAGTTTTACACGGTTGAATGCTTGACCTTTACCAGGTTTTACATATTCATTTTCCATGATTGAACATGGGTTGCCGTCAAGCATTACTTTAAGGCCTTGCTTAAAGTCATTTGTAGAATAATTGGCCATGAAAGGCTCGCTCCAAACTTACTAACTTAAATCTATTAATGCTAGACTAGCATTATTTTTAACATCTGGCATGATAAACTATTTGTATCAAGAGCAAAACTGGCAATCTCAACTGAGTGACCTGATTACAGACCCTTTAGAGTTGCTTGAAACACTTCAGCTCTCGCCTGATCAATTATTATCAGGGGCAATCCTGGCTTCTGAAAAGTTTAAGTTGCGTGTTCCCCGTGCGTTCGTCGGAAAAATGAGCATTGGCGACCCGCTTGACCCTCTGCTGTTACAAGTATTACCCCATCATCTGGAACTTGAAGATCATCCTGGTTTTGTAACCGATCCTTTAGGTGAGGAACAGGCCAATCAACAGCCAGGTGTATTACATAAATATAAATCGCGTTTTTTACTCACCTTAACCGGGGCTTGTGCAGTTCATTGTCGTTACTGTTTCCGCCGCCATTTTCCTTATCAAGAAAACCTGCCAAAAAATGAAGATTGGCCAAATATTAAACAATATATTCAAAATCAAACAGATATAAACGAAGTTATTTTGAGCGGTGGTGACCCGCTTACCCTGTCAAATCGAAAACTTGCCCTGTGGATTGAACGTCTTGAGTCCATGCCGCAAATTAAATTTTTGAGAATTCATTCACGGGTTCCGATCGTAATCCCCAACCGTGTCGATGAAGAGCTGATTTCCTTATTAAAAAACAGTAGGCTGCGCATTATTCTAGTGGTACACTCAAATCATGCCGCTGAGCTGGATGAGTTTACCTGTTCCAAACTTTCAGCGTTGGTTCAACATCAAATTACCGTGCTGAATCAGGCAGTTTTATTAAAAGGGGTTAATAATTCTGCGCAGCTGTTAGTGGACTTAAGTTATCGTCTGTTTGAAGCGGGCGTGATGCCATACTATTTACATGTATTAGACAAAGTAAAAGGTGCCCATCATTTTGACTTAAGTCCTGAAGAAATTAATCTGATATATAAAGAGGTTTTAGAGAACCTGCCGGGATATTTGGTTCCTAAACTCGTTAGGGAAATAGCGGGCGAAAAAAATAAAACACCGCTTTTTGGGGTTTCAACTTTTTGAGTTAATAATAACGATGCTTATGAGTAATTCAGATATCTTCCAAACACCAACAGAGTTAAAGTTGGAAAAATTAAGCTTCTGCCCAACCAATGCAAAAGGCTTACAAGACTGGGTATGCAATTTATCCATTCTGCAACTGGGGAATTCTTCCAAAGAACTTTTCAATGCATTACTGGAAATATCAGAACTTAAATGTCCTGAAATGTTGCGTTTTGACTTGATTCAAATCCTGCATCCTACCCTGGATAATGTTTTAGGCAGCCTGGAAAAGCATTTTTTCAATCAGGGGCTGATGAGCAATGACCGCAGCGACCAGATCATTGAGCTAGCGATGCTGCTACGTAGTCATTTTGCCAAAATTTATATCGATATTTCAAAACGCTGCAACGCCCAGCTCAGTATGCAAAAGTTTTCTCTATTTGCATTCAACCAAAAGAAGAGTTTGCAAACGGCCAGAATTGTTTCTACTTATTATGCCTTGCAGCAATTGTCTTTATTGCTTTATCAACAACATTTGCTCTATAGCACGCCTTTATTTGGACAATGGTTAATTGCACATCAGCTGATTGAATGTGCAATTAAAAATAATTTTTATCAAACCAATATTAACCAGATACTGGATACGCAACATCCTTTACAAACCGTTGCTCAGGCTTATTCACAACTGGTGTTGCTGGAAATTCTGAATACCCATCAAATCCGGCCTTCTGAAATGCAAGGCTTATATTTATGCAGTTTTGACTGGGCCAAACTGGTTCATGTCTTACCCAAAGAAACCTCGCTTTCTCGCTATATTGTCGATATCAATAAAGACTATCCACCTGTTTTTAATATCAATCAGGCCAGTCTTTACAAACCGACTATCTATATTTCAACACAAAATTTATTAGATCATCTGTCTGAAACCCAAACCAAAAAGTCTGGTTATTTATCACGTAATGAAAAGCTATTTTTAACCCCGGCCCTGCACTTTCATATTCACAATCTGCTTACCAGCAATACAGAACGCCGTCATGAGCGTTATGAATATTCTGCACAATTACAAATCTGTTTTAGTCTTTCGGTGGCACACTTTTACCTCTCTAAGGGCAAAAACTTTCATGAAACTCTGGAGTTAGATACCAATTATCAATTCCATAATGAAAGCAGCTTTATTAATTCGATGAATTCGAATATCCCAGCTGAAATGACTACAGCAAAAACTTTGGATCGTGAAGCCAAACAGATTTATCCAGCAGAAGTTCTGGACATCAGTGTCAATGGTTACAGAATTAAATGGAATGGCTCTGCACCTTCGAATTTGAAAACTGGTGAATTTATTTTAATTCAGGAAAATACTAATAGCCCTTGGCGTGGCGGTGTGATCCGCTGGATCAAGCAGTCAACAGCCAAAAGCCTGGAACTGGGACTAGAAGTACTGGCACAAGATTTATTTCCTTGTGCTGTCATGATCAAAACAGATCGTCATAGCAATAATTACCAGCCTGCCCTGATCGTTCAGTCTAGCCAAGTTGATGAGGTATCCACCAGCCTGATCGTGTCTGGTTCACATATGTTTAGGGAAAAACAAACTATTCATTTACGCCTGGGACGAGAAGAAATAAAAATTTATCTCACAAAAGCACAAATCATTACACAAAGTTTTATCCGTTTTGAGTTCGAATTACTGAATGAGCAACAAGAAAACTTGATCAACAACTTTATTAATAAGCAAACGAATGAAGTCAAGAATCACGATTTATGGGAAGCATTAAAGTGAGAAATCCATTATTGTCTAAAAAGTTAAAACGTACTGAAACACGTTTACTCATTATCGATGATAATCAAATACGTTTTAACCAAATTCGTGACCTTTTAACATCCAGTGAACATTTAGTACATGCAACCTTGCTGGATGATTTACAAAACTTCGAAAAGCAATTACATCACACTTGGGATCTGGTTATTTTTGGTCGTGCTTATGACTTAAAATATGAACAGGCGTTAAGCTTAATCCGCCTGTCCAAGCAACCAAACCTTCCAATGATCCTGCTCAAACCTGATGATTATCAGGCCGATCAATACGCAGGTTATATTCGCAAAGGGATTTATGACATTCTTAATCTGGATTATCCAGATCGTTTTTATATTGGTATTTTACGTGCCCTTTCACTCAGTCGTTTGCTGCTGACACAACAACATTTAATGGAAGAGCTAGAAACAGCTCAAACCCAGGCCCAGTCTTTAGTTCAAGAGAGCAACAAAGCCATTGCACTAATTCAGGAAGGTATTCATGTCCAGGCAAACCCTGAATATTTAGCACTTTTTGGACTTAACAATGAAGATGATATTGTTGGACTTCCCTTACTCGACCTACTTCAGCCTAAAGATTTAAATGATTTTAAGTTACGTTTTAAAAAAATTTCACAAGGTCAGTTTGATTTAGGGCGTTTTGAAATCAACAGCTTAAATCATCACATATCTGTTCCAAACCCGCTTAAAGTTGAGTTTTTACCTTCTACGAATGAAGAAGATGCCGTACAAATTACGATTGATATTGAATCTTCACCATCAGTTCAGCCTACATCTACAACAGCCGATGCTCCAAAGTCCAATACCTATCAGCTGATTAATCGTACCATCACTCAACAACCTTCAGATATTAATGCCCTCGTGGTATTTTCCCTGGCTTCTTGTCCTGATAATATTTTTAAAGAGGAGTGGGATACACTCAAAAATTATTCCACTAATATCAAGGATTTTTTAAAAGAGCAAACTCATGCTCCATTATTTCAAACAAGTTTTGGTATTTATGTGGGCTTGTTCCAAGCCGAATCTAAAGCCAAATTAGAGTCCAAACTTATCGGTTTAAGTTCATTAACTAAACCGCAATTATTGTCCATTGATCACACATCCTATCCGCTGAATCTCAGAATTGGCTATACACTGCTCGATACTGAAATACGTGATGAAAAACATTTTGAACAATTTATTGCTACAGCTTACAAGACTGCTTTACCGAAAAATCAGCCGACTCCTGCACTTGAATTAGAAACACCGTTAAACATTCCAAGCATTGAGCTACAGCAACCCGAAATTAAGGCAGTACCTAGTTCACCTGAAGCAGCCCTACTCAGAGCCTTGCAACAAAGCTTAGATCGCGGTGAAATTCACCTTAAATATCAACAGCTCTACGATAAGCAAGACACTAATTTATATACTTATGAAGTCACTAGCGGCTTTATTTATGAAAATGCCTGGAAAGATCTGGTTAGCTTAAGAGAACTTGCAGACGATCCTGAGTTATCCATTAAACTGGATCGCTGGATATTAGTGGAATCATGTAAACAACTGCATAATTTCATTACTCAATATCCTGAAGCAAAATTGATTGTGAATTTGAATAAAGCGGTACTATTACACGACCGAAGCTTCCCTGAATTCATTTCCAAACTCATTACCATTGTCCGCAGTAAATTGAAGCATCCATTAGTTTTACAATTTTCAGAAGAAGATATTAGTCAAAATATCTCAGATGCTCAAAAGTATATTGCCCAGTTACGTCAATTTGGCGCTGAAGTTTCCCTCAGAGACTTTGGTAATAGCATTTATAGCGAGTCGATGTTACGTCAACTTGATGTAAATTGTTTAACTTTACATCAGAATTTGACCAAAATGCTGCAGACAGAAAAATCGACGCAAGAATTACAGGAAAAGCTGAGTGCCTTCCAGGAAATTAAAGCTAGCGAAATCATGCTGCGCGATCTCAATGACATGACTCTGTTTGCAAACGCATGGAACGTGGATGCTCGTTTTATTCAGGGCGATTATTTCCAGAAAAAACTGGATCATTTGATTGATGTACAAGACCAATAGGTCTTGTACAAGGTCTGTAATTGAGTCATTGATGAAATAGCGGACATAAAAAAACGGGCAAGAAGCCCGTTTTTTTCATTTTGGGTATTAACGTTTGATAGAACGTGACATACCTGCAAAACGTTGTTTGAATTTGTCGATACGGCCGCCAGTGTCCACATTCTTTTGTTTACCAGTATAGAATGGGTGGCATGCTGAACATACGTCTAGGTAAATTGTTTCTTTACCAAGCGCTGAACGAGTTTCGATTACGTTACCACATGAACAAGTAGCAACTAATTTTTCATATTTTGGGTGAATATCGGCGCGCATCGTCGATTACTCCTAAGTTAAGAAAGGCTTATGCTGTCATCGCAATTGATCACTCTCATGATTCATGAGGAATAAGCTTGATCCAGGAAAAAGCCAGACCAACACCACAACAGACCATTCTTTTGGCCCACCGAGACGGATACCGTCAGAGCTAAGCACAACAAGTGGGCGTAATTATACGGGAAAAAATAACAGATAGCGAATTATTCTTTACACTCTTCTATCGCGTTAAACTCATCTACCGGATGTTTTGACCAGTAGTTGGCAATCACCCCACAGACCATCAACTGAATTTGATGAAAAATCATAATCGGTAACACAATCATACCCAACGGCTGCCCAATAAACAGGATTTGCGCCATAGGCACCCCGCTGGCCAATGTTTTTTTGGAACTACAGAAAAACATCGCAATCTGATCTTCCCGGTTGAAACCCAACCATTTCGGAATGTATAAAGCCAATAGCATAATGATGGTCAAGAATACTGAACAGGCTATGGTCAAAATCAGCAACGTCTTCCAGCTCACTTCTTGCCACAAACCGGCAACCACCGCCCCACTAAATGCCCCATACACCACCATGAGAATAGTACCCTGATCGAATGCTTTGACAATACCGGGTAATTTCAACATATACGGATAAACATAAGGACGTAATATCTGCCCCAATATAAATGGGACCAGTAACAATAAGGTAATTTGAAGAATTGAAGATGTAGGATCAAAGCCATGTTGCGATTGGCCTAAAATAAAGAAACTGACCAATACAGGAGTAATAAACATCCCGACAATATTGGAAAATGAAGCACTGCACACTGCACTGGCGACATTACCTTTTGCCACCGAAGTAAATGCAATGGAAGATTGTACGGTGGATGGCAAGAAGCACATAAACAGGAAGCCCCAGTACAATTCTTTTCCCAGCATTGGTAGAAGAATCGGTTTGGCCAATAGACCTAAAAGCGGAAATAAGGCAAAAGTGAAAGCAAAGACCACCACATGAAATTTCCAGTGCAGCATGCCTTGTACTACTGCTTCTCTGGACAGTTTAGCGCCATGCAAAAAAAATAGAATTGCAATCGCTATGGTCGTAATGACTCCAAAAACCTGTGCAGTGCCACCTGATACGGGAGCTATACTGGCCAAAATTACCATCACTACCAGCAAAATGGTAAAGCGGTCCAATGCCAACAATTTTAACATTATTACGTCCTGTAAATGACAGCCAATAAAAAACCCAATAAGTGATTTTACCTTGCGGTAAAGTTTCATCTTACTGGGCTGAATAAATAAAGCCAGTGTTTCAACTCAATGTTGAATATTTAGTTTATCTATATCACTTTATGATGAGACTTCTTTCATCAATTCCTTTTATTTATCCTTATGAGAGAAAAATAAAAAGAGTGTCAATAATGAGCAAAAAAGTGTATTAGTTATTTCTGGCATTAACATCTTGCTGAATTAGCTCGATTTTATAGCCGTCTGGATCTTCAACAAAAGCGATCACGGTAACACCACCCTTCATTGGACCAGCTTCACGCACCACCTTACCACCACGTGCCTTGATCTCTTCACAGGCTTTATAGGCATCATCGACCGCAATCGCAATATGGCCATAGCCATTGCCCAGCTCATAACTTTCTGTGTCCCAGTTATGCGTCAATTCCAGTACGGTATGGTTTTCTTCATCACCATAGCCGACAAAAGCCAGAGTGAATCGACCTTCTTCATAATCGCGTTTACGAAGCAAAGTCATACCGAGTACTTCAGTATAGAACTTTAAAGATTGTTCCAGATTGCCTACACGTAACATGGTATGCAGCATGCGCATGATTCTGTTTCCTATGTTTTCCATTTTTATAAACACTATAGGGAGTTGCTGTGGAAAATTCAATTTAGCAAACTGGAGCTGGATATCATTTATTGTTTCACTTCCCCATTATTATTACATTTTTAAATCAATGCTCTGTTTAGTTTAACAGTACAGCACACCCTAATGATGGAGTCTTTACTTAGGCTATTTTAAAAATAAGACTGAACCTTTGCAGCAATTTTTGGCCAAAGAAAAACCCATTTCATCCTCAAGACAAAATGGGTGATTCATTCAGTTTTTTAAAATTTGAGCTTAGTTGGACCGTTGCTCATGTTCACGCAACAGCTTCGCCACCCACACAACCAATATTAAAATTGGAATACCAATCAGGGTGGTCATGAGGAAGAAATTTGGATAACCAATATTGGTCACGATGGTACCTGAGTAACCGCCTAAAATCTTCGGCGTTAAAGTCATCAGCGAACTAAAAATGGCGTACTGCACCGCAGTAAAAGATACACTGGTTAAACTAGACAAAAACGCAATAAATGCTGCACCTGCTAAACCAGATGCCAGGTTATCGACAATAATGGCAAAATATAACCACAGTGAACTATAAGGTTTAATGACCTTGCCACTTATTTCAACATCATCCGTCGATTGAACATTGACTGCCGTCAAAGGCTGCACATCAATATCCAGAGCTTTGGCTAAGCTTGAGTTCATATCGACAGTATAGCGATGCTGTGCGCTTAAAGTGGCTTTGTCATTATCAATCACTTCAGCCACAAGCTGTTTCGATGCTGAATTTGCCAGACTTTCTGCGGGGATAGCTGTGCTAAATACTCCACTCTTGTCCAGATTGGCGTCAAATTTTTGACCGTCCAAACTCAGGACAATTTTTTGTGTTTCATTCAAGGGCTGCCCAACATACTGGCCCCGTACCACCAGACTGTTCTCTTGTTCATTTGAAGCAATAACATTATCGCTGGTCACCGGCAGAATTTGCAGCATGCCTGATTGAGCACCTTGCTGTTGCGCATTCTGTTTTAAATAGGGAACTGTGGTCACTACTGAGGGTTGTGTATCATCTTGATATTGCACTTGAACCTGTACTGCATTGGCTTGTGCCAAAACCTGACTCGGCACTTTCAGTTTCCAGTACCCCACTTCATCCGACTGAACCTGATACTTGTGCTGACCTACCGTGACTTGAACATCATGAGTCGGCTGACCAGATTTGACCAAGCCAATAAAAATCAGGTTGGTTGAGCTTGCCAGCACTGCACCGACAAACATCAGTTTCATAATGTTCATACGCTGTGCCAGCAAGCCTCCCAGGAAACCACCGACCAGGCTGAAAATTACCCCATAAATTTTTACCGCTTCCGCAATCTGCTCTTTACTGAAGTTTAAATCCTGATAGAAAACATTGGAGATGACCCCGGCAATAATGTCTGAGATGCGATAGAAACCGATGAGCAATAACAGAACCAAAGCCAGCTTTAAGCCATAGCGTCTAAAAAAATCGGCAATCGGGCTGATCCAGGTTTCCACTGCCATTTGCTTGTTGACCGCACCCATTTTGACCAATAATGAGCCCAGCAATACGGCTACCACAGCAGATTCAACAAAGCGCAAGGTTTCAAAGCAAAACAGCAATAATGAATCGGTAATTGCAAATTGTGCCTTAACAGATTCGGTTAGAGTTCCGGAAAAAATATAGCTCAATACAAAGCCAATCACGGCAACAAAAAATACGGCCACCAGACGATAGTAATCACTACTCTTATAATCTTTATAAGTGCGATCAACCTTCGGTTCACGAATCACTAAAGTGGTGATAATTCCGACCAGCATGACTGCTGCCATAACCAAATAAGTGATTTTCCAGGCGCTATAAATATAGTTTCCCTTAGCCGTTCCAAGTGAGGCCGCAAGGAACAAGGCACCTGCACCGGCCACAATCATCCCGATGCGATAACCTGCATTATAAGTCGAGGCAAGCACTGTCTGCATTTCAGTTTCTGCAAGCTCAATACGATAGGCATCAATCACAATATCCTGAGTTGCTGCAGAGAAACCCAGTAATACAGCTCCTGCTGCCATCTGATACAAATAGCCCTGACCAAGTGCTGGATTAGAAAAAGCCATCATACAAATGGCACTGATAATTAAAACTTGTGCAATCAGCAACCAGGCCCGACGTCGCCCCAGCTTTTGGGTCAAGAATGGCACCGGCAACTCGTCAATTAAAGGTGCCCAGACAAATTTGAATGAATACCCCAGGGCTGCCCAGCTAAAAAAGGTTACTGCACTTTTTTCAATGCCGGCTTCACCCAGCCATAAGGACAGACTGGAAAAGATCAAAAGAATGGGAATACCGGCTGAAAAGCCTAAAAACAGCATGATCAATGCACGACGATCGAGAAAAGCAGTAAAGGCAGATTTCCACCCTGTAGATTGTGTTGTCATTACGTTGTTTTTTTCTGCAAAACTGAATGCTGCTATTCAAACGCTTAATAAGTTCAGTTTCAACAATAATTGTGAAATCATTATTTTATTTTGTCGATAAAAACGACCTGCGCGCTTGAATTTTTCAACTAAACCTGTATACCTTAAAGCTCTATTGCAATATTTTAGTTTTGGATTTAAACAGTGCCCCAAAAACTCGATCAAATGAATTCTTCATTATCTGCAACAACTACAGTGACTCAACCAGACCCTCTACAAAGCAGTTTAATTTCAGCATTCGATCAACCGGAAATTCAAAACACCCTGACCAAAACAAAGCTTCAACCCAAGCAACTGACGCATATTCCCAATCTTGAAAAAATTCCTGCGTCAACACGAAGAATCAAACCGCTCAATGACTTTCTTGGGCAAGATCGAGCACGTGCCTCGGTTGAAGCAGGCATCGCCTTGCCTTACTCGGGCTATAATATTTTTGCAGTCGGTACAGCAGGCTTAGGTAAACGCACCATGATCAAGCGTTTACTGCAACAGCATGCCAAGACCATGCAAACCCCGAATGACTGGGTCTATGTCAACAATTTCAAGTTTCCCCGTCAGCCGATTGCACTTGAACTGCCACCAGGACAAGGTCCTAAATTCCAGGCTTTGCTGCATCAAACCTGGCAAACCATCTTAAAACAGCTGGAACGGCGCTTTACTGCGGAAACCTATCACAACCGTATTGAAATGATTCGCGAGCAAACTGGCGATGAACAGCAATCGGCCTTGGTCGAACTGACCAAAGAAGGTGCAAACTTTGACTTAAAACTGATTTCGCAAGATGATGAACACTGTTTCGTGCCAGTTCATCTGAAAAACAATGAATATCAGGAAATGTCCAAAGAAGACATTAATGCCCTGGATAGCAAACAGCGCGCAGAAATTGCTGCAAACATTCGCTACATGAATAAAAAACTGGAGCGCTTGGGCCTACATTTAGGTGATCTGGAAGATGATGCACGCGATCAGGTCCAGCATCTCAACCGTGACATTGCTAAACAGGTGGTGATGCCGCGTATTGATCTGATTCAGAACAAATATCCCGATGTCGATGGCCTGACCGAATATCTGCAATATTATGCGGAAGATATTATCAATAATGTAGAAATTATTCTCGAGCAAGAAGAGGATGATTTTGCTCCGGGCATCTTTAGTCGCGTACCTTCACGTTATCAGGCCAACATCATTGTTTCCTACAAACCCAATAGCGGTGCGCCGGTGATTTTTGAAGACTTCCCGACCCACTACAACTTGTTAGGACACGTGGAACAGCTTACTCAAAATGGTACCATCACCACCGACTTTACCCTGATTCGTCCGGGTTCACTACATCGGGCGAATGGCGGTTTTCTGATACTCGAAGCTGAACAACTGCTGGAACAGCCTTATGCTTGGCAAGGTTTAAAACGTGCCCTGAAATCTGGGAAATTAAAGCTGTCCTCGCTGGAACATATGCTGACCTTAACCGGCAGCATCTCCATCGAACCACAAGCGATTCCATTAAATATTAAAGTGATTTTACTTGCAGAACCTGAAATTTATTATGAAATTTTAGAACTGGAACCTGAACTCGGCAGCGTGTTTAAAATTCGTGCCGACTTCACCGACACATTACAACGTAATGACATTAACGAACAAGCCTATATACAATTGATTGCGGATTATGTACAGGCTGACAAACTCTTACCTTTCGACCGCTCTGCGCTAGCTGCACTACTCACCGACTCAAGCCGTCAGGCAGAAGATCAAAGTTCCTTGTCATTACATGCCTTAACTTTGGGGGATCTGATCCGGGAAGCGCATCATCATGCAGCACAAGCCGGTGATAAAACCGTTTCGGAAAAACATATCAATACCGCACTTGATCATCGCAAATATCGCCTAGGTTATTTACGTGAATTGTACTGGCAAGATTTAACGCGTGGCACGCAGTTAATCGAAACCAAAGGCCACCGTTTGGGTCAAATTAATGCCCTGTCGGTGATTCAGTATGCCGATGTCGAATTTGGCTTGCCTTCGCGTTTGACTGCATCAGTCTATCAAGGTGGCGGTGACATTCTGGATATCGAGCGTAGTGTCGAACTGGGGGGCTCACTGCATGCCAAAGGCGTGTTGCTGATGTCGAGTTTTCTGAAAGCGCATTTTGGTCGTGAACAGATGCTGCATTTTTCGGCTGCCCTCGCCTTTGAACAAAGTTATGGTCAAATCGACGGTGACAGCGCAACCGTAGCTGAGCTTTCCGCGCTCATTTCTGCCATTAGCCAGTTACCGATTGACCAGTCTTGGGCCATTACCGGCTCCATGAACCAGTTGGGTCAGGTTCAACCAATTGGCGGTGTCAATGCCAAAATTGAAGGTTTCTATGATGCCTGCAAGCTGCAAGGCTTAACGGGCAAACAGGGAGTGATTATTCCGCATCAAAATATGGAACACCTGATGTTACGTCATGATGTGATTGAAGCTGTAGCCAAAGGTCAGTTCCATATTCATGCCATTGAAACCATTGACCAGGCTCTAGAAATTTTAATGGCACGTCCTGTCGGCACACTGAATAAAAAAGGCCGTTACAGTAAAGGTTCCATTTATGCAGCAGTCATGGCGCAATTAGAATATTGGCAGGCGCTTGAAGATGGTGCTGAACTGGAAGAAGAACCGAAGAAAAAGAAAAAAAAGAAGAAAGACAAGAAAAAAACCAAAGGTGAAGCATCTACCAATCAAGCTGTAACCACTGCAACGGTTGAGCCGAAAGCCAATGAGCAAGACCCGCTCACAGAAAAAGCATGATTTTTTTCTGAGATATAAAAAAGCGCCTTAAAGGCGCTTTTTTTTAATTCAACTTCACATCACTGAATTAAGCTTCAGGTGCCGGGCTGTACTGTTCGACCAAAGGTTTTAACTCACCTTTTTGGAACATATCCAGCATGATATCGCTACCACCAATCAATTCACCATTGATCCACAATTGTGGGAACGTAGGCCAGTTAGCAATTTTCGGTAAAGTTGCACGGATATCCGGGTTTTCCAAAATGTTGACATAAGCAAATGGACGACCAATTTGACTGAGTGCTTCTACTGCACGTGCAGAGAAACCACATTGTGGAAATTGTGGTGTACCTTTCATGTAAAGTAATACTGCATGTTTAGCAATTTGGTCACGAATTAACGCTTCAGTATCGCGTACTTGTTCAGTCATTGATAAATCCTCAACTAATCTGCCTCGCATTATACCCAAAACTGGAGGAAACAGTATGTCTAAAGCAATAATTCCATTTTTATTTACATTTGGGCTTTTAATCTGTCCTGGATTTTGCTTATATAAACTTTTATTTTTCCCTCCTAACAGATAAGAGTTAGTCATGAATAACATTACCCTTGCTCCTGTGCAAACTGATCAACCATCTCATTTGATGCCGGTATTTGGCCGTCAGCCGATCAGCTTTGTCCGAGGACGAGGTTCTTATCTTTATACTGAAGATGGTACTGAATATTTAGATGCATTGACCGGTATTGCAGTGTGTGGCTTGGGTCACTCACACCCTGCGGTAACTGAAGCAATTGCTGAACAGGCAGCTACCCTGATTCATACCAGCAACATTTTTGAAGTACCTTGGCAAACTGCTGCTGCACAAAAACTGGCTGAAGTTTCAGGTATGGAAGAAATTTTCTTCTCGAATAGTGGTGCAGAATCAAATGAAGGTGCAATTAAAATTGCGCGTAAATTTGGTCATATGCAAGGGGTAGCCACACCTAAAATCATTGTTGCAGATCATTCTTTCCACGGTCGTACACTGGCGACCCTGTCAGCAACGGGTAACAAAAAGGTTCAGGAAGGTTTTGCACCTTTGGTTGAAGGTTTTATCCGTGTGCCATTTGGTGATATCGAAGCAATTGAAGAAGCGGCCATCCATCACCCAGACATCGTGGCAATTCTGGTTGAACCGATTCAAGGTGAAGGTGGTGTAAATACTGCACCTCAAGGTTTTAGCTACCTGGAAGAAATCCGTCAAATCTGTAACCAGCACAACTGGCTGATGATGCTGGACGAAGTTCAAACGGGTAATGGCCGTACCGGAAAATACTTTGCTTACCAGCATACCAATATTGTTCCCGATGTACTCACTACTGCCAAAGGGCTAGGCAATGGTTTCCCGATTGGTGCGGTGATGACTCAAGGCCGTGGCGTCGGTGTTTTAACTGCCGGCAACCATGGTTCAACTTATAGTGGTACTGCTCTGGGTTCACGTGTGGTTTATACGGTTATTGATACCATTCAAAAAGAACATCTGGTTGAAAATGCCGCAAAAATGGGAAGTTATATCGTTGAGCAGTTAACCCAGCAACTGGCTGATCAAAATATTAGCGTTCGTGGTTTCGGTCTGATGATTGGTATTGAGTTACCAAAAGCCTGTGGCGAATTGGTCAATGTGGCACGTGATGAATATCATTTAATTATCAATGTGACTGCAGGTTCTGTAATCCGTTTATTACCGCCACTCAACATTAGCCAACAACAGGCTGATCAGTTGATTGAACGTCTGGTTAAAATGATCAAGGCTTATTTAGCTTAAGCCTTCAACCCAGTCTAAAAAAGCCGCTAATCGCGGCTTTTTTATGCTTCATTTTTATGAAACTGCCTGGTAAATTCTTCCGCCGGGTAACTGGCTAAAGTATTGTTTTAATGCATCCAGACAACGATGAACCTTCATGGGTTGCTGATCTTTTTTTGCCGTGATGGCATATAAAGTGAAATTTTCCAGTTTCCACTCTGGTAAAACCTCCACCAGAGCACCATTCATTAAATCCTTTTGTACATCCAGATATAAAATTCGTGCAATACCATGCCCTTGCAAACATAATGATTTTGCAACCAGGACATTATTGGTACTTAAGCGTGATTTCATTTCCAGATTCACTGTTTTATCTGACGCCGCATGTTGAAATGAAAAATGTTGATAATTTTTCATAATATTGATTGGAATCAGGTCATGATGGTTTAAATCTTCAGGCCGCGATACAGGCGCCGACTGATTCAAATAACTTGGAGAAGCCACCAACACCTGCTCTACCAGAGCCAGAGGCATCACATTCAAATGATGATCTTCTATTTTTGGGCTCATGCGTAAAGCGATATCGATACGCCCTTCAAGTATATCAATATATTGATTATCGGCTTCTAAATGGACTGCTAAACCACGATGTGCCTGCATCCAGTGAGACAATGCAGGAATCACATGATTGGCACCAAGTTCCGGGGTTGTAGCAATGCGTAAATCCCCCACCAAGTCATCGCGTAACTCGTTGATACGGATTTTCCCACGCTCTGCAGCGGCAAGCATTTCTTGACAGCTGTGGAAAAAAGCCTGTCCAGCTTCAGTCAAATTCAATTTTCTTGTAGATCGATGTAGAAGTGTCACTTCCATTTCATTTTCTAAAGAACGAATTTGCTGACTCACGGCGCTGGTCGTGATTCCTAACTCACGTGCAGCACCGCTAAACGAGTTTTTTTCAACAACACAAGCAAACACACCCATTGCTCGAAGTTGATCTAACATAAATTTCCCTCTGAACTTATAATTACTTTATCTTTCCGATAAAAGCAACTCATTGTATTATACGGCGAAATTTATGTTTTGTATTTGTAAAATTTAATTTATTGGTAAAACGATGGTCGGATTGATAGGTTTACCATTTAAACGCACCTGAAACTCCAGCATAGTACGATTTGTACCCGTTGAACCCATTTCAGCAATTTTCTGCCCTGCAGTCACATTCTGGCCACTGCTCACATTCATTTTGCTGTTGTGGGCATAAGCGGTAATGTAGCCATCGATATGCTTGATCAGAACTAAATTGCCATATTCTTTCAAACCATCAGCCGCATAGACTACTTGACCATCAGCCGCAGCAAAAACCGCATCTCCAGTATTACCACCATAACGAATACCCTTTACATTTGCAGCCACATTAAAGTTTGCAATGACTGCGCCATTACTTGGTTTTACCCAGCGCAAAGCAGAGACTTTCGAAGATGCTACGGGGGCAGTCGCCGTGGTTGCAGGAACTGTAGTTTTAGCCGGTGTAGTCGGAAGTTGAACGGTTTGACGCTGAATCGGTGCGGCTTGGGTCACCGCTTGTGTAGTGGTAGTGCGACGTGAGCCTGAATCTTTTAAACGTAAAGATTGACCGACATAAATGCGATAGGGTGGCGCTATATCGTTCATATCGGCAACACTGGTATAAGACAGACCATAACGTGCAGCAATTCCGCTTAATGTATCTCCAGATCGAACCGTATAGTAATCCGGTGCAGCCGCATAACGTGTCGCATTATGAACTTGTGGTTTTGAAGCACAGCCACTCAAAATGGCTGTGGCAATAACAGCTGTAGACAAGACCATGGTTTTCAACAAACCCACAGGCGCAGCAAATAAGCGATATGGTGACACCAAGTGCATTAATCTTCCTCTCTACACATTAAGTCTATTTATTGGTTTGCACTAAGATTAGCAAAAAAGCATCTGAAAAATAGGGGCAATTCTGCTTTTTCACAAAGTTATAACACTACTGGGCATTATTTGGAAAACTCTGCATGTAATGTGTGCAAAATCTCATAATTTGTCGCATCCATTTGAATCGGCGTAATGCTGACATAGCCATTTGCCACCGCAAAAAAATCCGATTCTATTTCAGTTAAACCTTTTTTAGGTTCAGCGACAGCCTCACCTGACAAACCAATCCAATAAACCTGACGTCCACGTGGGTCTACATGACTGCTAATCGGTTTAGATTGACTGCGACGTCCCTGATAAGTAATTTTCGAACCTCTCAATTCAGATATATCTGGAATATTCACGTTAAAAATATGACGTGGCGGTAAAGTCGGCAATCCCTGGGCAATAAAATCATGCACCCATTTTGCTGCTACGGCATAATCATTTGGATTGTCATAAGAACGGACATTGGGACCGGCCATGGAGACGGCAATAGCCGGTTGTTTCATTAGGCGGCCTTCGAAGGCGGCTCCGACAGTACCAGAATAAAGCACATCATCGCCCAGATTTGCCCCACTGTTAATTCCGCTGACCACCAGATCAAATTCAAAATCAAATAAGCCGTTCATGGACAGATATACACAATCTGCAGGTGTTCCATTGACTGCCCAGACATCTGCTGAAATTTGAACAGGTCGTAAAGGACGATCTAAGGTAAGTGCACTGGAAAAACCACTGCGTTCACTTTCAGGAGCAACGATGACTACACGACCAAGCGGAGCCAGGGCTTGAGCCAAGGCCTGAATACCGGGAGCAAAAACGCCATCATCATTGGCAATTAATATATTCACTTAAACATCTCTTAACGGTTAAAAATGACTAATCAGAACATTTGATTGAATTGTATAGAAAATTATATATATTTGACGCTCAACATCCATTCAAAAAGTGTGATTTAAAAATGACTAAAAGCATATCATTTCGTGGCTTATTGGGGTTAGGCATTGCGGCATTATTATCTTCTACTGTGTTAGCCAATGACGGTTTATCTCTGGAAGAAGCCAATACAATTGTGAAAGAAGACCTTGCTTCAACTCAAGTGATGGCTGAAGTATGCCCTGCCATTATTGGTAAAAATGCAAAATTTGATCAAAACATTCAACTGTTGATTAAAGCTTATCTGCAAGACTATTCAGATCAATCGATGACTTTTGATAAAATTCAAGCAGATTCAGAGTATAAATCTGTCCTGGAGGAAGCTCGCCATGCTGCAAAAGAAACCAGTAAAGATGAACAAAAATCGGTTTGCGAAGATGTTGTAAATTATCAGGTTTGATCATTCGGTCTTGTTTTATATAAGTTATCTAAAATATTAAACCTCTTATTATGACCACAGGCATAAAGCAGATTCCTCTTTATGCCTTTTTTAATCCTTTGCTGTTTTCATATTTTCTTGATGAACGTCATCATTTTCAACAGCTTTAATACATTTGTGTACTTACAATTACCCAAAATACCGTTAATCTTATTTTTATTATTGTGATGTTTTTAAATCATTCAGGTCTGTTTAATGAAATTATCTATGCTTAAACCGCTTTCTTTGGGACTGTTAACCACTGCTGCCATGACCCTGTCTATGATTCATGCAGCCACACCAGATGAAAATATTGAAGTGACGCCACTACAAAAAGTCACCCAGCAAGAGCTAGCAGCCATTTATGTACTTTCAGAAGTATGTCCAGATTTAGTGAATGATCGCGCTCAATTTGAACAAGGTTATGCCAAGCTGGCACAAGAATATTTACCTGCCGACAATAATGCGGTTTCGAGCCTGGCTAAACTCAGCCAAGAGAAAAAATTTGAGCCTGTTTTAACTGAAGCACGTAACGATGCAAAAAAAGCTGGAGATGCAAAAAATCAGGAAATTTGCCAAGAACTCACCACATACAGCAAATAACACAAATTGGTTACAATACTTTTGAAAATAAGCTGATTTCCCCCATAGAAGTCAGCTTTGCTTTGTCCTAAAATGCAAAGCTCTTTGTGCTTATTATTAAGATATTGGAACCACCCAGAATGACCCACAAAAGCGCCCTTGCTGCATTATTACTATTGCCGAGCTTCACATACGCAGCAACTGTCTTATCTGCACCGCCAGAACTCAATAATAAATCTTATGTTTTAATGGATTATGAGACAGGGCAAATCCTCGCATCAAAAAATGAAAATGAAAAATTAGCACCTGCTTCAATGACCAAGATGATGACCAGCTATATCATCGAACAAAAGTTATTGAGCGGTGAACTAACTGAAAATGAAAAAGTTCGTATGAACGAATCTGCGTGGTGTCGTGGTAGCAGCACGGAATCATGTATGTATGTCCCGCTTAACGGGACTGCAACAGCACTAGAAATGCTGCGTGGGATTATCATTCAGTCTGGTAACGATGCCTCTAAAGCCATGGCAGAACATATTGCTGGCAATGAAGGTACCTTTGCGCACATGATGAACCAGGAAGCAAAACGTATTGGCATGACCAATACCAGCTTCATCAACGCAACGGGTATGCCTGCCGAAGGTCACTACTCGACTGCCAAAGATATGGCAACACTTGCGCAACATATCATTCATGACAGTTCAAAATATTACCCAATCTACTCTGAAAAAGAATTTACCTTTAACAGCATTAAACAGGGTAACCGTAATGCCTTGCTTTATACAGACCCAAGTGTAGACGGTTTAAAAACCGGTCATACTGAAGAAGCTGGCTATTGCTTAACCACTTCCGCTAAACGTGGCCCAATGCGTTTAATTTCCGTGATTTTTGGCGCACCAAGCATGAACGAACGTGCCTCACAAACACGTGAAATTTTGGCTTGGGGTTATGCAAACTTTGAAACTGTTAAGGTTCAACCTGCCAATCAGGTTTTAGCCAAGTCAAAAGTTTGGTATGGCAAAAGCAATGATGTTCAAATTGGCCTGCCTGAAAACTTTAACGTGACCATGCCTAAAGGCGAAGCCAATGCCATTAAAACCCAATTGGTGGTTCAACCTAAACTGACTGCACCGTTGAAAAAAGGTCAAGTGGTAGGTAAATATGTAGCTACTTTAAATGGTAAAGTGATTGCGGAAAAACCGCTTGTTGCTCTTCAGGCAGTTGAAGAAGCTGGTTTCTTTGCAAAAATGATTGATCACATCAAACAATTCTTCGCAAACTTGTTCTAAGTACAGCTTTAGACTTAAGTTAAAGCATCCACACTTCGGTCTGGATGCTTTTTTATTTTATAATGCTTGAAAATTGACAGACTGAACCCCTCACATGGCTAAAAACATTCGTCCCTATTTAAATACAGCACCGCAAGTTGATGACTCATGTTATATCGATGATATGTCAGTCGTCATTGGCGATGTGGTACTTGCTGAAAATGTTTCGGTGTGGCCTTTTGCCGTGATTCGTGGTGATGTCAATCATATTCATATTGGCAAAAACTCCAATGTGCAGGATCATGCCATGCTGCATGTCAGCCATAAAAAAGCCGATAAACCTGAAGGTTCACCTTTAATTATTGGCGAAGATGTGACGATTGGCCATCATGTGACTTTACATGGCTGTACCATTGGCAATCGGGTATTAGTGGGGATCAACACCATCGTTTTAGATGATGTGGTGATTGAAGATGACGTGATGATTGGTGCAGGCTCATTGGTTCCACCACGCAAACGTCTGGAAAGTGGTTATTTATATGTCGGCAGTCCGGTACAGAAAGTTCGTCCGCTTACAGAGAAAGAAAAAGAATTTTTGCCTTATTCAGCAAGACATTATGTGAAAGTGGCAGGGAATTACCAATAACGGTCAGAGTTTAATTTCGCTAGTTCGTTCAGTTCAAGGCATGAACTTTACAGGTTCAATTTTCTCTAAATTAAGGATGTCACACCATGAGCAAAAAGCATTGGGAAGATGTCTATCAGACTAAATCTACTGATCAAGTCAGTTGGTATCAGGAACAGGATCAAAAATCTTTAGAACTGATCCAGAGATTAAGAGATAAACATAAACTTGATTTAACTGCGCAGATTATTGATGTGGGAAGTGGTGCGTCGTTATTTATCGATCAACTTTTAGAGCTTGGATTTAAACATATCCATGTATTAGATCTCTCCCGGACAGCTTTGGAAAAAACCCAAACCAGACTACGGGAGAAAAATCTGCATGCAGAACAGATCACTTGGCTGGTAGAGGATATCTGCACCGTCACGCTTCCCGCCAATTATTTTGATTTATGGCATGACCGTGCCGTATTTCATTTTATGGTCACAGCTGAACAACAACAGCAATATATTTTCAACCTAAAAACCTCTTTAAAAAAAGGGGGGCATCTAATCATGTCCAACTTTGCTGAAGATGGCCCAACCCAATGCAGCGGTTTAACTATTCAGCGTTATAGCATTAAAGAGTTACAAGAAAAACTCGGTGCCGATTTTCATTTAATGCATTTTGAACATGATATTCACCTGACCCCGTGGGGCTCAGAACAGAAATTTCTACATAGTGTCTGGGCTTACCAACCCAATTCCTGATGTATTTTCACCGTGCAAGTGATCATCAAGAAGGTGGATTAGAAAGAAAAAGCCCTGCAACATAGCCACCGAGCGCTAAATTTTGTAGAATACCCCTTTTATCCCATGGTGCTTTTCTATGACCGCTTGGACTGCCCACGTTACCGTCGCTACTGTTATTGAAAAAAACGGAAAATTCCTGTTTGTTGAAGAACATACTCAAGGTGTGACACATACTGTATTTAACCAGCCGGCAGGTCATGTCGAATGTGGCGAAACGCTGATACAGGCGGCTATTCGTGAAACCATGGAAGAAACCGGGCATGATGTAGAAATTACAGACCTGCTTGGCATATATACTTATACTCCCCCAATGTTCCCTGACCGTACCTATTTCCGTTTTTGCTTTTTAGCCACAGATCTGCATCATCATGCCGATGCCAAATTAGATACAGGAATCGTGGGTGCCGTCTGGATGACATTGGACGAACTGGAAGAATCTGCACGCGCACGTAGTCCCTTGGTGATTAAAGCCGTCAAAGATGCCCTATCCGGTCAAAAATATCCTTTATCGCTCGTTTATGAGCACCAAAATTCTCCCTTATTTACAACTTTGGATGCCTAATCCTATGCAACAACGTGTCATCGTCGGTATGTCTGGTGGTGTAGATTCTTCTGTTTCTGCAGCACTCCTTCTTCAACAGGGTTATCAGGTTGAAGGACTTTTCATGAAAAACTGGGAAGAAGATGACGGCACGGAATATTGCACGGCCATGGAAGACCTTGCCGATGCGCAAGCTGTGTGCGACAAAATTGGCATCAAACTGCATACCGCCAATTTTGCCATGGAATATTGGGATCGTGTGTTTGAGCACTTCCTGGCTGAATATGCGGCTGGTCGCACCCCAAACCCGGATATTTTATGTAATAAAGAAATCAAATTTCGCGCCTTTTTAGACCATGCCGTGAATTTGGGTGCAGACTTTATTGCGACCGGTCATTACTGCCGTCGTGGTGAAACCATGACCAACTCGCGTGGTGAAGAATATGCACCTTTGTTACGCGGATTTGACCAAAACAAAGACCAGACTTATTTCCTGCATGCGGTACATGGCCGTGAAATTAACAAGACTTTGTTCCCTGTCGGTGAAATTGAAAAGCCACAAGTGCGTAAAATTGCTGAAGAACTGGGTCTGGCAACTGCAAAGAAAAAAGACTCCACCGGAATCTGCTTTATTGGTGAACGCCGTTTTAATGACTTTTTAAAACAATATCTTCCAGCCCAACCCGGAAAAATTTTACTGGATACCGGCAAAGAGGTTGGTGAACATCACGGCTTAATGTACTATACGCTCGGTCAGCGCGGTGGTATCGGCTTAGGTGGTCTGAAAGGCGAAGCCGAAGGCGCCTGGTTTGTGCTTTATAAAGATATTGAAAACAATCGCCTTGTTATTGGTCAGGGTCATGAGCATCCACTCATGCAAAGTACTATACTTTGGAGTGAAGCAATTGACTGGGTCGCGGGTGAGCAGAATATTCCAGTAACAGGTTTCCGCTGTACGGCTAAAACCCGTTATCGCCAGCCGGATCAGGCTTGTGTCATTTATCAAGATGCCAATATGCCAAATGGCGTACGTGTTGAATTTGACGAACCGCAACGTGCGGTGACTCCAGGACAAAGTGTAGTGTTCTACGCAGATGAAGTTTGTTTAGGTGGCGGTGTGATTCATCATACCAATGCACCAAAACCTGATTTTATTTAAAAAGGAAGCGATAGGCATGGCTGAGTTACCCTTTCAACAGCCTCGGACTTTGAATGTACGTCAGAACCGTGCTTTGGCGTTGGCAGCTGTGTTCCAGTCAACACAGCTGACCCATATGACAGCCATGTCAGGACAACACAGTATTGGTGAAAATGGTAGCTTCTATTTAGAACAACTGATTAAAGCCAGCCTGAATATCCGTCCTACTTCCAATGAATCCTGTCAAACCCTAGACTTTTTTAATCAACTGGCCGATATTTCCCTTGGCTTAAAAACATTAGAAAGCAGTATTACCCAACCCTTTAATCCTTCTCCTAAATCACGTTTACCGAAATTTTCCAACGCCAAATTGCCAATGAGCTATGCCATGGCGTTGTTACAGTTAGAGAAAAAAGTCTATAGCAATCCCAAATTTGTTGAAATTATTGAACAATCACAACAAAAAATTCTAAAACAGCTGTCTTTTTTCGATAATAACTATCTGCATCCCAGCATTATTGCTAACCTTGCCCAAACCTATATAGACACTGCCGGACAAATTAATCCGCGGATTATGGTCAAGGGCAATGCCGAAGCATTTAAAGATAGTGCCCATACCAACCGAATTCGCGCTTCCCTGTTTACTGGCCTGCAACTGGCGCACTTATGGCGTCAGTTAGGTGGCAGCTCATGGGGCATGATTTTTAGCAAGCGCAAACTGCTCCAGGATATTCAAGATCTTGCCCGTTTACAGTATCAGGTAGTTTAACCTGATCATGAACGAATTTTTATTATTCGCTTTACGTTTAATTCCAAAGTTTAAGGAATCGCTATGAACGCTTTAACCGCACTTTCTCCATTAGATGGACGCTATGCTAGCAAATGTGATGCTTTGCGCCCTTTCCTCTCTGAGTTTGGTTTAATCCACGCTCGTGTGACTGTTGAAGTACGCTGGTTACAAGCGCTTGCAAACCGTCCTGAAATCACTGAAGTTCCTGCTTTCAGTGCAGAAACCAATGCTGCGCTTGATGCAATTGTTGCCAACTTCTCTGAAGACAATGCCAACCGCATTAAAGAAATTGAACGTACCACAAACCATGACGTTAAAGCAGTTGAGTATTTCCTTAAAGAACAAATTGCTGATATCGAAGAATTGAAGAATGCCGGTGAATTCATTCACTTTGCCTGTACTTCTGAAGACATCAACAACTTGTCTCATGCTTTAATGCTGAAAAATGGTCGTGAAGTTTTAGTTGCTGCAATGCAACAAATTATCGACTCAATCGTTGCTTTGGCTGAAACTCATGCTGAACAACCAATGTTGTCTCGTACCCATGGTCAAACTGCTAGCCCAACCACTTTGGGTAAAGAAATGGCGAACGTTGCTTACCGTTTAGCGCGCCAAATCAAACAGTTCAAACAAGTTGAACTTCTAGGCAAAATCAACGGTGCTGTAGGTAACTATAACGCGCACTACTCTGCTTACCCTGAAATCAACTGGCCTGCTCATTCACAAGCATTTGTTGAATCTTTAGGTTTACAGTTTAACCCGTACACTACTCAAATCGAACCACATGACTACATGGCGGAACTTTTTGATGCGTTACGTCGTTTCAACACGATTTTGATCGACTTTAACCGTGACATATGGGGTTATATCTCGCTTGGTTTCTTCAAACAACGTTTGAAAGAAGGCGAAGTGGGTTCTTCAACCATGCCGCACAAAGTCAACCCGATCGACTTCGAAAACTCTGAAGGTAACCTGGGTATTGCCAATGCAGTTCTTGCACACTTGGGCGAAAAACTTCCAATCTCTCGCTGGCAACGTGACTTAACTGACTCTACTGTGCTTCGTAACATGGGGGTTGGTTTTGCGCAAAGCTTGATCGCATTCGAAGCTTGCTCTAAAGGTATTGGCAAACTTGAATTGAATGCACAGCGTATTCTGGAAGATCTTGACCATGCTCAAGAAGTGCTTGCTGAACCAATTCAAACGGTAATGCGTCGTTATGCAGTTGAAAAACCATACGAGAAATTAAAAGCCCTGACTCGTGGTCAGGCCATGACTCGCGACATGATGGTGAACTTCGTAAATGGTAACGAGCTGGAAGCCGTTCCTGCTGCTGACCGTGCCCGTCTGGCTGAAATGACTCCTGCAACTTATACAGGTAATGCTTCAACTCAAGCGAAACAGATTAAGGATTTAATTTCTAAAATTTAATTCGAAATAAATCTAAAAAGCGAAGCTTCGGCTTCGCTTTTTTATTAGAATAGAATCTGTTGATAATTCATCTATGTTTGTAACCACATAAGCCATTGATAAAATTTCAGCACTTCCTATAAAACTTTGCCAATACAAGAAATAATGATTGAACATCAATTGAATATCAAACACTGGGTTGCTCTTGCAGTACTCACTATTGCGGTAATCATCGCCAGTATCCATCCTTTAGAATTTGAAGCATATCTACTGCATCAAGCCGGTACCGTGTTTATGCTGGTGCTGCTATTGTTTACCCAAAAAAAAATTGGCATGAGTTTTTATAGTTTTGTGCTCTATCTCATTTTTTTACTGATCCATATTATCGGTGCACATTACCTCTATTCCTATGTTCCCTATAACGAATGGCTAATTCAGCTGTTCAATTTTGACCTTAATCAATCGATGGGCTGGTCACGCAATATGTATGACCGTCTGGTGCATCTTGCCTGTGGTGTACTGCTCTACCCAGTGTTACTACGGCTGTTTCATGTATGGCTGCCTGAGGCCAAACCCTTCACGCTATTTTTATTAGTCGTGCAATTTATCATGGCCACCAGCTTAATTTATGAATGGCTTGAATGGCTGATTGCCATTGGTTTATCACCAGAGGAAGCAGAAAATTATAATGGGCAACAGGGAGATATGTGGGATGCACATAAAGATATGCTGCTTGCAACAGTCGGCGCTGCAGGCTATGGCCTTCTTGATTTATGTTATAAAAGCTTAGCTAAAATACCGCAACCAGAAAGTGACCACACGTCCAAGGATAGCATTCAGGCAAACAGGGAACCATGAGTCAGCTTCAGCCTCCCCCAGCTCTACTTTGTCAGCCATTTTTCAAGCAGAATACTATTTACTCCCAATATACTGAAACCGGATCAGTAAATCCGTTGCAGAAGTGGTTCTACGCTAAAGCATAAAAAACCTGTGCTCATTTATTTTAATTTCCTCATAAGGGGGGATCAAATTGAATCGGATATTAAGCTACAGTCAGTCAAAAAAATTGCGCTCATCAGAGCGCAATTTTAAAATCAGCAAACAGCTTTCAATTAAAGTTTAGGGTCACGCATTTGTAGCAAATTTGCATTGGCTTTACTCAATGATTCCATCACTTTATTCATCACTACAGGGACTAGACCGTCAGCTATTTGCGCGGCTTGTAAACCCAGCTTTTCACCCAGTGTCGGTTTACGTCGAGTTTCAATCACAAAGACTTCATGTTGTGGCAATAAAGCAAGTAAATATTCATCTGAAGTTTGCAGCTTATCTACCAGATTCAATTCAAGCGCATCTTTTCCATACCAGTGCTCACCAGTTGCCACTTTTTCAACATTCAACTGCGGACGATACTTTTCAACAAAGTGCTTAAACAGCTCATGCGTCTGCTGTAACTCTTGTTCAAATTTGGCTTTACCTTCAGCGGTATTTTCACCAAACATGGTTACGGTACGTTTAAACTGACCTGCGGTATAAAGTTCAAAGTCGATGTGCTTTTCTTTCAGCAGACGGTTAAAGTTTGGTACCTGTGCAACCACACCAATGGAACCGACCACGGCAAATGGTGCAGATACAATTTCATTGGCAATACAGGCCATCATATAGCCACCACTGGCTGCGACTTTATCGACACAGATCGTCAGGTTAAAACCGGCATCGCGCAAACGCACCAGCTGGGCAGCTGCCAGACCATAGCCGTGCACCATACCGCCCGGGCTTTCCAGACGTACCACAACACGGTCACGCCCTGCTTTTGCAGTGGCTAAAATCAGGGTAATTTCTTCACGCAAGTTTTCTACGGCAGAGGCTGCTGTGTCACCTTTGAAGTCAAGCACATAAATTTTTTGATTATTCTTTTTACGTAAACGCGCTTCTTTTGAAAGCTGTTGGGCAAGATGCAGTTGTTCCAATTTAGATGCAGTCGCTTGTGCAATTTTTTTTCGTTGTTCATTTACACGTGCGTTTAAATGGTTGATACGGATTTCAGCGGGTAATTTGGGGTTGTGAAATAACATAAAAAATCTATTCTCAGTTTAATTCGGTTTATATCTTTAGATTAGGTCAATTTCAGCATTTTTCAATAGTATTATTACGATTGCGTTTAGCTTGTTCACATCGAATCAACCCCTTATATTGTGTCATAATAGCTTTCACCGCGAATAAACGAAAATACAGCCAAAACCATCCCGAATATAACACCCCTATAATGACCGCATTGATTGGCCACCACGTCTGAATAAAGAAATTACCACGTCTTGAATTTTCAATTGGTGTGATTATTGAATACATTAAAACAAAGAATATAATCAAAAAAATGAGAAAGAAATACTCCCCAAAGCGTGTATGCAACAAGGGGAATTTACCTTCCTGTTGTGCTTTTTGATAACGATATAGTTTAACTTCAACATTTGCTCTAATGTAGGCACGCCACTTTTGGCCAAACTCAGTATTATATTTTTGTCTTTTCAATAAAAAATAAAGGACAAAACCCATCAAACTCGACAAAATCACAAAAATATCATAAAGCCATCGATGGTAATTTGTCATGCCGCGGCTTTGCGACGTTAGAAACAGGCCATCATAATCAGGGATCAAAACTGCAATGACTATACTCAGCCCAACCATGAAAACAGCAAAATATGATCTATATACACTGTGCCAAATACGATTTGAAACACCTCTTTTAAGGCACGACGTGTGATTTTAGCGCGCTCTCGCTCTTCAAGTGTAGGCTGCATTCTTGTTTTATGGTTGGATTCTTAATCTGTTAATTATAACGAAAAAAGAGCCTTACGGCTCTTTTTAGATATGGTGTTCAGATTAACCGAAGCGACCAGTAATATACGCTTCAGTCAATTGGTGATCTGGCTGAGTAAAGACTTTTTCAGTCGAATTGACTTCAATCAAGTCACCCAAATGGAAATAGGCAGTACGGTCAGATACACGTGCAGCCTGTTGCATCGAGTGCGTTACAATCGCAATGGTATATTGGGTTGAAAGTTCTGAAATCAGTTCTTCAATTTTAGCCGTTGCAATTGGGTCCAGCGCTGAACATGGCTCATCCATCAGAATCACTTCCGGACTCACCGCAATAGTACGCGCAATACATAAACGCTGCTGCTGACCACCTGAAAGACCTGTACCCGGCTGGTTTAAACGGTCTTTGACTTCATTCCACAGCCCCGCTTTATGCAGGCTATTTTCCACAATTTCTTCCAGGTCGTATTTATCACGCGCCAAACCATGCAGTTTAGGACCATACGCCACGTTATCAAAAATTGATTTCGGGAATGGGTTCGGTTTCTGGAAAACCATACCAACCTGTGCACGCAGTAAAACCACGTCCAGATTCGGGTCATAGATATCCTGATTATCAAGCATGACCTTACCGGTCACGCGACAGGTATCAATGGTGTCGTTCATACGGTTTAAGGTACGCAGGAAAGTTGATTTACCACATCCCGATGGACCAATAAAGGCAATCACTTCATTTTCATAGATATTGATGTCAATACCTTTAATGGCTTCTGCTTCGCCATAGTAAACATGGACATCTGAAGTACTTATTTTAACATTCGATGTTTCATTTTCTTTTTTCGTTGAAGTATGAGTATCGAATTGAGAAACAAATGAAGTACCAGGATGTTTTTGATCGACTTCGGGAGCGATAAACTGTTTCTGTTCTGGATTCACGGATTCATCCTGTTCTAAGGAATTTGCTTGTGTCATAGCTGTTACAGTATTCATATATTGTCCTCACTTACCAGCGCACTTCAAGTTTCTTACGTAACCAGATGGCAAGGCTGTTCAAACCAACCATCAGCGCCAGTAAGACAATAATTGCGGCAGCAGTACGTCCTTCAAAGAAGTTACGTAATTCGTTACCCTGCCATAAGAAAATTTGTACCGGTAATGCAGTAGATTGATCGAGTGGTGTCGCTGGCACGCTTGCTACAAAAGCACTCATCCCAATCAAAAGTAAGGGTGCGGTTTCACCGAGGGCTTGTGCTACCCCAATAATGGCGCCAGTTAAAATACCAGGAAGCGCCAAAGGCAGCACGTGATGAAATACCGTTTGTACACGGGAAGCACCCAGGCCCAATGCCGCCTGACGAATGGATGGTGGCACTGCTTTCAGTGATGCACGTGTGGTAATAATCACGGTTGGCAAGGTCATCAGACTCAGTACCAGACCACCGACCAATGGTGCAGAAAGGGGTAAATGCATCCAGCCAATAAAAATTGCAGCGCCGAGCAAACCAAAGACAATCGAAGGAACAGCTGCCAGGTTATTGATATTCACTTCAACAACATCTGTAATCCAATTTTTAGGCGCAAATTCTTCAAGATAAATAGCTGATGCCACACCAATCGGAATCGAGATAAAAATCACGATCAGCATCATGAACACTGAGCCCATGAATGCACCTGCAAGACCAGAAGTTGCAGGTGAGCTGCGTGAGTCCGGATTGGTAAAGATATTGGTATTAAAGCTATTCTCAATCACACCTTTGGCTTTTAAATCATCGGCAAGCTGGCGAATTTCAGGACTAAGCTGTTGCTGGTCATCAGGTAAACTGCGATCAATATTACCTGCTAGCCATACATCGACATTGGCATCGGCCAGAATCTTGATCTCTTCTTTTTTGCCAATCAGTGTTGGATCAGCCATTACCATATCACGCAAGCGATAGGCCTCTGAACTGGTATACAAAGCGGATAAATCATCACGTTTTGAGGCAATTGAAGGATCTTTTGCAATCATGCCATTAACAATCAAGGCATCCCAATCCACCATGCCCATTTCGGTTTGCCAGGCAATGGTACGCTCTGCAAACTGGGCTGGAGATTCACCATCCTTCTGCGTAGGTTTTGCACCCACCTGAATGATGGCAGGATCGAAATAGACCGGTACAGAGAGACTGCTTTGCCAGAATGCCGGTAAGCCTTTCGCTAAAATACTTCCGAATAAAAGCACCACAAAGAACAAACCTGTCACAACTGCAGAAAAGCCTAAAATACGGAATGTCTTTTCTTTACGATGACGTTTGGCTAAAGAACTGGCAATTCTCTGTTTACGTTTTTCGCGTAATTCAGCTGCAGCTTGTGGGTCAAAGCTTTGCCCCATAGAAGATGTATTTGATGTACTCATTCGTATTGCTCGCGATATTTACGCACGATATACAGTGCAACAATGTTTAAACCTAACGTAATGACAAACAGCGTTAGACCTAATGCAAATGCCACCAAAGCTTGCGGGCTGGCAAAGTCGGTATCGCCGGTTAACTGGTTCACAATGGTAATAGTAACTGTAGATACGGCTTCTAGCGGATTGACATGCAGTAATGGGCTGTTCCCTGCTGCCAGAACCACAATCATGGTTTCACCAATCGCACGTGATGCGGCAAGTAGGAATGCGCCAATAATCCCCGGCAGTGCAGCAGGCAGAACCACCTGACGAATGGTTTCAGACTTGGTTGCACCCAGCCCTAAAGAACCATCGCGTAGTGCACGTGGCACCTGGGTAATAATGTCATCCGACAATGAAGATACAAATGGAATAATCATGATGCCCATGACAAAACCGGCAGTTAAGGCACTGGTTGCATTAATGTGTAGTCCAATGCTTTCGCCAAGCAACTTGAAGAATGGGCCAATCACCATCAATGCAAACACGCCATAAACAATGGTTGGAATACCGGCTAAAACTTCAATGGCAGGTTTTGCCCAGGCACGAAAACTTGAAGGTGCATATTCAGCCAGATAGATAGCAATCATCAGTCCAACAGGAACCGCAACCAATAAGGCGATTCCGCTCACCATCAGGGTTCCCCAGATTAATGGCAACAGGCCATAACTGCCTTCTGCATTTCCAGAAGTACTAAATCCAGGGTTCCATTCCGTACCAAAAAAGAAATCGATCGGACTTACAAAATGGAAAAAGCGCATGGCTTCGCTAAACATCGAAAGTACAATGCCGATGGTGGTTAAGATGGCCACACCGGAACATAGAGCCAAGCCCCAATTAATGATTTTTTCAACCTGGTTACGGGCACGATATTGCTGGGCAATGCGCTTTTTAGCCATCACCAGACCCGCCAAAGCGGCACAAATCACTAAAGCCAATTTGGCAAAAGAACTAATCGTTTCAATTTTCGCGAGTTGCTGTGCGGCTGCAATTTCATAGGCTGCGGCTTGATCACTCACACCAAAACCCGAAGCAATCGCTTTAACACGATCAATGAGCACTTCTATGCCGGCACGATCCAATGTCGCTGCAACGTTTGCAGGGACATTATTTAACACCACATGGCGCAGAATGTTCGGTTCGACAATATTCCAAACCAGTAAAATTAAAAAAGCAGGGATACCACACCATAAAGCCACCAGTGCCCCGTAATAGCCAGGACGCGAGTGCAACTTTGCAGTGTTATTTCCCTTACCTGCTAGGTTACGGCTTTTTGATAACCCGATTTGATAGGCGATGGCAATTAATGCCAACAACACGCCCATAAGTAGCAGATTCATGTATTCTCCAGCATTTTTCAATTTTCATGCTTTGAAAAACTTGTCTATACAAAAAAGCCGAAGGTAGAAATTATTCTACCGTCAGCTCATTTATCCTAATTACTTAACCGCTTTACCGGCTTTCAAATTTGCAAGAACTTTGGCACGTTCTTTGTCTGACATAGAAATCAGACCAGCTTTTTCCAGTTTAGAGCCTTTACCTGAAACTTTCTTGTTCAGGAAGTACTCAGAATACTGTTGTAAGCCTTTGATTGATTTAAGGTGCTCACCTTTTACGTAGAAGTACAATGGACGTGATACCGGGTAAGAACCATTTAGAATAGTTTTCTCTGATGGGGTCACATTGTTCACTGTAGCTACACGTAATTTGTCACGGTTTTGGTCATAGAAACCTAAACCAAACACACCTACTGCACTTGGAGAAGTTTTTAAACGTGCAAGTGTTTCAGTATAATCGCCAGAAATTTCAATGACTTTTCCGTCTTTACGGAAATTTGAACATGCTTTCTTCTGAGCATCTTTGTCTAAGTTTTTGAAGTATGCGTAAGATTCACAACCTGCTTCAACCATTTTTTCCTGGAACACTTCACGTGTACCATGGTTAGAAGCTGGAATTACCAATGTAATTGGTTCATTTGGAAGTGCTTTGTCAATTTGATTCCAGCGTGTATACGGGTTTGGAACCAATTTGCCTTGTGAAGGCAACTGTGCAGCCAGTGCAGCAAATACATGTTGTGGACGTAATTTATAAGCTGCTTTCTTTGAGTTAGATGCGAATACAATACCGTCATAACCTACTTTAACTTCGATTACTTGGTTTACGCCAGCTTTTTTACATGCAGCCAATTCAGTATCTTTAATTTTACGAGATGCATTGGCGATGTCGATGGTATTGTCACCTACACCCTGACAGAATTGTTTTAAACCGCCAGATGTACCACCAGAACCAACAACTGGTGCTTTAAATTGCGGGAAAGTATTACCAAATTCTTCTGCTACAATACTTGCATATGGCAAAACAGTTGAAGAACCAGCAATCTGGATGGTGTCACGAGCTGCATTTGCTGTTGTTGCTACAGCTGCCCCTGAAAGTGCTAAAGCAAGTGCGATGTGGTTTAAGCGCATTCTTTTCTCTCTTCAATAGATGCAATTTTGAAGTACGCTACTTTTTATAAAGTTTTGTACTTATTTCGATGATTGCATTTTGATTTTAGAATATGACAATCAAGTTACAGCTTTGTGACGCTTTTATGATAATTCATTTCTTTTGTAGGATTTTTAAAAATATCTTTTAAATTCAATAACTAAAAACCAATCAAAAATATTATTCAAACATTGTTTTTGAGTACGAATTTGTAATATTTCTTAAATCTGTCATTTTCTCATGCCTTCTGTTTCTACTTACAGGGTGTTTATTCTATGTACAGACCATAAAAATGTTCTGTTTCTGGATTTCTTTTCTATCTGTATCAGGCTTTCTTTGTCCCGTCTCAAAGTTACACTACTCTAATTTTCACCACCACTTGTCCAAATCTCTGAAATTCATACAACATGATTTTGTCATATAGTCAAAAATAAATAATGACAATGATATGACCATAAACATTAAAATAATTAAAAATTTTAATCCTGATTGACCCGCTCACATGATCTTTAAAGAACATGACTGGGACTTGCTTGCAGAATACTGCTCTCTAAAAGGTTTTAGTCTGCAATTTACAGCTTGAATTTAAAGCAAAACTTTTCAACCACATCTCTTCCAATCAGATCAATATTGATACCTCATAAATCAAATGAGGTTGTACAATCTTAAACACACAAAAAAGGAGACCGTATGGTCTCCTCCTTTCACACAGACAATCAATTAATCAATTGCTGGTGTATATGTACCGTCCGCGATTGGACCTTTGATACGATCAGCCTCTGCAAGCACAAGGCCAAGCAGGTTCTTCACGTTATCTAAAGTCGCAACTGGACTAAGTGTAGTCATCTTCAAGGATTGAACATCACCCACTTTAGTCACGCCAATATTCGCTTCACCACGGGCAAACAGTTCATCTGCTACGTTTTGGTTTAATGTATCGAGCAATTCTGCCGGATAGCCTGCTGGCACTACACGGAACAAGACCGAAGCAAATTGCTGTTCAACCAGAAGCTCTAAACCATCAGTCACTTTAATGTAATCAGCCACTTCACGTGTCAACTTCACACCATGATCGATCATTGAACCGTAAAGCTCTTCACCCAATGCTTCAACCGTCATCCACAATTTCAGTGCATCAAAGCGACGAGTCGTTTGCAATGACTTGGACACCAGGTTCGGCACGCCATGTTCTTCATCATAAGCAGAGTTCAAGTACTCAGCCTCATAATGCATGAAACGGTAGTTGGCTTCGTCTTTCAGCAAGAACGCGCCACAAGAAATGGTCTGGAAGTAATGTTTATGGAAATCGAGCGTCACGGAATCAGACAACTCAATACCATCGAGCATAGAACGATAGTTATTAGACAGAATCAGTGCACCACCCCAAGCTGCGTCAATGTGCATCCACGCGCCGTACTTGTTAGTGATTTCACGAATCTGTTTTAATGGATCAATCGCACCCGCATCAGTCGTACCCGCAGTAGCAACCACACATGCCACGATCTTGCCTTCAGCTTGAAGGTGAGCCATGGTTTTTTCCAGTGCATCCACATCCATCTGTGCATTTTCATTCACAGGAACAGTGACTACAGACCGGAAGCCCATGCCCATCATCGCCATATTCTTTTGCACAGAGAAGTGTGCATTTTCAGAACAGATGACCTTGACATTACGCATCGCATCAGCAGGAATACCATCGCGCTGAACTGACCACGGATTGCCGTTTTCGTCTTTCCAGTTTTTCGCGATGCAGGCATCACGCGCAAGCAGTACACCCATCAGGTTCGACTGGGTACCACCAGAGGTAAATACACCTGCCTGACCTGAACCATAACCAACTTTTTGACGTAGCCAGTCAATCAACTGCACTTCCATCAATGAACCGGCCGGGCTTTGATCCCATGAGTCCATAGACTGGTTGGTTGCATTAATCAATACTTCTGCAATCTGGCTTGCCACCATGGTCGGGCAATGCAAATGTGCTAACGAGTGCGGATGATGAACTTTCAGGCTTTTGTTTAAGAAAAGCTCAACCATACGTTCAAGAGATTTGTGTAGCCCCATGCCTTCTTTTGAAGGATGAAATGCAATTGCACTACGTAGCTCTTTAATGCTGCCGCCGGTGTACATTTTGTCGTTTTGCAACCATGCAGAAACGGCTTTTACCGCTTCGTCCATTGCTGACTGATAGTCAGCAATGGAACCTGCATCATTGCAGAATAACGCTTTACGGTGTTCTGCAAAATCTACCATGCCTTATGCACCTCGAACTGCAACAAGCGCTTCAGCAATTGCTTTCTTAAAGCGGACAATCACTTCAACACATTCCTCTTGGGTGATGATAAGCGGGCAAAGTAAACGAATCACAGTACCGTTACGACCACCTTTTTCTAACAACAGTTTGTTGTCGAAACATGCAGCCTGAATAGCAGCAGCCAATTGAGAATCACCTGGGAATGAACCCATATGATCTGCTTTTTGACGTTCGTCAACGATTTCAATACCGATCATCAAACCACGGCCACGTACGTTACCGAGACATGGGAATTCCACTGCTAATTTTTTCAATTCAGCTTGTAAGAAATCGCCACGTTCTTGCGCATTTTGTGCAAGATTTTGTTCTTTGATGGTTTTGATGGTCGCAAGACCTGTACCCATCGCCAACTGGTTACCACGGAAAGTACCGGTGTGACCTGCTGGCTGCCAAGCATCAAATTTACGTTTAATACCCAGTACTGCAAGCGGCAAGCTACCACCCACAGCTTTAGACATTACGACCACGTCAGGTTCAATACCCGCATGTTCAAAGGCAAACATTTTGCCTGAACGTCCAAAGCCTGCTTGAACTTCGTCAAGAATCAACACGATATTGTGTTTTTCAGTCACTTCACGGATTTTCTTCAACCATTTAACCGGTGCAGTCACCACACCGCCTTCACCTTGAATCGCTTCAAGAATTACAGCTGCTGGCTTGGTTACACCGCTTTCTACATCTTCAATGAAGTTTTCGAAATAATAAGTCAAGGCATCAACACCCGCTTCACCGCCAATGCCTAATGGGCAACGGTATTCATGCGGATATGGCATAAACTGTACGCCTGGCATCAAGCCATTGACTGCATTCTTCGCAGACAGGTTACCTGTCATTGCCAAAGAACCGTGTGTCATACCGTGATAGCCACCTGAGAAGCTAATCACTGAGCTACGACCAGTATAAGTTTTTGCTAATTTAATTGCTGCTTCTGTACCGTCTGCACCAGACGGACCACAGAACTGTAGGCAATACTCTTCCTTCCCACCAGGGAGCTGTTCAAGTAATGCTTCAGTAAATGCATCTTTTAAAGGTGTCGTTAAATCTAAAGTATGTAATGGAAGACCGCTTGCTAGCGTATCTTGGATACTTTGAATTACCGCAGGATGATTATGGCCTAAAGCCAATGTTCCTGCCCCAGCTAAACAATCGAGGTACTCTGTACCTTCAACATCAGTAACCCAACAACCTAAGGCTTTTGCTATCGCTAACGGCAATTTACGTGGATAGCTACGAACATTGGATTCCATCTGGCTTTGGCGAGTCAAATAGTATTCGTTAGTAGACTTAGTGGCAGGATTTACAGAAGAAACGCTCATATCGAATTACCATCTCTGATATGGGTTGAAAGAAATAAGTCGGGTGACTTGTGGTCCTTTGACTCGGTGCTTTATAGAATCTAGTTTGACGACTTGATTTATACATCATAACTAAACGGCGGATGATACAGAATTTTTCAATAAAATAAACAAGTTTTATGACTTTATCTGCCTAAAACCGATCAAAAAAATATATCAAGCCAATTCTTAGATTGAATTATCATCTTACAGTGTGACAGACTAAAGAAAACCTTATTTTTATACTTTTTTTATGCAAAAGATTGAATGAACGTAACCGTTCAAGTTAAATCAAGTTAAGTAATTAATTTTTAAATATTTTATTTACAAGCCATTTTTTATAAGATCGATCAAACTATTTACAATCTTGACACAAAGTCTACAAAAAATCCTCATGAAGTAGCGATACCATGTTTATTAAAGACTGAACTTTTCTTTACAAAAAATAGGTAAAAATAATGCGATATTTAACTCTCTCCTCTCTTGTACTTACTAGCCTACTTTCAACAGCTACCTTTGCGCAGCCAACAGAACAACTGAATTATAATTTAGTCAATGTCCAGGCTGAAGCCACTCGCCAGATTTCCAATGATGAAATGTATGCAGTTTTATATATTGAAAGAAGCAAGAAGCAGCCAGCTGAACTTTCTGCACTCATTACGCAACTCATGAATCAAGCCATTGCAGCATCGAAAAAATACCCGCAAGTGAAAGTCGAAACGGGCACACAGAGCACTTATCCGGTGTATGACAATGACAGCCAGAAATTGAAAGAATGGCGTGGCCGGGCTGAAATTCGCCTAAAAAGTACCGATTTTAAAGCCGTCAGCCAGTTAATCAGCGAATTACAGCAAAACTTCCAAACCCAGTCGATCAACTTTACCGTTTCCGATGCACAACGTAAAAAAGTGGAAAATGAATTGATGGTGGAAGCATCGAAAAACTTTCAGCAACGCGCACAAATGTTGACTTCGGCATGGAATAAATCAGGCTATCAATTGGTCAATCTCAACCTGAATACCAATAACTACTACCCACAACCGGTAATGATGCGCGCCAATATGGCGAAATTTGCAGGTGCTGAGGCCGCTGATGCGCAAAATGTTGAGGCCGGTGAATCAAAAATTACCGTTAATGCCAATGGTTCAATTCAGTTTAAATAATGAAATGATGAGTTAAACAAAAACCGTGTGCACACACGGTTTTTTTAATCAGCCAAATAGATAATTTACAACAATATAGCGATAATCCAGTTAAACGTTTCATTTTATTTTTCTTGTAACCCCCATCTTTCGCCTTTTATCTCTCCCACTTACCATATGTCCCTTGAAAGTTTAAATCTTGATCTGTTTAGCATTTTGAATGTATCTGAACAGGCTTCTCCATTGATGATGTGCTTTGCCACTTTTGTCGCCCATGATCTCGTGTATCTGCTGATTGCCTGCTTTGTCCTGTTTTGGTTTTATGGTCATCAAAATTCAAAAGCCCTGATTCTAAAAGCCTTTGTATTTTGTTGTATCGCTCTTTCCATCAGTGAGCTGGCCTCTTACCTGTTCAATACTCCACGTCCTTTTGTGATGCATCTCGGTCAGACTTTAATTACACACGAAGCAACAGGCTCATTCCCCAGCAATCACATGACCATTTTTAGCAGTATTGCCTTTGCCTATTATTTTTCGGCGCGCCGGTATATTGGAAAATTCTTGCTGGCAGTTGCCTGGCTGGTGGCATGGTCACGAATCTATGTTGGTGTACATTTCCCGGTTGATATGTTCGGTGCCTTTATTTTGTCGTGGGCTGTGAATCTTGCTGGTTTAAAATTATGGCATCACTACCAGGCAAAACTGATGTGTTGGGTCATGTTCCTCTATGAAAAATTATTTGGCGCTCTAATTCAACGTGGTTTAATTAAATAAGTAATTAAAAAATATATATAAAAATCCCGCTCTAAAGCGGGATTTTTTTGAATCTATAAAACTTAGTAAATCGCCATATGATTGCGATATATAAAATATATAAATAATTGTTTTAATTATATTATTTTTACAGGTATAAATATTTAACCTCCAATTTAACCTCTACCTGTATTTTATATCTTTCATATCCAATCGGTAATTATTTTGACTTTCAGATTTCTGTATCATGGGTTCGAGTCCCACTGAGAGATTCCCTCAGATTAAACTTTATTCATAAGTTGATGACTTCAGCTTAAAGCTTTCTAAATGTGTCTTATTTTTTAATTACAATTTTCATCGGCTGAAAGTCATCGATATAAACTTTTTTAGCCTTCAGTAAATCTTCTCTTTTGCCATCTACAACCAACACGGCACGCTTAACCTGAACTGTCCAGGTACGATCTGCTGCACACATAGTCTCTGATTCGATAAAGACATTCCCAAATGCCTTACCTTGGAGGTTTTGTATATCGCCGTAGGTTATGACATTCTCAGAAGTCCCCTGCACCCTGCCAGCTTTATCTTTTGCCACCAGGTCTAAATACAGCTTGTCATTAGTCCCAAGAAAATCATGAATGGTTACATCCACCACGGCGGAACAGATCCCAGCATTCACATAGCTTGTTTTGGAGTGTTGCAAGGTAATTGGTGTAGCCATAGCTAATGAGCTGGCAAGAGCCATTAAAGAGAACATTATTGTCTTATGCATGATGCAAAATCCCCTTTTAGTAAATTACAAATGTGATGTTATCAAAGGCTGTATTTCAAGTGAGTTAAGCAATCCGCTATCTCTTTCCCAGGCATCGACCGCTTTGATCCCGTAACGGCTGCTTGAGCGTCCATGTGCTTTGATCACTGGCTCAGGGAAATTCTTTTTATTCCGCCAGCTGATCAACGTTCCTTTAGTAATTCCATAGCGCTTCAACAGCTCAGGTGTTGAGATATATAAGGCCATCAGGATATCCCTCTAAGTCGTATATTGCTGTCACCTCTTACTCGATACCTACCGATACGAGTATTCATTATGGTAGTGCACTCTGTATAAGGCTCATAAGGGAATCCATATTATCCCAACCAACATCTACAATTTTCATTGTCAGGTGTTTTAGCCCTTCTGCCGGCAGTTCTTTAATAGCATCTATCATAGTGGTTTTACGTTCAGAACTAAGATCAGAACTCATAATTTTTGCAGCAAGAATGGCTCTAAGCTGCTCGGTTTCAAATTTGATCGTAACTGTCCCAAGAATTGCAGATAGGCCACCGTCATCAGCCAAGAAATCCATACCTCTGTGATTTAGCCTGGTATTTCCCAGGGTCCAACTTTGCCCTCCACCGATCCCAAGGGTCAAATGAATACTCTTTGCCTCCAATAATCCATGGGACTCTAAATAATAAAGATTAGTGAAAAGCTTTGTCCGAAAGTCACTATCCATATATCGCTCATCTTGTGAAAAGTCATAAGCAGCTGGATATACTTCAGCCATCTTCG
The DNA here is from genome assembly GCF_011319235.1 of Acinetobacter sp. SA01. NCBI lineage: Bacteria > Pseudomonadati > Pseudomonadota > Gammaproteobacteria > Moraxellales > Moraxellaceae > Acinetobacter > Acinetobacter sp. SA01. The sequence goes on from NZ_WXXM01000001.1 coordinate 206,088, forward strand.
TCATAATTTCAAGCTGAAACGCCCTATCTAAAATCATTCTATTTTCATCCTATGACTGCAGGTAATTCTCAGAAATTTTTGACTAATTTAATAAAAATCTCTCATATCCTTCAGGAGAGAAATTGTTAGACCAGTATTTTGAATTTTTCTTTCATTAGAAATATATTTATTTTTCTCATTTTTATAAGAGTACTGCATCTTTTTGGAATCGATCATTTTGGCTAAGAATTTCTTAACTTCGAACTTATCAATAATACGGTAAGTTGCCTCAAAACTAGGCTCCTTATCAAATGCCACTATATAGCGCCCTCCGCCTCTTGGCTTATTTTCCATTTCAATTATATATCCTAACGAACCCAACAAAATTCTGAATTCCCCTCTCTGTGCTCCGCATATAACGGCATTCATGTTGTAACTATCTTTGTAAGAGTTACAGCTTAAAAACCAGTAATTATCACCGCTCTTGTTTGGAATAGACTCACCATCAAATAGAGCTAAAGTTAGTAATCCATTCTCTTTAGCTGAAATAAATTTAACCCCATTAATAGACCCTTCTTTAGGCGTCCCATCAGAGTTAAAGATGTCGGCTATATCAACTTCTGAAGCTGCTAAAGCAATACAATTAAATGCACTAAAGCATGCCAAAAACATTAAAACCTTAAGTAAAAATTTATTCATTTCTTTCATTTTTAAAGTGTATTAATTAATCACCATACAATAAAAAAGGAGCCGAAGCTCCTAATTTTATTCTGATAAATCCCACCAGTAGCTATTGCCCAAGTTCTCCAGCCGCTGCTGTGTACGAGGCAAATAATCCGGATCAATCATATTCTGCAACTTTGAATAAAGCATACGATCAACAATCAATTTACTGTACCAAAGATTTTGCAATGGGATATTACTCTTCAGCGTATTGGCCACCTCCATCATCCGGGTAGATTCCTTACCCTCAATGATGTTGTTCCCCATACCAGTTAGCAGCATACCCAGTTTCATACTCTGACCTAAGAGCGGTCCACTGATAAAGTCCGATGCACTTCGACCAGTAGGATCTGAAAGCGCCGACATAATGTCACCCAGAAAGGAAAGCCCACCTCCTTTAAGAAGTGACTTACCAAAGAAATCAATTGTGAATACTGGCTCTGGATTCTTACCATTTGCCAAGTTCTGTGTCTGGACAATCAAAGCCCCTGCCAGTGTTTGATAGGCTAATAGAGAAGCTAGGAACGTTACCCGGCTCTTAATATCTCCCTGAGCAAAAGCACGATGACCAATACGGAACATATATGCCAATGGGAAGCCTTTGAACTGGAATAAAGTACGGCCCAATTCTCCCTGGATGGTACCGGCCTCACCTAAGTTGATAATACTGCGCTCACGTACACCGGCCTCGATGATAGCTACGGATTCCTCATTGAAGATATGAGTCTGATATTTCATTGCGGCCTTATAACGAGCATCAGCTAACAACTCTTGTTGTCTTGGCGTAATGGAATTATTGAGGCGACCCATAACATATTGACGCTTTGTTTGGCGCTCATTAACTTTGGCTTGATATTCTGTGAACTCGGTATCTAACTCATTCACTCGCTTATCAAGTTCTTTATATTTTTGAGTTATGGCTTTATTTGCCAAACTGTCGGCATTACGCATTCTTGCTCGTAATTCAATCATACGGCGTTCTGCATTACCAAGACGATAACCTAGATCCTCGCCACTCTTGTAGTTTCTCCGAGCATTACGTGATAGCGATGAGTCAATTTTCTTATCGGTCTCTTCTTTGATTCTTGTTTGCTCAGTAGCCTTGCGAATTTCAAAATCAGTTTCAAGCTGCTCTTTCTTTAAACCAATCAAATCCTTTAATTCATTTAAAGCATCCATTTCTTTTTGAGCAATTACATCACGACGAGAACCATAGCGATTCAGACGGTCCGATAACCTATCCTCATATTCAGCCAACTTTTCTTTTGATAACTTATTTTTACTGTTCAGTAGTCCAGTGAAATCACTAAATTTGCTTTGGATCTCTTTTTCAAAAGTCTTGATCTTATCGTTCAACTTAGTTGTTTTTAATGCAACTGTATTGTCCAAACTCTCAAGTGTTCGACCTAGTTTTTTGGCTTTATCAGTTAAATTATCAATGGTTTTTCCTTGCGTAATACCATCAATAAAACCTTTCAATTCTTCTTGATTCCCAATCGTACGAATATAGGCATTCATATCAGCATGAGCTGCTGCGGCCTCTTTCTGGGCATCAATTAGATCAATTCGATCTTGTAGTGCTCGCTTCTCCGCTTGAGCTCTTGCATCTTTCTGATTTGCATAGTCCTGAAGTCTTGCAGAGAGCTGTTTTTTAACGTCCTCGATTCGCTGTGCTTTGTTAGCAATACGCATATCATCTTCAGCATTACGACGATTCAGGTCAGATACTTGCCCTTCGATTTCATCTTTAAGAGCTTTTAATTCTGGTGATGCAAAATCAATGAATACATCATCAGGTGCATTAAAGAAGTCATTCTGAGAGAGTACCGCCGTCCCATCTTCACGCTTACTTGGCTCCAGCTGCTGCCACAATTGCCAGTCACGTTCGGTAATACCGTTCCCCTGCAGGATCTTAAGATCATCTGCACCGAGATCCTGCCAATCCGTTTTACGGGTCATTTCAGCAAGCTTATTCATATGCACCAGATTAAACGCTCGTTTCGCTCCTGCGGTCACGGCGTTCAAACCTGATAGTTTCATCGTTGTTGAGGCAAGGGTGTTCATACGGGCATTAAAACGCCCTGATTTGGTAGCACTGCTTACAATATCTGCATCACCAAAACGGGACATAGAGCCAATCATCTCATTAATACCAAGCCCAAATCTTAAAGCTTCATCTCGGGTACTGCCCTGCTTGAGCTGCTTCATGTATTCAGGAAGAATGGATTTGGTGTAAGACAAGCCCAGCATATTAGCAACCTTCTTCATGCTGGCATGGTCACCAAAGGTAGTTAATGTGGTACCACCTAATTTAGATGTAACCATTAATGCACGGAGACCCCCCATGACATTACCTAAGGTTGAATCAATCGACCTGGTATAGGCATCCAAAGTGTTATACATCGATAAAGCACGATGAGCCTGCTTATCAATTTCGCCGTGCTTTAATCCATTTTGAGGATCAGCCTTAAGGTTAATCTTGGCTTCATCTAATAATGATTCGAATGTCAAACGTGGATTCGAACCTAGGTTTTGCATCATGGCCACTTCAGTACTCATACGCTGAGTATGGTTTTTCAAGATTTCATGAAAGCCAGACTCATTGTAAGTACCGTATTTTTTCTGATACTCCAACCAGGCATTCCCATCTTTAAAGTGTAGCGCACGAGATTCTTGATGACGGTTAGCCATTTTGGCACGACCACCTACAGGTGATGTACCTGCTTTGGCTTGTTTAGTCAGTACCAATAAGTCTTTATTAGCGCCGTTGGTTGAAATGGTTTTATAGACCTCCTCAAGCATGGATTTGAGCTCTAACTCATCCATGAGTTCACCAGTCTCTTTAATGTACTGGTTTCTATCTACCCCTTTTAAAGTATCACTCACCCATTCCGCTTGCTCCGTTAAAGCAACTTTCTTTTGATCATGAGATGTCATAAAACCAAAGTTGTCTAACTTTTTAATATTTCCCCCGGCTCGGTTGAAAGCTAAACGCATTTCCTCTAAGACTGCGCTTACATCTTTGGCCATTGCAGTGATTTCAGGATTATCAGATTTTCCACCAAACATGACTCGAATAATGTCATCAGTCATTGCCTTATTCACTGACATCCCAAACCGTTCTTGGGTTTTGGTAAATGCATCAGCTACTAAAGACATCCAACGACTATGCAATGCTTGAGATTGCTTCTCTATAGATTGGACACCACTTTGATCAGAGAAATATGCAATCTTACGCATAAGAACCTGAACTGGATTTAATTTAGGATGGTTATAAATCTCGTTCTGTAGCTGGGCCTTAATAGTGGCATCCCGTGCAATATTTTGATTATTCTTAGCAATCTGCACGGCGAGATCCGAAGCTGTTTTCTGAGCAATAGCTTCTGCACGTTCAGCCGGGCTTTTAAATATCCAGTCCGGGTCAGTTCTGGCCAATGTGTTTTGTGCACGGATATACAGTGATGAAATACGATTACTGTCTGCAGCACTTAATTTTCTTTTGCCTAAAGCCTTTGCGACCTGTTCTCTACATTCTGCTCTCATGCTGCTTCACTCCCATATCTTAATGCACAGCTGGCTAATGCCTTCACTGCCTGAATTTCATCTTTTGCGATTTCTTCTTGCTCTTTAACGTAATCCAACAGATCACGGGAAGACATCGTCACAATTTCTTCATTCCCATTTTCATCCATACGGGTAAAGGTCACTTCCATATCAGGATCTGCTTCCATAATGGCAACGGCTTCCCGACCATCTGGAGTATCAGTGAATGCGCCGTATTCACCTTTACTGGATTTAGTTAAGTCTGGTGCACCATCAACTTTAGATTTGCCTGGCTTCCAGAACTCCCGCTCTAATGCCTGGGTGGCTTTATGTTGGACTGCTGTTAATTCAGGGCTATCTGCTTTGCTATTGGCTGGATGTGCAAATAGATCATTACCATTACGTGTAGCTTTTACTGGAGTGATCGTACCGTCCTGATTAATCTGACGCTGAAAGGTCGTATTAGAGGCTTTGTTGTGGAGCTCTTGAGTTAAGCTGCCATCCTCCCTTACCTGCTCGCGCTTAAGATAGTTTTGAGATCTGGTAGAAGCCCAGTTATCTACTCCCTCAATAATTGAGTTCTGCTGATTGGTTGATTCAAGCAGTCTGTTATTAAGATCAAAATTATCTGACTCAGGAGTATTAACAAGAACCCGTTGCTGTTCTGGTAGAACTTGCTGATCTGGTGCCAATTGCTGAATGTCATAATCCAATGTATCCAAAGTACGATTTGCACTATTACTTGGACCAGATAAATCAATTTGAGGCTCGGTATACGGCGTACGATAAGCACTGCTTTCAGAATATTGATAATGCGCTGTAGCCTTTAAATACTCTAAATCCTCTTTAGTCAGTGGAGAAGATAGTGCTTCAAACTCTTCCTGCAGTGATTTAACACTATGCTCATCCGCACTAAATACAAAAGGCATTGCTTCGATTTCAGCATCAGATTGAGACTTATAGGTAGGAGGTGCCGCTATTTCTGACTCAAACTCTGGAAACTCTGATTCACTTCCTCTGACAGCTGTAGATCCATTGTCATCGGACAGTGTGCCAACACCATCATATTGCTTGGCAATGTCATTCCAGCGATTCTGATATTTTGCTTTAACCTGTCCAACGGTCATGCCATTAAATTTATGAGACGCCGTAATACCTTCCGCAATTTGACGAGCCGTTTTTTTCTCGTTGCCTTTGCTCCAGCGAGTGGCCACATCAACAAACAACTCATTATCTTTGGCCTTCAAAAAAACTGGACCACCACCCTCACCAAAGAAATGTAGATAGTAAAGCTCTAAGCCGTTAGGATCTCGATTAAAGTGGCTGCGGAAAACTTTGGTATTATGCTCGTAGTAGTTCAGACCCGCTTTAATCTGATCATTACCATCAAACTTATTCTTTCCACCCATACGTGCAAACGTACTATCAATGGTTTGAAATAAGCCTGTAGCAGATGACAGTAGATTCCCTTCTTTATCTTTAGGCTGAATTTTTGGGTCAAACGTGCCAGCATTTTCTATATGAGATAACACCAAAGCATCTACTGGATTAATACCGCGTTTAGAAGCTTCTTGAGCGATAGTTTTGGCCCATGGCTTTTTATCCAATATAGGATTGGTAAAAACCTGTGCTCTATGCTCATCAGCATTTAATGGAACTGGTCTTATGATTGCCTTAGGTGTTCCTGTTATTGGTACCACTGGTGTACCGGTTACGATTGCTTTAGGTGACCCGGTCACTGGTACCTTCAGGCTCACTAACTCATCATTTAATGCGCTTTCCATGGCACTATCTAATGCATCAAAGTGTGAGTTTACTTCTTTAGGGTTGGTTGAACTAAATGGGTTTGAGCCTTCCGCATGCTCAACATTCGCTTGAATATGCGCTGCATCATTCATAGCATCAACATTACTGTGGTCTTTAACCTGATCTGGTCGCAATCTCCCCTTATTCGCCCACAGGTTAAGCAGCAATGCCATTCCCCCATTAGCTGCCAAAGTAGATGGACTGGTTGCATTTTCCTTTAAAGCTTCACCGTACTGAGCAACCTTTTTATTTTTATGGTCTTCAAGGTACGACCCTTCCAGATAATCTCCCGCTGAACCTGCAGCAGTAGACAAAGCAGTAGTAGCAACGGCGTCAGCTATTACAGATTTGGATACGCCGTGAGTAGGAATTGCGAATCCTAAAGCGTCCGTAACACCCCTGATGGCCCCACCGGTACGGGCTGTTTTTATATCTGCCCCTTTATTCAGTAAGTCTGATTTCTCTGCCTCAAAGGTCTGGTACCCAAATAGCCCAGAATTCAATGCCAAACCAGGTACACCACCTGTACCTAGTGTGGTTACGGCGTTCCACCCAATACGTGTAAAGTCTTTAGTCAGGCCGTAGGTAAACTCACCCACACCACCTAAATCATCAGGTTTAAAAATTTCAAGGTTTTGCGCTCTAAGAGCAGCTGCCTTTTTATCGCCCCTAATTAGTGAATCTGGTGCTGTTGCGGCCTCAATTGTTCCCATTGCCACACCGGAAACAGTACCTAATGCACCATCTAAAAAGTTCCCACGCTGACTTTTTGGCTTAAACCGTGGGTCATCCTGATTTAATGTGAGTTCATCATCTGCTAAAAAATCCATGGATCACCTCATCGGACTGTAAAAGTTAAACGTGTCTTGCGCTTCTTATCGTTTGCATCCATCACATACCTGGTACCATTTTTGAAATAGTATTTGTATGGATTGGTAGGGTCTTGCTCTAATGGTAAATCCATAAAGAACTCTTTATCCGATCCTCCATAAGTACGAGCATTACGGGAATTGAAATTTTCTAATTGTTCACGGAATGACTTTTCACCAACAGTATGAGGTCGCAACACGACTGACTTGGAGCCAAAAAATCCACCAGAGGTGTACTTTCCTCCAGTTACGTTCAATACAGCTTTGTGGAATAAATCTTCATCAATTGACTTATTTAGGAGGCTTCCTTTTGAATCAGCCACTTGCCCAGACTTCTGCAGCAAATAGGCATAATTAGCCTTTACCGACTCCAGATAAATTTCAAAATCAGGTTTTCCAGGAGTCGTAACACCAGCCAGATAAGTTGCTGTATGAGTTCTGAGAGCATTCTCATCAACCTTTACCAGATTTTTATCCAGCAGATCCTGTCCGGTGACAATCTGCCCCGCAATATCATTCAAGCCTCTACGGCCTAATGATGCTGATAAACGATAAGCTCCACTGTCACCAGCAACACTCTTGATTATGTCCCGCGCTGCATTAGCGTTCCCCGCGCTAGCAGTAAACAAATTGGTCAAAAGTGTAAGCTTGTCACCTGGCTTAGCCTTACCCCAAAACTGTTTTAATTCTTCTTGTTGCTGAGATGTTAATGGGTTAAGCGAACCAGTTACACCGTTAAGAACATTATTGGCATGGATCGTTTTAATATTTTTAGATAATGCTGCAACCGCCTTTGGATCTCCCATAATGATGGAAGTAGTGGGGATCGGTGTTAATTCCTGCCCGGTCTTGATGGAATAAGCCAAGGATGAATTATTCTTTTCATAGCTCAGCATATTCTCATGAGTTTTGGATAAAAGATTTAAATTCCAGCTCACATCTTGAGGATTATCTAATGCTCTATTCTGTGCCTCTGATCGTTTTTTGCTTAGGTAAGCTTCACGCTGATCAGGGCCTAGCCTCATGAATTTTTGAACTTCAACCAAAGCCCCACTATATTGGACAAACTCAGACTCTTTTTCAGTTCCTTTAACACGTGCCAAACGAGATTTGATGATATCTTCACTTGGAATCAAGCCTGTTTCGATATCTGCCTTCATCTCATCAAGAGCATCTTTAGCATCACTCTCTAACTGCTTCTGCTGCAAAGCAGCTGCCCGACTGTTCTGATCAATTTGGCTTAATACTCGCCCACTCCAGTAGACAGCTTGCTCTTGGGTCAAATTAGGATGTTTAGCTATTACAGCTTCTGGGGTGGAGAGTTCAGTCAATTTTTCATTGTCTGACTTGTTTCCCAGGTAGAAGGTATTTATATCATTTGCAGCTCGTTTATTTTTATACTCTAAAAATGTGTCGTCCACATAAGCTTGTGATAGACCTTTTGATTGAGCAAATACGATTAGTCCATTCTGTACTTCCTGTTCTGTAGCACTTGGATTCTTCAGGTAGTTTTCAGTCATGCTCTTTAATTCAACTACGCCCTGTTGCTGTTTAGCTTTTTGAGCAACAGGTAAATATTTAGAAGCACTTTGATATGAATGTTGTTCAAAATAATTATCAAAAACTTGAGTGTAAGTTTTTGGAATTACATCCTTGTACTGCCCTTTAATCGTTTCAATATTATTTTGTCTTTGTTTTACCGCTTCATCATAAGTTAATTGGCCATCCTGCATTTTGACCAACAAGTCCTCATCAATCAAACTGATGTCCGCCCCAATCTTTGATGATTGGAGCGCAAATTCGGCCTTATCTTTCTTATCCTGCTCAACCTTTTGCTTTTCTTGTTCTAGTTTTTCTCTTTCGTGCTGTTGCTGTGCAACCTGTGAAATATTCTGTAGTGCACCTGCAATCATCTGGCCACTTTGGTTTTGTGGCATCTGGATACGCCCCACCTGAGGCATAGCATTACCGAAATTACCCATCGGGATTTTAGCCATTTATTTATCCTTCTAAATCTATTGAATAGGATCAATTTAGAACGATATTGGCATTCAAAAAATGGGTGTATTTAGATGTAAAAAAGGAGCTAATGCTCCTTAATTTACTGATCAATAATTAGTATGCTCGGCTTATTTCCAGCCACCTGTTGTTTTTGGTGGTGCTGCGGTCATAATTGCAGTCTGATTCTGAGATGCCGCACCTTTCTTCGCCTTGGTGTAGTCACGATAACCACCAGCACCAACAGCTACAGTATTTAAAACACCTGTAGCAGCGGCTGCATTGGCATTATTTTTAAATTGGCTTGCTTCAGCTTTCAAAAGCTGTGATGAGTTATATCCAGTAATTTCAGCCATGTTTGCATCATAATTTGCAGCCTGCTCAATGCTGTCATTAATAACTACAGATGTACCTTCATTAACATCAAGACCATTACTTGCAAGTGCTGCACGTGCTGCTGACTGTGTTTTTTCCTTCTCCTTACGGATACGCTCAGCTTCAAGTCGACCACGTGCTTTTTGTGCTTCAGCATCAGCATTGGCTTGCTCAGCCATACCTTTGCTTTGATTATAGGATGAATATCCTGTGATTGCCGCACCCGCTACAGCTGCAACTGCTGCTACCGTTGCTGCCCAAGTCATACCAGGAACTCCTGCATATTTTGTCCGATTGAAATGAGATAATCTTCCTCTTCACCACTTGGAACAATTATTTCTTTTTCAATTTCTTGTACATCCGTATTTTCAGTCGGATGAATAGTCATACAGGTTGAATCTTCATGGAAATAGGCTACACGCTTTGTACCTGGCATAGTTCGCTGGATACACGGTGCTTTAATGTGTTCAACACCATTTTCAGTCATAACACTTAAACTGCCAGTTAAAAACAAAATGAAATGCTCAGTACGATGCATTTTGCTTACAACCAAAGTACCTGCTTTGGCACTGAACTCCCTTAAATAAACATTTGGCGCAAAATGATTAACAAGTCCGGTATCCGCTTTTTCAATTTCTCCAGATTCTATTTTTTGTTCTAATTCAGTCTGTAAATTAAGTGCTGAATGTACATAAGATTGCTTATGTGCTCCACCCATGATGTGAGTCAATAGTTCAGTATTTTCTGGTGATATAATTTCGCTCATATTTAGCTCTATATTTTGATCGATCAAAATACAGTTTATAGCTACCTATATGCAGAAAAATGGGTGTATTTTTAGGTATAAAAAAAGGAGTACTAATGACTCCTTCACTTTTTTCACTTACCAACGGGATCTAAAATTTAAAGTTGGCCTAGGAATATTTCTACTCATAGGATCGCCTTTACTGACGCGCTCTAAGACTTGTTTAACAAAATCAACTTTTCTAAAAATCTGATTTAATTCAAAAGAAAAAGAATGTTGATTCAACAAACGTTTATATTTATTTTCAGGCTTCAAATAATGCGCCGTGATAATTAAAACATTTGATGTGCCGTTGAGTGCTGCCAAAGCTGTTCTTAAAGAGGAATAGTAAATATCCTTTGGCTTAATCATCCCAGTTAGCAAATAATGCAACTCATCCAAGTTATTTACGAGAGATAATAACTGATTAACGAATTGGTCCTGAAAAAGCTGATTTGAATCAAGATAGTAAATACTCTTTTTGAACTTCTTTAAATCTTTAGGAATATTCTTGCATAACTCTTGGACTCGATCCGCGCTTTCCCCTGTAATCGGTTCAAATAATTTCTTTTTAGATCCCATGTTTAATCCTTTTATTATCCAGCAATATGGTGTCGATTAATTCGAGGCATTTCTTTTTCAGTTTTATCTGTTAAATGCTTCCATAGCTCTATGAAAGCATTCCCATTGTCGAAGTTCATTAAACTTCCATGCGACCATTCGGAAATAGTAGATGCTCCCGATACTGGAAGAACAAAGGCAATTTTCTCATGTGTCCAGCCTAATAAAGACAGATCCTTAATCATTACAGAAAAGTCTGGAGCTGAATAAGTACGAATACTTTTATTCAAAAAAAGATTTGCAGGAGTATCGAAACTGCACAATTCACTAAATATATTCATGTCTCACCCTATTCAATTTGTCTAATTAGGGCTTAATCCAAGCTCTCAAAAAATGGGTATATTTCCAACAAAACGCGCGCGCGCGCGAGGGAGAGAGGAAAACACTATATTTTTAGTCCTTACCCCATCTAAAATGATGAACGACCAAAGCAATATTATTTGCCTCTACGGCGTAGATAATTTGCTCATAGCTGATGTAACAAACGAAATTTACAAAACGCTCTAATTTGCTTTATATCGCACTTAAAAAGCAGGCATGTATCCTTTATCATTTTTTCAATTAAAATCGCACACAGCTCAAACCAGTGCAAAATTGGTACATATATTAGGATCGTTTTAAAGTTTATTTTCGAATATTGAAGAAGAATGAATGCGAATTAAGACGACTCTCTCAGAGAGATGATTGATTCAATGGTAGATTCATTGATAGGTTCTGCATCCCGTTTTTGGGATCATTCAAAATACCAAAAACGGGTACATTCAAAATACCGAAATTGGGAATATTACCGTTTTTGGAATAATACCAATATTGGGTATATTAGCCACTCATAAATCCCAGCAGAGATAATCTAAAATGCAGTAAATTATTGGTCTGCAAACGAGTTGACTTATGCCATGTTTCAACGTGAATAGGCATGTTTAAAATTAAGCCAATACACTGGCATAAATTGAAAGCAAATAAAGAGATATTCCAACATTCAGAACTTATACATACTACCTATAACTAGATTGCAGGTTTTGATGTGGTAACAGGTTTTAGCAATTGCAGGTTTTGATGTGGTAACAGCATTTTTTTGATGTAGTAACATAATCCAAGTATATAAAATGATCAAAAGTACGGACATTCAACCTACACCCATAATTCTATGATTTATCGACAAAAACTATAAAAATTTAATGCTTATTTTATATAGCTTTAATATGGTTCGAATATCATTTGTGATATCAAAATTTGTCATGGTCTGATGAAATTTTTATCGAGCGGCCTTAGTCTTCACAACATTCTCAAAAGCATTTTTATTGCACTCACCTTATTAAAATGTAAATCTATTTAGAATAAAAACTAACTTCCGGATACCTATGAATATTGATAGACGAGTTCGAGCAAAAGAATTTATGGACCTTCTTGCTGTTGGTCGAACCAAGTTTTATAGACTGCTAAAAAAAGGCCTGATTCCTGAACCAGTTAAAATTACGGAAAAAGATGTTTTCTGGTATGAGTCAGTGGTAAAAAAAGAAGTGGAAAAGTTTAAAGATAAACCGGAGTAGCCTCAATTATGTTTAAGCACAAATACATCATAACAGTAGAAAGCGACACCCCTCCTCAAATATGTTTAGGAGATAAAATTCACGGTGCCACAGTTATTGCCTTAGAAACTGAGCAATATCCTGATTTTGTAGATTTAGCCTGGCTAACTAAACGCTTTCCGATGTCCAGAAAAACGCTTTCGCAAAAATTAGAATTATTCAACGTCGGTAATTCTGGTAAAAAACTTTATGATCCCAATATTGTAATTCCATTTCTAAAGCTGGATATCAAAAACAGAAGAGGTAGACCTAGAAAAAATTAATATATTACAAAGGAGTACTTCTTTAATTCGAAACCATAAATTATTATTGTCAGAACAAAATAGCTAAATTACAGTTGGTTATAACTAAAGACAACTAAATAATGTCAATGATTATGTCCAAGTACAAAGCAATTCTTGTATTCAATCAAGCAACAATCAACCATTTCGTTATGATCAACGATATGGTACCTTCACCAACGAAGGTATCGTCAGCATATTTTAATTATGGTGAAACAGGATTTATTTAATTCGATCTAAATATCGACCATATGTGATCCATTTACACTTGTCACATTGCCACTCACTACGAGCATTTAAGTGATTAATCTGATCACCATGAATAGTTCGAATCAGTTTATAATCATGCTTGCAAAAAATAGATTTAATAATTTTTCTAATCATACCCCACCATTTTTTAACTGAATTCCATAAACCCAACTCACAACCTATTCCTACATACAGTGCCAGTGTGAAGTGGAATTAAATATAAGGCTACAGCTTTCCAGTATGCAAAAAAAAGCCCAATCCAGTAGTAGTTGGATATGGGCTTATAAACTAAGGACCTTGGATGGTCACTGGGAAACTACAGCCGTTTCTGGTGGCGATTATACATACCTATTTATTAAATTCTTGTTAAAAATTAATATAAGTTTCAAATAAATCAATATATTATAAAAACTTAATTAATTTTTTATTAAATATTAAAAAAGCCCGATCAATTGACCGAGCTTTCGTTGCTATATAAATCTAGTGGACATAATTAGTTTTACACTGATCATCCCTCAGTAAGCAAAAATTATATTATTTAAATTTTAAATCCAGTTGATATTCATCCTGAGTAACTTTGATTTTATAGCCTTTATATTTTCGCTTATTGGCGCTCAAAGATGATTCTGTCACTTCTTTATGAAAGTTACAGTCAGTCATTAAGCAATTGTAAGCCTTATAACCAATGATAATTTTCTCAATTTTCTTCCCCTCTGTTAATGCATTTTCAAGTAAATCATCTAAGTTTTTTAATTTAATATCAGACATCTAATTTTACTCAAATTTAAAAAATCTATTCTGCCACATTTATATTTCAAGTTGAGTAGTAAATGATGCTCTTTCTATCGGAATGTTTTTACTTAGTATTTCATTATCAACAAAAAAGCCAACTATTATGGGCTTTCATTATCCAGGACAACTTCATTCACATAGCCACTCAGCCAGTACCGGTTTGGTCCATCTTTGAATGGTTTTTTTATCACACCATCATTAATGCGAGTCCATAGAGTTCGTTCCGAAATATTCATTCGAATAGCAAACTCTTTTGGCCCAATCCGGTATTGCTCTCTTTTGATCAAAGCCTTCTCCAAGCCTTCAACCTTTGAAAGGATGGCTTGTAATAATTCGGTATCGCTCATGTCACTCTCCTTATGCCTCTGGCTTAATGCGTGGATTAGCTTTGTCCTTCTCCGATTCAGCAAAAAACTCTGCAGTACTTCTTCCATGTTAGTCGTGACAATATCGAACCAAATATTCATACATGCCTAGACGATCAAGCAAATTATCCAAATGAATTGCTTTACAGCATTTAGCATCTTAAAACTTTAAAATTAAATTAATTTATCAACTAATATAGCTAAATATGGTTATTGGAAAAACATCCAATAAAAGTTATAAAGCATTACTAAGAAAGAAAATATTGGGGGATATATGTCTTATATAATCAAATTGATATCAGAAAACTGCTACATCATTCCTGATGATGACGGTTGGCTTACCACTACAGAGTCACAGCAAGAAGCGATTGATATAGGACTTTTTGATGATATGGAATCCGCAGATGAAACAGCACAAAGTTTCAGTGGCGGGATGACCAGAGGCATTGATTACATAATCCAGCCAATTTCTAAAGACCCCTACCATGTTGTGGAAATTATTATTCCTGAAGAAATTGCCCCTAAACTAAAAGATATCAATAGCTTCATTAAGAATGGTAAGGCGCATATATTCCTTACTAATGTGACGACTGCAAATGATGCTATGGATGGCTTTACTCGCTACGGCGTTTCTACTGGAACCAATGCTGTTCTTTATAAAGCTGATCAATATGAAGCACGCAAAGAAGAAATTTCAGCATACCTTGATCAGCGATTTGGGAGTCAGTGGGAAATTAAACTGGTACCAGTTCGTGTTTAATAAAAGAGTTAAACCAAATAGTAATAGCTTCAAGCAAATAATTTTAGCCTAAATATTTAATTTAGCTACGATCCTGACACAGACACAACCTACTGTAAGTTGTTGTTTTTATGAAAAAATATTTAAAATTTAGTGATGATTTAGAGGGTAAAATGGCACAAACTTTTGAAGAAAAACAGGCATTCATTCAAAGTGGAGTAAAATTCTATAAAAATAGAGGTTATACACTTCGCGGTAGTATTAATTCTATCTTTAAATCGAATGGATTGTTAAATACGAAAAGTTCTTGGGAAGACACTTACAAACTCATTTCTGAATTTCAAGATAGTGAGATTAATAATGAAATTTTAGACAAGATAATTGAAGCCTTTCATAATGATCTTTTCTCTACCATTCTATTTAGAGATAAATATTTATCTATATATGAAAACCCCAAGAACTATGATGACATAATTGCTAAACTCGATGAGATTTCTATAGACTTTGATGGTGATTTCTCATCAATTCTTGATAACTCTTTAGATTTCGAATATATAAAAACTATTCATAATCACCAAATTTTTTATACCTTTAAATCAATTAGATCACTTTCAACTAAAGTTGATTTAGGTGTTTTTGCATTAAAACAGGATTTTGTAGATGAAGAGTATGAAAGAGTTTTTGCATATAAAACTGTAGATTTACCATGCTTTAACTCAATAATTTTTGATACTCAGAAAAAAAATCTCATCCTTTCTGTTGATTTAGCTAATCAGTTTCAGGATGAAAATTTAAGAGCTGAAATTGCACGATTAGTTAACTTAATTAGACAAACTACTGGTTTAGGTCATACTATTGAAGATACAGGTATCAATCTCTTTCCATGTGTAGCAAAACTTTACCATGAGCAACCTGGCGTGATAAAGGAATTAGCATTTAAAACTGATGACGGCGTAGCTCACCGAGAGATTGCACGTGGTGGTATAGATGATGTTCGTGAAGGCGATTATCATGTTGGTGGTACTGCTTCAACTAGCATTCAACCATATGATATTAAAAAAATTTATGGTGGTAAAAAGTTCAACGATAAAAAGGATTTGTTGTTAAAAGGGAGCTGGTATATATTAAACTTACCTACCCCTATACTTACAAATGTTACCATAACAGTGAATTCTGCACAGGATATGAATGATATGGTTAATAAACTAATAGCTTTTTCTCAATAAGTAAAAGCTTATGAATAAAAAGAATGTTATCAATGAAAAATATCTTTCACGTTTACGTGAAAGATGTTTTTTCGAAAAAGAAGATCAACTTTCATTACTCACATATGAAAGCTCAACTAAAATTTTTCTTTTTTTAGTCGAAACTCCTAAGCCATCGAAATTGAAACATCTTAATTTTTCACGTTTAAAAGAAATAGCTGCTTATCCGACAGATTTACCACCTAATTATTTTAAATTAGTTTTAGCAATACTAACTGATGAAAGAGTTAATATTTTAGAAGAGATTTTTGAAGCACATAATGTAGAGTCTGACGAAAGTTTGATTTTAAGTTTTGATGAAATTACTGACTTTATTATTGAAAATAAATTCATTAATCCTTTTACAGAAGAAGAAATCAGCGAGTTAGAATTTTCTAAAATGATAACAACTTTTTTTTCAATTTCAGAAGAACTTTTAGGAGACCTAAATGTCTAATGATATTGAAAAATTTGATATTTCCAATCATTTTGAAAAAAGTATTCTGTTAAGAAAAAGAGCTAGGGTTAAACGTGATTATGAAGCTTATATTAATCAATTCTATATAGATTTTGAATATCAAATCAGTGAACTTGAATTACAGTGTAATCAATTACATGATAAGGGTGAGGATCTGATTACAGCCTTTATTGTTACTGGTTTAAGAAGTAGTGGCTATCCTGTCACTCATGATGGAAATAGCAATGGCCATGTAGATATCAATTTAAATGATCCTCCTTTCACATGGTTTGGGGAATGTAAACTCCAAAAAGGTAATGAAAATACGCTTGGAGGTTTCCAACAATTAACTACTCGTTATAGTAGAGGAAATGATTTTGGATACCATGGAGGCGTTATTATCTATCATCAGAATACTACTAAAAAAGCTTTGACATCACTTACAGAATGGAAAAGCTTCTTAACTGCTGATCCTGAACAGATTGGTATTCAATGTAATGATATACCTCATCGAAAATTATATTTTGATAGTTCACATGAACATGAAGATTCTGGATATCCATATCTTATAAGACATTTTTGGATCAAGTTGACATATACGCCAAAGCAATAGTTATAGTTTTTTGATTACAGATTCACTATCTCTTAATATCGTTGAAGATGTCTGCTTACAAAGCCTGCAAATCACGTGTAGACGCCGTGCAACAGGCTTTGAATGAGACTTTTAAAGAATAAAAGCAATATGTTCTTTCTTCAGCAATTCTTAAAACTCTTGGTTTCGAAATGCATACTATTCCAACTATATTTTTACATAACGCCAAGTTTTCAACCCTAGAGCCTTAGCAGCATCTTTAGCCGTTGCCTTGTCACCTAGTAATGGCACTTGTCTTAAGTCCAAGACCTCAAGTAACTCAAACTCTCCGGCTTTAAGATTTTGATCAAATTTATATTTGTACCAACGTACTTTATCTTCAGTTGTAGCTAGGACATAAGACATTTCATCATCACCTTATTATTTTGCATTCTTAGACTCATCTTTAGTTAATACATTAGAGTTCAATTTTGCCAGATTTATATTTTTATAACAGAATATTATATAGATACCTGTACCCAACACTGATTTTTATGAACAAGCTATTAGAAATTCTAAAAATTAAATGTATGTGTGAAATAAAATATCTTTTAAAAGCAACCAAAACCAATATGTAGGATCAAAACTATGCGAGTAAAAGACCTAATTGATAACCTATCAAAATTAGATCCAATGTTAGATGTGTATGTAGTTCATGATGACATTGATAATGGACCCAAAGTTTTTTATATAGATGGAGTAGATACCCATCATGTTGAAACCAGCAGATCAGATGATGGAATACCTCTGATTAAGTTTGTAACGCCGTCAGAAGGTCGTAAAATGGCTTTCATCGATGTGATTGATCAATTCTAATACCAGAGCAAAGAAAGAAGGATAAACAAAGCCCTCATTCGAGGGCTATCTCTAATATCTACAAGGCTGAACTATGGATAACGTCATTCAAAGAAGATTTAACTGTCCAATTTCATATTTATAAGTCTGCCACTCACCTTCACGGGGTTCACGGCTAATACCGGTTTCTGCACGCCACAGCTCAATTAAGGCTTCTCCATTCTCATAATTCGGAACACCACCACGTGCCCATTCGCTTACCGTAGAAGCACCAGAAACAGGTAATACAAAGGCTATTTTTTCATGTGTCCAACCTAACCGTACCAGATCTAGGATCATTCGGTTGAAGTCTGGGCGTTTATAGCCGCGGCGTTTAACGATAAACTCCTTTACCTTCTTTTGGGTTCTTAAATTCTTGAACCTATTGGTTAGCGATTTGCTTGATGCTGTAGAATCTATACGGTCAACCTGGCTAAACATCATATTGCATTCCCTTGAATTTGATTAAGTGCATCGTGGTCTAAGTTGGTAAATTGACAATACTTGAGCTGAGCATGCATGTATGCGATACCAGATTCGCCATGCCGGTTCTTACCTACGATGGCTTCAGCAATGCCTCGGTATTGGGATTCTTTGTTATAAACTTCGTCCCGGTACAAAAAAATAATTTGGTCGGCATCCTGTTCGATTGCACCGGATTCACGTAGATCCGACATCACTGGTCTTTTGTTTGGTCGTTTCTCAAGTTCACGATTGAGCTGAGATAAAAGAACAATGACGCACTCAAACTCTTTAGCCATCGCTTTGAGTTCACCAGTAAAATAAGCAATCTTTAAATCTTCCCGGGCGAATTGTTTTGTGGTCTTCATAATCTGAAGGTAGTCAACAAGAACAACACCAACAGATCCATATTGGTGTTTTACCTTACGGATAGACTCCCTGATATTCGCAATAGAGGGGCGGGAGGTGTCATTGATGTGCATCGGCACACTTTTAAGCATCACGACGGCGTTTGTATATGCCGTAAATTCGTCCTTAGGAAGCAGGTGTGGAGAATTACGTACCACTCCAATATCTGCCGGTGCAATCGCGCAACAGAGGCGCATGGCGATCTGTTCTTTCGGCATTTCTCCCGACATGATAAGGGCCGGTTTTTTTTGAATGACTGCCACATTATTTGCAATAAGCTGCAGCATCGTGGTTTTACCCATCGCTGGGCGTGCGGCCACCACCATAAGGCAACCAGGTTCGACATCACCTAGTTTTTTATCCAGGTCATAAATACCGGTCTGGATTCCTTTAATCATCGAATTACCAGCAAGTGCAGCTTCAATCTTGCGATGCATCTCAAGAAATGTATTAGATGCAGCATCATGGATATGAAATAGGGATTCACTCCCTGATTCCGTATTTAGATCGGCAAAAGCAGATTGAGCATTTTGTACAAGCTCACCACGACTGATAGTTAAATGCCGGGCCTGTTGAATTACTTTAAGTGCTTCAGCTTCAACTTGGCGGCACGTAGTAAGATCTTTCAATTTCTCGGCATAAGAAACCAGGTTATAAAAACTCGACGGTGCATCACCTAGGATTTGCATAATGTATTGCTCACCGCCAGCAGCTTCTGAGCCCCCGTGCTTTTCCAACCATTCATTGACCAATACGGCGTCATAAGGTGAATTCTTGGAATCCAGATCCACTATCGCTTGGAAAATAAGTTTATGACGTGTAGCGTGAAAATCATTTTCAGTTAGCAGGCTTTCAACTTGAGAATAAGATTCAGCGACAGTCATTAGTGCAGCAAGTACGGCTTGTTCAATCTGTAGGTTGTGAATAGGCTGATTACTCATTGCACACTCCCAGTAAGCTCTTCGGTTTGCTGTCCGTTAAATTAATAACAGGTGTATTGGCGATATTTATTTGTGTTCCAGGCTGGTTCACATAATTAGGATTCAATTTCTTATAACGCTCAAATTTATCGATGATCCAGCGGGCAAAAGAATAAAGCTTCCTGGCATTAGGTATCACTTGTCCTGCATAGTGAGCATTGAATGCACCCAACTGAAATTCAAAATCAGGCAATCCAAAAATGAGGTCCAAATTTTGTTGCTGACCGGCAGAATTTAAGACGGCGATCAATTGCTTTTGGTCTGGAATCCAATCGTGCTCGCTAGAGATATTCATTGATAGATTCAATGGTTGATTCTGCATCCCAAAATTGGGATCGTTCAAAATCCCGTTATTGGGATGATTCAGAGTACCGTTTTCGGGATTATTTCCAGTATTGGAATCATTCCGTTTTTGGGTTTGTTTAATGTTCCCATTTTTGGGTGTATTTGCTCTGGATTTAGCATACTTTTTTGAACCTGAATCATCCCAATTATGGATATATTCTTCACGTCCTTTAACGCCGTTGAGTTTAAGTACACGAACTCTATTTGTTGGTCCTGTACGGTCACCGGTATCACTGATTAGACCAAGTTTTATCAGCTCTAATATAACCTTCTGTACTGTCTTTTTGTCCAGGACGGTATCAGCAGCCAAACGATCGATGCTAGGCCAGGCTGTATGTTCCTCACCGGCCCGGTCTGCTAGTGAAATCAGAACCAGGCGTTGAGTAGAAGTTTTAACTGAAGCGGTCCAAGCCCAGCGCGTTGCATCAATGCTCACTGTGCCCTCCTTGCCGGCTATTTTTGATCACGGCGTTAAAGAGGCGATCTGGTGTTATGCGGACTGACTCAGCATAGGCAGATGATGATGGTGGAAGCTTAGGCTCAGGACTAGGCTGTATTTTATTTTTTTCAGCAGAAGCAGGAGACTTAGTCATTTTTATCTCCTCCTATTTTATTCCACTCCATTTCATACTTTTCGCGTTCAACATCAAATGCATTACTGTGATTTTCAGCAAAATATGCAGCAATATGAATAAGGTTCTCAAGAGTTATAAAGACGGCGCTATGAATGTTCTGCTTCACGGCTTCTTTAACTATCTCAGCTTCATCTTTAATTTGATAAAGCATAGTTTGAAGCCACGATGTATTTTCGAAAGCAAGCGAGTATGCATCGAGAAGATCACCGGCACTGCACTGGGCATTCAATTCTTTTTGATATCTCTTACGCTCAAGGTCGTAAGTATCTACTTGGCTGTCAGTAAGATGGTGAGATACTGCAATTAAATTTTCGAGTTCAGTAAAAATAGAGGAGTTTGCTTTGTTTTCTTCTGCGTATGCTTTAACGAATGCCGTATTTTTACTGATTTGATTAACTAGAGTTCGAAGCTGTTTTGCAGTTTCGAATGCAAGAGAATGGGCCTTTATTACATCTGCAGTGCTGTAGAAAGGAATTAATTGTTTTGGTAATTGAAAATTTACTTTAGCGTTCATGATGACGCTCCTTTTACAAGTTTAGGAGCTTCACAAGTCTCTGCTAAAAGATTGGTGTGAAGCTCAGAAGGGTTAGCAGACCGGTGTAAAAGGTACCCGGCACACCTAAAGGTGTCCCTCCCGAGCTCCACATAGCGATGCGGATGCATAGAGATTTTACGCATAAAAAAAGCCCGAAGCGGACTGTATGCGCCTTTTACATTGTAGCCTGCTAAAGCTAATTCAGTGATTTTGCACCGAACAAATCCAATATAGCCGAAGATTATTGATTTGAGAAGACTTAACCAGAAAATATTTTTCATTGGCCTTCCTCATCGAATAATAGAGGCTGTAGCTGGCGCTCAAGCTCAGCAACTTTTTCTGCAGCCAGTGGTTTAATTTTTCGGCCAAATAAAACAAGATTGCGACCAGCATCACTTGCAGCATCTGATGCACGTTCATATTGGAGTACAGCTTTATTAAATTCAGAAATAAGGGTTAGGTTCTGTGATTTGATGAAATCAGACATCTCATCAAAAGCTGCAATATAGCTTTCTTTAAAAAGAGCTGCCTGCTTACCAGTGAAGCCCATGACTAGAAAAACAAAACCATTTTTTGTCATCTCAATCATTGGTTGAGATTTACCTTGTTCGTTTAGATATGATGACTGCGCAAAATTGCGCTCTCTAAATTCATTGGAGCATTCAAGGTTTTTTGCTGCGCGAAGTACGTCGCGGTGATTTTTGCCAAAATGTTTTGCTACGTTTAGTGAGGTTGTCGTTGCTTCTGCTTGACTATCGCTATTGTGAAAGCGATTACTGATTTCAATTAATTGATTTTGAGCTTCTGGGGAAAAGTTGAGAGATTTGCTCATTGAGAAACCTCCATGCTTTGTTCTTCTATCCACGCCTGAACTTCTGACATGCGCCACACAGTCACATTGCTACTCATACGGATAGGCTTCGGAAACTTTCCTTGACGCACCCACTCCCAGATCGTTTTTTCGCTAACAGGAAGTAATCCAACGCGCCCAGGCTTAGCATTAACTTTGCGTTTCATGCCTGCATTTGCGCCTGTCTTTACTGTGTAGATTTTTGCGGGAGTAGATGGAGCACTGGCTATTTGTTTAACTCGTGCATAATGTTCTTTGAATAGCATACTTCACCTTTGCAAGTCATAGAGCGTTATTGCTCAGGTGAATAAAAACAAATAAAAATAAAGGTAGCCTAGCTACCTAAATGTAAAAAGTAGCTAACCTAACCTTAGCTACCTTATTAAATATCAATTACTTATTAAACTTATTTTTTCTATCAATGTGCCAACTTTCAAATGGTGAAGTAATCTCTCTTAATCTTTTTACCTCAACACTTTCTATCTTTTGGTACGGAGTATTCTTCTTAATCCAATAATTCACTCTATTACTATGCTTATCTTCAGTTTCTTTATTATCAATATAGAGAAACTTCCATGCATTAATAGCGAATACTAAATCAGGAGCATATCTTTCTTTTTTTGTTTCATCATAAATTAAACTTATTAAATCAGTCTGGTTTGCTTGTTGTGAAGATTTCAGCTCTTTAATTTGGTAATCTTTTTCTAGTAATTCTAACTTTAATCTTTCCACAACTATTGATAGTTCATCACATTTTTTTTGATAGTGCTCTATTGTTGCATGCCCAATGACCTGATTTCCAAATCTAGACTGATCTTGTAACAACAACACACTTTCTGATTGATTTACATCTGCTTCTTGATGTGAAATTTTTTCAGAATTTCCATCATCTTCATCAAATTGGTAAACCTCTTTATACAAATCAACATTCGTTAAACACCTAAACTCCAAGAAAAAATCAAACTTTTCCCAAGCGAATTTTTTTAACCTCCCATCGTCACTATTAAGCTTCAATTCTTCTCTAGCGATTTCCAGTAAGAGTAAATCCATTTTTGTTAATTGATTCTGTTGAAAATCCTTATATAAGGGTGTAGGTTTTCCATCAAAATAATCAAATTTATTAACTGGATTTGGTAAATCATTTTTATGTACGATCAAGAAGTTAGCAACTTCAGAATCTGATCCAAGATCAGTTCTCTCTTTTATCAATTCAAAAACACTAGATACCGAAATATAATCATCCATATCTTCCAGCATATCTTTCAAATTAACAGTTTTTTTTATATTCGAGTTTTCTTTTTCTTGTAGATTTTCAACGCCCAAATCTCCAGCATAATTTAAAACTTTAACTGAGCTTTTTGGTAACCGGCTATGCGTTAATAATAATTTTTCCACCTCAGATGCATGAAAAACAATTTCATGAGCTTTAAAAACATTCCCTTTGAAATCATTAATTTCATGTAACCATCTTTTCTCTTGTATCTCATCATCAATTCTTGAAGGGAATGCTTTAAGATATTCATCTTTTTGGAGCAAAGGAAAATCATTAGTTAATGAGATGTGCTCAACAATTTTCGTCACATTAAAAAAAACACCAGAAGTCTGAGTATCAGTATCAGCAATATAGTCTATAAAATTTGAAGCAGAGATATACCCTTTAAATGTTCTAGCCCAGCCTACAGTTTCAATATGTGCAACTGGATCACATTTATCAATACTATTTTTAAAACGCTCATCATGAATACAAACAATGTTACCTTCAAAATATATACAAGGATGTAATTCCCCTCGTCTACAATAATCTTTAATTGTATGAATACTTAATTTTTTTTCAGAAGCATCTATAAGTTCATTTAATGAAAATACTTTCTGCATTCTTGCCTCCCACAGCATCCCCAAAATAGCAAAGGCTAAGCCAGTCGGATTGGGTATCCGACTTTTCGAGAGCTACTCTAGGCTTAGTGGTTAAAATAATATCAGATGGTGGCGTAATTGCATGTAATAGATTGTTTCTGAAAGTCTTAACTTGAATAGCCACTAATTTTGTAGACACCTTTTAGTTAGATAAAATGGCTAATTAACGAGGTGCTTATGAGCAGTAAACGATATCCTGAAGAATTCAAAATTGAAGCAGTAAAGCAAGTTACCGAGAAAGGTTATAGTGTGGCCGAGGTTGCTGCGCGTTTAGGTACAACCACGCATAGTCTTTATGCCTGGATTAAACGCTATGATCCTCAACAACCCAAAGTTACTCAATCAGCAGATCCAACTGCAGAGCTAGCAAAGCTCAGAAAAGAACTGCAAAGAGTAACTGAAGAACGGGACATCTTAAAAAAGGCCGCGGTGTACTTCGCAAGCCAGTCCAAATGAGGTACGCCTTTATTCGGGACAACCAGCATATATGGCCGATCCGTCGTTTGTGTTCAACTCTAGATGTTCATCATAGTGGTTATTATGCATGGCTAAAGCAGCCTATCAGCAAGACAGCCCAGAAACGGCAACAACTTTCAGGACTGATTAAACAGTTTTGGTTAGAATCTGGTGGAATTTACGGCTATCGTAAGATTTACTGTGATCTAAAAGATGTTGGTGAGAATTGTGGGATTAATCGAGTGCATCGGTTGATGAAAGTTGATGGACTTAAATCACAGCGTGGCTATCGCAAACCTAGAACTCATGCAGGTACTCCGTCAGTTGTTGCTGCAAACACTTTAGACCGCCAATTTAATCCAGCGCAGCCGAACCAATTATGGGTGACTGATATTACCTATATTCGTACCCATGAAGGATGGCTGTATCTCGCAGTGGTAATCGACCTGTTCTCACGACTTGTAGTTGGCTGGTCTATGAAATCCAGAATTACGACAGATCTGGTTTTAGATGCGTTATTAATGGCTCTATGGCGGAGAAAACCACAGAATAAAGTTCTGATTCACTCTGACCAAGGCAGTCAATATACGAGCCATGAATGGCAAACATTCCTTAAGCAGCACAATCTGGAATGTAGTATGAGTCGCAGAGGAAATTGCCATGACAATGCTGTTGCAGAAAGCTTCTTCCAGCTATTAAAGCGGGAACGAATTAAGAAGAAAATCTATGCATCAAGAACTGAAGCCAGGTCAGATATCTTTGAATATATTGAGATGTTTTATAATTCAAAACGTAGACATGGTTCCAATGGTCAGCGTTCTCCATTAGATTATGAAAAAGCCCATCAAAAGATGGTTACGTGTGTCTAGAATTTTGGTGGCTATTCAACTTATCGCACCTATACAGACTTTTTAAATAAAATAATGTCGGGGTCATTCTCTTTGTGTAGATGATTGGCTAGTTCTTCAATGTCAGGGTTATAGTAGGTATTAATTAAAATACTTATTGTTTTATGTCCTGTAATTTTTGCCAGTACCTCTACTGGGAGCTTGGCATTCTTAACCATTCGTGAAATAGCTTCATGTCGGGTGTCGTGAAAAGTTAAATCATTAATTTTTAACTTACCTTTCACTACCTGGGTAAAGTATGCAGATAATCCCCCCCTACCTGTTTCACCATCAGCAACCTTATTTTTAAGCGTACAAACGTCTATTTCATCTATCCCTTTCATATAGCTTAGAAGCTCAATTGCTCGCTTAGATAATGGGACTTTTCTCGCAGTACCATTCTTTGTGATTTCAAGTTCAACATGCTTGTCGTAAACATCAGCCCACTTTAAGCCTGTTATCTCACTTGCTCTCATTGCTGTTTCAATAGCAAATAAAAATGCCCAGGCTGTTTGTTGTTTCTTAGTTATTGGCTGAGAATGACCATCATATTTGAATGCCTCTAAGATTCTATCTATTTCATCTTGAGAAATACGTCTATTTCTACTTACTGACTGTTTAGGCTTGGCCACATCATCTAACGGGGAGCTGGTCATAATTCTTAGTTCTTGTCGTGCGTACTTAAATACAGCACTTAATAAGCCTAAATCCCTTGCGACTGTTGCACTCTTTACCTTTTTTAAGCGCTCATCCCTAAATTGAATCATGTCTAATTGCCCCAGTTGGTTTACTGGCTTTTTCATCAACCGGGGAAATGCTTTTATATAACCATTCAAAATGACAATTTCCACACGTCCACCTCTTTTGTGTGGTGTGACCTTTTCAGCATAAAGCTGTATCAGATCAGCAAAACTCATCGCTGATAAATCTTTAAGTTTGTTTTGTCGCTTCTGCTCTGTCGGATGAATGCCCTCTGATATTTGTTTTTTTATCTCGTCACGTCTTAATCGTGCATCTTTAGCATTAAGTACCTTTGGATACTCGCCCAGTGTGATTGTGTTCTTTTTCCCATCAAGTGTATAAAGAACTTTCCAAGTTTTGCGACCTGTCGGAGATACGAATAAATACAGCATCTCACTATCATTGATTTTCTGTAATTTACTCGATGGCTTAATAGCATCAATCTGCAATTTAGATAACATGGCGACCTCACGACAATGCTTAATTTTTTCAGGCAATTAAGAAGATTCAAATTTTATGGCGATTAATTTTTTTAACCTCCTATTTAACCTCCTAATTTAACCTCCTGTTAGTCTATTGCATGTTATTGCACCACACAAGAAAAAGGCTCAATCCCTTTCAGAATCAAGCCTTAGCGTTATGTTACGTCATGGTAGGTAATTGTTAATATATTGCCATATGATTGCGGTGAATCATCTCAAGTGAACGCGCTTCACCTAAAACCTGATGCACTTTATCCGATGCCAGACCTTTGACAATTTCAGCTGAACGCGAACTGAAGTTGACGCGACCGACAGCAATACGATGCCCTTCTGTATCCACGCACTCCACCACATCACCACGTTCAAAGTGACCTTCAACCGCTTTTACCCCTACAGGTAACAAGCTGCGGTGATTGTCTTTAATCGCTTTTACTGCACCATCATCAAGAACCAGACGGCCAGCCGTTTGTAGATGTGCCGCCAACCATTGCTGATGTGCAGTAATGCGGTCATTATCCGTGATAAACAAAGTACCTAACAATTCACCCGACATTAAACGTGCCAGGACATTATCACTTTCACCACTGGCAATTAACGTTGGACAACCCGATTTTGCTGCCAGACGTGCAGCACGGACTTTGGTCAGCATACCGCCACGACCAAATTTACCGCCACCGCCTGCCATATCAAACAGGCTTTCATCCAAAGCACGCACGGTATGGAACAGTTTGGCATTCGGATTAGAACGCGGGTCTGAATCAAACATGCCTTGCTGATCGGTCAGGATAATCAGCAAATCTGCATGCACCTGACCTGCGACCATGGCTGCCAGTGTGTCGTTATCACCAAAACGGATTTCGTCGGTAGAAACCGTGTCATTTTCATTGATCACGGGAATCACACGCCAGTCAATCAGGTTCTGTAAGGCATCACATGAATTGAGATAGCGACGGCGGTCTGCCAGGTCATCGTGAGTCAATAAAACCTGCGCCGTTTGAATGGAATGATTTTCCAGAACACTCGACCAAGTTTGAATCAGCCCCATTTGACCAATGGCAGCACAAGCCTGAAGACTGGGTAGATCGGTGGGTCGATTCTCAAGTTTCATTCGCACCATACCTTCAGCCACAGCACCGGAAGACACCAGAATAATCTCATGTCCTGCATTGTGCAGATCTGCAATCTGTTTCGCCCAATGCGAAATTGCATCCAGATCTAACCCTGTTCCGTTTGCTGTGAGTAAAGATGATCCGATTTTAACAACGATTCGTTTACAAGCCTTGAGCTGACGTTGCCCATCTACCACTTCTATCATCTTGTCCTCAGTTACTCTTATTGCAGAGCTTAACGTACGTAGTACACTTCCATTTCACCATCATCACCGTCTTCATCATCATCGTCATCACCCAGAATACCGGCAAGACGCTGTTGACGACGCATCTCACGATACGCTTCTTTCGCTGCGATGGTTTGTTCACGTGTTTCAGCTTCAAGCTGGTCACGGAACGCTTTTAATTGTGCTGCGTATTCTGGATCTTCAGCTTCGAGTTCACGTTGTTTCTCGATTTCATCCATGAGGTAATACACAACTTCTTTAGTCCCTTCAGACATGAGGCCTGAAGTTTTGAATACCGGACCTGTCCATTGCATTTCCTCAAGAAGATGCTTACACCATTCTTCACGCGTATCTTCGTCAAGTTGGTCAACCTTGTTCAGCACCAGTACCACTGGCAATTTAGCAAGTG
This sequence comes from Acinetobacter sp. SA01, assembly GCF_011319235.1. Taxonomy (NCBI): domain Bacteria; kingdom Pseudomonadati; phylum Pseudomonadota; class Gammaproteobacteria; order Moraxellales; family Moraxellaceae; genus Acinetobacter; species Acinetobacter sp. SA01. The sequence continues at coordinate 234,407 of NZ_WXXM01000001.1, forward strand.
TTGGAGAGAATTTTTTCAACTCATTCAAAATTGCTTTGGCATTGTGTGCCGGATCTGAACCGTCAATAGGCTGTACATCGACAATGTGCAACAAAATACGGGTACGGGCCAGATGCTTAAGGAAACGAATACCCAGACCCGCACCTTCAGATGCACCTTCAATCAGTCCAGGAATATCGGCCATCACAAATGAACGGTGACGGTCGGCATCTACCACGCCCAGATTCGGCACCATGGTGGTAAATGGATAGTCTGCAACTTTTGGTTTTGCAGCAGAAACCGCACGAATAAAGGTCGATTTACCTGCGTTAGGCATCCCGAGCAAGCCAACATCCGCCAATACTTTAAGTTCTAGACGCACTTCACGGAATTCACCTTTGGCGCCGTGGGTACATTTACGCGGTGAACGGTTGGTAGAAGATTTGAAGTGAGTATTCCCCAAACCGCCTTCACCACCTGCTGCCACCATTACACGCTGACCATTAGTGACCAAGTCACCGATAATATCGCCAGACTCAGTATCTACAATAGTTGTTCCGACTGGAACCAATAATACGGTGTCTTCACCGCCACGGCCTGCACAGTTTGCACCGCGACCATTTTTTGCACGTTCTGCACGGAATTTGCGTGTATAACGATAATCTACAAGAGTGCTGGTATTATCGTCGGCTTGAATATAAATGCTGCCGCCACGACCACCATCACCACCATCTGGGCCACCAAATGGTACGAACTTTTCACGGCGAAAACTGGCTACGCCATTGCCACCGTCGCCAGCCTCTACGGTAATGACTGCTTCATCAACAAAGCGCATGCTGCCAATCCTCTAAAAACTTTAAAACCCCATATTCTGCCATATTTTAAAGAATTTCTCGAATATATTTATTCAGCACTCCATGAAGATGACTGAATTCAGTTTTATTTTATAAACATCAATCAAAAAGCTAATGTTGTCCGATCTTTTTGCCAAGCAATTATTTTCCAACCGTTGATATAAATTAATGATCACATGATTGATTTTACTTATTTCAGAATCTGAACAACTCTCCTTATAGTGCATGCAGCGTTGTTTGAGTCCTGATCATGTCTTTGCCAAAACCTGAAACTGTCAGCCCTTTGTCATCACAATTTGTATTGCTTATGGCAATTGCCTGCGGTTTATGTGCCGGTTCGGCTTATTTTAATCAGCCCCTGATCTATTCGATTGAAAAGAGTTTGAAAATTAGCACCAGTCAGGCCGGCTTAACCGTCGTGCTTGCCCAAATTGGTTATGTGCTTGGCTTAATGCTGTTGGTGCCTTTAGGCGACTTCCTGAATAAACGTAAACTTGTGGTCAGTTTGATGGTATTTGCTGCCATCTCGCAAATTCTGCTGTCATTGAGCACCACCCTTAGCACCTTATATCTTTTCACCCTGTGTGCCACCTTTGGGGCAATTTCCGCTCAGGTTCTGATTCCTTTTGCCTCAACCATTAGTCCACCAGAATCCAGTGCTGCAACGGTTGGAAAACTCATGAGCGGTTTGGTAATGGGGATTATCCTGTCACGGACTTTTGCCGGTTTTGTCTCAACATACTGGTCCTGGGAAGGGGTGTATTTATCCAGTGGCGTGATCACTCTGCTGTTTGCTGTTGTGATGTGGAAAAAATTACCAAATACTCAACCCCAAACCGGCTTAACCATCAGCAGTATTTACCGTTCACTGTTTACACTTGCCCGAAACAATCCACATTTAATCCGTCGTGCCTGTGCCGGTGCTTTGGGCTTTGGCATCTTGTCGATGGTCTTTACCTCGATGACCTTTGTCCTAGGCAATGCGCCTTACTACTTTAGTGATTTTGAAATTGGCCTGTTTGGCTTGCTCGGCGTTATCGGAATTTATTCATCGAGCTGGTCGGGCAAAACCGTGGGGCAAGGCAAGGAAAACCTGGTCGCAACACTGTGTATTTTCCTGATGCTGTTTTCATGCATTCCCCTGTTCTTTGCCCAGCAGAATATCTGGGTTTACGCGCTTGGGGTTTTGATGAGTTATTTTGGCCTCACCGCCTTTCATGTCCTAAACCAAAATCTGGTTTACCGGATTGACCTGAAAGCACGTTCACGGATTAATGCAGTCTATATGACCATCTATTTTTCGGGTGCAGCTTTGGGTTCGCTGGGTGCAGTATATGCATGGGAACACTTTGGGTGGATTAGCTGTGTTGCACTCGGTCTGGTCTTCTCGATTGGAATTTTACTGATTGACCGTTTTGATTTTAGCCAAATGAAAAAGGTTTAAACCCAGCACAAGGAATAGACCACAAGGTTTATTCCTTTAAAACTTTCTAAGACTTAATATCTAAAATGGATAAACATTTATCCTGTAAATCTTTTCCTGACAAGTCTTTGAATCGATAAATAAAAAGTTCCACAGACCATAACCAAAGTCCGATACCTTACCAGTAAAGTCACCAGCTGATGACTGCCCACAAAGACAATTTAATTCTTATTTAGCAATGCGGTCTTTATTTTCCAAAATCTCAGGCAAACTCCGCTCTACCCAGCCAATCAGATAATTCATTTTTTCTGCAGCTTGCGAGCCTAAAATGGTCAGCTGATATTCCACTTTGGGTGGCACCACCGGATAGACGGTACGTAAAATAAAACCATCCTGTTCCAGCATTTTTAGGGTTTGTGAGAGCATTTTTTCACTCACCCCTTCAATGCGCTGTTTCAGCTCACTAAAACGATGCACCCCCTCACTTAAACAGCGTAAAACCAATACCGACCATTTGTTCGCGAGATGTTCCAATATTTCCCGTGATGGACATTCATTCGATAACACCTGCCCCAACAAGGGACTGATCGCATATTTACTCATTCAAGCTCTCTCCATCTGTATATTTTTTATCTCTTACTTACTATTTTTAATGTACTTACCATTTGTAAGCTATCAGATTAGGATTTCGGCTACAAGTATCATTTTTTAATTAAGGTATTCAGTAAAAATTCTGCCTATTGCATGAGTTTAAAATGACGGGATAAAAAAAGAGCCTCTATAGAGACTCTTTTTTATCTACTTCTACAAATTATGCATTTGTTTCAGCAGGAATTTTTGGATAGCTTACGCCGCCCATCTGTTCTGCAATACGTAATACCTGGCAGCTATAACCCACTTCGTTATCGTACCAAACGTAGCAAGTTAGACGGTTACCTGAAGTGATTGTTGCTTGCGCATCAAATACACCTGCAGTACGTGAACCGATAAAGTCAGAAGATACCACTTCAGTTGAGTTGGTATAACCGATTTGACCTTGAAGGTTTGAGTTGATTGAGATTTGACGAATGTATTCGTTCACTTCTTCACGATCAACTTCTTTCTCAAGAGTCAAGTTAAGAATAGCCAATGAAACGTTTGGTGTTGGAACACGTACAGAGTTACCAGTCAACTTGCCTTTAAGCGCAGGTAGTGCTTTAGCAACCGCTTTAGCAGCACCAGTTTCAGTAATAACCATGTTCAAAGTAGCAGCACGGCCACGACGGTCAGCTTTATGATAGTTGTCAATCAAGTTCTGGTCGTTAGTGAACGAGTGAACTGTTTCAACGTGACCATTCAGCACTTTGTATTTATCTTCTAACACTTTAAGTGTTGGAGTGATGGCGTTAGTCGTACAGCTTGCTGCAGAGATGATAGTATCTTCATCAAGAATGTCGGCCTGGTTCACACCGTATACAACGTTCTTCATGTCACCTTTACCAGGTGCAGTCAAGATTACGCGTGCGGCGCCTGGGCATTGAAGGTGTTGAGCAAGACCTTCTGCATCACGCCATTTACCAGTGTTATCAATAACCAATGCATTGTTAATACCATAAGTAGTGTAATCCACTTCAGATGGGCTAGATGCATAGATCACTTTAATGAAGTTACCGTTTGCAATAATGGCTTCGTTTTCTTCATCAACTGAAATTGTGCCTTGGAACGGACCATGGATAGAGTCGCGACGCAGCAATGAAGCACGTTTTTCCAAATCACCATCAGATGATTTACGCACCACGATTGCTTTAAGATTTAAACCACGACCCAAACCTGATTGGCCAATGATTAAACGCGCAAGAATACGACCGATACGACCAAAACCGTAAAGAACAACATCTTTGCCTTCTACAACCTTCGCATTACCTGCCAAAGATTTCACTGCATCAGCAACAAAAGCGTCTACGTCACCGCCTTTTTCCTTGAATTCAACAGCAAGTTTACCTAGATCAATTTCTGCTGAACCAATATTTTCAACTTTAGCTAAAGCTTCTAAAATCGGGAAAGTGTTAACGACTGAAAGCTCAACATCCATAACACGTGTACGGCGATGCGCTTTTAAAATCTGGATTACTGAACGGTTAACTAAAGAACGACCGTATACAGAAGTCACGATATTTTTTTCACGATATAGTTGACCAATCAGGGCAATCATACGTTCCGCGATTTCTTCACGGTTTTTCCAGCGACCTTGGTGCTCTGCATGTAGGGCGATGATAGTGTCTTTGCTCACAGCTACGTCCTCTAATTAATTGTATATCTAGGCATAAATTTCAAACCCGACAATTGTAAAGGAATTATCAGCAACTTTGAATCAAAAGCTGAATGTTCAACGTGCTTTTTACGATATATTCACTATAAATTTATAAAATAGTTGTAATTATTTTCATGATTTCACTGTTAAAAGATCAGAAAGCTGTTTAAAAAGTAAAAGTATACTTTTTTGTTAAATGTTGCTTAATCAAACAACCTGAGTTTTCACCCAGCTTACCAAATAAAGTCTATTTTAAACGATCCTGATAGTTTTCCACATTTTGATTCAGCGCACGCTGTTTATGTTTTTGTTTGATGATATGAATTGTGCCTTCAATGACCAGCAATAAAACGGCAATCCAGATGGGAATATAAGTCAGCCATTCTCCTGTCTCAACCCGTTCCCCCAACACAATAGAAGCAAAGGCCAAAAGCACGGGCTCGAGATAACTCAGCAATCCAAAAATCACAAAGGGCAAATAACGGCTGGCCAGCATATAACTGCCCAGTCCCAACGCACTTAAAAAACCCAGGCCAATCACCGCGATAATTAAATGTGGAAAATGAGTCATTAAACTCAGACTATCGCTATGCATAAAGCCCAAGTAAAAAGCCATTGGCAAAATGAGACATAAATCCCACCAAAAACCGCCCAAATGATCCGTTTTAAAAACCCGGCGTAAAAAGAAATATAAGGGATAAGCCAAAGCAACATAAACCGTTTCCCAGGCGATACTGCCGATACGCCAGATTTCATGTCCTACTCCTAAAATGGCCAACATCACGGCAGCCAACTGCCATTTCGACAGTTTTTCCTTATAAAGCACACAACCCACCAGCACCATCACCAAAGGCAATAAGAAATAACCCAGTGAAACTTGCAGACCACGACCATTAATGGGACCCCAGAGAAACAGCCACAGTTGTGTGGTACAAAGCAGGGAGCTAAAAATCAGCCAGATCAGGAACACCGGCTGTTTAACCATACGCTTAAAAATCTGGGAAATATGCTGCAAATCACCAGACCACCACATAAACAGGGTTAGAAAAGGCAGCGTGGCCAGCATACGCCAGGCAAAAGTCTGTTCGCTGTCCAAAGGTTTTAAAAATTGCGTATAAAAATACAATACCCCAAAAGTAACAGATGCCAATACTGACAAAGCCAAGCCTTTATACATCTTTTACCTCAAGGAAATTATTCATTTCATGACTTTACGAAACCATCCCAAATACTGGATCATTCCACTTTAAAACCGGAGCTATCTTAACAAATAAAAAACCATGCCTAAGCATGGTTTTGAACTTTTATTAAAATATGAGGTCTGTTATTTCATCGTTTGCTTGGTATGAATCACATCACCCAAATCATAGCCCAACGACTTGGCATATTCTAAATATTCGTTAACGACTGCCTGATCAGGTTGTGGAGTACGGGACAATACCCACATGTATTTGCGACGTGGCTCCCCTACCAATACCGTCTGATAGTTTTCATCCAGCTTAAGTACCCAATAATCACCGCGACCGAAGGGTAACCAGCGAATCGCCTCAGGCAAGAAACTGACTTTTAATTTGCTATTGAAAGGTGCATTTTCAATAAATGCCTCTCCAATCGACTGGGTGAGTTTACCCTCTTTGGTATAGCAGCGGTTATCTACGACCACATTACCGTTCTCGTTCAGGGTATAGGTCGCGGTGACATCACGATCACACTTATTTTGAAAATACAGCGGCTTGCGAGCCACTTCATACCAGACACCCAGATATTTATCCAGCTCAACCTTTTCCACCGTTTGCAGTGGCTTGGTTTGCGCATATGCCATTGTCGCCATCCCCAAACCCAGCAATACGGCTCCACCGACAGCAATTTTAGCCAGTTTATAGCCCGCTTTTGGAAGATTATCACCTGTCATAAAAGTACCTTTCAGTCAAAATTTTAAATTTTTAAAGTGCTTACACATTTAAAAATAACGACTCTAACCCAACCATACTGTAGCGTTATGTAATGATTTTGCAATAAAAATCATCCAGCTAACTCAGCATCTGTGCCTTCAGGCGAACTATTTCATCGCGTAGTCGCGCTGCCTGTTCAAACTGCAATTCTTTCGAAGCTTTGAGCATCTCTTTTTCCAGTTTGGACAAATGTTTTGCCAGCAATTTAGGATCAGCCAAAATATGACGCTCATCAGCACTCAAGGTACGAGCCTGATCCGAAATCTTCTCGTCAATTTGATCATCATTCAGCACTTCACCAGTATCAATATCCTGAGTGTTTTGACGCTTGGTGCTGCGCGGTATAATGCCATGCAGCTCATTAAACTCGATCTGTTTGGCTCGGCGGCGCTCAGTTTCATCCATGGCTTTTTGCATGGAGTCGGTAATGCGATCTGCATACAGAATGGCTTTACCATTCACGTTACGTGCAGCACGACCAATGGTTTGAATCAGTGACCGCTCCGAACGCAGGAAACCTTCTTTATCGGCATCCAGAATGGCAACAAGGGACACTTCCGGCATATCCAAACCTTCCCGCAGCAGGTTAATACCGACCAGCACATCATGTACACCGCTACGCAGCTCATGAATAATCTTGGTCCGCTCCACGGTATCAATGTCTGAGTGCAGATAAGCCACCTTGACCCCGTATTCTTTTAAATACGAAGTTAAATCTTCCGCCATGCGTTTGGTTAAGGTCGTCACCAGAACACGTTCATCCAGTTCCTTACGAATATTGATTTCCGACAGCACGTCATCCACCTGGGTCAGCACAGGGCGGATTTCGATTTCAGGATCGACCAGTCCGGTTGGGCGAACCACCTGCTCTGCAATCTGCTGTGATTTTTCCAGTTCATATTTTGCCGGTGTTGCACTGACATAAATCGTGGATGGGATAATACGTTCCCATTCTTCAAACTGCATCGGACGGTTATCCAGCGCACTTGGCAAACGGAAACCATAGTTGACCAGATTCTCTTTACGCGAGCGGTCGCCTTTATACATGGCACCAATCTGCGGCACCGTGACATGCGATTCATCAATAATCAGCAGGGCATCATCGGGAATATAGTCAAATAAGGTCGGTGGTGCCTCACCTGCCGGACGGCCCGACAAATGCCGTGAATAGTTTTCGATGCCGTTGGTATAACCCAGCTGCTGCATCATTTCCAGATCATAGCGAGTGCGCTGTTCAATACGCTGTGCTTCCAGCAATTTATCATGTGCGCGAAAGAAGCATAGACGCTCTTTCAGTTCTTCACGAATGGTACCAATGGCGCGCTGCAAGTTATCCTTTGGAGTAACATAATGACTTTTAGGATAAATGGTCACACGCGGAACTTTACGCACCATTTTTCCGGTTAAAGGATCAAACCAGCGAATCGAATCAACTTCATCATCAAACAGTTCGATGCGGATGGCATCCTGATCTGATTCGGCCGGGAAGATATCAATAATTTCACCACGGATACGGTAAGTACCACGCAAGAATTCCAGCTCGTTACGAGTATATTGCATTTCTACCAGACGGCGAATAATGTCATCACGGCTGATCCGGTCGCCCTGCACAATATGCAACAACATGCTCATATAGGCATTCGGATCACCCAGACCATAAATGGCAGACACCGAAGCGACAATAATGGCATCACGGCGTTCAAGTAATGACCGCGTTGCCGAAAGACGCATCTGGTCAATATGATCGTTAATGGCTGAATCTTTTTCAATAAAGGTATCGGAAGATGGCACATAAGCTTCTGGCTGATAATAGTCGTAATAGCTGACGAAATATTCCACCGCATTATTGGGGAAAAATGACTTGAACTCGCCATACAGCTGTGCAGCCAAGGTCTTGTTATGTGCCATAACGATGGTGGGACGCTGTAACTGGGAAATCACATTGGCCATGGTATAGGTTTTACCCGACCCGGTTACCCCAAGTAACAACTGGTCATGATAGCCTTTTTGAATACCTTTGACTAATTTTTCAATGGCTTGTGGCTGATCCCCCGCAGGCTGATAGCTGGTCACTAATTCAAAAGGTTGATGACTATCCGACATATTATTCAGCTTCTATACACTAATGCAGTTTGAATGATATGAGGGTTAAAGCTCAACATTCAATATCAATCTTCCGATATTTAGCGAGGGACTTATATAAAGAAAATTGCAACATTTTTGTCTTGACCGCATGTGCATTCAATAGCAACATGAGACAAAGCCTCATGATCAAAATAAAGCCTATGACTTACCATTACCATGACGAAAGTATTGTCAAAAATCTACCAGAAGATACCGTTTTTGTCTTTGGCAGCAACATGGCAGGAAACCATGCAGGTGGAGCTGCGCGTACAGCACTACAATATTTTGGCGCAATGCAAGGCGTAGGACGTGGCTGGTCAGGTCAAAGTTATGCCATTCCCACCATGAACGAACATTTGCAACAGATGCCCTTGTCGCAAATTCAGCACTATATTGATGATTTCAAGATTTATACCAAAAACCATCCGAAAATGACCTATTTCATTACCTCGGTGGGTTGCGGCATTGCCGGCTATAAAACCGAAGAAATTGCCCCAATGTTTAAGGGTATTTCACATAATGTGATTTTTCCCATTTCATTCCGTCCTTTTGTAGAAAGAGCCTTACCCAAACTAACCCGTCATTTTCTCAGAACAGTATTTACCGATGAGGTTATTTTTTCCTCTCTAGATGAAGATATTACTGCCTGTTTAGATTTGTCAGAAAATGAAAAAAGTGCCGCCCGCATTATTTTAAATACCCAAATGTACCCAACCGACAGTAATGGCCGGGACCGAAATTTTGAAATTTCAGACATTTTGCATGTGTTAAACGGCAAAATTTTTGACTGGCAAGACCATTCAGAAGGTTCAATGATGTTTGGCGGAGTCATTCTGGCTTTGCTTGAACTCTACAATATCAACGAAAAAGACTTTATGGATGTCTGGCAAGGTGAACGTGAAATTTCTGCGCCTAAGCCAGAAAACAAGGCCCGTAGAGCCAGTCGTTAAGCTTTAATCCTATTTCATAAAACCGATCTTGAAAGCCAGTTCCTGAATTGGCTTTTTTTATCCACCTGATTTTTTATTTTGAGATACCCTACTCATTAAAAATACATATTATTTTACTTATCATATTATTTTAAAATCATTTTTTACATCATATACTTGATACTTAAATTCTAAAAAATAATGAGCGCCTTAAATGGACATGCTGAACTCTCCTTTTTTTGAACTCTCTCCCGTTGCCATGTGGCTGGAAGACTATAGTGAAATCAAAAAACAATTTGATCTTTGGCGTAGTCAGGGCGTGCAAGATCTGTTCAGTTTCCTACAAGAAGATGAATCGCGTATTCTTGCATGCGCAAAAAAAATTAAATTATTAAAGGTCAATTCTAAAACCCTTGAACTTTATCAAGCCCAAGACTTTGAACATTTATCGCAAAACCTGCAATTAGTCTTTAAAGAAGATATGACAAAAACCCATATCCACGAAATTGTTGCGTTGTGGAATGGTGAAACCCGTTTTTCCAATCCCGCAGTAAACTATACCTTGACTGGAAAGCGCCTGGATATCCAGCTGAAAGGCCTTGTACTGCCGCAACATGAACAGGATTGGTCCTTAGTATTAATTACCACCGAAGACATTACGTCTTACACCGAAGCCTGCCGTAGGGAAGAACGAAGCCGTCATATGGCAGAGGCACGCTTTACTTATTCCCCAACCTCACTTTGGATAGAAGATTTCAGCCGTATTAAAATTAAATTGGATCAATTACGTAAATTAGGCATTGAAGATTTTGCCACCTTTCTGGATGTGCATAATGAATTTGTCATTGAATGCATCAAGGAAATTAAAGTTATTGATGTCAATCAAGCCACACTCGACCTGTTTGGTGCCCCGAGCAAAGATATTTTATTAAAAAATCTTCATATTGTTTTTGCTGAGGAAATGGTTCGAACTTTTCGGGAACAATTGATCGAATTGTGGAACGGTCATTTGCATCATCAACGGGAAGCGGTCAATTACGCGATTGATGGCAGCATTCGCCATGTGCTGCTGCAATTTACCGTATTTCCAGATTATCTGGATGACTGGAGCATTGTACAAGTTGCCCTGACTGATATTACCGCACGCAAAAAGGCTGAGCATTATCTGGAATATTTAGGCAAACACGACGTACTCACCAAACTGTACAACCGTTCTTTTTATGTGGCAGAACTGAACCGGCTTGAACGCAATATATTACGTCCGGTCTCGTGTATTTTTATGGATTTAAATGGACTAAAACAGCTGAATGACAGCGAGGGACATGACGCAGGTGACAGTCTATTACGGCGTATGGGTAACATTCTTAACCAGCTGATTCAGCATACCCGCTATTCAGCTTCACGCATTGGCGGAGATGAGTTTGTCGTTCTTTTACCAGGTGCAGATGAAGCCGCCCTACAAAATTGTTTGCAAAGTCTGCAGGAACTTTTGCTGGTCGACAATCAATTTTATGCCAATCAGCCGATCAGCCTGTCTATAGGTCATGCGACAAATTTGCCGCATGAACGGATTGAAGATATGCTGAAGCGTGCTGACCTAGACATGTATCAGCAGAAAAAGAATTACTATCAGAACCACGATAGACGAAACCAGCTTTCTGGTTCAAGTTAAAGATTCAAAACAACGTTTTATGCAGCAATAAAAAAGCCACGGTCTGACCATGGCTTTTTTATTTTTATATGAATAACTTAACGCTTACCCATAGAACGGCGTGTACCACGTGGTGGCATCCAGGTACGATCAGCATAGCGCTGCGGTTTAGGGCGTAAATCTTCCAAGACTTCATCGGAAGAATTCTCATCTGCCTTTTTCATCGGGAAAGGTAAATTAACCAAGGTTTTTTTCTTGGGCGTATTTTGGGTGCTCATATGATTCACTCAAGGATTTCTGCAGCATATTGTACGGAAAAATGCTTCTCAGTGCGAGACAGGATTTTAGCTCATGGTGCAATCACTTGAGTCAATTGCTTTAGTTATGCCAGCGATGATCTGTTTTTAACTACATCGTCATCAGCATTGACCACATCAGCCCCTATATCAACGCTATTAATGCATTAAAAATATATAAATATCATCTCAATTCCTGCCTGTTATTAACCTACAAAAACTTTATCCATTAGCAAAAACAGCAGCTTACATAAAATTATTTTTCTTCATGTTCCTGAAACAAAACAGTTAATTTTTTACATGAATACTACTCGATTAATATTTTTGAGTAACAAAATGATTTTTCTCTAAATATAGAATAAGAAATGTGAACAAAAAAAAATGAATAATCGCAAAATAGACATGGAGTCCCTGAATGAAAAAAACGTTATTTTGTATGATGTCGTCTCTTGCTGCCCTACCCGCTGTAAGCTATGCCGATTCACATTATTTCAGCTTAAAAGATGGCGATGGTTTTAAACGCTTTTCTGTTTCTGTCGGTGCCCTACATGTCATGCCGCAGGGTAAAGCCCAGCCCTTTCAGGTGAATACAGCTGTTAAAAATGGTGAAGTTGCCAAGAATGGCGATATTCAGGTCGATACTGTATTAAACAACCTAGATCCGGAGGTCAATCAGACTGCACTTGCCACCGTTTTAAGAGGTTTGGGCTTTTTTACCGGAGGTCAGCTTGGAAGCGAACTCAGTGGCAGCTCACAAATTTATGGGCTGGAACAATGGGATAACCCAGGTACAGGCCTAGAGGCCGATGATGTCACAACACTGGGGATCATGACCAATTACTTCTTTACCGATAACCTTTCCTTTGAAATCAAGGCCGGTATTCCGCCCAAAGTTGACTTACAGGGTAAAGGAAAGATTTATGCACCCTTCTCAGCTGTAGCAACACCGCAAATTGGTAACTTGCCCTTAGAATTCCTCAATATTGATTTGCAAAACAATATCTTTATTACCGATTTAGAAGCTCATGGACCTGCTGCCTCGGCTCGTGCCTGGACACCGGCCTTTGAGTTCCAGTATCACTTTGGTAAAACCGGAGTCAATAAATTCCGTCCTTATGTTGGTTTAGGTTTGATGTATGCTTATTTCAATGAACTGGAAATCAACCCGCGTACTGAACAGGACTTGATTGCAGCCGGTCATATGATTGCCAATATCAAAGAAGGCAATGCTGGAGCATCACTGGAAGGCAAACCAAGTAAAGCCAATCCTAAAGTCGAGCTCGAAGCGACCGATGCTATTGCCCCGATTGCAACTGTCGGTTTCACCTATGATTTTAATGACCGCTGGTTCGCAGTGGGTTCAGTGTCTTATGCACATCTGAAAAATGAAACCACGATTACAGTAGCTGATGAACAATTAGGTACATTAATTACCTCCAAAGCAGATATTGAAGTCAACCCGATACTTGCTTATGCGGGGGTCGGTATGCGTTTCTAAGTTTTTAATAATCCAAAGACGGCTTCGTGTCGTCTTTTTAATCTTTATAAAACTTTCTATAACTTAATTTTATCTTTTGTTGAAATTTAATTTAATCGCCTCGTCCTTTATAATCGAATAACATAGCCACAACACAACTCCGCATGGATGAAATATGTCAGACACCCGTTTTTCCAAACCTCTGATTTACATGTTAATTGGAAGTGCCGTTATTCTGGCTTTATCCTTAGGTGTCCGTCATGCATTTGGTTTATATCTTGTTCCCATGAGCCATGAGTTTGGCTGGGGACATAATGTCTTTAGTCTTGCCATTGCCATGCAAAACCTGATTTGGGGTGCAGTACAACCCATTACCGGAGTTTTTGCCGATAAATATGGCAGTAAAATTGTAGTTGCTATTGGTGGTGCACTTTATACCCTTGGCCTGTTGCTGATGGCCGTCAGCTCCAGCGGCTTGCTGCTGAATTTAAGCGTGGGTTTAATTTTAGGTCTGGCACTTTCTGCGACCTCTTTTCCCATATTGCTTTCTGCTGTGGGGCGTGCCGCACATCCTGAAAAACGCAGTCTGGCGATGGGTATTGCCAGTGCAGCAGGCTCTTTTGGCCAATTTATCATGCTGCCATCGACCCTACTGCTTTTACAAAGTGTCGGTTGGTCAGCAGCATTAATGGTCAGTGCCATTTTAATTGCTTTCATTATTCCATTGGCGTGGACTTTAAAAGCACCTGCATATACGCCTACGAATGTTTCGGCTGCCATCCCAACACCGGCATTAAGCGTCAAAGAAATTCTAAGGATTGCCAAAAATCATAAGCCGTTCTGGTTCCTGTCTTTAGGCTTTTTTGTCTGCGGTTTTCAGGTGGTCTTTATTGGTATTCATTTACCTGGTTACCTGATTGATCATGGTTTTGATGCCACCACAGGCACAGTTTTCCTGGCTCTGGTCGGTTTATTTAATATTGTCGGTACTTATACCGCAGGCTGGCTGGGTGGAAAATACTCCAAACCTCATTTGCTGATGGGTTTATATGGCCTGCGTGGTATTGCCATTATTGGCTTTTTATTGCTGCCTTTGAGTACCTGGACAATTTACAGCTTTGGCATCATTATGGGCTTATTGTGGTTGTCTACGGTTCCCCTGACCAATGGTATTGTGGCGAACATGTTTGGCATAAAATATCTATCCATGCTCAGTGGCATCGTGTTCTTTACCCATCAGGTCGGCTCGTTCTTTGGCGGATGGCTGGGAGGTGTCAATCATGACATGACTGGCAACTACAATATGATCTGGATGTTTTCTATCCTGTTAAGTGTATTTGGGGTTCTGGTTCATTTCTTTGTCAATGAGGAGCATGTGGTTCATGACTGATTCTATGCTTGGACTCAAAATTTTGGTTACCGCAGCAATTGGCCTGTTGTTAGGGATTGCGATTATGCTTTGGGTCAAAACACCGCAACTGTTTGAGTATTTCAATCAGGCCTTTTGCGCGCATTAATGCTGAAATATCAGCAGTGAAAACAGCAAAAAAACCGCTTTCTTTTACTGTTTATATTAAAAGTTTAACAATCATCAATTTAAGTATTTTTCACTAGGATTTCATAAGCTTAGAAAATATTTTGATTTTATCTTTTGTTCTGGATTGCTTAGATTTTACTTCAACGTAAAAACATCAGAGCAAAACAATGACGGCACTTACCCAACTTTCTCAGGCAATACATGATGCACCGCGCTGGCATCAGGCAGAACAATTTCAAAACCCGCAAGATATTACTATTGTGCCCTTAGAGGGGGAAGCTTTAGGGGCGGTGGTTTTTGGCCTGGATGCACGCAAAGCTCAAGCGGGTGAAACCATTTACCGCCTGAAGCAGGCACTGGCCGAGCATCTCATTTTAATTTTCAAAAACCAGCGCTTGGACGATTTACAGTATTTGGCCTTTGCCAGCTATTTTGGTTCCATTTTCCGCCCGAGTGCAGATAATCCGGTACTTGCCACCCAAACAGATACCGGTACACCACCCGATGTCGTGCCCGTTTCCAATGCTGTGGGACAGGGTGATTACACCGGCTATGGTGAACTTTCGCCGCATGCCGATCACCAATGGACGCCACAACCGTCTTTTGCTTCATTGCTTTATGCCATTGAATTACCAAAAGACGGTGGGCAAACATCCTGGTTTAATACCATCCAGGCTTATGATGCTTTAGATGAAGCAACCAAACAGCATATCGATCAATTACAACTGATTACCTATAACCCCTTTGTTCGTCGACAACACATTAAAGACAATGACAATAATGGTTATGGCAGCAGTCCTCTATATCGCTTTAAAGATCAGCCGATTATTGGTCATGCCTATCCTCATCCACTGGTACGTACCCATCCTGAGAGTGGTCGTAAAGCGCTCTGGTTAAATACCCATTCCGAGGTGGAACTGGTCAATTATGATGATCAGGCTGGTAGTGAATTGATTGCTTCATTGCGCGAACATCTGTTAAAACCTGAATTTCGCTATGAACATCAATGGCAACAGGGCGATATCGTATTTTGGGATAATCAGGTCACCCTGCATTCACGCAAACCTTTTCCTAGTGAGCAGCGCCGTTTGCTAAAACGTATCAGTCTGGCAGGTGGTCGGCCTTATTAAGGGATTCATCCATCTGAAATAATAACAATAAACAATAGCTGAAAAATTACTCCACAGCATCATGACCTCATCTACATTTAAGAATAGGCAAAATCGTAAATAAAATAAAAAATGCGTCATGATGCTGCAATTTTTTATTATCCCCCTTACCTTAGGATAAGCTCCCTCTACTTATCAGTAACTAGCGTGCGATACATCACATCAGGGATCATTTTCAATGATGGTCATCTTGTTTAAATATTTACGAGTTAAATTAAAAAATAAAAGCCCATCAAAAGTAATTACTTGGGATGGGCTTTTTCATATTTGCAATATGTATTGCAGGAAAACCATACAACAAGGTCAATCCGACCTGTTAATCTTGCTTAGGCTAAAACTCAAATATTTTTGGATCATTTCATCATGTCATCCCCTGTTCCCAAGCTGTCAAATTTCAGCTTGTTTAAAATATTCCTCAGATTAGGCTGTACGGCATTTGGCGGTCCAGCAGCCCATCTGGTGTTTTTTTATCGGCGTTTTGTGCAACAGCTTGGTTATCTGGATGAGCATCAATATGCCCACCTGCTGGCCTTGGCACAAATTTTACCTGGACCTAGCAGTAGCCAGCTGGGTCTTGCAATTGGTTATCAGCTAAAAGGTTATCGGGGTGCGCTACTGGCATGGCTGGGCTTTACTTTACCTTCGGCACTGCTCATGACCCTTGCCGCAATGCTGGGCATTCAATTTTCTGGTTATTTTTCTGTCGAATTTTTCCATGTGATTCAACTGATTGTATTTAGCGTGGTGGCATGGGCATTCTGGCAAATGTTACGTAGCTTTTGTAAAGAGCAATGGCAGTATGTATTAATGCTGCTGTCGGGCTTATTTGTCTATCTAGTTCCCATCAGTATCAATCAGGTTTTGGTGATTCTTTTTGGTGCTTTGGCAGGACTGATTTATCTGCATTATTTTCCGCAAAAAAATACCCATAAACCCGTTACGGGCATCTCAATCACAGCTAAAAAACCTTTCGCTTATCTCTGGCTGATTTTATTTGCCTTCCCTTTTGTACTGGTTCCAGCGCTACAATATTTTTTTCCCAGTATTTGGCTAGACAGTTTTACCGGTTTATACCGCACTGCTTCTTTAGTCTTTGGTGGCGGTCATATTATTTTGCCATTTTTACAGCAGGACTTTGTTGCATCCGGCTTGGTCTCTCAGCAACATTTTGACCTGGGCTATGCCATTGCCCAGCTGATGCCAGGCCCATTATTCAGTTTCGCCAGCTATCTGGGTGCTTTATTACCCTTAAGTTCATCGGCAGTACTGAATGCCGCCTTTGCAACTACAGTGATTTTCTTGCCTTCTTTTTTCCTCATTTTCGGCGCTTTACCTTACTGGTCGCGTTTAATGCAGTTTCCAGGTTTATTTCAGGCTTTAGCAGGCGTTAATGCTGCTGTGGTGGGCCTGTTATTATGCCTGGTGGTGCAGATGGGTGAAAAATATGTACTGTCTGGCTTAGATATTATTTTTATTATCGCTGTCATTGCATTACTTAAGAGCAAAGTTCCAGTCTGGCTGACCTTAATCAGCAGTTTCTTTAGCTATTACGGACTATTATGGTTATTGGATTATCATGGCTTTTTCTCATAGCCTATAGAATCCAGTGATCCACTATCTATTTACCCAGATTTTTTATCATGCAGCATTCGCTTACTTAAAGCGGACACTGTTTACTTTTAATCACTCAATCTCTCTATTTTCTTAGTCTATTTCTAATTAGCTTATTCAGATATCAATTTAAATTATTAATCAGGAAAACAGAATGAATACTGTCAGCTTTTCAGATTGTGTCCAAATGTGTATGACCTGTTCTTTGACCTGTACCACCTGTGCAGCTGCTTGTCTGGATGAAAATGACATAGAGATGATGCGTGAATGCATTAAACGCTGTCTGGACTGTGCAGATATGTGCAACTTATGCGCCCACTCTGAACAAAGAACATCTGCCTTTATGCAGGAAATCTGTCAGCTCTGTGCTCAAATGTGCGATTACTGCGCCAAAGAATGCAGTAAACATGAAGCAGAACATTGCCAGCGATGTGCCGAAACCTGCCAGCAATGTGCGGCAGAATGCCGTAAAATGGCAGCCTAAATCCAAGCAAGTGATAAGCAAAATATGAACACTTGATCTGCGGGTTTGCGCTAAGCTCTATTCTCACTCTAATCTCCTGATGAGATATTTTGTCCTACAAAATAAACAAAAACCCGCAAGCCTTCACTGACGGGTTTCGCATCTAAAATTCAGAAAATCTTAGAATAAACGGTTCATACCATTCAAGGTTGCTACACGGTACGCTTCCGCCATGGTCGGATAGTTAAAGGTAGTTTCAACAAAATACTTGATGGTATTGTTCGGGCTATTCATCACAGCCTGACCAATATGGATAATCTCGGCAGCGTTATTACCAAAGCAATGCACCCCTAACACTTCTAAGGTGTCACGGTGGAATAGAATTTTCAATTCACCTACGGTGTCACCGGTAATCTGTGCACGTGCCAAATGACGGAAAGATGCCTGACCAACTTCGTAAGGAATTTTTTCTTCGGTCAATTGCTGTTCAGTCTTACCAATCGAAGAAATTTCCGGAATGGTATAAATACCTGTCGGAATATCCGTTACCGGTTTAACGTTCTCTTCACCGCTCATGTTTGAACCAGCGCAACGCCCTTGGTCATAAGCAGCAGAAGCCAGTGATGGCCAACCAATCACGTCACCGGCAGCATAGATATTTTCCACTTCAGTCTGGTACTGATCATTTACTGTAAGCTGACCACGACTGTTTGGGGTAATGCCTACATTTTCCAAACCTAAACCGTCAGTATTCCCCGAACGGCCGTTACACCACAAAATGGCATCGGCTTTAATTTTCTTGCCGCTTTGCAAATGCAACACCACATGATCATCAAATGTCTCAAGATGATCAATTTGTTCATTATGACGAATCAATACACCCTGTTCACGTAAACGGTAAGATAAGGCATCAGAAATTTCATCGTCCAGATAACTGAGCAATTTAGGCTGGGTATTAATCAAATCAACTTTATGGTCCAGACCAATGAAAATGGATGCATATTCACAACCAATAACGCCGGCACCATAAATAATAATTTTTTGAATTGAATAATCCAGATCCAGAATTTTGTCTGAATCAAATACACGTGGATGATTGAAATCAAGCGCCGCCGGACGGTATGGACGTGAACCTGTCGCAATAACTAATTGCTGGAAAACAATCGTTTCTGTTATGCCTTCAGGGCTAAAGATCAATACGGTATTTTTATCCTGGATATAGGCACGACCATGATAAATATCAATCTTGTTACGGTCATAAAAACGCGAGTGTGTTTCAACCTGTTGCTGAATCACTTTATGGGCATTACGCAGCACCTGTTTCATGGTGAACTGCTTCCATTCGCCCACTTTCTGGAACATCGGGTCACGCTGGTAACGCAAAATGCTCGATACTGTTTGACGTAATGCTTTACTTGGAATGGTACCTACGTGTGTACAGTTACCACCTAATTGTTCACGCATATCAACAATTGCAACACGCTTGCCTGATTTAGCAAGTTTCATTGCCGCGCCTTCACCCGCAGGGCCTGAGCCGAGAACTACCGCATCGTATTTAACGAAAGTTCCACTAACGACCTCTTTTTTACGTGGCATTCAACGCTCCTATCTTCAATATTGGTCTATCTTGGCTATATTATGACGTAAATACTCGCAATTTTCTGTATTTACCTCACATATATTAAGTGATGACTACATTTATTAAATGAATATCCTTTTTACCCCATTTAGATTCAAGTCCGTTATAATGAGAGACCTAATATATCTAGTATCTCCCCCGTCAAAAAACAGTGGAAAAGTTGAATATGTCTGAAAACCGTAAACCTGAACAGGGTGTCAAACTTCGTGG
Source organism: Acinetobacter sp. SA01 (assembly GCF_011319235.1). NCBI lineage: Bacteria > Pseudomonadati > Pseudomonadota > Gammaproteobacteria > Moraxellales > Moraxellaceae > Acinetobacter > Acinetobacter sp. SA01. The sequence goes on from NZ_WXXM01000001.1 coordinate 254,011, forward strand.
CGCAGAGAAAGTCGCTCGTATTCCTGTAAAAGTTGTACCTACGGTTGAAACGCCACGCAAGCCGGACTGGATCCGGGTAAAAATGGCGGCTCCTGAAGAAGTTCAACGTATTAAAACCACGCTGCGTGAGCAAAAATTACATACGGTGTGTGAAGAAGCCGCTTGCCCGAATCTGCCAGAATGTTTTGGTGGCGGTACCGCAACCTTTATGATTATGGGTGATATCTGTACCCGTCGCTGTCCTTTCTGCGACGTAGCACATGGTCGTCCAAATGCCCTTGACCCTGACGAACCGCGTCATATGGCCGAAACCATTGCCAATCTGGGTTTAAAATATGCGGTCATTACTTCGGTTGACCGTGATGACCTTCGCGATGGCGGTGCACAGCATTTCGTGGACTGCATTAAAGAAGCCCGCAGTTTAAGCCCGAATACCTTATTAGAAATTCTGGTACCGGATTTCCGTGGCCGTATGGACATAGCGCTTCGCATCATGACCGAGTGCCCACCGGACGTATTCAACCACAACATTGAAACCGTGCCGCGCCTGTATAAAGCGATGCGTCCAGGTTCAGATTATCAGCATTCTTTAAACTTACTGAAAATGTTTAAGGAATACTGCCCGGACGTTCCAACCAAATGTGGCTTGATGGTCGGTATTGGTGAAACTGAAGAAGAAGTGATTGCATTGCTGGATGACTTAAAAGCACACGATGTCGATTACGTGACTATTGGTCAATACTTACAGCCTTCTAAAGAACATGCACCGATTGACCGTTTCGTGACTCCAGAAGAATTTGAACGCTATACTGCCCACGGTCAGAAACTTGGATTCAAGAATATCTGGGCAGCGCCGATGGTTCGTTCAAGTTACTTTGCCGACCGTCAGTATTATGGTGAACCGGTTCCTTCGGTACGTCGCAAAACTGATCCTGCGAAAAAAATTGCGGTGCAGACCATTGAAGCTTGATTGAACTCAGCCTGAAACCAGACTGATCAATAAATGCCAATCTAAAATATTTAGATTGGCATTTTTATTTAAGATTAAAATAAATCATAAGATATAAAAAATCCTCCATTTAAATAGAGGATTTGTTAGATCAAAAGTATTTAAACAGCTTGACGCGGCACACCACTATGAAAACGGAAAGTATCATCTTCTGAAAGGATTAAATTCTTTTCCACTTCACGGATATGCTCGATGCGCCCCTGAATGTCTTCTTCCGGGTCTTTCATTTTAGATGTTTTGGCAACATCTAAGGCCAGTGCCAGATAATCTTCATAATGGCGTGATTCAGATTTAAGCAGGTAGCGATAATAGCGTCCTAACTCTTCATCAACCAGTGGCGCAAGTGCATAAAAACGCTCGCAGGAACGTGCTTCCACAAAGGCACCAATAATCAGCACATCAATCAATGCTTCCGGCTCGTAGGTACGGATTTCCTTACGCAATATGCCTGCATAACGCCCTGCACTCACGGCTTTCCATTCTTGTCCACGTTTGGACATAAACTCCAGCACCTGTTCATAATGCAGCATTTCTTCGCGTACCAGTTGTGCCAGCTTGACCTGCAAATCGGTAAAAAAGCTGTAGCGGAACATCAGGTTCATGGCTGTACCAGCGGCTTTTTTTTCACAATTGGCATGATCCTGCATGAGTAACTCCAGGTTATTCACGGCTTCATCTAGCCACATTTTTGGCGTTTCACATCCCAGGAAGCCAATCACAGGTTTCATGAGATCATCATAATGGGTTGTCGACATAACTTTTAAACTTAAATCTTAACGTGCTGCTTTAATCACAGCTTTCATTTGTTGAACAGCTTGGGCCAAACCGACAAACACTGCATCGGCAATAATGGAATGACCAATATTGAGCTCATGAATGTGTGGAATTGCAGCAATTGGGGTGACATTTTCCAGGTTCAGCCCATGCCCGGCGTTCACAATTAAACCTTTAGATGCAGCATATTCCGCACCTTTAACAATACGCTCAAGTTCATGCTGCTGTGCTTCTGCAGTTTCAGCATCGGCATAAGCACCTGTGTGTAACTCAATGGTTGGCGCACCGCAAGCCACAGCTGCATCAATTTGGGCAAAGTCAGCATCAATAAATAAAGACACTTCACAACCAATAGAAGACAAGGCCTGAGTCGCGGCTTTAACATCTTCAAAATGACCCACCACATCCAGACCGCCTTCAGTGGTCACTTCCTGACGCTTTTCTGGAACGAAGCACACATGATGCGGCTTGATTTCCTTGGCGAATTCCACCATTTCAGCCGTCACGGCCATTTCCAGATTCATATGCGTTTTCAGCACAGGACGCATACGACGTACATCATCATCCTGAATATGGCGACGGTCTTCACGTAAATGCAGGGTGATACCCTCTGCACCGGCCTGTTCGCAAATTAAAGCAGCATTTACCGGATCTGGATAAGCGGTTCCGCGCGCCTGTCGCAAAGTCGCCACATGGTCAATATTTACACCAAGTAATGCAGCCATAACAATTACCTAACTATGTTTAAAATTAAGATTGAGATTGAGTGTTTTGAATCCACAATTGACGGCTTTTCAGCGGTCGGTCGCCCAAAAGCGCGGTGATGATCTGCCGATACAGCTTAGTCAACAATTGTAACTGTTCAGGATTAAAATCCCTACCCTTTTCATAATCATGCATCGAAAGAATCTGCTGTCCAGATAAAGTCGAACGTGACTGTTGTACTGTAGGAATAAAACCATCATTGAGCTGAAACAGATAAGATTGTGATTCCTGAATTTTATGTTGCTGTGCATCCACTGTAAAATCAAGTGCATAGCCCAGTTCTTCTAAAAGTGCATGCTCGAACTGACGTAAGATTTGTCTTAAAAAAAGATCAGGATGCTCCTGCTGTGCCAATTGTTGCAATTGCTGCAAGGTCTGATGATATTGCACAAAGGTTTGTGGCATTTCCACTTCAACCGGGCACAAGCGCAGGATAATTTCATTCAGATAAAAACCGGAAAAGAAGGCATCGCCAAAAAAGAAAATCGGCTGATTGACAATTTCCAGTTTGGTAAAATTTTTCAGCTCAGATTTACCCGAAGCTTGCAGACAAATCGGTTGGTATTGCGGCGGTGGCGTTTGTCTTAAAATTCCATCCACACGACCATGCTCCTGAGTAAACAGATGCACAATATGGCTGCGCTCACGGTATTTACGATGATGGATTAAATAACCATGCAAGGTTTCATTGCGCATACAGGCTTAAGTCTAATCCTTTTTCTTTTCAGAATCAGATTCTTCATCATCCCCATCTGGAATGACGGCACCCACCACAGCTGCCGTACCTTTAACCACGCCTTTAGTGGTTTTATAGGCCACTTTGACCGGAACTGTAACAATCTTGTAAATACAGCCTTGCAGGAACAATACACATGCCACAACAGTCAGCACTTTCATCATTACAGCTCCTTTCAAAGTAAAACCTAGATTTTAGATATCACTATAACCCAAGCTTTTTAATGCACGCTCATCATCAGACCAGCCACCTTTAACTTTCACCCAAAGGGTCAGCATGATTTTCTGTTCGAACATTTTTTCCATATCGGCACGCGCATCCATACCAATTTTTTTCAGCTTAGAACCTTTTTCACCAATTACGATGGCCTTTTGACCAGGACGATCAACAAAAATGGTGGCATCAATATAGGTACACGCCGCTTTTGGACGACCTGTTTTCGCATTAATGGTCGCTTCTTCAGTCTTGAAAGATTCAATTTGCACGGTCAAATCATACGGCAGTTCTTCACCCAATTGACGCATGATTTTTTCACGAATCACTTCCGAAGCAAGGAAGCGTTCTGAACGGTCGGTGATTTGATCCAGTGAATAGAGTGGCGGCTGGAATGGCAAATACTTTTCGATGGTATTACGCAAATGTTCCAGATTGGCACCACGTAAAGCGGATACAGGTACGATTTCGGCAAAGTTCATCAGCTTGGCACGTTCCTGGATCAAGGGTAAGGCTTGATTCTTGTTTTCAAAAGTATCCAGCTTATTGATGACCAGGATCACCGGCATTTCTGCATTTTTCAGTTTTTCCAGCACCAGTTCATCATTTTGCGTCCATTTTTGCGCATCAACCACAAACAGCACCAGATTGACATCACGCAGTGCAGAGTGAGCCGCACGGTTCATCATTTTGTTGATGGCACGGACTTCTTTTTTATGCATCCCCGGCGTATCCACAAAGACTGCCTGAGATTTTTCACGAGTATCAATCCCCACAATCTTGTGGCGCGTAGTTTGTGGTTTACGTGAAGTGATTGAAAGCTTTTGACCCAGCAAATGGTTCATCAAGGTAGATTTACCCACATTCGGGCGTCCTACAATCGCAACAAAGCCACTTTTAAAGTCCGAAGGAATCGTCGTTCCTTGCGAACTGAAGAATTGATTAATTAAATCGTTACCGCCGTCTTGCGGTTCGTGATCAGCATCGATGTGATCGGAATGAGTAGTCATTAAGACTTTTGCTCCAATTGTTTTAAGATATCTGCCGCAACTGCCTGTTCAGCAAAGCGACGACTTGAACCCTCACCACACAATACAGGCAAGCCTTCAATCGTACATTCCACCTTGAAATGCTGATTCGGAGCATCGCCTTGAATATCTACAACGTCATAAACAGGGAGAGGTTTTTTACGTGCCTGTAAATATTCCTGTAAGCGTGATTTAGGATCTTTCAGCTGGTCTGTAGGTTCGATATGGTCTAAATATGGCGTGTACCATTTTAGCACGATGTCTTGCAAGACATTTAAATCGTGACAATCAACATAAATTGCACCAATAATCGCTTCCACAGTATCAGCAAGAATAGATTCGCGATGATGTCCACCCGATTTCAACTCACCCGTGCTGAGAATTAAACACGAACCGAGTTTCAAATCGTTTGCAATTTTGCCTAATGCTTCCTGACGAACCAGTGTGGCACGCATACGCGTTAAACGCCCTTCATTTTCATGCGGATAGGCTTGATACAAATAATGGGCAATGATCATCCCCAACAATGAATCGCCTAAAAACTCCAGACGTTCATAGTTAGTTTTATGACTAACCGATCGGTGGGTCAGTGCAAGCTGCAATAATTCAGGTTGTTTAAACTGATAACCGATACGGTTGACTAAGCGCATATCACTTAGTTTGGACTGACCTTTGATCAAAACTTTTCTCGAACTTTAACACTAAATCTATATTGAGTAAGAACGGCTTTCTTATCTCATACTCTTTTTTCACTTGCAGTCCATCAATATTGGTCACCTGAGCGATTTCATCAAATTTAAGATCGCGAACATTGTTCATCTCTAAACGTTGACTCATCTGACTTGCAAACTTTGAAGGATCGGTATCGGCCGGGCTACTTTGCAGCAACTCTGTAATCTGGCTATCTACAACCCGATCATCCCAGTACGGTGCCCAAACAGCGATGGCAATTTTTGCTAAGAAAGCAAAGCCAATGATTGCAATTAAAACTGCAATATAAGATGCCCCTTGTTGATTTTTACGCATTTGTTATTTTTTCCAATCATGCTCAATCAATTGCACCGTTGCGCTTAAACGACGGTAATTTAAATCCAGGTTCTTTATGCATCCAGATATAAAATGCACGACCTGTTAGATTCTGTTCCGGAACGAAGCCCCAAAAACGGCTGTCAGCACTCTGATCACGATTATCCCCCATCGCGAAGTAATGACCTTCAGGTACTTTCACTTCCCAATATAAACCATTTTCAGATGAATATTTACCATTTTCAACATAGTTGATAAAGGGGGCCTGACGGGCCACATTTACACCTTCAAGCTCACGCATTTTAAAGGTATGCTTGCCTAATGTTTCTTGATGGTAACTTGAAGTTGGTGTATCGAGAATATCTTTTTCTCGGCTAAATTCCACTGGAACTTTCGCCACTTTTTGTCCATTGATAATCAGTTGTCCATGATCATAAACAATATGATCTCCCGGCAAACCTACTACACGTTTGATATAACTGATGGTCGGTTGTGGCGGATAACGGAACACAATCACATCGCCACGTTCCGGTTCACCAACGTCAATGACTTTGGTATTGACAATCGGTAGACGCACACCATAGTTAAACTTATTGACCAGAATATAATCCCCCGTTTCCAAGGTCGGAACCATAGAATCAGACGGAATGTTAAACGGCTCATACAGGAATGAACGCAGCACCAGAACCACTGCCAGGACTGGCCAGAAGTCATATGCCCATGTGATAATGAAATTTTCATTCCCCTTACCTAAGGTTTGTCTTTGTTTGAAAACAAACTTATCCAGTAGCCACACCAAGAAAAAAATCAGCGTGACGGGAACGAGAATTAAATTAAAATCAAAATCCATGAGCTATATGACCTCTATTATTATCTTTCTACTTTCAACACAGCAAGGAACGCTTCTTGCGGGATTTCAACACTACCCACCTGCTTCATACGCTTCTTACCTTCTTTCTGTTTAGAAAGAAGTTTTTTCTTACGTGATACGTCACCACCATAACATTTCGCCAATACGTTCTTACGCATCGCTTTTACAGTTGAACGGGCAATAATTTGCGCACCGATGGCAGCCTGAATCGCCACATCAAACATTTGACGCGGAATCAGGTCTTTCATTTTTTCAACCAGGGCGATACCACGGTGACGTGCATCCTGACGGTGACAGATCATGGCCAAGGCATCAACTTTATCGCCATTAATAAGCACGTCAACCTTCACCAGCGATGAGCTTTCAAAACGGATAAAGTTGTAATCGAGTGAGGCAAAACCGCGCGAACATGATTTCAATTTATCAAAGAAATCCATCACCACTTCGGCCATTGGAATTTCAAAGGTAATTGAAACCTGGTTCGCCATGAACTTCATGTCTTTTTGTACACCACGGCGTTCCACGCACAAGGTCATCACGTTACCCAAGTATTCTTGTGGTACAAGGATATGACATTCTGCAATAGGTTCACGCAAATCTTCTACCGTTGAACCATCTGGCATTTTTGATGGACTGTCGATATAGATCGTTTCACCATTCTTCATCACGGCTTCGTAAATTACGGTTGGCGCAGAAGAAATGAGGTCAAGATCGTACTCACGCTCTAGACGCTCCTGTACGATTTCCATGTGCAACATGCCAAGGAAGCCACAGCGGAAACCAAAACCTAAGGCATCTGAACTTTCAGGTTCAAAGAATAATGCCGAGTCATTGATTTGCAGTTTATGCAGTGCTTCACGGAACGGTTCAAAATCGCTTGAATCAATCGGGAATAAACCCGCATACACCTGCGGTTTAACCTTTTTGAAACCAGGTAAAGTTGCAACATCAGGAGTAGTCGCAAGGGTAATGGTATCACCGACAGGCGCACCAAAAATATCTTTAATCCCTGCAATGATAAAGCCGACTTCACCCGCTTCAAGCATGCCTGTTTCAGTATGTTTAGGATTGAAGATACCGACCGAGGTAATGATGTGCGATTGGCCAGTTGATTTAATCAACATTTTATCGCCCTTACGCACACGCCCCTGTTTGATACGCACCAAAGACACTACGCCGAGGTAGTTATCAAACCATGAGTCAATAATCAAGGCTTGTAGCGGTGCTTCGCGATCACCTGTAGGTGCAGGAATAACATTCACCAGCGTTTCAAGCACACCTTCAATGCCGAGACCTGTTTTCGCTGAACAGGTCGGTGCATCAGTTGCTTCAATCCCGATGATGTCTTCAATTTCTTGGATCACACGCTCAGGTTCAGCTTGCGGCAAGTCAATCTTGTTGAGTACTGGTAAAACTTCGAGTCCCTGTTCAATCGCGGTATAACAGTTTGCTACAGACTGGGCTTCAACCCCTTGCGCAGCATCGACAACCAGAAGCGCACCTTCACATGCTGCAAGCGAACGTGATACTTCGTAGGAAAAGTCCACGTGTCCTGGAGTGTCAATAAAGTTTAATTGGTATTCTTGACCGTTCGGATGAGTATAATACAACGTCACTGATGCCGCTTTAATGGTAATACCGCGCTCACGTTCCAATTCCATAGAATCCAGAACCTGAGCCTGCATTTCGCGATCTTGCAAACCTCCACAGGTTTGAATAAAGCGATCTGCCAGTGTCGATTTACCATGATCGATATGCGCAATAATCGAGAAGTTACGAATGTTTTTAATATCAACAGATTTTTTAGCTTGCGCCATGGGCTACCTTGAGAAAAAAACACGCCATGCAACCAATAGTTAATGCATGGCAAAAGCTGAATAGAAATTGCGTAGGATTATAGCAGATGGATTTTTCAATGTATCCTAAATAATGAGTTCGTTTTTTGCTTTGACTGTTATTTTCAAAATAAAACCGGATTGTAGTCATGTACTCAATTTGAAGCCATCGCATCATACTGACTAAAATCCAGCGGATTCACCTGTTCCGATATCGGCTGGTAGGCTTGGCTAAAAGTGGGAGACATGCGTTTTGGCCGACCTGTGGCAATTTCCACACAGGCCCATTTGGTATTCCCCATAAATAAAACGCTTTGGTCTTGGGGACGATAAAACACATATTGCCGGAAAGAATACAAGGCATTGATATCATTCAGCCAGGTACGCAAGATAATCTTTTCGCCTTCAAATGCCGCTTTACGGTATTGCACATGGTGCTCTACCGCAACCATGGCATGCTTCAGTTCCATGTATTCATTCAGCCCCAAACCCAGGGCCTCAATATGTGCAGTAGCGACATCCTGCATCCAGTGCATATACACTACGTTATTTACATGTCCCAGACTGTCAATATCTTTTGCTTGAACGGTGATTTCCAAATCAAAAACTGTGCTCATCTATTTTACCGACCCTTACACTATGCAAAAAATGACCTTCAAGGCTACACAGTCTACGTAATTTTGTATCGCAGTAAAATTGCAAAATATAAAAAACCACTCAGCTGTAGAGTGGTTTTCTGTTCGATGGATTCATGCTATTCAATACGCATGCCTAAAATTGCGCGCTGATCTTGACGAATAATAGAAACACGTGCAATTGAACCTTTTTTCAATTCGGATACTGTCTTAATAAAGTCATTACTATTCAAAATGGTTTTATTATTGATTTGAGTAATGATATCACCTACAGCAATACGGGATTGTGATGCGATCCCTCCCCGTTTGACTTCTTGAATCAGAATACCGCCTTTAAGATTCAGTTGGGATTGTTCACTGGCCGTCAAATTACGAATCGTCACGCCCAAAACAGGACCTTTACTTTGTGCTGCCTGTTCCACTGGTGCCGGTGTGTCGTCCGGTGCAGTCGTCAATGTTGCCGAGATATTACGAGTCTTATCATCCCGCAAAACTTGCAATTGAATGTTTTGATTCGGTGAAGTCCGGTTTAAATAGTTGAGCAAATCAGAAGTTCTGGAAATAGGCAAGCCATTATATTTCAGGATCACATCACCCGCCTTAAAGCCAGCTCTGGCTGCCGGGGAATTGGGAGCGACCTGGGTCACCAATGAACCTTCAGGCTTGGACAGGTTATAAGATTCAGCAAGGTTACGATCGATATCTTGCAACATCACACCCAGATATGAACGGGTGACCTTGCCATTCTTTTTCAGCTGCTCTGCCACATCCATCGCTACATCGATCGGAATAGAAAATGACAGGCCCATATATCCGCCAGTACCGCTGAAGATACGCGAGTTTACCCCAACCACTTCACCATTCTGGTTAAATAAGGGACCGCCTGAGTTACCCGGATTCAACGCCACATCGGTTTGAATAAAGGGCACTGAGGTTTCCCCCATCATGTTACGCATTTTCGCACTGACAATACCGGCAGATGCAGAATAGTCAAAACCGAAAGGTGAACCAATGGCCAGTACCGGCTCACCGACTTTCAGCCGGTCTACATTGCCTGTACGCAGTTCAGGGAAATTGGAACCATTGACTTTCAGTAGCGCCACATCGGTACGCGCATCACTTCCAACTATGGTGGCATCAATCTCACGGCGGTCATTAAACATAATGGTCACTTTAGATGCATCTTCAACCACATGATGATTGGTTAACAGATAACCATCCTTGCTGATAAAAAATGCGCTGCCGTAAGCTGTTTTCTCTTGCTGAGCCTGTTGCTGTGGAACAATCACCTGGTTGCCAAAAAAGCGTTTCAAAATTTCAGGAATTTGCTGTTGAATCAGCTCTTCCTGAGTCATTTTTTTAACGACACTGACACTCACTACAGCAGGGCTGACCTGTTCAACCAAATTGGAAAAGTCTACCGAAGAAGCTGCTTGTGTTTGCATCGCTGCCATGGTGAATACAGCAGCATACATTCCTTTTTTTATATAGCGATTGTTCATATAAAGCATTCACTCCATTCATTATAAGTATGCGTAAACAGTATTTAGCATAAAACATGTCTGTCTTGGGTAATAATATGTTTGATTATATTTGTATAAACAACAGCTTAAATCTTTCTTAAAAGTTTGTTGCTTTATTACTTTTTCTCATCATACATTAGCATATTAGCTCTTGTTTTTTGATGAAAAAAGGGGTGTTATTAGCAAACTTTTTTCAAATTAGCTGATGAACATGTCTAATTTAAATACAACACATCATTTTGACGTGATCATTGTAGGCAGTGGTGGTGCAGGTTTAAGCCTGGCTTTATCATTACCAGATCATTTCAATATTGCTGTTTTGGCCAAATCGGCACTCACCGAAGCCAGTACTTTTTATGCACAAGGCGGTGTCGCGGCGGTTTTAGATGAAACTGACTCAATTGAACAGCATATTGATGACACCATGATTGCAGGTGCACATTTATGTGAGCGTGAAGCGGTCAAGCAGACTGTAGAAGGCGGCAAACCTTCGGTCGACTTTCTGCTAAAACATGGCGTGCAGTTTACCTTAGATGAACAGGAACAATTGCATTTAACCCGTGAAGGCGGTCACTCCCAACGCCGTATCATCCATGCTGCAGATGCGACAGGTCGCGCCATTTCAACTACTTTGGTGCAACGTGCCCGTGAAAAGCAAAACATCACTATTTTTGAAAATTATATTGCCATTGATTTAATTACTTCAAAAAAACTCGGCCTGAAAGATCAAGAAAATCGTGCGTTGGGTTTATACGCGCTCGATGAAAAGACTGAAAAAGTCCATACCTTCTTGGCACCCTCTACCGCCTTGGCGTGTGGTGGGGCGATGAAAGCCTATCTGTATACCTCTAATCCCGATATTGCGACCGGTGATGGTATTGCCATGGCCTATCGTGCCGGTTGCCGGGTTGCCAATATGGAGTTTAACCAGTTCCATCCAACCTGCCTGTATCATCCGCAAGCACGCTCATTTTTAATTACCGAAGCCATGCGTGGTGAAGGGGCTTATTTACGCTTGCCTGATGGTGAACGTTTTATGCTGCGTTTTGACGAACGCGCTGAACTGGCACCGCGTGATATTGTGGCACGTGCTATTGACTATGAAATTAAACGTTTGGGTATCCGTCATGTCTGGCTGGATATCACCCATAAACCAGCAGAGTTTGTGAAAGAACATTTCCCTACCCTGTATGCCCGTTTATTAGAGCTTGGCATTGACATTACCAAGGACATGATTCCTGTGGTTCCCGCTGCGCACTATACCTGTGGCGGTGTAGTGGTCGATGAAAACAGTCAGACCGACCTTCAAGGTTTATATGCCATTGGTGAAACCTCTTATACCGGCTTACACGGTGCTAACCGGATGGCGAGTAACTCACTTTTAGAATGTTTTGTCTACGGCATGAGTGCAGCCAAACATATAGAAAGCCTGTTCAATCCAGATTATGTTTCTCCTGATGCACCAAGCTGGGATGATTCCCAAGTGATGAATCCGGATGAAAATGTCGTTATTCTGCAAAACTGGGATGAACTGCGTCAGACCATGTGGAACTATGTGGGTATTGTCCGCACCACTAAACGTCTGCAACGTGCCTTACATCGTATCGAAATGTTGAAACGTGAAATCACTGAATATTATCAGGATTACCATGTCAGCAAAAACCTGATTGAATTACGTAACCTGGTACTGGTTTCAGAGATGATTGTACGCTGTGCCATGGCACGCAAGGAATCACGCGGTTTGCATTACACTCTGGATTATCCGGAGCTTGGGCCTGAATTACGTAAAACGGTACTGACTCCACCCAACTTCCAGGTGGAAACTCCGTTGGTCAATGTAGATGCTTAAACCCGTGTAGCCTAAATAAAAAAGCCGAACATCTTTGTTCGGCTTTTTCAATTAGCATGATATCTGTTTATTGCCGGGGTGGGATGGAATAAGTCCCCACTGCATGTGCAATCGGTTCATCTAAATTGATGGAATATAACCATACATCACCCACAATGAGGGCCTTGCCCACTTTCATTAATTGGCAGACCGCACGAATATCCTGTGCTGCCGTCGGTTTTCTTAAAAAATTGATATTTAAATTGGTGGTGACCACCAAAGCCACAATACCAATCTCACCCAGTATGGCAATATAAAGCGCATAATCAGCAGCGGTCATCATGGTGGGTCCAGACACCGTTCCACCCGGTCTTAAATCGGCTTCATCCACATGATATAAGATGGTGGCTCCTTTTTCAGTGACTGTTTCTATTTCACATTTTTCCAGGCTTTGCGGAAATTCACGTTGCAAAAATTCAATAATTTCGACTTTATTACTTTTCATTGTTTATAAAAAAATCTTCCATAATGTTAACCACTATAGAAGATTTTTCATTTAAACCCAATTGCTGGGGATGACTACACCGATTGCAAACACGCGAGTGCCTGAGTGAATACCTGTTCTGGCGTTTGGGTGGCATCCAGACGTTTAATCCGTTGCCCCTGCTGTTGCCAAAGCTCCTGATAGCCTGAACGTACTTTCTCAAAGAACGTGGCTTTCTCCTGCTCAAAGCGGTCTAAGGCACCCCGTGCACGCGCACGTGACATCCCCAACTCAGTTGGTGCATCCAGCCAAAAAGTAACGTTCGGCATATGCGAGACAAAATTTGCATTTAATAAAGCCAGTTTTTCTTTGCTTAAGCCACGCCCTGCACACTGATAAGCAAAACTGGCATCGGTAAAACGGTCACACAGTACGGTCTTACCTGCCTTCAATGCTGGAACAATCACCTGCTGTAAATGCTGTGCACGTGCTGCGTACATTAAAAGCAGTTCTGTGTCATTCGACATGCTTTCTTCATGGTTGACTGACAACAGCAGGGAACGGATTTGTTCTGCCATCGGCGTCCCCCCCGGCTCACGCGTCAGTACAACTTCATGACCTTGCTGTTGCAGATAATCATAAATTTTACCAATGAGTGTGGTTTTCCCGACACCTTCAGTGCCTTCAAAACTAATAAACATCCCCACTCCTTAATTTTTTGAACGAATGACAGTTAGATATTCTTGCACAGCACGATTATGCTCATCCAAAGTTGCGCTAAATTTATGCCCACCATTACCCGTGGCGACAAAATAGATATTGCTGGAATTGTCCGGGTGCATGGCAGCTTCAATAGCTTTTTGACTTGGCAAGGCAATCGGCGTTGGCGGTAAGCCATTGTTGGTATAAGTATTATATGGCGTAGGTGTACGCAAATCGGTACGGGTGATATTGCCATTATAACGGTCACCCATGCCATAGATCACGGTTGGATCGGTTTGCAAACGCATCCCTTGTTGCAGACGACGGATAAACACCCCCGACACCTGATTTAACTCCTGATCCAGACTGGTTTCTTTTTCCACAATGGAAGCCATAATCAGCGCTTCATATTTATCCTTATAAGGTAAACCGCTGGCACGATTGGCCCATGCTGTATCCAAAGCCTTCATTTGACGTTTATATAAATCGGTCAAAATCTTTTTATCAGTTTCACCTTTGGCAAAGAAATAGGTATCTGGCGCAAACAGGCCTTCGGGATGGTTAAACGGAATACCCAAGGCTTTTAGCATTTGATCTTGCGGAAGATTCAACACTTCTTTAGTGACTAAATCATCTTTCTTTAGAATTTCAATTAACTGTTTAAAGGTCGTACCTTCAATCACCAGAATGCGGTTCATCTGTGCATTTTCAGCATTCGAAACCAGTTCCAGCACTTCACGTACCGACATGCCTTGACGAATTTCATAAACACCCGCTTTCATGCTGTCATGAATCATTATTTTTTGATAAAGCTTCAAGATAATAGGAAAACTGACCTTATCTTGCTGAGCTAGACGGTCAATAAAGCCTGAATAACTGTCACCATCTCCAATCGCCAGCATCTGCTTTTCACCTTGCACCGGATAGGACTTGAACAAGCTGGCAGCCAAGATGACTGCAAATAATACCGTCAGACCTGCAATTAAAATAAGGATGCCTTTTAAAGGAAATCCTGATGCAGTTTTATTTTTCGATTTTTGCTTTTTGCTAGACATATTAATGAATCTGATTCAATTGAAGGATATTAAAGAGTTCGATACACGGCTGAATATTCAACGGTTGCCGGTTAAGTTCAGTCACAGCTTTCATGGGACTTAAGGCATTACAAAAAAACAGGCTTTCAAATTTTGCAATGTCTTCCATTTCAATAAACCGCTGTTCACAGTGAATACCATGCTGCTGCATCCGGGACAAAATTTCGGCCCGCATCACCCCATGCACGCCATTATAGCGAAGTTCAGGTGTAATCCAGGTATTGTTTAAACGAATGAAACAATTACTGCTTACGCCCTCCACAACAGTGCCTTGTACATCGGTCACCAAGGCTTCAGCCCAACCCTGCTGATCGGCTTCATGTTTTAATAAGACCTGTTCCAAACGGTTCAGGCTTTTCAAACCCACCAGATTGGGCATGCTCAGCCCTAATGCTTGCTGCAACACCCCGGACTTGATTTTTTCAATGCGAAAATCATCGACTGCTTGGGGATAAAAAAACACCCAGACATCTGCCGGATGATCAGGCAGGCTATAGCCGCGTTGTCCCTCACCACGACTGATGATGATTTTTAATGTGCCATTCAGTTCAAGAAACTGCTGCTGCAATACAGCCAAAGTTTTTTCAATGCAGCTTAAATCTGCCTGCAACATCAGCCGTTCACAACTTAACTGTAGCCGTGCCCGATGCAGGCTTTCAAGTTCAATTTTGCCATGCCGAACACGTGCCGTGGTGAAACAGCCATCTCCGTAATGGAAAGCACGGTCCTGTAATGACACTTCATTTATTTCCCGTGCATTCTTAAAACATGGCATAACAAACATCCCGCAAATGATGACCTAGTTTAAAAATAGTGGCGCTTAATTGATAGCTTTTTTATTCATATCAAATTCGTTTCTTATTATTTTTTCAACAAAAAAGATGACGCTATGCTTGGCTCCGTTACAAAACATTAATAATTCAAAGGATAGCAAAATGCGCTCACTAAAAATCGGGGTTTTAGCAGCTCTTATTTCAGCAACGTCTTTTACTGCACTGGCAAAAGACTTTTTAAACGTTTCCTATGATCCAACGCGTGAATTGTATGAAAACTACAACAAAGAGTTTGCTGCATACTGGAAGAAAACCACAGGCCAAGATATTAATTTTAAACAGTCACACGGCGGTTCTGGCAAACAGGCACGTGCCGTGATTGATGGTCTGGGTGCCGATGTAGTGACTTTGGCACTTGCAGCAGATATCGATGCAATTGCAGCAAACTCAAATTTACTTCCAAAAGACTGGCAAAAGAAATTCCCAAATAACTCTACTCCCTATACCTCTACCATCGTTTTTTTGGTACATAAAGGCAACCCGAAAGGCATTAAAGACTGGGGCGATTTAATTAAAAATAATGTCGGCATTATTACCCCAAACCCTAAAACCTCTGGTGGTGCACGCTGGAATTATTTAGCCGCATGGGCTTGGGCGAAACATCAGCCAGGCGGTAACGATGCCAAAGCACAGGAATTCGTACGTCAAATCTATAAAAACACCAAGGTCCTCGACTCTGGTGCACGCGGTGCAACCACGACATTTGCTGAACGTGGCATTGGAGATGTATTGCTGGCCTGGGAAAACGAAGCTCATTTAGCGATTCGTGAACAACCGGGCAAGTTCGAAATTATCACACCGTCGTTGTCTATTTTGGCTGAACCCCCTGTGGCGATTGTAGAGAAGAATGCACAGAAAGACGGCAACCTGAATTTAGCCAAAGCTTATCTCAACTATTTATATTCACCTGCAGGTCAAACCATTGCTGCCAATAACTTCTACCGTCCGCGCAATGCAGCAATACTGGCAAAACATAAATCCGTATTCAAACCCTTAAAACTGGTCACCATTAATAAAGAATTTGGCGGCTGGAGCAAAGTTCAAAAAGCACATTTTGAAAATGGCGGCATCTTTGACCAGATCGTAAAAGCCAATAGCACCAAATAATCTCAGTCAAGCAAACAAGGCATCAGTTTTATTTATAAGGCTGGTGCTTATTTTATGAACTCAGCCTTATTTATCTTTTTTATTCATATAAAATTCATTTTTTATTATTTTTTATGCATAAAGAATATAGCTATTCTGTACCCCTGTAATGAAACACATTAAGAATATTGAGGTTCGCATGAGCATTTCGGCAAAATTGAAACTTGGAGTTTTAGCAGCAGTTATATCTACCATTTCTTTAGGTGCTGCAGCGAAAGATTTTCTCAATGTTTCTTATGACCCAACACGTGAACTTTATGAAGACGTGAACAAAGATTTTAGCAAATACTGGGAAAGCCGTACCGGACAGAAAATTAACTTCAAACAGTCACACGGTGGTTCTGGCAAACAGGCACGTGCGGTCATTGATGGGCTGGATGCTGATGTGGTGACTTTGGCACTTTCTGCCGACATTGATGTAATTGCGGAAAAAACCAGACAGTTACCTGCAGACTGGCAAAAGAAGCTGCCACATAACTCAACACCATATACCTCTACCATCGTATTTTTAGTGCGTAAAGGCAACCCGAAACACATTAAGGATTGGGGTGATCTGGTTAAACCGGGAGTAGGCATTATTACACCAAATCCTAAAACCTCTGGCGGCGCACGCTGGAACTATTTAGCGGCATGGGCCTGGGCAAAACACCAAGCGGGTGGCAATGACAAAACTGCCCAAGAATTTGTGCGTAAAATTTATAAAAACACCAAGGTTCTCGATTCTGGCGCACGTGGTTCAACCACAACATTTGCAGAACGTGGCATTGGGGATGTGCTGTTGGCTTGGGAAAACGAAGCTCACTTAGCCCTTCGTGAACAGCCAGGAAAATTTGAAATTATCACGCCATCTTTGTCTATTTTGGCTGAGCCACCCGTGGCGATTGTAGATAAAAATGCAGAGAAAAAAGGCAATAAATACCTGGCTCAAGGCTACCTAAATTTCCTTTACTCGCCACGCGGTCAGCAACTTGCGGCTGAAAACTTTTACCGTCCACGCAACGCAAAAACACTGGCGCAATACAACAAGGTATTTAAACCCTTAAAACTGGTCAGCATCGATCAGGAATTTGGCGGCTGGAGCAAAGTTCAAAAAGCGCACTTTGAAAATGGCGGCGTATTTGACCAGATTGTTAAAGCCAATAGTGCAAAATAATAGCGTTCAATAGACAGGAGCATCGACATGATTCATACCGTAATTGTTCCAGGCGTAGGTGGCAGTGAACATGCACACTGGCAGTCGTGGCTACAACGACAACTCATGTCATGCTCCCGTGTGCAACAACAGGACTGGAACACGCCTGTGTTACAAAACTGGATTGCCGAGTTTGTAAAGACCGTGGCACCTATTCAGGGCAGCATCCAGATTGTCGCGCATAGTTTTGGTTGTTTAACTACTGTGGCAGCTTTAGCCCAGCATCCGGAACTCAATCAAAAAATTAAAAATTTGATTCTGGTTGCTCCAGCCAATCCTGCCCGTTTTGGTGAAGCCGGTTTTTCACGTGATAGCCAGCAAGATTATCAATACTATTTTCATCAGCTGAAAATTGCCGTGCCAACGACTTTACTGATCAGTGAAAACGATCCCTGGTTAAATTTTGAAGATGCCCATCAACTTGCAAAGGCGTGGGAACTTAATCCGGTTAATCTGGGTCAGGTTGGACATATTAATGTTGCTTCCGGTTTTGGGCCTTTTCCTGAAATTTATGATTATTTAATTTCAGAAAATGTGCTGCAACATATCAATTTTACTGATGATAGCAAGTGCTTTTTCAAATTTGCAATTTAAACCCTGCAAATTATGCTTGTGCCGAATTAAACTTTTATTTTCGCTGACTTTATTGGTCAGTAGTCGCTCTTTTTAAGGAATCATCATGTCGCAGCGATCCCGAGTGCTGCCAGGATTTGGTCTTTCTCTAGGCTTTACCCTAGCGTATCTGTCATTAATCGTGCTTATTCCACTATCTGCGGTGTTTATCAAATCGCTAGGTATAGGCTGGGACGGTTTATGGGAAATTTTAAGTTCAGAACGTATCTTAAAATCTTTGCAGTTAAGTTTTAGTGCTGCCCTATTTGCAGCCTTAGTCAACGTTGTGTTTGGCTTGTTACTGGCATGGTGCCTGGTCCGTTACAGTTTTCCCGGTAAACGCATTATTGATGCTTTGGTCGATTTACCCTTTGCACTGCCAACAGCGGTGGCGGGTATTGCCCTAACCTCATTATATGCACCGACTGGCTGGATCGGTCAGTATCTGGAACCCATCGGCATTAAAGTAGCCTATACCCCGATCGGGATTACGCTTGCACTGATTTTTATTGGCTTGCCTTTCGTTGTACGTACCGTACAGCCAGTCCTGAGCGATCTGGAAACCGAACTTGAAGAAGCGGCTTCTGCTCTGGGTGCCAACCGTTTTCAGATTGTCAGCAAAATCATTCTGCCCATTCTGTTTCCAGCGCTACTGACCGGTTTTGCCCTGGCCTTTGCACGTGGTGTGGGTGAATATGGTTCCGTGATCTTTATTGCCGGTAACCAGCCATTTGAAACTGAAATCGCGCCATTGATGATTATTTCCCGTCTAGAAGAATATGACTATGCCGGTGCAACTACCATTGCTGTGGTAATGCTGGTCCTGTCATTCGCGATTTTATTCCTGATTAACTTGCTGCAAGCATGGGCAAGCAAACGTACCGGGAGAACAGCACGATGAGTTTAATCACCAATAGCAATGCCTTAGCCGAGAAATTACAGTCCCGCGATGCAACGCGTGAACCGGTCTGGGTTCGTTATTTACTGCTTACGATTGCGCTGATTTTCTTTTTAAGCTGCTTGATTCTGCCTTTAATTCTGGTCTTTGTTGAAGCATTTAAACAGGGGGTTGGGGTTTATTTTCAGGCACTGGTGCATCCAGACACCTTGTCTGCGGTGAAACTGACCTTATTGACCGCTGTAATTGCCGTGCCATTAAATGTAGTATTTGGCGTAGCAGCCGCATGGTCGGTGGCGAAGTTTAATTTCCGTGGCAAATCCATTCTCACCACCATTATTGATCTACCTTTCTCGGTTTCTCCAGTTATCGCAGGCATGATGCTGGTACTGATTTTCGGTACTCAAGGCTGGCTTGGCGGCTGGCTGATGGACAATGACATTAAAATTTTGTATGCCGTTCCTGCCATTGTACTGGCAACCGTATTTATTACTGTGCCTTTTGTGGCGCGCGAACTGATTCCCCTAATGGAAGCGCAAGGTACCGAGGAAGAAGAAGCTGCGATTGTATTGGGTGCTTCAGGCTGGCAAACGTTTTGGAAAGTGACCTTACCCAACATTAAATGGGGTCTGATTTACGGCGTGATTCTTTGTAATGCCCGTGCCATGGGTGAATTCGGTGCAGTATCGGTGGTGTCGGGTCACATTCGTGGTGAAACCAATACCCTGCCGCTACATGTTGAAATCCTTTACAACGAATATACCTTTAGTGCGGCATTTGCAGTGTCATCGCTTCTGGCTTTACTGGCAATTGTGACCCTGATCTTGAAAACATGGGTAGAAGTGCGCCAGGAAAAACAAAACAAACGTAATGAAGATTCAACAGTTTCTTAAGGAATGACATCATGAGTATTCAAGTTAAAAATATTGAAAAACACTTTGGTGCATTCCATGCACTTAAAAATATCTCACTGGATTTTCCAGATGGCCAACTCGTGGCATTACTGGGGCCATCAGGCTGTGGTAAAACTACCCTGCTGCGTATTATTGCGGGCCTGGAATCAGCCGATGGCGGTCAAGTGATTCTTGAAGGTGAAGATGCAACCAATGTGCATGTACGTGAACGTGAAGTCGGCTTTGTATTTCAGCATTATGCCTTGTTCCGTCATATGACTGTATTTGACAACATTGCCTTTGGTTTACGTGTGCGCCCTCGTTCTACCCGACCATCAGAAGCTGAAATTAAAAAACGTGTGACCCGTTTACTTGATCTGGTTCAGCTGGGCTTTTTGGCCGACCGCTATCCTGCACAACTCTCGGGCGGACAACGTCAACGCATTGCCCTGGCACGTGCTTTAGCGGTTGAACCTCGTGTATTATTGCTGGATGAACCTTTTGGCGCACTCGATGCCAAGGTGCGTAAAGAGCTGCGTCGCTGGTTACGTACTTTGCATGATGAATTGCATATCACTTCTATTTTTGTTACCCATGACCAAGAGGAAGCTTTGGAAGTAGCCGATCAAATCGTGGTAATGAATAAAGGCAATGTCGAGCAGATCGGTTCACCACGTGAAGTTTATGAAACACCGGCAACACCGTTTGTATTCGACTTCTTAGGTCAGGCCAACCGTTTTGAAGGTCAAAACCAGCAAGGCATTATCCAGATTGGTGACGACCGTCTGCAACTACCGCAGGTGAAAGATGCTCCGCAAGGAAACGTGATTGCCTTTGCCCGTCCAAATGAATTACGCATTCATGCAACACCGCAAGAAAATGCCATTCAGGCCACTTTCCTGCGTGAAATCTGGATTGCCGGCAAGGTTATTGCTGAACTTCAGGATCGCCAGGGCAATTTAATTGAAATTTCGCTTAATTCTGAAGAAGCGAAGTTACACCAATTCAAACCAAATCAAACAGTGTGGTTAAGTCCAACGGCATTGCACCTGTTTGCCAATGACGTCGCTTAATAACAAATAGATGGGGCAAAAACAGCCCCATCCTCTTTAGGGTAAACAGCATTATGAATTTCCAACAATTAAGAATTATTCGAGAAACTGTTAGACAAAACTTTAATTTAACCGAAGCTTCGGCAGCACTTTATACGTCACAATCTGGCGTCAGTAAGCATATTAAAGATTTAGAAGATGAACTGGGCGTACAGCTGTTTATCCGTAAAGGTAAACGTTTACTGGGCTTGACCGAACCTGGCCAGTCTTTACTCGGGATTGTAGAACGCATGCTGGTTGATGCCGACAATATTAAACGTCTGGCAGATGATTTTAACCGCGTCGATGAAGGGACACTGACCATTGCAACCACGCATACCCAAGCGCGTTATGTCTTGCCGCCAATTGTGAACCAGTTTAAAAAAGAATTTCCAAAAGTTCATTTGATTCTGCAACAGGCCAGCCCGGTTGAAATTACCGAAATGTTGCTACAAGGTGAAGCAGATATTGGTATTGCAACCGAGTCTCTCACCACTGAGGAGAACCTGGCCAGCGTACCTTATTATAATTGGCAGCACAGTATTATTACCCCGCAAAACCATGCACTTGCCAACAAGGTAGACATTACGCTGGAAGACTTGGCGCAATATCCGATTATTACCTACCATGGCGGTTTCACAGGTCGTTCTAAAATTGATAAAGCCTTTGAAGAGGCAGGTATTGATGTTGATATTGTCATGTCAGCACTGGATGCGGATGTCATCAAAACCTATGTTGAATTGAATATGGGCGTCGGTATTGTCAATAATGTCGCTTATGATGCTGAACGTGACTATCGACTCAAACAGATTCCAACCGATATCTTTGGGGTAAATACCACCTGGATTGCGGTACGCAAAGGTCATTTGCTGCGCGGTTATGGTTATGAGTTTATTTCACTCTGCTCGCCAGAAGCTGACATTAAGGCCCTGAAAAAAGTAGCTTATCCAGAAGAATAAGCATTTCATAATTTTTTAAAATAAGGGATATAAAAAATATCCCTTTTTAAATTCATCTGTCGTGGCAAAACCAGAGTTATAAAAATAATTTAATTTTTCAATTCCTTAAAAATAATAACTTCACATAATGCTTGATCATTCTATATAAAATCACAAAAGAAAAAATTGAATGGGAAAATCTATATAAGCTAAGGCATTTGGTCTCAGTATTGGTATTTTCATGACTAGAGACTTCTATGCTGCAGCACTAGAAAGCTCTAACCAATCCATTGCCTCTTTGTTACAGCCGCATCATTAAGCCGAGTTCTCAACGGCTATTGTAGATGCCAATATTTCAGGTAAAACACTTCGACCAAACCAGAATACCCCCCAATATTTACTGAAATTTCTACCCAAAATTTTGCCCATTCTTTTTATACTTCAAATGTTGCATTTAAATTGCAAGCTCACACTCACTGGTCTTTTGGGCTCATCTACGATCACACTTTTGCTACAGATGTCGGCTATGCTTTATAGTTTGGGTATTGGTAGTTTTTATCCTATGTACTCTAATGTATTTATTGTCGCGGGTATAAAATATTTCAGACTCAACAAAGACAAAGTTAAGCAAAATCAGGAAGGTTCAGGCAGTCTGTTTGGTATATTATCTTCAGTAAACCATAACAAGGCTGTTGTTTATAGCCTTAAGCCAGGTTACCGTTTCCAGAGAACATAACTGCATTTTCTAAAAATAAAAAACGAGCCGAAGCTCGTTTTTTTTAAAGGCTACTATTTTATTACCAATGATAACTTACACCGATTTTACCTACAGGAAGCCATTTGTGTTTGTCATCAGTCGCAATTTTATTTTCATCAGCTGCAATATTGTCAACCAGTGAACCGCGTGTTGGGTTATCAGCCGCACCACCACTGACTAACTGTAAGTTAACATCTGGATTATCGGCATAGTAAGCACCGACTTCACCAAATACGCCCCAATTTTTATTAATCTTAGGCGCCCATCCTAAGCCTAAATATGGAGCAATGTCATTTTTGTAATCCATGGTCCCTTTAATATGAGCGCCATCTGCACCCGCTACAAAGTCTGTATGGTTAATGGTAAAACCTTCTCCCGCACCTACACGGCGATCAAGTTCATACTCATTATCTAAATAGGCTACACCAGCGGCCATATATAGACCTTGCACCCATCTATTTTCACTTGCACCCCAAGGACGAATTTCAGCATTCAAATAGGTATTTTTATTTTCCATATCAATGTCATAGTCTGAACCATTGACCGAGATATCATCAGACCAAGAGATATCACCGCCATTATAACCTAGCGCCAAACCGACATATGGGTTTGCAGTCCACAGTAATGCACCACCATAACCGGTTGTACCTACTTCAGCACGGACACCAGTTGGAATAAGCTGATTACGTTCAAATGCATAACCATCTTGAACGACTGCATCATCAGCTGCCATGACCGTTCCTGCGACAGAGGTCAATACCGATACTGCTAAAAGTGTAGCTAAAGTTTTCATTGTAGATCTCCTCAAAAAGGTTTCTATTTCGTCATTAGTGCTTTTCTATCTAATAGTTAGAACTATAAAATATTAATCGCTCAACTTTTATTCGAAATTTGCTTAGTTTTTGTTATTTTTTGATACATTTTCTATTTGTTTTTGATTATTAACTCATTTTTTGTTTATTTATCTGTGTAGCCGATTTTCGCTCCTATTTTGCCCATCTTTCATAATTAATTCCGATCCAAAGCCACTTTTTCATCTATTTATATCTCAATATAGTGTAAAATCTTGAAAAATTTTTTCTGGAAGGAAGATCATGTCTCAGCTTTCAACAATCATTGAACAAGCGTTTGAAGACCGTGCGAATTTCACAGCAGCAGATTGCCCTGCTGAAATCCGTCAAGCAGTTGAAGAAGTCATTGCTGGCCTGGATAATGGTACTTTACGTGTTGCTGAAAAAATCGACGGTGAATGGGTTGTTCATCAATGGATTAAGAAAGCGGTATTGTTATCATTTAAATTAAACGACAACAAACCAATGGAAGCTTGTGATCTTCGTTTCTATGACAAAGTCGATACTAAATTCTCTGATTGGACTGAAGAACAGTTTAAAGCTGCTGGTGTACGTGTAGTACCTCCTGCTGTTGCTCGTAAAGGTTCATTCCAGGCGAAAAACGTGGTATTGATGCCTTCTTATGTGAACATTGGTGCTTATGTGGATGAAGGTACCATGGTGGATACATGGGCAACTGTTGGTTCATGTGCACAAATTGGTAAAAACGTTCACTTGTCGGGTGGTGTAGGTATTGGTGGTGTACTTGAACCGCTTCAAGCCAACCCAACCATTATTGAAGACAACTGCTTTATTGGTGCACGTTCTGAAATCGTGGAAGGCGTGATTGTAGAAGAAGGTTCTGTCATTTCAATGGGCGTATTCATTGGTCAATCCACCAAAATTTATGACCGTGAAACTGGCGAGATCCATTACGGCCGTGTACCTGCAGGTTCGGTAGTTGTTTCTGGTAGCCTGCCATCTAAATGCGGTAAATACAGCCTGTACGCAGCTGTAATCGTGAAAAAAGTAGATGCGAAAACCCGTGCCAAAACTAGCCTAAACGATTTGTTACGCGAAGACTAAGATGTAGTCTTTTGCGGAACATTAATTGTTCCTCGGAGCTTCAGCCGCTCCTCGTCTCTACGGTTAGCAATAGCCGTAGGGATTTTTATTTTTATACTGTGTTATTTATCCTGAGCTGGATTATGTTGTTATGAGTACTCTTCGATCTTCCGCTATTCCTGTTACCGATCCGTCTGCGGGGTTACGTATTACGGAGATTTTCTATTCATTACAAGGTGAAGCCAACGCTGCAGGATTACCGACCGTATTTATCCGTTTAACCGGTTGCCCGTTACGTTGTACTTATTGTGATACCACTTATTCCTTTGAAGGTGGCGAACGCCAGTCCTTAGACGACATTATTCAAACTGCACTCGATTTTAAAACGCCCTATATTTGTGTGACCGGTGGTGAACCATTGGCACAGCCTAACGCCCTGCCCCTGATGCAGCGTTTAGCTGACTTAGGCTGTGAAGTGTCGCTCGAGACCAGTGGAGCTTTAGATGTATCCAAGGTTGATCCGCGAGTTTCCAAAGTACTGGATTTAAAAACGCCCACTTCTGGAGAAGTTGCACGAAACTTGCCTAGTAATCTTGATTATTTAACCCCACACGATCAGATCAAGTTTGTAATTTGTAACCGTGAAGACTATGAATGGTCAAAACAGCAGGTTGAACAATACCAACTTGCCGATAAAGTCAGTAACGTCTGGTTCTCTCCTGCTTTTGCCGTAGAAAAAGGTGCGGTGAAATTACCTCAACTTGCACGTGATTTAGCTCAATGGATTTTAGATGACCATCTCCCTGTCCGTTTCCAGCTACAGTTACATAAACTGCTCTGGAATGATGAAACCGGTCGTTAATCCATTTTTATTGTTACTTATTTTTTGGAGACTTTAATATGCGCCCTCGTGCCATAGTTTTATTATCTGGCGGCTTAGACTCAACGACTTGTTTGGCTTGGGCGCAAGCACGTTATGAATGTATTGCTTTAAGCTTCATGTATGGTCAGCGTTCAACCACTGAACTCGATGCTGCTCGAGCATTAACCCAGCGTGCTAGTGTAGAACATCGTGTGATTAATATCGATTTGGGTAACTTGGGTGGCTCTGCGTTAACAGACCATAGCATTGACGTACCAGAACATGAACAAGAAGGCATTCCTGTAACTTATGTTCCAGCACGTAACACAATATTTCTCTCCTATGCGCTCGCAGCGGCCGAAGTCTTTGGTGCAGAAGCCATTGTGATTGGCATCAATGCCGTTGATTATTCGGGTTATCCTGACTGTCGTCCTGAATTTATTGAGGCTTTTGCCAATATGGCACGTCTGGCCACCAAGGTTGGAGTAGAAGGTAAACCGCTTAAATTTGAAACACCTTTGTTACATTTATCCAAAGCAAATATCATTCGCTTAGGTATAGAACATGGCGTAGACTACAGTCAAACAGTGTCTTGCTACCAGGCAGATGACCAAGGACGTGCATGTGGCAAATGTGATAGTTGCCGCTTACGTAAACAAGGTTTTGCTGATGCAGGTATCGTAGATCCGACACGTTATATACCGTCATAATAGGGTACAGTAAATGAAAAATTTGAAATCAAACATTATTCTTTCTACATTGGTTTCTGCAGTCGCATTGATGGCGACTGCTGCAAATGCAGCCGAAACAAATAAGCTTCAGGAAGCTTATAAAAGCACCAATGTAAAATCTGCGTTAATTAATGTTTGTAAAGAAGAAACTGCTAAAGGTAAAAAACTTACTTCTGCTGAAGTCAGCAAATACTGTACATGTGCAGTGGAAGCAGATGGTAAATTAACCAACGCACAAAAATGGGAAATCCAAAGCACTATTAACCAGAAGAAAAGTCCTGCAACTTTAGCTTTTGTGCAAAAACAAAATAAAGATCTGCAAGCGTGTTTTGGACCAGAACTTACTGGCAAGCTTAAAAGCTTAAGTGAAGCGGCAATGAAATCTGCTCAACAACCTAAAAAATAAGTTGATTTAGATTGAATAAAAGCCTGCATAATTGCAGGCTTTTTTATTTGTGAAAATTACCTTCCCTACTTCAGCATAAACATCGTTAAATTCGCTATCATGGCAGCATAAACTTAAGATCAATATGACAAATTCGACTTTATAAGGATGAAGCCATGTCTGCTATTACGCTGCCTAATCAAGCCTTCCCAACCACAACCGGTGAAATCAACCTGACTGAAATATCAACCGAATGGCTGATTGTGTATTTTTATCCTAAAGATTCTACTCCGGGCTGTACTACACAGGCGATCGGTTTTTCATGCCTGAAAGACCAGTTTGATACCTTAAATACCACCATTCTTGGGATTTCACGTGACTCGGTGAAAGCTCATCAGAACTTCACTGAAAAACAAAATCTGAGCATTAACCTGATTAGCGACAAAGAAGAAGTGCTGTGCAATCTTTTTGACGTGATTAAAGAAAAGAACATGTATGGTAAAAAAGTGATGGGTATCGAGCGCTCCACCTTTATTTTCCATAACGGTCAACTGGTCAAAGAATACCGTAAAGTAAAAGCTGCAGGACATGCTGAACAAGTACTGGAAGACTTAAAAGCACTTCAAGCAGCTTAATTTTTCATTATCAAAAGGCATGATTTTTAACTAGAAATAGTATTGCTCATGCCTTTTTCTTTTGTGTTCCGCTCACTTATTTTAATAAGGAAATGGCAATCGACCACATCACACAGCCAATCATAATATCCAGTATTTTCCAGGCTTGTGGCCGTTGGAAAACCGGTTGCAAATAACGTGCTGCATAGCCCAAGCTAAAAAAGAATAAGAATGATGCCGTTATAGCCCCCAAGGCAAAATACAGTTGCGTGTCTGGATATTGTGTTGAGATCGAACCCAGCAAGACGACCGTATCCAGGTACACATGCGGATTCAGCCAGGCTAAGCTTAAACAGATCAATAAAACCTTGCCTAAAGAAGGCACATCGTTTGGTCTGACTTCTAAACGCTGCTCAGCTTTCCAGGCCTGATAAAAATGTAGGACTCCATAGACCAATAAAAACGTTGCACCAAAATATTTTGCAATATTCAGCCAATCCGGATGCAACATGACCAGCTCTGAAAAGCCCAGCACCCCTGCTGAAATCAATATCGCATCAGACAAGGCACAACACAGGCAAATGGCAAACACATGTTGCTGTTTTAAACCCTGTTTCAACACAAAAGCATTTTGTGCACCAATCGGTACAATCAGACTTAAACCCATGACAAAGCCATGTAAGGCACTATTTAACATACACAATAAAACTTAAAAATCATTCAAAAATCGTGTCTTGAATTATCCCAGCTTGAAGCATAAATTAAGTATGATTAAGAAAATATCAATTTAACTCAGTTTTTCTTAGGTAGTACCCTATGCTTTCAAGTAAATCCTGCGAAGCTTTTCTTGCTGTGGCTGAATCCGGCAGTTTTGACGAAGCGGCTCAGCGGCTGTGTCTTACCGCATCTGCAGTCACCTTAAGGGTCCAGACTTTGGAAAAAGATTTGGGACAGATTTTATTGCTGCGCGAACGTCCTTGTAGGGTCACGCAAGCCGGTCAAAAGCTGTTAGAACATTTACAGCATCAACGCTTACGCGAACAGAATCTGTTACAACAATTCATGGGGCAATCCAGCCAGCATGAATTTCATCAATTCAGTATTGCCACCAATGCCGACTCTTTATCGACCTGGCTGCTCAAAGTCCTGCAAAGCACATTGATTGAGCACAAAATTATCCTAAAACTGTCGCTGGATGACCAGACCCAAACCCATCAACTGCTTGAAACCGGTTTGGTCAATGCCTGTATCTCGACTGAATCAACTGCCATGAAAGGCTGTGAAGTGCATGACTTGGGACAGATGACTTATCGCATGGTCGCAACATCTTCCTTTGTAGAAAGGTGGTTTAAAAATGGTATTCACCGCGATGCCTTAAAACATGCCCCAGCCATTATTTTTAATGGCAAAGATCTGATGCATCATCAGGTGATTCTGAACTTGTTTGGATTAAATCAGCAAAGTTATCCGCATTATTTTATTCCCTCCTCTACTACATTTGTGGAAGCAGTACATTTGGGTTTAGGCTTCGGTTTGGTACCGGAATATCAAATTGGTGATGATCTGCAAACCGGGAAACTGATTGAAATTATGCCAAATGCTAAAACCGAGATGAAATTGTATTGGCATCACTGGAAGCAGCAATCTGTGCTACTGCAACAATTGACGATTGACCTGCTGGAAAAGGCTCAACATCAGATGAATTAAAAAATGGAAATCAGCAGATATTTTGTGGCAAATCCTACTGCTTATTTGCGTTGCCATTGCCCAGATACTTCAATATTGACTTTCTCTCCGATGCCGCCAAATGCCTTTTTCATCCCAAAATCACTACGCTTAACCATAGTTGTAGCTTCTACATTCATAAGTTGTGGATCAAATGGATTGGCTTCTAGGGACGCATCAAGGATCACCGGCCGGGTAATACCGCGCAGGGTCAGATCACCTTTGATCTTGTATTGATAATTCCCTAAAGCGAGAAATTCATGACTGTTAAAAGTCGCTGTTGGGTACTTCTCTGCATAAAATAAATCTTCACCTAAAATCATATTTTTCAGTGAAGGCTTGCTCAAGCTTAGGCTATTTACTTGCATCACAAACCGTGCCGAGGCATTCTGAGGTGCTGCAGAATCAAAGCTCATACTGGACTGAACCTGTTCAAACTTTCCTTTTACGGTTGAAAAGCCCATCGACTTCACCTCAAAGCCCACATAGCTTTGTGGAGTCAATGTCCATTCCTGTGCATTGACCTGTGCGACGATACCTAGATGGATTACACCGACAATCAGGACACTTTGTAAGCTGGTTTGGATATTCATCTTATACACTCCTGGGTCTTGGCAATGCTGTGCCTCGACCTAGTAGCTTACTGAAGATTGTTCCAGATTGGTTTTATCTTGGGTCAGGTATTTGTGCTGCAATTGTTGATAAATGGCAGTTTTCTGAAATTTGTGTAAAAACTCACTGGTACCGAGCGGCAAAGCAGATTCGATAATTTCACCACGATAATATGCTTCACGCAGCGGCGTTGCTGAAATTGCCCCGACCAGGCTGGCAAGTTCCACCATCTCCCATTCCGGAAACAGCTTGAGATAATAAGAAGATTCATCTTTAAAGTGACCAATCAAACCGACTTTTGCTTCAGGCTCTACGACACCTGCCACAAGAGATTGCACCAGTTGTTGCCATTTTTGATCATCATAAACATCAATCACATGCACAAACTTGATCCGCTTCTGGTCCGCTTCTGAAAAATTGGACAAGATCATCTGTTCACGTTCAGCAGCACTAAACGGATTTTTAATATTGCGTTCATTTTGTGCTGAACCTAAGGCCAAAATCACCTTTTGGCTTTGCTGCAATGCAATTTTAATCGTTTGCATATGTGCCAGATGAAAAGGCTGAAAGCGACCAATGAAAACCAGATAATCGAATGTATAGTTCATAACAGATCAAGTTTTTTATGACTCGTGAGTTATGCCGCTAAAATAAATATGCGACATAATAACTGCCATAAAATCAAATTAAATTTTAAAGCAAGGATAGTACGATGACACTGAGCTGTATTCAACAACCACATCAACATTTAAATGCGAATTTAGACAATGGCGTACTGACCTTAGCCATTCATCGTCCCGAAGCTAAAAATGCGTTATACGGTGAACTATATCTAAAAATTGCCCAGGCACTGGATGAAGCCGATCAGGATAAAGACGTTCGCGTGGTGATTTTACGTGGTGAGGATGCCGACTTCAGTGCCGGTAATGATATGCAGGATTTCATGAAGTTTATTCAAACTCCACTGGCAGGCAAAGAGGGAGATGCGCCTCCATTTGTGGTTTTAAAATCTGCGGCAAAATTTTCCAAACCATTAATTGCTGCTGTTCGTGGTGTGGCGATTGGCATTGGAGTAACGATTTTGCTGCATGCCGACCTAGTCTATAGTGATTCTACTGCCCTGTTCCAGATTCCATTTGTGAGCTTAGGTCTATCGCCTGAAGGTGCTTCGAGCAAATTGCTGATTCAGCAAGCGGGTTACCATAAAGCGGCTGAGCTGCTGTTTACTGCACAAAAGTTTAATAGCGACAAAGCCTTAAGTGCTGGAATTGTGAATAGTATTGAAGATGATGTATATGCAACTGCACTGAAACAGGCACAGACTTTAGCAGCACTACCGCTCGCTTCAATCAAGCAAACCAAAGCCTTAATGAAACATAATCTGCAGGAAATTATTGACTGTATTGATAACGAAGCCGAGATTTTTATGAAGCGCGTAACTTCACCGGAAATGGCAGAAGCTGTTGCTGCATTTATGCAGAAGCGTAAACCGGATTTCGCTCAATTTAATTAATTGAAAAATACATAAAAAACCACTGGGTAATTTACATTGCTTGGTGGTTTTTTTCATTTCTACCCCCACATCAAATAAAAATTGTTACGGAATACACCATGACCAGCCAAGCCAAGACTGAAAAGAAACGCTACTTTGAACCTGCTCCACAAGATATTGATGTCGAAAACTTTAAGAAAGTCGTGCAAAGCCGTCGTTCGGTGCGTAAATTTACCAACAAGCCAATTCCTGCCGATATATTAGATGAATGCTTGGACTTGGCATTACTTGCACCAAACTCATCAAATTTACAGCCTTGGACCTTTTATGTGGTTCAAAACCCGACCAAGAAAAAGCAGTTGGTAAAAGCATGTTTAGGTCAATTGGCTGCAAAGACTGCGGCTGAACTGATTGTCTGCGTGGCAAGGACCGACCGTATTGAAGAGATGGCAAAGAAAAATATCAGTGAGTTTCCATTTCCGGAAGTGCCTGCTGCTGTGCAGAAGTATTACAGGTTTATTCCCTACAATTATAAAACCGGTTACTTCAATGCAATAGGTAACTTTAAGAAAGTGGCTTTCAAAGTTGTACGTACACTCGACAAGCAATTGCCAGTGACGGCTTTTAATCCTGCTGATGCAAAGCTTTGGGCTACTAAAACTACGGCTCTCGCTTGTGAAAATCTGGTTTTAGCTTTACGTGCCTATGGTTTTGACAGTTGTATGATGGAAGGTTTTGATGAGCCGATGGTCAATAAAATTTTAAATCTGAATGACCAGCAATATCCGGTCATGGTGATTGCTGCCGGTGAACGTGCAGCGGATGGTGTGTTCTTCCCACAATACCGTTTTGAGCGTGAGCTGTTTGTTCAGAAGGTTTAACCTCTCTAAAATAGCTTATGTAATTTCTACAATTACATACATCAATCACTATTTGATACAAGGAAAGCGACATGGATGTCGCTGGTTAGACTGTGGCATATGGACATGCCATCAGTCTAACAAAGGGCTTTTGTCACTTTTCGCCCGTGAAAAGTGAGACAACACCTACGCAATCAAAAAAACATCCTCTCACCATAAAGTGAGGTAATGATATTTACAAATTATCTTTATCAATCAATATCTAATATTTGTATAAACTCAAAAGCAGGCTCTTCATACGGATGGCTGGCCTTAAGTGCTTTTGCCACATTGGAGGCTTGATTTTCAGGCACAATCGTTTCTACCCGCCATTCCGCTACCTGTTCCAGTTCCCCCACTTTACCAATAAAAGGATCAGCGCCTTTTAACGGCTTAAACTGTCCTGTACCCAACACCTGCCAGGCACAATGCTCATAGTTGCCTATCCCACCTGCCCCTGCTTGAAACACGGCGTTTTTGGTTGATTCAAGATGAGATTCAGGAACGTAATAAATCAGTTTAAGCATGCTATCAATAAACAGAATAAAGATAGGATTATCTTAGCGCTTAAACCTGAATTAATCTCTATCAGATTTCATTGAGCTCTTATCAGAACATCAAAAATTAAAATCATTTTAAATACAATTACCTATTACCTTTCTTGACATTTCTCTGACAGTTGAATATTTTAAATTGCTCAAAAAACGATCTATGTTTAGTTCTAACCCTTCGACTTCGATTTTTTCTTTTCATCTCGGTCACCATTATCACCTTAGAATTTCAGCAATAAAAACGGCTGATTGAGGCCGTTTTTATGACTCAAAAAATGATTTTTAGAATAAAAATTATCTTATTTTCAAGTATCATGATCACATTCTGATCATTTATAAAATTTATGAAAAAATATCCATTACTTAATTATGTGGGATCTTATGCCCAAGAACTTTTATATGAAACAAGTAATAGTGCATTGCTCGGAATACCCGAAGCATTAAAGAATACCACTCAAAAAATATATGCTCAGTCAAAATTAAATAATGAAGCTTTATATTACCTTCAAGTCAAAACATTTTTAGAAACATTAGATTTAGATGAGGATGAGGTTTCTCAATTTATGCAGGAGAACCCTAATCACCAAAGATTGGGTTTAGAAATATTCAAAATTCTTGAAAGTACTATTCTTGAAAAACAAGCTCAACTGTTAGCCAAATCATTTAAATATCTTACTAAAAAAGAAATAGATGACAAAACTTTTAATCAATACACTTATATTATTACTAAGCTAAATAATCATCTTATAAACCTTTTACAGGAACTTTATTTTCTAAAAACTAATAACGAAAATCCAGAATTTGAGTTTGATATTTCTAATCCCAATATGGAATTGGTTAGTTTTCAATTCTTAAGAGAAGTTGAATCTCCCCTAGTATTGGATGGTAAAACAAAAATTGCTCGCTATAAAAGAACAGATGAGTTTTATCATTTTTATGAAAATATCTTCAAAGACTAAACTTAACCACATGACTTGTGACATGGATGTCGCTCGTTTGGTAGGGATACAAGGACGTATCCTCTACCAAACATAGCAGTTTTGTTACTTTTGCTGCATCAAAAGTAAAATATTGCTTACGCGTTATTGATTAAAATTTCGCACAATCAGCGCAGCTGTGACTTTATTAAAATATCCAACACAAAAAAAACCACCTCACGGTGGCTTTTTCAATTTAAAAATTAAGAACTTTGCAGCAAATAGCTACCAATCAAAAACAGCATTTGTAGCCCTACGACTGCCATAAAAAATATCCAACCTTTCTTACGTAAAGTCGCTTTATCAACATTTGTATAGATTGCAATTTTTGGCATTGTGTCACCTCACTTAGAGATTCAATCCTGAACTTGTATTTAGTGAACCATCTTTCTTCCATATTGCATCATGATTGTGCACAAAACATACAAATCATCTTTCACACAAATATAAAAGCAAAATCCAAACCAAGTCCAGCGGGAGAAATAAAAATAAAATTAAAAATAGATACAAAATAAAAAAGCCACCCGAAGGTGGCTTTTTTCAAAACACTTCAGAATTAACCAATGAACTTACGTGCATTGCGGAACATGCGTAACCATGCACCATCTTCAGTCCATTCTTCAGGTTTCCATGAATGCTGAACAGCACGGAAGTTACGTTCAGGATGCGGCATCATAATCGTTGCACGACCGTCAGTAGATGTCACACCAGTAATCGCTTCTGGTGAACCGTTCGGGTTCAATGGATATTGCTGTGTAGCATTACCCAAGCTGTCTACATAACGTAAGCTGACTTGATTGCCTGCATTTAACGCAGCAATCTTGTCTTCAGTTGCAACTACACGGCCTTCACCATGTGCTACCGCGATTGGAAGAATCGAACCTTCCATACCATCTAACAAAATAGAGTGAGATTTTTCAACACGAACGTTCACTGCACGCGCTTCAAATACTTCTGAAGTGTTGCGGTGGAAACGAGGCCAGTTTTCCGCACCCGGAATCAGTGGAGCCAATTGCGACAACATTTGACAACCGTTACAGATACCCAAAGAGAAGGTTTCTTGACGATGGAAGAATTTCTCGAACTGGTCACGCAGTTTAGGGTTAAACAATACTGATTTCGCCCAGCCACCGCCTGCACCCATTACGTCACCGTAAGAGAAACCACCACAAGCCACAATACCTTCAAAGTCATCCAGACTGATACGGCCAGCAAGCAAATCGCTCATGTGAACATCAACAGTGTTGAAGCCGACTTTATCGAATGCCGCAGCCATTTCCACATGACCGTTTACGCCCTGTTCACGCAAGATCACCATGTTTGGACGACGTGAATTGATATACGGCGCTTCAACCGGTTCATTCAGGTCAAATGTCGGCTGTGCGATGATACCTTTGTGGTTCTTGTCAGTGATTAAAGCAAACTCAGAATCCGCAGTTTCAGAGTTGTCACGCAAACGTTGAATTTGGTGAGATACTTCAGTCCAAGCCACTTGCAAATCAGCACGTTCAAGTACCAGACCATTGATAGTCAATTGGTCAGTATTGTTCACTTTACCTACTACAGAGATAGCATCTTTAAGTGAAGATTCAGCGATTTCTGCCTGTAATGCTTCCCAATCGCTAGTTGCGATTTGAAGTACTGCACCAATTTCTTCAGCGAACAGGCTTGCAATAGATTGATCTTCCAATGCGACACCCAGACGTGAAGCAAACATCATTTCTGCAACAGTCGCGAGTAAGCCACCATCACCGATGTCATGGTAAGCCTTGATCAGGCCACGGTTGTTCCAGTCTTGAACTAGAGCGAAGAATGCTTTGAAGTCATCGAAGCTATCAACATCTGGAGTTACCGAACCAATGGCTTTATAAACCTGAGCCAGGATCGAACCACCCAAACGGAACTGACCTTTAGACAAGTCGATACGTACCAGTACTGAATCCAGGTTTTTCAATTCAGGGGTCAATGTTTGACGTACATCAGTCACCGGTGCAAATGCAGTAATTACACCAGACATTGGAGATGTTACAGACTTGTTTTCACCTTCGTAATTCCAGGTGGTACGCATAGACAATGAGTCTTTACCAACAGGAATTGCAATACCCAGCGCAGGACACATTTCCATACCGATGGCTTTTACGCCTTCAAATAACGCTTGGTCTTCACCCGGTTGACCTGCAGCCGCCATCCAGTTCGCAGACAATTTAATGTCGCTAATCTGCTCGATTTTTGCAGACATGATATTCGAGATCGACTCTGCAACTGATAAACGTGCAGAAGCCGCTGGATTGAGCAATGCAACCGGTGGACGCTCACCCATCGCCATTGCTTCACCCGTGTAACCGACAAGGCTTGTTGTAGTGACTGCAGCATCTGCTACAGGAACTTGCCAGCGACCCACCATTTGGTCACGCGCAACCATACCGGTAATTGAACGGTCACCGATAGTGATCAGGAACGATTTAGATGCAACGGTCGGGTTTTTCAGAACGCGGAAAATCGCATCTTTCAAATCAGTGACTTTAGCTGCATCAAAGTCATCGCCTTTGCGTTCAATCGTTTCATATGAACGGCTCATGCGTGGTGTACCGCCAAGCATCACCTGCATTGGCATATCCACGGCTTTGTTTTCAAACAATGGATCTTCAACAGTTAAGTGACGTGCTTCAGTCGCTTCACCCAGCACCGCAAACGGACAACGTTCACGTGCACAAAGAGATTCAAACAGGCTTAAAGAACTTGGACGAATCGCCAATACATAACGTTCTTGTGCTTCGTTCGACCAGATTTCCATTGGAGACATGCCTGGCTCAAGTGATGGAATCTTACGAAGGTCAAGCACTGCACCTAACTCGTGATCATTTACCAACTCAGGCATGGCATTTGAGATACCGCCCGCACCGACGTCATGTACAGACACGATCGGGTTGAAATCTTCCATGCGCCAGCAAGCATCAATCACTTCCTGGCAACGACGTTCCATTTCCGGGTTTTCACGCTGTACCGAAGCGAAATCCAGATTTTCACCCAATTTACCGCTATCTACAGAAGATGCTGCACCGCCACCCAGGCCGATCAACATTGCAGGACCACCAAGAACGATTAACAAGTCACCCGGTTGGATCGCATCTTTTTCAACATGGTCAGGACGGATGTTACCGTAACCACCAGCGATCATGATTGGTTTATGGAAACCTTTCACTTCACCATTGACGTTTTGTTCGAAAGTACGGAAATAACCGTTTAACGCAGGACGACCAAATTCGTTGTTAAACGCAGCACCGCCCAATGGGCCTTCAATCATGATTTGAAGTGGAGATGCCATACGTGATGGTTTACCGTAATTTTCTTCCCAAGGCTGTTCGAAACCCGGAATGTTCAGGTTAGATACCGTGAAACCGGTTAAACCTGCTTTCGGTTTACCACCACGACCTGTTGCGCCTTCATCACGGATTTCACCGCCTGAACCTGTCGCAGCACCAGCAAATGGTGCAATCGCTGTTGGATGGTTGTGGGTTTCCACTTTCATCAGGATGTGAGCAGCCTGGCTCTTGTATTTATAAACGTGGTGACCTGTTTCGTTATCTTTTTTAGGATAGAAACGCTGTGTGTCAAAGCCCACGATGACAGATGCGTTGTCTTTATATGCTGACAACACGTCTGTTGGAGATTCTTTATAAGTGTTCTTGATCATTTGGAACAATGACAATGGCTGTTTTTCACCATCAATTGTCCATTCAGAACCAAAGATTTTGTGACGGCAATGCTCAGAGTTGGCTTGAGCAAACATCATCAATTCGATGTCGTGCGGGTTACGACCCAGCTTGTTAAATGCTGCGGTTAAATAATCAATTTCTTCATCTGACAAGGCAAAACCAAATTCAGAGTTGGCTTTCACCAGCGCTTGTTTACCCTGACCTAAAATATCAATGCTATTTAAAGGTTTTGGTGCAGTTTCGACAAATAAAGCCGCAGCGTCATCAATATGATTGAACACGCTTTCAGTCATACGGTCATGTAAAACCTGTTTAACTTCATTGGATACTTCAGAAATACCTTTTAAAGTAAACAAAACACCGCGTTCAAGGCGGTGTATCGGGGTATTACAGTTGGCAAAAATGTCAGTCGCTTTAGAAGACCACGGTGAAATCGTGCCTAAACGCGGCGTAACAAGAATTTGAATTTCATCACTTGCTGCCTGACGAACTTCAAAAGAAGCACCATCGTTTAATAGTTGTAATGCAGATTGATGCTGCTGCTCGTTGAGCGCTTGATCAAACAGATAAATCCATTGACTTTCAATTGATTGAACAGAACTCATTGACGCGAGACGGTTTAAGAGTTGAGTTTTCTTAAAAGAAGAGTGTGCTGGTGCACCGGCCACGATAAACATGCTGATTTTGGCTCCACGGGCAGGTCTATTGGACCCTACCGCCAATGTGACTTAGAGAGAGCGCATATTCTACTGTGTATTGGCAAAATCAGCTAGATAGAAATTCACGAATGTGCCATCTATTCACTCAAGAACATGGAAGAATATTTTATTTTTCAGATAAAAATTTTTAATCTTATATAAATTTAAGCCTGCATTATCTTGTTTCTAAATATTATTTCAATACTACAGCTTATGCTCAATTCCGTATCTTTTAGCCAGTGTTACATAATTCTGCATCTTTTCATTCTTGATATCTTAGAGTTCTTTCATAAATCATTTTTCAATAACCATAAACTATTCTTAAAGTTAAAAGAAAAAATAGATTTTAGCAGACATTGGATTCATGAAAGAGATCTCTTGAGTAAATAATCAAGCTCAAACACTAGCACCCAGCTCAGTGCATTATCAGAAAGACAAATCATGTCGCCCTGCCCTAGTCGGTGAGACTTTTTTTTGGCATGATGAATTCAGCTCTTTACTGAATAACGATAAATGGAACAAATGCGTTGGTTGGAACTGCTTTCGACAGTTCGTATTGGTAGCAAAAAACAAAGTTCAGAACAGGCACGTAGCCCATTCCACAAAGATTATGACCGCATTATCTTTTCACAAAGTTTCCGCCAGCTAAACCGTAAAACCCAAGTGCATCCGCTAACTCAGCACGATGGTATTCACACCCGTTTGACCCATTCTCTGGAAGTCTCCTGTATTGGCCGCTCACTGGGCATGCTGGCAGCGGAAAAAATTAAAGATCAACTCCCGGTGTGGATTTCCCCTGCCGATGTCGGTGCCATTATTCAGGCAGCATGTCTGGCACATGATATTGGCAATCCACCTTTTGGACATGCTGGTGAATACGCGATACGTGAATGGTTTGACGATGCCTCACATGGCAATTTTTTAAAAAAACTCACCCCGGAAGAACAGGCCGATGTACGCCAATTTGAAGGCAATGCCCAAGGTTTACGTTTACTAACCAAAATTGACTATCATCCCAATGATGGCGGCATGCGTCTGACTTATGCCACTTTAGGCGCTTATTTAAAATATCCGTGGCTGTCGAAAACCATTGCATCACAAGGCGACCGCCCGGCCAATCAGCGGGCAAAATTTGGCTGTTACCAGTCTGAAAAAGAGACTCTCAAGCAAATTGCAGAGCAGCTCGGTTTAATTCAGCTTGGTGAATATCAGTATTGCCGTCATCCGCTGACCTATTTACTCGAAGCTGCGGATGATATTTGCTATGCCCTGATTGATCTGGAAGATGGCATTATTTTAAATATGCTGTCTTATGAAGAAGTGGAACCCGTTTTCCTCGACCTGATTGCAGATTATGGCAGGCCTGAAGAATTATCCATACCAACCACCTGGCAGCAAAAAATTGCTGCTTTACGCGGCCGGGTGATGAAACGTCTTGTGGATGAAGTGACCACTGCTTTTACCAAACATCACTTTGAAATTTTATCAGGACAACTCAAAGGCAGTTTATTGCAATATTGTTCTGAAGATATTGAATGGGGGATTGAACGAGCCAAAAATTTAGCGCGTGACAAGATTTTTGAACATCCGCAAAAGGCTGGTTTAGAGATTATTGCCCATCAAAGCCTGCAAAATATTCTGGATGCCTTTATCCCGTTGACGACACCACATAAAACCTTGAGCTTTAAAGAACAGCGTTTAATGTCCATGCTGCAACGTGCCGGAGTCAATTTTCAAAGTAATCACTATGAAAATATTATGCAGGTGCTGGATATTATTTCGAAATTCTCAGACCATCAGGCCTATAACCTGTCGCAAGAGTTACAGGGCAATAAAGCCGGCTTGATGTAAAAATGTTGCAGATATGCTGGCTAAAATTTTCACCAGATTTTAAAAATTATACCTGAGCATTTTGCCTTTCGTGCAAATGCTCACTACTATGCAACCAACGATAGATAAGTGAATAAATAAACATGATTGGATGTCTTATTGGCGAGGTGTTGGCTCTAGAAGCACCGACAGTATTATTAAATGTAAATGGCGTGGGCTATGAAATCGATACCCCGCTTTCCACATTTTGCCAATTACAAAAAGGCCAGAAAGTTACATTATGGACGCATCTCGCCGTTCGTGAAGATGCTCAGCTTTTATATGGCTTCTTGAATGCTCAGGAAAAAACCATCTTCCGTACCCTGCTTAAAGTCAACGGTGTGGGTCCTAAAATGGCTTTGGGTATTCTTTCTACTCTCAGCGTCGACATGCTAATTCATACTGTTGAACATGAAGATGTGAATACGCTAGTTAAAGTACCGGGTGTCGGCAAGAAAACCGCTGAACGCTTGATGATTGAACTGCGTGACCGCTTCAAAGCCATGTCAGCTGGCACGACACCAAGCAATTCTACTGTAGAGCAAATCCAGTTTAGTGGTAACTCTGCGGTGGCAGAAGCTGAAGCAGCGTTACAGTCATTAGGTTATAAACCTGCCGAAGCACAAAAACTGATTAATGCCGTTAAAGCGGACTTTACCGAAGCAAGTGATATTATCCGTGCTGCGCTTAAGTCGATGAACAAGTAATTCAAATAGATAAACCGATCTATCCTTAAGTTTGATACGCGATAGGCGACATGGATGTCGCCAAGTTGGATTGGGATATAAGGACATATCCTCAATCCAACAAAAGATTTTTGTTACTTTTGATCTTTCAAAAGTAAGGCATCGCCTACGCGAAAGTAGTGGATATCTTTCATCATTCGCGGCCGTGCAGCTAAATGTGGTATTTATGACCATAACGCGATAATCAAATTCACGAAAATAGAACTGACTTAATATGCAAGACCGTCTCATCAGTGGTTCTGAAAAACCCGAAGATCATT
Source organism: Acinetobacter sp. SA01 (assembly GCF_011319235.1). Lineage (NCBI taxonomy): Bacteria > Pseudomonadati > Pseudomonadota > Gammaproteobacteria > Moraxellales > Moraxellaceae > Acinetobacter > Acinetobacter sp. SA01. Next base: position 294,926 of record NZ_WXXM01000001.1, read on the forward strand.
TTGATCGTGCCATTCGCCCCACTTCCCTCGATGACTACATTGGTCAACCGGTGGTACGCGAGCAAATGGAAATCTTTATTGGCGCAGCCCGTGGTCGTGGCGAAGCACTCGACCATACCCTTATTTTTGGCCCACCGGGTTTGGGTAAAACCACACTGGCCAATATTATTGCTCGGGAAATGGGCGGTAATCTAAAATCGACTTCTGGTCCCGTTCTGGAACGTGCCGGTGATTTGGCTGCTATGCTGACCAATTTAGAAGAAGGCGATGTACTCTTTATTGATGAAATTCACCGTCTTTCTCCTGTAATTGAAGAAATTCTGTATCCAGCCATGGAAGATTACCAGCTTGATATCATGATTGGTGAAGGCCCAGGCGCACGTTCCATTAAACTGGACTTGCCGCCATTTACCTTGGTTGCAGCAACCACGCGTGCCGGCTTGCTCACCTCGCCGCTACGTGACCGTTTTGGTATTGTGCAGCGTTTAGAATTTTATTCAGTTGCCGACTTAACTCATATTGTGTCGCGTTCTGCCTCGTTAATGGACGTTCCCATGACGGATGATGGTGCAAAAGAAATCGCACGTCGTGCCCGTGGTACACCGCGTATTGCCAACCGCTTGTTGCGCCGTGTTCGTGACTATGCACAAGTGAAAGGTACAGGTGAAGTCACCCAAGAAATGGCTCAACGTGCACTGGATATGCTGAATGTCGATAAAGATGGCTTGGATACTTTAGACCGTCGTTATTTAAGCATGTTGTTAGAACGTTTTGATGGCGGTCCAGCCGGTGTAGAAGCTTTGGCTGCAGCAATGGCGGAAGATTCAGGTACATTGGAAGATGTCATTGAGCCATATCTGATTCAGCAAGGCTATACCATGCGTACTGCACGAGGTCGTATTGCCACCAATATGGCATATTTGCAGTTTGGCATGACGCCACCTGAGCCGAAGGACAAATGAGAAAAGGGAGTTTAGACTCCCTCCTTTACCTTGGTTAGTTCACTATTTAAAAAATTGAATATCTTTTCCTTAAATAATCGTACCTCTTCTTTTAAGTCTGATAGATTAATTTCTATTTTTTCCTTTCTAAAACTTGGAGTAATATTAGAAATAGTCCTTCGCTTGAATAAAATAATATCAGCTCTAATTAACTTTTCTTCAGGGGTCGAATTACCTATATATAGTTCTAGTTTAGTACCTAAACTTTCCATTAGATCTCTTTTTTTAGTTAAATCGACTACATATTCAATTGGATAATCTATATCTAAGTTATTTTGTAAGTTTTTCGACTCATATAATAAATTTTCATATAATGAAATAAAATCAGCACTTGCTAAACGAATTGCATCAATTTTTTCCTTGCTTAAATGAATAGCTGTTTCAATTTTATTCTGTTTCTCTTGGCTTTGAATTAGTTCTTGATTCGACTTTATTTGGCTTTCTGTAGACTTTCTCACCACATAAATTGTAATCAAAAAACCAATAAAACTTATAAAAACAGAACAAATAATTGATGCTGCTACAACCCAATCTGTGGAGTGTTGAATATCTAAAAATAATTTCTGCCCATTCGGCTGCTGTAAAACTACTGCCTGCATGCTTTCTTGTTGGTTCGCCAATTCCTACCCCTTAAAAATCAAAATATTACCTAAAATATTTTATTACAACTCATCAACTTATATTTTTATTTTTAGATTCATCACTTTTAAAAAATCAATTGACAGGCGACATGGATGTCGCCCGTTGGATTGGGGTATATGGACATACCCTCAATCCAACAAAGGGATTTTGTTTACTTTTGGCCTCTCAAAAGTAAGACTTTGCCTACACAAATATATTTCAATTTTATTGAAAAATTGTGGCAGTGAAATCTTATAATTTATCTACGCGAATTCTAAAACTTCTTATAAGCACAAAATCAAAGCATGCTGCTGTTTGATTAACAAACTAGCACCACTAAAAATAAAAGCCCTAAGATCTAGAAATCACCCTCACCTCTTCCACCAGCATCAACTCGCACGCACCATTCCCGGTATCTTCACGGCTAAGTGAACTACGCCAAGTCCAGCCATCAGCAGCCGTGACCTCAACCAGCTGTCCTTTTAAATAAATCAAATCATCTTGATCAATAGCTTTGAGCTGCTTTGCAATCTGTTTCGATGCAGGGATCAAGTGTGTATTGGCACTGTGCGTTGAAATTTCATTGACCGGAATGGGCGGTGCATTTTCATAACGCCAGTAATACCAGCGATTACTCTGACTGATCGATAACTGTTTATAAATAGCAGGATTGGTCATGCTGCCCCATCCCAAAGCAAAATCAACTGGACTAAGTTCCGCCTCTCGCCCAAAACTATAATCTTCTCGTGATAAAACCCGAAACTCGCCAGCATACGCTTCCAGATTTTTCATCCTATAGCCATCAAACTGATGAATTCCTTGAGCAGACTGATAATCAGCAGCCTCTGAAATACCTTTATCCGGTTTCAGCCAGTAATTCCACAGTGCAAACCCCAAAGCAAAAATAATTATATATTTCAAAAAGCGACTCATTTTAAACTCGAATGTCATGCAGTGTTGTAATGCCCTAATAATGGATTGAATCAAATAAAATTGTTGTGTCACAGATCCAAAAATTAAGAGGGATAAACAAAATTGATAAAAGCTAATTTCACATAAATCGCAAAGTATTTATAGTCTCGAAGTCCGTATAAAACCTTTGTATTCCAGCAACTAACAACAAATATACCTTAAAAGTATATTAAGAGCACTCAAATAGTTTTGTCTAAATTTCCTTCATTATGCAATGCTATGGATTCACTGAAATGATCTCAACCTTTAAGGATTCGGTAATATATGGACATATACAAGCAGATCTCCCTTTGTCTTCCACTTCTTCTTTGCAGCCAGTTGAGCCTTGCAGACTGGATTGATGATTCCGTTAAAAATGTAGAAGCCCACACCATTCATCTTCGACAGCATATTCATCAAAATCCAGAACTGGGCAATATGGAATTCAAAACCTCCGAGCTGGTACAAAAAGAGTTAAAATCTTATGGAATAGAAGTGCGTAAAGGCTATGCCAAAACCGGTGTCATCGGGGTACTTAAAGGGGCTAAGCCGGGTCCAGTGATGGCTTTACGTGCCGACATGGATGCACTTCCGATTGAAGAAAAAACTGGACTTCCTTATGCCAGTAAAGTCAAAGCCATTTATCAGGGCAAAGAAACCGATGTCATGCACGGCTGTGGTCATGATGCTCATACCGCGATGTTACTGGGTGCAGCCAAGGCCTTAGCAGCCAATAAAGATAAAATTGCAGGTACTGTGGTATTTGTTTTCCAACCTGCTGAAGAAGGCGGTGCTGATATTGATAATTTTACTCAAGGTCATTTGATCGGTTCACGTAAAATGATTGCCGATGGTGCATTGAACAATCCCAAACCGGAAGTGATTTTTGGTATGCACGTAATGGCAGGTATGCCAAGCGGTAATCTCTCCTATAAAGATGGTGCAATTCTGAACAGTGCGGATCATTTACGCATTCAGGTCAACGGCAAGCAGGTACATGGTTCCATGCCTTGGCTGGGTCGCGATCCAATCTATGCTTCGTCGCAAATGATCAACAACATACAAAGTTTGATTAGTCGTAATGCAGATTTGACCAAAGGCATGGGCGTAGTCAGCATTGGTAGTATTCACGGGGGAACAACAGGTAATGTGATTCCCGATCAGGTGAATATGGTGGGTACCATTCGTTCTAACAGTGAAGATGTTCGCCAGAGCATTTTAAAAACTTTACCCAACATGCTAGAACATAATGCCGCTGCCAATCAGGTCACAGCAAAAGTGGAAATTGCACCCTACGCGCCTGTTACAACCAATGACAAAACATTAACCAAGCTGATGCAACCCACGCTGGCTCAGGTGAGTGGCGAAGATAAACTGCATGTGCTGGACAACAACGCCAGTGCCAGCGAAGATTTTGCCTATTATGGTCAGCTGATGCCATCCTTGTTTGTCTTTGTGGGTGCAACTCCTGCCGATCAGGACATGACCAAAGCCGCACCTAACCATAACCCGTTATTTATTGTCGATAATAAGACTTTAAAAACCGGGGTAGAAAGCCATGTGCGTTTTATTCTGGATTATCCAAAAGTTGCAGAACAGGTACAGGCCGACTGGAAAAAGAGACAAACCACAAAAAAATAAGTACATTTAAAAAAGTGAGCATCCTTTGCTCACTTTTCGTATTTACAGGTTTTGCGAATTCAATACAGAATAAATTTCATTTGAAACCTTGTGCCATTGGACTCAATTCTCATAATGATAAACTGCCACGCGTTACACAGCTTGACTCTTGGCAAAAAAACCGTCATTTTCACAGTTTTTTTAAAACCGCTAAAAGCACAGCTAAAACCATAAAACTGAATTGAAAAATGGGACACAATCATGGCGAATAAATTCGAATTCAACATTCGTGTATATATTGAAGACACCGATGCCGGTGGCATTGTCTATCATGCAAACCATATTCGTTTTATGGAACGTACCCGTACCGAATGGCTACGTGCTTCAGGCGTAGATCACTACTGGCACCAAAAAGATTACAACTTTGTCGTTCATAAAATTAACGTGAAATATTCACGCCCTATCCTGATGGATGATCTGATTACTGTTACCGCGAGTGTAGTTTCGTGTAAAGCGACATCATTTGTATTGCAACAGAATATTTATCGTGGTGAAATCATGCTTGCTTCTGGTGAAGTCGAATTGGCATGTATCAGCGTAGATGGTATGCGTCCAACCCGGCTTCCTGAGGAAATCCGTACACTAATTCTGAAAGAGTTAGGACAAGACTAAAAAAATTTATTGGCACATTGTAACTATGGCAACACAACTAGAATCTTCGCTACACGTATCAGATCTTATTTTACAAGCAAGTCCTGTGGTTCAATTGGTAATGCTGCTGCTCCTTCTGGCATCATTATATAGTTGGTATCTGATTGCCAAGTTACATATGAGTTATAAAAAAGCCCAGGCCGAAGATCAACACTTTCAAAAAATCTTCTGGTCGGGGGCTGAATTAAATACCTTGTATAACAATGCCCAGCTCAATTCCAAACGTGTCGGTCTGGAAGATATTTTCTATCATGGCCTGGGTGAATTTTTCAAACTTAAAAAACGCAATGCGCCTGCCCAGCAAAGTATTGAAAGTACTGAGCGTATCTTGCGTGTGGGTCTTAGCCGTGATCAGGGACACCTTGAACAAGGTTTGGGTGCGCTGGCAAGCATTGGTTCAGTTGCGCCTTATGTCGGACTGTTTGGTACGGTTTGGGGCATCATGAATGCCTTTATTGGTCTGGCAGAGGTCGATCAGGTTACACTGGCAACCGTAGCTCCAGGTATTGCAGAAGCATTAATCGCCACTGCAATTGGTCTGTTTGCAGCCATTCCTGCTGTTTTGGCCTTTAACCATTACACCGCAAAAGGTGAAGCAGTTTATTCAGACCGCGCTTTATTTGCTGAAGAAATGGTGGCGCTGTTACAACGTCAAACTGTGGGTTCTACACAGGAAAATGACTGATGGCAATTCAACGTTCCGGACGCTTTGAGCGTATTAAAAAACCATTAAAAAGTGACATGAATGTTGTCCCTTATATCGACGTGATGCTGGTGCTGTTGGTGATTTTTATGGTCACTGCACCCATGATTACGACTGGTGTAAAAGTTGATTTGCCTCAAGCAAATGGTGTACCCATGCAGGCCGAAGACCGCCCTGCCATTGTCACGCTTGAAACAGATGGCACCATTAAACTTGAAGATAAATCACATAATAATGATGTACTCACACTCGATGAATTAAAAGCTGTACTGACTGAGTCACAACGTGAAGCTTCAGCACAGAAAAAACAAATGAGTGTACTGATTAACGGCAGTGAATCTCGTCCTTATGGTGAAGTCATGAAACTCATGTCTGCCTTACAGGATGCAGGATTAACTCAAGTGGGTTTACTGACTGAGCCATTAAAATAATTTATGAAAGATTTTAAAAAGCCGCCTTTTAAACAAAATGCAGTTGCGATTGGCTTCACCCTTGGGGTGCATGTTATTGCAGTGGTTGGCTTGCTTTATCTGGGCATGAGTCAACCACCTGAGCCTCCCAAAAAGATCACTACCATTTTAGTTAAACCTGAAGATTTAAAACCTGTCACACCTGAAGTCACAGAGTTTAATGAAACAGCAGACAAAAATGTCGCTAAACAAATCACCCAAACAGCTGAACCAAGTGTTGAACCTGCTCCTGTGATTCCAGTTGCACCACCTGTTCCAACACCAGCAAAACCTGATAGCAATAAAGCTGCACAGCAAGCGAAGGCTGCTGCTGAAGCGATGCAAAAAGCTGAACAGCAAGCTGCTGAAAATGCCAAAGTTACCGAAGCAAATAAATTAAAAGCCCAAGCTGAGGCTACTGCAAAAGCTCAGGCAAATGCTGCCGAGAAAGCCAAAGCCGATGCTGCAAATAAAGCCAAGGCTGATGCCGCTGCAAAAGTGGAAGCAGATGCCAAACGTAAATTAGATCAGGCTGAACGTGCAAAAGCAGAAAAAGTAAAAGCGGATGCATTAAGAAAAGCAGAGGCGGATAAACAGCACGCTGAAGCTGCTGCGAAAGCTAAAATAGACGCAGCTAACAAAGCCAAGATAGATGCCACCGCAAAAGCAAAAGCCGATGCAGCGAATAAAGCCAAGGCAGATGCCGCCACAAAAGCAAAAGCCGATGCAGCGAATAAAGCTAAAGCAGATGCCGCCGCAAAAGCGAAAGCCGATGCTGCAAATAAAGCCAAGGCAGATGCCGCTACAAAAGCAAAAACTGATGCTGCAAATAAAGCTAAAGCAGATGCCGCTGCAAAAGCAAAAGCTGATGCTGCAAATAAAGCCAAGGCAGATGCCGCTACAAAAGCAAAAACTGATGCTGCAAATAAAGCAAAAGCCGATGCCGCTGCAAAAGCAAAAGCCGATGCGGAAGCACGTGAACGTGCCGCAGAAGAAGCCAAGGCATCAGCCGCCAAACAGGCAGCAGAAGAAGCGGCAACCAGAAAGGCTGAAGCCAAGAAAATTGCCTCAACAGCAAAACGTGATTTTGAAAATAAAATCAAACGTGCATGGGACATCCCAAGTGGCTCATCAGGTCAAAAGGCCACTGCCCGAGTTACTTTAAGTGATAGCGGTTCGGTTCAGTCGGTGATTGTCAACTCGAGCGACCCTGACATGAAAGCCAGTGTAGAAGCTGCTGTTCGGGCAGCTGCACCTTATCCAATGCCTTCAGATCCTGATGCACGACGTGAAGCAAGAACCTTTACTTCAAGCTTTACGGCGAGATAACTAGAAGCCACATCAAATTCTGGTTGATGTGGCTTTTTTTGGCATTTAAACTGGACAGTCGATAAAACAGCCAAAATTTTATTCACTTTTCACAGTCTTATAACAGTTTAGTCATTATGATGGGCTTTCAATCACTCAAAATCATGCCATTATGTGACACAAGCAGATTCACAATAATTTATATTTTTTAGAGTACGTAGCAGATGATGGAAATGACGCGTAAATATCTACTTTGCCTAACCATTTTGGCCGCTTTAAGCCCGGTATTAGCCACGCAATCCTATGCTCAATTACATCTGGAGATTGCCAAGGCACCTGAAGAAGCACCAAAAATTGCCATTATTCCATTTAATAATGATCAAAGTATTTACCCAATCGTCGAAAATGACCTGAACCGTTCCGGTAAGTTTTCCAGTGCTTCCAAAAATCTTCCTGCCACTGCAAGCATGAATAATCCAAATACAGAGGCTTGGAAAGCTGCCGGTGTACCTTATGTGGTAACCGGTACGGTAAAAACTACTGATAATGGCAGTTTTGAAGTTCATTATCAGCTCTATGACATAGAAAAACAGCAATACCTGTTAAATGAATTATTGACGGTCCCGGCTTCACGTATTCGTCAAGCTGGTCATATGATCAGTGATGCCATTTACCAGGCATTGACTGGCATTCCAGGTGATTTCAGCGGTCGTATCGCCTATGTACTGCGTAACCCAGCAACACCGGAACAGCGCTATACCCTGCAAATTGCAGATACCGATGGTGAGCAGCCGAGAACCATTCTGACTTCCCGTGATCCTATCCTTTCACCGGCCTGGACCCCAGATGCGAAAAAAATTGCTTATGTTTCATTTGAAACTAAACGCCCAGCCATTTATGTACAGGACTTGGCTACAGGAAACCGTGAAAAGCTGGCCAGCTTCCGTGGACTGAATGGTGCGCCAAGTTTCTCACCGGATGGCAAGAGCATGCTATTTACAGCTTCCATGCATGGCAATCCTGAAATCTATCAAATGAACCTGGATACGCGTGAACTACAGCGTATGACCAATGACAGTGCCATTGATACTGAAGCACGTTATGCTCCAGACGGTAAATCCTTTATTTTCACCTCTGACCGCGGTGGTTCAGCACAGATTTATAGCTATAATTTTGCCAATAGCACAAGTAAACGTCTAACCTTCCGTGGCGCATTTAATGCCCGTGGTACCTTAAGTGCAGATGGCAAAAAAATTGCTCTGGTCCATCGTCCAAGTGGTAGCAACTATAAAGTGGCCATTCAGGACATCAACACCGGTATTACCAACATTCTTACCCCAACCAGCCTGGATGAGTCACCAAGTTTCTCTCCAAATGGTCAAATGGTGGTCTATGCAACCCGTGAAGGAAACCGTGGTTTATTGTCCATCATGTCACTGGATGGCCGTTTTCGCATGAACTTGCCAAGTGAACAGGGCGAAGTTCGCGAACCGGCTTGGGCCCCTAAATAACAATACAAGCGAATTAATTTTATTAATCTAAAGTAATGATAATCATGGAGATACAGATGAAAGCAATTCAATTATTGGTCCTTCCTGTTCTTGCTACAGCATTGGTGATGACTGGATGTGCCAGCCGCAAGCCTGCTGCTGAAATTCAGGCAGGACAAAATCCGAGCGGGGCCACTACCGTCAGTACTGAAGGTTTAAGTGAAGATGCAGCCTTAAATGCACAAAACCTGGCAGGTGCGTCATCTAAAGGTGTGACTGCTGCGAACAAGGCATTCTTGGCCAAGCGTGTGGTTCACTTTGACTATGACAGCAGTGAACTTTCAAATGAGGACTATCAAACCCTTCAGGCACATGCCCAGTTTCTTGTAGCCAATGCCAACTCAAAAGTTGCTTTGACAGGTCATACCGATGAACGTGGTACCCGTGAATACAACATGGCCTTGGGCGAACGTCGTGCCAAGGCAGTAGAAAGTTTCTTGCTGACTAACGGTGTAGCTGCAACCCAATTGGAAGCCGTAAGCTATGGCAAGGAAATGCCGATTAATCCAGGTCATGACGAAAATGCATGGAAAGAAAACCGCCGCGTAGAAATCAACTACGAAGCCGTTCCGCCTTTATTAAAATAAGGGTTGGCATAAAAAAGCGCTCAATTCGAGCGCTTTTTTTAAGCTTTCTCAGATGCCTGAGATGCTTCTTGCGGATGCTGCATGGATTCAATCAGATCATGCTTGTTGAATTTTTTGTATTCAGGTTTAGCTTCATATGCTTTCCACGCCTCTTTCACTTTTTCGGCAGAAATATCATCTAAACTCATAGCTTCATTTGGCGTTGGAGTCGCATCAAACTTTTGCGTTGTCATAATTATGCTCCTATCACGTTTTCCATAACCTATAGAACTCAACATAGCATTTTCCACAGAACTTACAAGAGTAAAATCGCGACAAATAGCAGAGTTTAATTGTTCTTTTGCCACGTTCTCATCTAAAATAGCTGCCCATATTCATTTGATAATTTTTTATCATTTTCTAATTGGAGCTTTCCTGTCATGTCATACCTCACCCTTTCCCAATATTTACAACAACAAAACGGGAATCTTACACCTGAATTGGCTCAAGTTATTGAAACAATTGGCAATACATGTAAAGACATCGATCAATTATTGCAAAAAGGTGCTTTGGCTGGTGTTTTAGGGAGTGCACAACACGAAAACGTTCAAGGTGAAGAACAAAAGAAACTTGATGTGATTTCAAATGATTATTTAATTAATGCTTTAAAAGTTCATCCACATGTGGGTGGCCTAGCTTCTGAAGAATTAGACGAATTCACTCCTGCACAAGAAAACGGCAAGTATCTGGTATTGTTTGATCCTCTCGATGGTTCTAGCAATATCGATATCAACATGTGTGTCGGGACCATTTTCTCTATTTTACCTGCTAAAAATGCAGTGACCAAAGCTGAAGACTTTATGCAAGCTGGTACAAACCAGGCTGCTGCAGGTTACGTGCTTTATGGCCCATCCACCATGATGGCGCTCACTGTAGGTGCTGGGGTGGTATTCTTTACTTTCGACCCTGAAAGCAAAGAATTTTTAATGACTTCTGAAAATATTCAGGTTGCTGCCGATACTAAAGAATATGCCATCAACGCATCGAATCAACGTCACTGGGAAGCACCGGTAAAACGTTATATTGATGAATTGCTTGCAGGAAAAACAGGCCCGCGTGAAAAAGACTTTAACATGCGTTGGGTGGCGTGTATGGTGGGTGATATTCACCGTATTCTTTGCCGTAGTGGTATCTTTATGTACCCATATGACACTAAAGATCCGAAAAAAGCCGGTCGTCTACGTTTAATGTATGAAGCAAACCCAATGAGTATGCTGATGGAACAGGCAGGTGGTGCATCTACCACTGGTCGCGTACGTATTCTGGACATCCAGCCGACTGAACTTCACCAACGTGTACCTGTAGTGATTGGTTCTAAAAACGAAGTTGACCTCGTAACTGGCTATCATAATTAATTTTTCTTATAGCGGAAGTAAGTCCTCATAACTTGCTTCCGTGGATTTATTCTCCCATGCCGACTATTTTTCTAGAATCAAAAGATAATCCCAAAATTAAACACTTGCGTGGCTTAATTGAGCAGAATTCATATCGCAAAAAACAAGGTCAAACCGTACTTGAAGGCACCCATTTGTGTCTGGCCTGGTTAGCTGAAGATAGAAAAATCAAATCTATTTTTACCACCGAACAGGCTTTAAGCCATCCTGATTTTGACCGTATTGCCGAGCAATACCAAGGTGCAGTCTTTGTCATTGGTGAATCCCTGTATAAAGATTTAAGTACGCTGGGCACCACACTGGCTTGTCTTGCCATCGTCGATTTACCCACTTCCCGCCATGCTTTAGATTTCACGGCAGACACCTTAATTCTGGAAAATATTCAGGACCCTGGCAATGTCGGTACTTTACTCCGCTCCGCTGCTGCTGCCGGTATTCGACAAATTGTCTGCACCAAAGGTTCAGCTTCGCTTTGGTCACCACGAGTACTGCGTGCCGGAATGGGGGCACATTTCTCCTTGCATACTTATGAAAATGTGACACTGGAAGATATTTTGTCTCAATTCAAGATTCCGGTATATGTAACCAGTTCACATGAATCAGAAAGCTTGTATACGAAAGATTTGACCCAATCCTGTGTCTGGATTTTAGGCAACGAAGGTCAAGGGGTTTCTGAGTACGCCCTTGCACATGCACAAGCCGTTTCCATACCCCAGCCCGGCGGACAAGAATCCCTGAATGTTGCTATTGCGGGTTCAGTCTGTTTCTTCGAAATGGTTCGTCAGCGTTTATAAACTGATCTTTCGTTACTTTATTTTAAACATCACTGATGGATGTTAAAAAATAGACTACACTAGAAAAATAATATTATTTTTGTCAACCAAACCATTATTTTCAACGTTATATAACTATGAAATTGGAAATAATGGTGGGTATCCAATGACAGGATTTTCCATCTCTATGGATTCAGCACCAAAACAGTCTCAGTCAGAAAATTTAAGTACTCTGAAGAGTACGGCTGAACAACGCCTGAAGACTTTTATGCAGGATGTGACTGGACGTGCCTTGGTCATGATGGAAAGTGCGACTCAAGGTCAACAAGGTATCGCGATGGATTTGGTACAGGAAGCATTTATTTCCTTGCACAAAGCTTATGCTGATAAATCGACTGATGAATGGTATCCCCTGTTTTACACCATCTTAAACCATAAACTGCAAGACTGGCGCAGAAAAGAAGCTCGTCGGGTGCAACCTTTTTCTTTTTTCAAGAAAGTCAGTCTGGATGATGACGATCTTGAGTTAAATGATATTGTCGATGAGACTACTCCTAGTCCATTCGATTTTCTTAATCAAGCCGTGACTGCCGAAGAAATCAAAGAAGCCATCGCTCAGCTTCCTGTTCGCCAGCAGCAAGCTTTTATGCTTCGTGCTTGGGAAGGTTTTGATACACACACAACTGCACAAATCATGCAGTGCAGTGAAGGGAGTGTAAAAACCCATTATCACCGTGCTATTCAAGGCCTCAAAGCTTCTTTAGCACATTTGAATCCATATCGTGGAGGGTCATCCGAATGAAACAAGATGATTTCTTAAAACAAGTTACTTCCAAACTCGATGGGCTCGCACAACATCACAAAGCCAAACCCCTGGTGATGAATCATGTCATTGAAGAAATTCAAGCACGAGAAACATCTCGTTATGGGCTTTGGAAAATGTCAGGTTTTGCTCTTGCCGCCGCAATTGCAGGATTTGTGGTATTGCCAAACTCCTTTGAAATGTCAGAAAAACCGCAAAATCAACAAGTGGTAGTGACCCCAAAACTATCTCCTCAAATGGTTGAAGATTTGGAAATGTTAATGGTTTTAGGTGAGGATAAGGTTCCACATGGCAGCTAAAAAATTAGCCTTTGCTTTTTGTGCACTCGGATTTTTACAAACCAGTTTTGCTGGTTTCGAACGTTTTTGGATTTTTTCCAAAGATGCTGATACACAAGTTGCAGAAACCTGGGAAACATTATCCGATAGTGAACAACGTGCACTCATTCAACGTTACCAATCGCTCAAAGAATTACCCGAAGCACAAGGCACTACTTTACAGCAGCGTATGGATTGGTTTACCCAACTTCCAGAACAAGAAAAACAGAAAATGCGTGAAACCTGGCAGAAAATGAGCAGCCAAGAACGTAAAGAATTGGGTATTCGTATGCAAAAAGCGACACCTGAAGAGCGCCCGCTCATTCGCGAAGAATATATCAGTAAATATTTCCCACAAACGACTAAAAATCATTAATTATTTGATTATATTTAAAAAATTAAAATCAAAAAAGCCGCTGACTTCAGCGGCTTTTTTATTATTTCATTCGATAACGTCGATATAAAGTTAAACCTAGAATAGCAAATACACCATATACTCCAAATGACCCACCACCACTCGATGATGAATTGGTATTTTTGGCAGTATTGTTCAAATAAATAGTGGCAGTATTTGATCCCAATCCCTCAGCATCATATATTTTATAAGTCACCCGATAATCGAATTGACTGAGATTATTCTTAACTGCAAAATGCAATTTTCCACCATAACATATATTACTGGCATCAGTACCCGGACAAGGACCCTGGCGTTCTGCCGTCATAATCAACCCAGCCGGTAACTTCTCAATTTGGATTGGAATCTCTAGCCCTTGTTTATTTTGGTAAAATGCCGGTTTTGCTGCAGCTACAGTAGAAGTCAGGCCATCACCATTATCATGGTCATTTTCCAGAGGATTAACGGTTACTTCCAGATTAGAACTTGAACTAATAGAATAAATATCATCCTTTGCAACAGGAGTAATATTTACAAAGCTTGCCTGTAAAATACCTGAAGACTGCTTGGCTTCACCACCCTTTTCTTTAAGCGTGTATTTACAATAGGCATAATCAGCAGTATTAAGCAATTCACCACTTGTACGATAGATCATGATCTGTTTGAAATCTGCATTCCATTCGCATTTTAAGTCATCTAGTCCACCTTTTAGCACAGCATTACCATCGGTTACAGTGAGTGTACCAATGCCATAAGGCTCAACCTCAACAGTATAGTTATCGGCTTTTAAACTTTTGATGCGATAATCTTCACCAGATGTATCACTTACCTGCTCTTCTGCGGGAATCGCCAGTACAAATGGGTCAAAATAAATAGCACGGTATTTTTGGTGCTGCTTGGTATATTTCAACAGATTTTCGTATTGAGCTAATTCCTCTTTAAAATCATTGATTCCGGTTGAGTTTTTAACTCCTTCGTCAATTAATGCCTTAAGTTCATCAATATTAGACTGATAAAATTCCAGTAAACTAATAATCGAGCTATTTTTTAAATCTGTAATATCTATAGCGGATAAATTCATACGTTCAACCGAACCGATATCGCAACTATTCTTTTTGCTTGGTTCAAGTTGTAAAACCGTATCTAAAAAACGGCTTAAACCGCGTTGATCATAATCACTACAACCTGAACGATTGACATCAATTAGATCTGCCGCACTTTGATTATCTCTTGGATAATATAAAGGCAAGAACATATTATATGCTGATGATTCCGTCATCTTCGACAGTAAGCTAGAAAAACTAGTGCTAGAGACATCTAAATTTTTCGAACTTTCAACTGTGGACTCTAAAGTAATTTTAGGTAACACACATTGATCTGTTCCTGATGCCAAGTTCAAGGCATTATTGCTTGCAACAAAAATCATTTTTTCACTCGGAACACCATTAACCGAGTTATAACGACAGGATTTATCCGAATTATTAAAAGCCAGAATATTGAATGCGAAAACTTTGCTACCCGATTGATCATATAAAAAGGTGCTGTATGCTGAATTTTCTACGATCGTATTACTAATGGCGGTTAAAGTTGAATAAGGACTAAAACGATCTAAACCGTCACTCACTGCCCGTAAAATACTACCGCTACTTGAGTTTGCTATATTTTGTGCAATCGTATTCGCAGATAAGTTTACCTTTGCAACACCACAAAAATCTAATGCACTCGCACTGGCGATCGAACCATTCTGAATAATACTGCTTTGAGCAATGGTCACCGCAGGTTTGGTATCTCCCAGATTGCCGTAACAGTCCATTGCAATAACACTGCCTTTATTGGCCTGATTCCCTTGAATTAAGCTGTTACTTATCTTGACTTCTTTTTCAATATTTTGCGCAATATTATAAATTGCACCCCCTGCAATATCCGCTTTCGAATTTAGAATTGCACCCTTATTGAAGCTTAAAGCCCCACCGAGTAATAATGCCCCACCCCGACCATTTTCAGCATAACCTTTTTCAAGTTGAATATCATTTAGCGTTAGACTGGTTTCACTAATACTGGTATTAAAAATTCTTGAACGATTTTCACCGCTAATAATAGTTTTTATCTGTTCAAATGCAGGATATTTTTGTGTCAGTTTATCTTTTTCATCATAGTTAAAACGTGAAACGCCACTAATCACCAAAGCCGATTCCGGTACTAGCTCTGAACTTAATTTATATGTACCGGCTTCTAATTGAATTTTATCTGCTACACCATTAAGCGTATTTCCAGCTGTACACCCCCCATAACCTATATTTTTTTTCGCAGTAATGATTGCTTCACGCAATGAACATGCATTACTGTTTTCACCATTTTCGTCTGCAAACGTCGTGACCTTAATGGTTTTATCCTCCGCTGCCATTAATGACATAGCAGATAAAACCATAATGCAGAGCAATCCTTTTTTATAATTGTGCATTACTTTTTTCCTACTTTTTATTTCTTATAATGACGCAGACCAATCAGACCTAATAAAGCCAATAAATTCAACAGCCCAAATGTACCACCTGATGTTTTGACGCTCTTGCTATCCATAGCATTACTTTGCTCTTGCACCATATTTGCACTAAGCACCAGATATTTTTTATTTTCATTAAAACGCGTAGAAGATGTAACGACACGCAGTTCAAAAATATCTGCACCGCGCCAACTACCATTTGGCGTGTAAACCAAATTACCATCAATATCTAAAGTCAGTGAACCTTTGCTCTCCGTTAAGGTTTGATCAACATATACACAGCCATCTTGCCATTGTTCACCATTGGGATGTTTGCCCAATAGCGCTTCACATTTTTCTTTCGGATATAAGTCACTGTCACCCAAGTATTGCAAGATATTGATTTTCGCTATTTCACCTACTTTTAAGTCCTGACCAATACGTGCAATGGTCGTGGGTACAATAATCTCAATAGCACCGCGGTCACACCAGCTGTTATCAGTGGTTCTGCTCTTATCGCGCTGATCTAATCCTTCACAGATCACCTGAACATGCTCAGTATCTGAATCAACTCGCCCTTTATTTAAAATGAGCGTGTCAAACATGTTATTTGCACTAAGTAAAATACGTGGCCGTATATATCCTAAAAAGGTATCTTTTGCTGTTGCATAAGGACAAAGTAAGGCTTCTTGGTCTGCAATGAGTGATTTACAACTGCCCTCGCTACTGTCTCCTGCGAAAAGTTTATTGCCAGTCCAAAATTCATTCGGATAATTGGCATCACCGCTTCTACATTCAGAAGTAACCAAGTTATTTTGCAAAATACTTTTATCATCACTACTAAATTGGCAATTATTATTTGTTCCATTTGGATTACCAATCACAATACTGTTAGCCATATAGCCTTGAGCATTTGGTGCTTCAAACTGCACACCTGCAGTATTTGCAACAATAGTCAGATTATTTAAGCCTATTCCATCCCGAATATTAACAGCATAGCCTGTGTTATTCACAAAGGTACTGTTGGTAATCACATTTATCTTAGAAGGAAAGGTCAGTTTAGATGGGTCTAGAATATTCTTTTCACTAAAAATGTTGGCAGTGCCCGAAGTGGTTTTATTATTTTTAAAAACAACATTGGTGATGGTGAAATTTGGACGTTGACTGTATAAAATACCACCACTCATCGCTTCGTTATTTTGAATCAGACTGTTGCTAATCGATACACGGCTACTATATAGATCGGCATCGGTATTCTCACCTACGTTATAAATAGCTCCTCCTAAACGCGCTATTCCCCCCGTGAGTTTTACATACTTTAAGACCAAGTTTTCATTATTATATAAAATACCGCCGCGATCGGCACAGACACTCTTTTGACAACCTTCAAAACTGACTTCTTGTATGTTTACTATAACGCGTTCTTTGACATTATCATCAATATTAAAAACCTGATCTTGGCCTGTCATACGAATAATGGCGTTATTTAAGCCGGCAACAGCTGTGTCACTAACATTGGTTTCATAATAAGTTTTCAAATTAAGTGCTGATGTAATATTAATTTTACTTGTCAGCGTATAGACTTTTAATTTATCTAACAGAATAGTTGAAGTTGAGTTTTCTCCTCCACAACCATAAAAACCTTCTTTCGGCAACCCCAAATTAACGTATTCTATTGCTTCACGTAATGAGCATTCCTTGTCATCTTTTTTAGTATCTTCAGTCGTGTTTACGATAATATCTGCACTATAAGCATGTCCTGCAAAGCACAACATCCCTATACCTATGCTCCGTTTGAGCATATTACTCTCCTTATATTCTTTAATTTTTTTTATTCTTTAGTTGCAACATCCCTGCAACATCGAACTATTTTGCTGTACTTTGTCACAGCTTGAGTAATTACTCAAGATTTTTTATTTTTTACCGATATTCATCGATCAAGGCATAAATTTGTCTTAAATTCGCATGACTAATCTTAATTTTCTCACCTTTTAATAGCTGAATAAGCTGTTCCAAAGTTTGCAGTAAAACCGAAGTCTGATGAGGCCCATGAGCCAATAAATAATCAATAATCTGCTGGTCAATATGAATTCCCCGACGCGATAACACCGAGTTCACCAATGCATAACGGTCAGCATATAAACTCCCTGAGGGTACCTTGACACTGACTGCCTGAGTCAGGCGGGACTGTAAATCCGGAAGTTCAAGTTTCAATTCAATCGGGGCCATACGGGAAGAAAAAACCAGCTGTCCACCACCTTCATTATTGTAATTAATTAAATGAAAAACTGCTTTTTGCCAATGTGGAACACCGCTGATCGCTTCGATATCATCCAGTGCAACCAGATCATATTGATCTAATGAGCTAATCGCTTCAGTCGGTGCATCCAGCAATTCAAGCAGTGAAACCTGAATTGCAGACTTGCCAATTTCCAGATAGGAATCACAAATAGCAGAAAGCAAATGACTCTTGCCAGATCCTGCACCACCATAGACATAAAAGCGGTTCATTAAACCGGCATGGAGTTGTCGAACTGCATCGATCACATGCCCCCATCCCGGCCCAGAAAAATCGCTAATTCTGGCGTCCAGTTGAGGTTCAATATCGAGTTGCAGTTGACGCATATATGAGTTTTAACCTTAAGGTTCTTTATTATCTATCGATTCAATCTTACTCGATTTTTCAGTCTCTTGCAGATTTTTTGCAGGATGATTTTTGACTTCAATATCAATATCAATCTGTTCGCTTTCAATTGAAACCGACCCTATATCAGTGTTCTCTATCACCACTTGAGGGTGCCCGTAAACACGGCTCTTTTCATAATACTCTCGTGCATGACGTAGCAGTACGACAATGACGGCGGCTACAGGCAAGGCAATCAGCATTCCCAAGAAACCTGCAAGCTGGGCACCTGCCAATACTGCAAACACTACAGCAACTGGTGATAAACCAATTTTATCACCTAACAGGAAAGGTTGCAGAATATAACCTTCTACCATCTGCCCCACCATGAAAACTACAACCACCAAGGCAAGATGGGTCCAGTCCAGACCAAATTGAAATAGTGTGGCGATTACGGCGGCAATGATTCCCACAGCAAAACCCAGATAAGGAATAATACTGGCCAGACCTGCAATCATGCCGATAATCAGACCGACTTCAAGCCCGATCATTTGCAAACCCACTGCATAGACCACGCCCAGCAAAAACATCACCAAAAATTGACCTTTAACAAAAGCACCTAAAACACTGTGACATTCACTGACAATATTCAAAGTTGCCTTTTCATAAGGACGCGGAATCAATCTACGGAAACTGTCCAGCATGCGCTCCCAATCCAGCAGGAAATAGAAAGCAATAATTGGAATTAATATTATTGTTCCACCAATTTGAATAAAATTCAGACCAGACTGGGCAACCTTCAGCACGACCGCCTGAATACTGTCTGCACTGTAATTGGTTTGAATGTAATCCATAATGGCCGAGGACATCTGCTCGGTGTCTATTTCCATCGGCACCAGATTAAATGTATGCGACAACCACGGCAGGAAAGTATAGTTCACCCAGTGCATACCTGCGGGAATACTGGTTTTGGCATACATTAGCTGTTTCCAGACCAGTGGAACCAGATACCACATTGCCCAAGTCAATACGACCCCAATCCCTATAAACACCACACTAATCGACACCCAGCGCGGCAAACCGATACGATGTAACTTATCTACTAAAGGACTAAACAGATAGGCAATTAAAAATGCCCCGATGAAAGGTAATACTACCGGTTTAAGCAGATACAAAACCCAAAGGATAAATGCGATTGCTGCAAGTATAAAAATGCGTCGTGAAGTGCGATCGACCATAGAAACTCGCCTTTTTTCGGTTTATTTGTTCTAGACAGTAAAATATTTTAATAAAGATAGCATTTTAGCGCATAAATAACATAAGAGTTTCGTATATTCGGGTATAATCGCGGCGCGAATGCGGAGACTTCATTATGAGCAACTCAACTTCCCCTAACACTGGTTTAAGCTATAAAGATGCGGGTGTCGACATTGAAGCGGGCGACTTACTCGTCGATCGTATCAAATCTGTCGCAAAACGTACTTCTCGTCCTGAAGTCATGGGCGGACTAGGCGGCTTTGGCGCACTTTGTAAAATCCCTAAAGGTTATGAAGAACCTGTTCTCGTATCTGGCACAGATGGTGTTGGTACAAAATTACGTTTGGCATTGAATTTGAACCGTCATGACACGATTGGTCAGGACCTGGTGGCAATGTGTGTCAACGATCTTCTTGTATGTGGTGCAGAACCATTATTCTTCCTCGATTACTATGCAACAGGTCACTTGAATGTTGATGTTGCAGCAAATGTAGTAACAGGTATTGGTGCGGGTTGTGAGCTTGCGGGCTGTGCACTTGTAGGCGGTGAAACCGCTGAAATGCCAGGCATGTATGAAGGCGAAGACTATGACCTTGCAGGTTTCTGCGTAGGTGTAGTTGAGCAAAGCAAAATTATTGATGGCTCTAAAGTTAAAGCGGGTGACGTTTTAGTGGGTGTTGCATCTTCAGGTGCACATTCAAATGGTTACTCTCTTCTTCGTAAAATTCTTGACGTGAAAAACGTTGACCTCACTCAAATTGTTGACGGTCGCCCACTTGCAGATACAGCAATGGAACCAACACGTATTTATGTGAAGCCAATTCTTGAATTGCTTAAACAGGTTGATGTTCACGCTATGGCACACATCACGGGTGGCGGTTTGCCAGGTAACTTACCTCGCGTACTTCCAAACGGTGCTCAAGCAGTGATTAATGAATCTTCTTGGCAATGGCCGGAACTGTTCAAACTTCTTCAAAAAGAAGGTGGTGTTGAACAATTTGAAATGTACCGCACATTCAACTGTGGCGTAGGTATGGTACTTGCTGTTGATGCAGCAGATGCTGACAAAACTGTTGAGTTGCTAAACCAGCTTGGCGAAAAAGCATGGACCATGGGTCATATCGTCGACAATGCTGAATCTGTTGAAGGTGCAGACGAAAAAATCCGTGTAGTTTTTGCATAAGTACTTCGCATGATTAAAATTGCTGTCCTTGTTTCAGGGAGTGGAAGTAACCTGCAGGCCCTGATTGATGCCAATCTCTCAGGTCAAATTGTCGGGGTCATTTCCAACAAACCTGAAGCATATGCTTTAGAACGTGCTGCAAAAGCGGGCATTCAAACTACCGTTATTGAACACAAGCAATATCCTAACCGTGAAGCCTTTGATGATGTCATGCATCAGCAATTGCTTGATTGGGATGTTGATCTGGTCGTGCTTGCAGGCTTTATGCGCATCCTGAGTGCCAAATTTGTCAAAGCCTGGGAAGGGAAAATGCTCAACATTCACCCTTCCCTGCTGCCGTACTACAAAGGCATGCATACCCATCAACGTGTACTTAACACCGGTGATGTACTGCATGGCTGTACGGTTCACTATGTCACTGCCGAACTGGATGCAGGTCAGGCTTTGGCTCAAGGTGTGTTGAAAGTGAATCTGCATGACAACGTTAGCAGTCTTGCCAACCGTGTGCATGTACTTGAACATGTCATTTACCCGCAAGTGGTGGAATGGATCTGTAATGGAACCATTCAGCATACTGAACAGGGTGTATTGTATCGAGGTCAGACAATGAAAGAGCCGGTGCAATTCTGCAAGTTTTAAAGAATATTAACGTATAAAAAACGCATCCGAGGATGCGTTTTTTATTGCTTTATTTTTTAACAAGCGCAGTAATTATACCGGCTGCCGTTGAATCAGTTGCTTGATCAATTCTACAGTCTCTAGCGGTTTTTCCAGCGGAAACATATGACTTCCCGGAACAACCGTATATGCAATATCAAACTTCTTTTTCGCAATTTGCGGAAAGCCCCGCTCAATAAATGGCCCTTGTTCCGCCATCAGCAGTTGGACAGGCACTTGAGGTTTTGGCTGTGGCAGCCACCATAATGATGGATTGGTTCTAAAAATATTCACCTCATCCATTTTGGAAATGGTCAACTCCACCCCGCCTCGCACCTTGTCTTCCGTTAAAGCATGATCGATATAGGCCTGGAAACAGGTTTCATCAAAATGTTGATAAAAGCCTTTGGGACGCAGCAATTCAGCTGCTTGTTCACGACTTTCCCAATGATCTCTGCGACGTAAGGACAAAGAAGCCGGCGACATTTTATCTACGGCTTTCAGCTTTAAAGTTTTGGCCACGTGCAAAGCAAAGGCGTCTTTCCCCATAATTAAAGGCGGATCAATCATAATGACCTGCTCAAACAGTTCAGGACGTTTTAAGGCTGCCTGAAAAGTCAGCACTGCTCCCAAAGAATGACCAAGGCCAATGACTTTGCTTCCATTAGCCTGGCGCACAATACTGTCAATCACTTGATTGGTCAGACTGTGCCAGTGATTGTCTATGGGATAACGCTTGTCCGGACCCAGTAAAGGCACATAAATAATGTCATATTCATCTTTCAGCCCATCAAACAGTTTTTGATAGACTTTCGATGGCACGCCATTGGCGTGCGCAAAGTGGATTACTGGTTTCATTGCAGTTTTGTCGTTTGTTCAGATTGGACTTGCTGTGAAATCGAGCTAGCAAAACCCTGTCCAATTGAACTCCCCATACGTCCTAGTACTGAATCGAAAGGATTATATTCAATGGTATAATTTACTGCTTTTTCCAGTTTCAGTTCTCGTTTCAAACTATTTAAACTGCCAGTACGGTCTGCAATGCCCAATTTCACTGCCTGTTCACCTGTCCAGAACAAACCTGAGAAGATTGCAGGATCAGTCGATTTCAATTTTTTACCACGGCCTTGTTTTACGGCATTGATAAAATGGTCGTGCACATTATCCAGCACTCCTTGTACATGAGCCTTTTGCGCAGGATCTACTGGCTGAGTCATTGATAAAAGTGCTTTGTTCTCACCAGATGTCATAGTACGGTCTTCAACACCTAATTTCTGCATCAAGCCATTCACGCCATAGTTCGGCATAATCACACCAATAGAGCCGACCAGACTTGAAGGGTTGACAATGATCTCATCTGCAGCAGAGGCGATATAATATGCACCTGAAGCACCGGTATCACCAATAATGGCATACAGTTTTTTGTCTGCATGGGCTTTTTTCAAATATTGAATTTCCTGCCAGATTTCATCCGATTGAACCGGTGAGCCACCAGGTGAATTAATATTTAAAACCACGGCTTTACTTTGCTTATTTTCAAAGGCTTTCTTGAGTGCTTTGATTGTATCGTTACTATTCACGCTTTGCTTGTCTGCAGCAATGGTACCAATAATATCAACCACCGCAATATGTGAGCTGGTGGTTGCCGTTGGATCTGCCGTAGATGTACTGCAGCTTTTAGCCAGTAACACCAAAATAAAAAGAATATAAGCAAAGGTGAGAAATTTAAAAAAGATTCCCCAACGGCGCGCACGGCGCTGTTCTTCTACAGAGGCTAAAACGGCTTTTTCTAAAATATGCCATTCTTTGCCAGTTATATTTTGCGAATTATGTTGTGTATTTTGAATTTCATTTTCTGGTTTTGGTGGCCAATCGGACATGGAAAACGATCCACTGTTAAGTTAAATTAGAGTCATTATATACACTGATCGGGTTAAATCTGTCTAAATTATCTGTTTTCCCTTATAATAAATTTATCTTTTCCATTCCTGATGCAATTGACAATATAACAATGACCGATCGAAGCTCCCAGAATACAACTTATCGTCTTTTGCAATTTATTAGCCGACAACCTATTCAAATTTCTCGATTTATAGCGCGTGGTTTAGCTGGTCTGGTCAATACTCTTAAAATTTCCAAAACGTCAGAAACCATTCAATTGAATTTAAATATTGCGCTGCCTGAACTGAGCGATACAGAGCGGGAAAAAATTACGGCTCAAGCCATCCGTAATGAGCTGATCTCTTATTTTGAATTTTTCAGTATCTGGGGTTCAAGCAATGAGGCCAATCTGGCGCGCATTCATAAAGTGCATGGTAAGCAGCTGCTGCTGGATGCACTCGCAGCAAACAAAGGTGTGGTTTTAATTGTTCCGCATTTTGGTACCTGGGAAATCATGAATGCCTATATTGCCCAATTTACCAAAATGACCATCATGTATAAGCCAGTCAAAAATGAGGCGGCCGATCTGTTTGTGCGTAACGCGCGCAGTCGCGAACAGGCAACATTGGTACCCACCGATGAATCTGGAGTTCGCCAGATTTTTAAAGCCTTGAAACAGGGTGGAACAACGGTAATTTTGCCAGACCATACACCCAATGTTGGCGGTGAAATGATTCCTTATTTTGGACTGCCTTTGGCCACCAGTAATTTAAGTGCCAAACTGATTCAAAAAACCAAAGCCAAAACATTGTTTTTGTATGCACTGCGTAATGATGATCAGGGCTTTGATCTACATTTTGAAGCAATTGATGAACGCATTTATTCGGTTGATACCAATCAAGGCACAAGCATTATTTTTCAAGCCATTGAGAACCTGATCCGTCGTTATCCTGAACATTATCATTGGAGCTATAAACGCTTTAAAGCCAATCCTGAATTGGATGGACTGTATTATCTCAATAAAACAGAGGCCTTAGCACTGGTCGAAAAAGTCCGTGCTGAGACTGCAGCCCAAAATACAATGTTTCCAGTAGAAAATGATCAGGCCTTATGATTTAAGCTTTACTGCTGCACGTTTTAACCATAGCTTTTGTTCACGTGCATAATGTAATTGCATTTGTCCATTGGCCTGTCTGCTAAATTGAATGCTGCCCTGCTGTACTGTGCTCAATACAGGAATATCCAGCTGCTGTAAACGCTGTAGCGTCATTTTACTGGGATGCCCATAACGATTGTTAAAGCCAGCCGAAGCGATCACGATTTTCGGTTTTAATTGCTTTAAAAAAGCATAGGCCGAACTGTGCCGACTGCCATGATGCCCCAAAACCAACACATCAACCTTTAAGTCTGGATAATCCTGCAAAATTTGATATTCCGTTTGCCAACCGGCATCTCCCATGAGCAAAAAATTTCGATAGGGTTGGGCATTTTTCACCTGCACATAAACCACGCAGGACATTTCGTTTTGATCAGTTTTGGCATTTGCCAAATTCTCTGCTTTGGGTGATAACACGGTTATGTTCATCCCATCATTCCACGACCATTGCTGCCCTTGATGACAATAATCAAACTGGCTGCTATCGGGAATGGGAACTTGCTCATTTGAATAAACATACTTAATGGGTAAATCCTGTTTAATCGATGCATACGCCCCGCTATGATCCTGATCTAAATGTGTCAAAATCAGCTGATCCAATTGATCCACACCCTTCACTGATAAAAAGGGCAAAATAATTTGTTTGCCGATACTGAATTTAGCTTCATCATAATTTCCACCAGTATCAATCATCATGGTCCGGTCTTGATCGCGGATAAAAATTGCCTGTCCTTGTCCAACATCCAGTACGTTTAATTCGAATTGATTTTTACTGGCATCAAGACCAATTAAAGGAATAAAACACAATATGGACCAGGTTTTAGGTAACACAGCACGCGGTAAAAACAGGATTATCAAGCCCAGACATAAACTCAGCCACACGGCAAATGTCATCGCAATCGGCTGTAATGTCGGGGCAAACAGCACATCTAAAAGTTGCAATAACCACAGCAAAGCTGCAAGACACAGATCGTTGATTTGAAAAACCAGGCTACCCAAAGGTTCAGCAATGAAATAGCACAACGCTGCGATCACATCTAAGGGAACAATCACCAGACCAATCCATGGAATGGCGAATAAATTGCTCAATGGCGTAATCCATGCAATCTGTTTAAAAAACAGCATCATCAGTGGAAATAAGGCCAGAAATATTTTCCACTGCGATTCGATTAAAAGTTTTAATTGTATTTTTATATATTGAGTTTTGGTCTTTAGCTGATCCGCCCCCCTTTGCTGCAAGGTCTGGTAAATGCGTAGCAACACAAAGCATGCACCATAGGACAGCCAGAACGCAGCCGATAAAATACTAAAAGGATCAAAAATTAATAGAATAGAGGCACTAGAAAGCAAAATATTAAATGGCCGGACCTTTTGCTTGAATAATATAAATGCACTGATCAACAAGCAGCTCAACAGCGTTCTCAACGCTGGAATTTCAAAGCCGACAAATGCACAGTACAGTACTACGCTCGCGCAAAAAGGCCAGATCAGCAGATATTGCTTTGGCCATTTCAAATAGAGTTGTGGTCGATAATAACGGATCAGCTGATGTAGACTCCAACACAGCAGTACGGCAAAAATCAGCACATGTGGACCCGATATGGCCAGTAAATGGCTCATACCAAAGCGCTGAAACAGTTGCTCAGTTTCAAAATCAAGTAAACTTTTATCCCCGGTTAATAAAGCTAGCATCAAACCTTTATGCTGCACGGGCTGCTTATTGATAAAATATCGTAACTCCAAACGCTGCTGTTCAACCCAGAGTTGTAGCTGATTGGAAATCGAATGCTGTTGTCTGAGATATCGTCCATAGCCCAAAGCAGCTATCTGCTGTTCTGACAACTTTTCTATCGCAGATACTTTAAATCCAGACATGATATTTTGCTGGATATACCATTGCTCCTGATCAAAGACACCCTCGGTGGCATAGCTATGGGCCGGCAGGATTTGTCCCTGCAAACGGTAATATTGACCTAACTCAAGTACAGATTTGGAACCAGAATGCATTTCATTTTTTAAAAATGCCTGCCATTGCACGACTGCTGTATGGCGGTTCAGTACCTGAATTTTTTGCTGGATGGTCTGATCGCCTAATTCATTGATATGTTTAATATAGGCAATCACTTCAACCTGTTCAGTCTGCTGCTCTCGAAGCTGCAAACGCTCATTCAGTTGATGATCCGCATAGCTATAGCCGAGTGTGATCCCCAGACTTAGCCCTACAGAAAGCTGTAAAAATTTAAAAGATAGAGTATGAATCTGTTTGAAAACAGTCAGTTTTAAAAGAAGAGTCAGGATGAAAAGAGTGCTACAAGGAAGGAGTAAAGACTGCAATATCAGGAAGGTTTTTCCCATTGTGGCAATACCCAGCACCCAGCCGATACAGATGATTTGAATCATTGTGATTATAATTTTTTTATTTTAGGCAATATTAAAGCCCACCGCAGTGAGCTTCAATTGTTTTTTAAATTTATCGATCAGTGTCTAATCATCAATCCAGACACCGTCTTGCATGTGCAAAATCGAATCGGCAGTCTGGGCCAACTGTTCATCATGCGTCACAATCAGCATCGCCATATTGAACTCATCACGTAACTCACTGAGCAGTTCAAAAATTTTTACTGCCGTTTTACGGTCCAAATTCCCCGTCGGTTCATCCGCCAGCATCAGTTCCGGCTTTGCCACCAGTGCACGTGCCAAGGCTACACGCTGACGTTCACCACCAGACAGCTCACCCGGTTTATGCGTCATGCGATGTGACAGTCCAACCCGATTGAGCAAGTATTCAGCCTGTTCTTTAGACTGTTTATAGGTTGTTCCTGCGCGCAGCATCAGCGGCATGGCCACATTTTCCAACGCAGTAAATTCAGGCAACAGATGATGGAACTGATAGACAAAACCTAAATGCTGGTTACGTAAATAGCCCCGTTCAGCTTCACCTAAATTATCAAAGCGCTTACCATTTAAAAACACCTGTCCTTCTGTTGGACAGTCCAGCCCCCCCAACACATGTAACAAGGTACTTTTACCGGAACCACTGGAACCGACAATCGACACAAACTCGCCTTTTTTGACCTGCAGGGACAAGTTTTTAATCACTTCAACTGTGGTTTTGCCATCGGTAAAACTTTTCGAGATATTTTTCGCTTCGAGAACAAGATTACTCATAACGTAAAGCCTCTGCCGGTTGGGTTTTTGCAGCACGCAGTGCCGGATAAATCGTGGCAAGAAAACTTAAAATAAGTGACAAGCTCACAATCACCACGACATCTTGCCAGCGCAAATAAGACGGCAAGTAATTGATAAAATAGGCATCAAACAGGTTCAAACCAAATGCTGTATTTAACCAACCGATAAAGCCACTAATACTTGAAGCAAAGATAATCCCCAGAATAGCACCGGAAACCGTACCGATCACGCCAATAATGGTGCCCTGTACCATAAAAATCCGCGTGATGGTTGCAGGTGAAGCTCCCAGAGTACGCAGAATGGCAATGTCGGATTTCTTGTCGGTGACGACCATCACCAGTGAGGACACAATATTAAATACTGCCACCAGTACAATCAGGAACAGTAGCAAGCTGACCATGGCCTTTTCCATCTGAATGGCACTAAACAAATTACCGTGGGTAAAAGTCCAGTTCGATGCATAGAAATTGTTTGGCAGATCTTTGACAATATCATCCGCCACTTCTGGGGCAAGGAAAATATCATCCAGTTTTAAACGCACACCTTGAGCACCGTCCGGCAAACGCAATAAAGTGGATGCATCATTCAGGGCGATATAGCCCATCATGGAATCCACTTCTGCCCCAATACTGAAAATACCGACAATCTTGAAACGCTTGAAACGAGGCACCACCCCTGCAGGCGACGGTGTAGCTTCAGGTAGCACTAAAGTAATATTATCGTTTAATCCCAATCCCAGTGAATCGGTCATTTGTTTACCCAAAACAATGCCAAATTCACCTTTTTTCAGGCTATCAATACTCCCCGCAATCATGTGATTCTGGATAATTGACACTTTCTTTTCATATTCAGGTTCGATGCCCGTGACCATAATTCCGGCCACTTGCCCCTGTGCTGTCAGCATGCCCTGTAACTGGGTAAATGGCGCTACACCTTTGACATGCTCATGCTGTTCAACTTTCTTTGCAAGTTCTGGCCAATTTGTTAATATTTGTGTTGAAGAAACAGTAGCTTGAGGTATCATTCCCAATACACGGTTTTTCAGCTCGCGGTCAAAGCCATTCATTACAGACAAGACTGTAATTAACACGGCTACACCCAAGGTGAGACCGATCATAGACACCAAAGCAATAAAAGAAATAAAGTGGTTGCTACGCCGTGCACGAGTATATCTCAACCCGATGTACAGCGAGATTGGTTTAAACATACCATTTAGTCCGAGGAATAATTATGGAAAATTTACAGCATCAAAGCGGCAATATGGAACGCCGCGTTATGTCTCGTATCGATGCTGCTTTGCGAATTAATTATCAGATTATCTCTGATGATGTCGCACTTAATGACCCTTATGATCCTAACTTTGTGCTGCCCCGCTATTTTCTACTACTCGCAGAATTAGATCAATTTGATCATGCTGTAAACTACGAATTAGAACAATTAAATGAAAAAGATCAACAAATTGCTAGAATATTATCCTTATTCAACCAAAAATTAAACCTTATTACCGGCTCTTTATACGATGCAATTGTACAATCCATGTTACCAATCCCGGAACATGTCAATTTTTCCGAAACTGGTTTCAGTTTTTTTAGCGAGCACCCTATTCAGGAAGGCACTTATGTGCATGTGACCTTGAGCCACCCTGAAAATTTCTTCCATATTGCCGCAACCGCTCAGGTAGTCTATAGCCGTACAGAAGATAATGGCAAGTTCCGTACTGGTGCTTATTTCATTACCTTGCATCCACAAGACCGGGTAAAACTTGCCGAGTGTGTCAACCTCAGCAAAAATAAAGATTAGCGATTTAACTGCTGGACTTGATCTTGATGGCGAGATTCTGGCTCGCCTTAAGATCACGATAAAAATAAACAAACAGGCCAAACAATAAAATAAAGGCGCCAACAAAAACCATCACCGATAATTTTTCATTATTCAGCATCGCTCCAAACAACATGGCCAACATGGGTGTCAGCACCGTAGTCAACGATAAGGTGGTCGCCTTAATATTCTGTACCAGTTTGAAATAACAGAACATCGCCAGCAGTGAAGCCATAATCACTGCATAAAACAAACCGATCAATGCCTTGGTATTCGGGATATGATCTGGTGCATGCTGCCAGATCAACGGCAACATGCACAGTGCAAACAGGCTGGAGACCAGAATGGAACCCGTTGCTTGAGCCATGGGTTTCAGCGGTGCATTGACTTTTTTGACCCAGAAAATGGATGCGCAATATACAAAAACACTGATCAACATCAATCCTATGCCCATTGGCTGAACGTGATGGTCACTGCCACCCAGACAGATAATCCCCAGCCCCAATACTGCAATGCACATCCCCAGCCACTGCAAGCGATGCAAATGAACGTTAAAAGCAAAACGGCCAATCAATCCGGTCATAATCGGAGCCAGACCGAACATCAAGGCAATAATGCCTGAACTTAAATAGGCTGTGGCTAAATAGGTAAAAATTTGTGAACCAATAAAACTGCAGGCACCGGCAATATAACTATGCAGGGAGATTCCATTCAAAGGTAATCTGACTTTAAGAACGACCAGCAAGCCCAATGCTAAAGGCAGTGCAATAAAAAAGCGCAGTGCCAACGCCCACAAACTATGCAAGTCCGAAACACTCCAGACAATTGCCAGTGGCGTGGTTGCCCAGATAAATACCAATAAGGCATAGGTGGACATGATATTGGTTTTTGATGGCATGAGGAGCTCAAGTTAGACTGCAGTTTTACGTTTCTGTTTCTGAATGGTTTGATCCAGTGAACTGGAAAATTCGCGCTTGTCCCGTTCAGAAATTGGTGGTGGACCACCCGTATTAACACCTGCTCCGCGTAATGAATCCATGAAATCACGTAAATGCAGACGTGCTTTTACATTAGCCGTAGTATAGATTTCACCGCGAGGATGAATGGCAATTCCACCTTTTTCAATCACTTGAGCAGCCAATGGAATATCTTGGGTCATGACAATATCATGCTCTTTCATGCGCTCGATAATTTCTTTATCTGCAGCATCTGCGCCACTCATCACCTGAATGGAATTAATCCGTACTGACGGGGTAATCCCCACATTTTGATTCGCGACAAAAGTGACTTCCAGTTGATAACGGTCAGAAGCGCGAATGATTACATCACGCAGGATTTTAGGCAATGCATCGGCATCGACCCAAAGTTTAAATGGCAGCACACCACTTCCATAGTCAAAAAAGAATAGCCTGTAGTTTAGCAAATTCCATACGATAGGAGGATGGCTAAATTGATTCAGCTCATTTGCTGTTTTTAGATTTAACTCACATGGTCATGCTTTCCATGGCATACTTGCAGGCTTCATCACATCCAGATACAGGATTTTGAGTTTATTTTAACGACTTTAATGGTTAAATTTAGTCCCTTGACTTGAAATTTAACAATAACCCTCGATTTAATAGATAAATACAGCCCAACATCAATTGTGAATATGAAAAATCAAAATAGACCAGAACTGATCACCATTGAAGACCAGAACTTTGGCAGTCATGTCGAACATTGGAATCTGCTTACAGATCACCCATGTACCGATGTGCCCAAGTGGTTAGGCCTGGCACTTGATGCACCAGTGATGCCAATGGGTTTATGTAAAGAAGAAGCGGATATGGACGCGTCAGCCTGGCTTATTCAAGGACCTAAACAGGCAACCGTGCAAATGACCCAAGTCATTGCTGTTGAAAACAACAAGCCCCAAGCGGTCAAAACCGCCTTTCCAAGTTTTGAAAGTCCCTACAAAGTGAATGCCACCATTGAACGGATTATCACCTGTAAATCCAACACCCAGGCGGTACTGCGCTTGAATCTGGGGGCCAATACCATTGTCTATGCCTTTGACACACTGTATAGCGTCAATCATGACCAGTATGAAAAAGATCAACCCTATCTTGCGCAGCTCAATGCCTGGGCCTATGAACTAGAAGCCGTTTCAGATCATGAACAGCTGGTGGTGGATGATCCGGCCTCCATCAAACATCACCGTGCATTAAATGACATTCTGGCTGCCAATAACGGCGTGGCACCTGCCAATTTGCAGGAACAGATTGATGCCTGGGAGCCCAAATCGGAAGATGACAAAGAACCGGTGACTGTCGATTTTTCCAGAATGGTCGCCTATCTGTATGGCGAAAATATGGGGCAGGAAGATGAAGCCTGGTTCCAGGGCAATATTGTCGGAAAAACCTCGATGTCATTTATGGATCAGGACTATACGCTTTATGATGTCGCCTTAATTCATGATGAAAATCAGGCAGCCACCCTGATTCGTATTGCCACCAAGAATCCGGCTTATAAAGACTTTGCAATTGGTCAATTCATTCGTGGCAATTTATGGATTCAAGTGAATATTTACGCTAAAAAATAAATCTTCTAACAAGAGCAGCACCACAACAGGATTATCCTCTCAGGTTATGGTGCTGCTTTTTATTTTTTTAATACTCTTCTTTCATCATTATTCATTCACTCTTTATTTTTCTCCCTCTGGGAGAAATAAAAGGAATTTATGAAAGAAGTCTAAGTTTTATTATCTCTATCTACAGTGTGATTGAAATTTATCCACAAACCAACATTATATGGGTGGTTTTGAATTTAAATTAAAATAACTTATCCACAATTTTAAATTCAAAATTTTATTTTAAATAAACAGCACAGCTATTATATTTTTAGCCCTTACTTTTATGCCTGCTATCCAGCACAGCCCTGTAGTGGCAATCATCTGACAAGCCAGCTGATCTTCTGGCCAATAAAATAAATATTTTAATTACATATTTTTATTTAGTACTTTATTTAATCAATTTTTTATGATAAAAATAAAAACAAGCAATATAAATTAACGATAAATAAATCGGAATAGAGTTTCCATGAAAATCGTGCAAGAAGAAAATATACAAACAGTTGGCCATCAACTGACTAAACGATTCCAGTTAGACGGCATTTCATCCCTATTTTTTGTCTTGGGTATGTTTATGTCTGCCTATATTTTGCATCACTTTATTTTTTAAGCTTATTTTAACCACTTATTTTTTACCATGCTTATTTCAGCCAATAAAAAGCCCATCATGTGATGGGCTTTTTTAGCTTTAGCAATTAAGCATTGCGTTTGGCAAAGTCATCCATAAAGTTAACCAGAGCCTGTACGCCTTCTAATGGTACAGCATTGTAAATACTTGCACGCATACCACCCACTGAACGGTGACCTGCCAGGTTAAGCAAATGGTTCGCTTCAGCTTCTTTCAAAAATTGCTTTTCAAGCTCCGCTTTTGCCAAGGTAAACGGTACATTCATGATAGAACGGTTGGCTTCTGCAATCGGGTTGGCATAGAAATCACTGGCATCGATATAACCATACAGTAATTTGGCTTTTTCAAGGTTGACCTGATGCATGGCATCGACTCCGCCATTTTCAAGCAGCCATTCAAATACCAGACCAGATAGGTACCAGGCATAGGTAGATGGTGTGTTGACCATAGAACCGTTTTTCGCCTGATCTGAATATTTCAAAATGCTTGGAATTTCAGGTTTGGCCTGATCAAGTAAATCTTCGCGAATAATCACTAAAGTTAAGCCAGCAGGACCAATATTCTTTTGCGCACCTGCATAAATTAAACCAAACTTGGATACATCTAATGGCGCAGATAAAATGCTTGATGAAAAGTCACATACCAGTGGTTTATCTGTTTCAGGAATACCCGCAAACTGAAGGCCACCAATGGTTTCGTTGTCGGCATAATGTACATAAGCCGCATCATCAGACAAGTTCCAGCTGCTTTGTTCTGAAATGGCCAATTTACCGTTAATGCTTGTACCCGCTTCAACAACATTAATGTCGCCGTAGCGTTTTGCTTCTTTCAGCGCTTTTTCTGACCAGATTCCGGTATGAATATAATCAGCCTTGTTGTTTTTACCCAACAAGTTTAAAGGAATAGCAGAGAATTGCAGCGAAGCACCACCTTGCAAGAACAATACTTTATAGTTCTCAGGAATGTTCATCAGTTTGCGCAAATCTGCTTCTGCTTTTTCTGCCACAGCTACATAGTCACTGCTACGGTGACTCATTTCCATGATCGAAAGGCCTTTGCCATGCCAATCAAGCAATTCAGCCTGAGCTTTTTCTAAAACGGCAGTAGGTAATGCAGCAGGACCAGCACAGAAGTTGTACGCGCGCATGATTTTTCCTTTCAAAGTGAAACACAATAAAATGATGGCATTTAACCACAGATAGGCGTGGCTTGCAGTAAATTATCCTGAAAATATTTCAATGCTGTCGGACATTTAAAGTCAAAATCTCAATAAAGATTGATTTTAGCAACTCCTTTTTCACGACTTGGGACGTAGTTTAAAAGTGCAACTGCATCTTATTACTTCTCTTTTCAAATTCTGCTGTCATATCTTCGCATGAGCCATCTAATCACGTGATTGCTATACACATGCACATTAAACAAGACAACAACTTATTGATTAGACATACAATTAAATCTATGCCATATAATTGTTACAAAGAAATTGAGAATTTGAGTGATGTTATTGCGTTTACATGCACAACCAAAAAAAATTGCACTCCTCATACAACAAAATTTTCGTGTTGGCATTTGTACTGTTAGCCTGCTTTTTGCTTGTCCAGCCTTTGCCGAAAGCATCAGTTATGCACAGGCTGAACAGTCGATTTTAAAGGATTCCTATAGCACACAGGCCAATCAGGCTTTGCAACAATCTGCACAATTACAAGCTGAAGCGGTCAAGGGTTTAGGTCTGCCCCGGGTCGATTTAAATGTGCGTGCCTATGCCTTCCATAATGAAGTCGACCTTCCGCTTGATTCTTTTAAAAACAATCTGGAACAGACACTTTCTCAAGGTATCAATGATCGTATTAATCAAGAAAACCTTCCATCCACTATTTCTGATCCTTTAAAGCAAGGTCTGAATCAAACCATTCATAGCGGTATTGGGCTATTCCCCGACTCGGCCAACGTGATTCTGGAAGATCAAGTGATCCGCCCTACCGTTTCAGTGTTAATGCCTTTATATACCGGCGGCCTGACCTCCAGCACCAAGGAAATAGCTCATCTCAGGGCACAGCGTAGTCAATTGAATACTAAGCAACAGCAAGATGTACAACGCTTTGAACTGATTCAGGCTTACTTCAATACGCAACTGCAAAAGCAGCTTTTAGCCTCTAGCCAGTCCAATTTCAACTCCATGCAGACCCACTACAGCAATGCCTTAAAGCTGGAACACCAGGGTTTTATCAGCAAAGGGCAACGTATGCAGTTTGAAGTGGCAAAGAACAATGCCGAGCGTAGCGTGCAAAATGCAACGGCCAATTTCAGATCCAGGCTGTTTCAGCTTAATAACCTGTTACAGCGCAGCCAAATTACCGAACTGAGCACCCCGCTATTTGTCAATTCCAGCCAAAGTCAGAATCTGAATGCCCTATTAAAAAGCTATCCGGAACAATCTACACTGATCCAGAAAATGCAGATGGACACTCAGCTGGCCAATGCCAACGTCAAGGTACAAAGTGCTGCGAAAAAACCTAATTTGTTCGCCTTTGGCGAATACAGTCTGGATGAAAAGCAAAACTGGATTGTCGGTGTAGCGGCACGTTATAACCTGTTTTCAGGCGTTAACAACAACAAAAATATTCAGGCCGCAGAATTGCAACGTTATGCTTCTGAACTGATGACCGAACGCACCAAGCAGGAAGTCGAAAACATCATTTATAGCTCTTACAATGAAATGACCTCAGCCCAGCAAAGTCATCAACTACTGCAACAGAATGTTCAGGCTGCCCAGGAAAATCTGCGTATTCAAACTTTATCTTTTAAAGAAGATATGGGAACGGCCACCCAGGTGATTGATGCACAAAATAGCCTGAATGCTTTAAAAAGCGAGATGGCACTAAATGCCTATAAATATGTGATATCCCTGGCCACTTTGCTGCAAAGCCATGGCTCGATTGAACAGTTTCAAAACTATGTCAGTCAAAGCCATACCAATTATATTCGTTAATTTTTGATGGGGAACAGCATGACTCAAGATCAAAACAGGCCTGATCAAGATGTAGAAAATACCTCATTAGAAGGAACTTCTACCCCTACTTCAGCTCCAAGCCATCAACAAGACACTCAAACGGCCTCTGAACAGCACAGCAAGATAGATGATGGATTTTTCAGTTATTCAGAACAAGCGCAAGCGCCGGCCACTGAAAAGACAGGTTCAAAATCTTCAGCTACCATTAAAATGGTTGGTATCATCATACTGATCTTGCTTTTAGGTCTAATTGGCTTTGGGTTATGGAAAAGTTATCAGCCCAAGCAAGTGGAGCTACAAGGGCGGGTTGAAGCCGAAACCATCCATATCAGCACTAAGGTACCGAGCCGCATTGAAGAAATATATATTCACGATGGACAAAAAGTGCTTAAAGGTCAGTCACTGGTCCGCTTGTTTA
Source organism: Acinetobacter sp. SA01 (assembly GCF_011319235.1). Classification (NCBI taxonomy): domain Bacteria; kingdom Pseudomonadati; phylum Pseudomonadota; class Gammaproteobacteria; order Moraxellales; family Moraxellaceae; genus Acinetobacter; species Acinetobacter sp. SA01. Next base: position 331,074 of record NZ_WXXM01000001.1, read on the forward strand.
GTCCGGAAGTGGAAGCTAAAAAGCAGCAGGCTCTGGCCAGCCTGCAATCTGCTTTAGCCTTGCAATCCACAGCGGATCGCGGTTCACAACAGGAAAATATCGACAGTCTATATGCCAACTGGCAAGCCATGAAAGCCCAGCAAGAATTGGCCCAAACCACCTATCAGCGTGGTGCCAAGCTGTTTAAGGAAGGGGTCATTTCACGCCAGCGCCGCGATGAAATGCAAGCTGCCGCACGATCTGCCGTACAAATGACCGAAGCGGCTTATCAGCAATATGCACGTGCCAAACGCGGCAGCACGCCAGAGCAGAAATCCTCCGCCGATGCACAGGTGGAAATTGCCAAAGCGGCTGTTGCGGAGGCCAATGCGCTGGAAGCTGAAACCAAATTACTTTCCCCGATCAATGGCACCATATCGAAAACTTATGGCAAGATATCTGAACTGGTGGCTATGGGCGTGCCCGTGGTGAGTATTATTCAGGATGATGAGCTCTGGGTCAGCCTGAATATTCGTGAAGATCAATATGCACAGGTCTATCAAACCAAATCGATTGAAGGCTTTATTCCTGCATTAAACAAGAAAGCTCTGTTCAAGATCAAAAAGATTGATGCCGAGGGAGAATTCGCCACCATTAAAACCACACGCCAAACCGGTGGCTATGATATTCGCAGTTTCAAGATTCAGCTCACCCCTGCCCAGCCGATTCAGGATTTAAAAGTCGGCATGAGCGTACTGTTTAAAGTGCAAGAGTCTTGATCATGCTGCATGGCATACTGCGTGAACTTGGTTATTTGCTCAAGCATAAGTGGGATTTATGCATGGTCACCTTGGCACCTGCCTTTGTGATTGTGCTGTTCGCAAGTATGTTTGCTCAAGGTAAACCCAGCCATCTGCCGATTGCCATTATTGACCAGGATCAGAGTGAACTGAGCCGTAATATTGAACACTCTGTCCGTCAGAACAACACCCTGAGCATCAGCACGATTTCCAGCAGTCAGGACGAAGTTGAACAGCTACTCAATCAAAATAAAATCTGGGGTTATATCACCATTCCAGAAGGTGCCGAACAACGACTGGTTCAAGCCAAGGATGCCCAGATCAGTATTGCCTATAACCAAAGTTATTTTAGTGTCGGTAATAGCATTTCATCGGCCATGCTGATCAGCACTTTGCAGGCACTGGCCGACTTTACTGGACACAGTTATTTGCAAAATCAGACTCCTTATTTGGACGCACCTACGCCGAATGTCAAAATTTCGCCGCTATTTAATCCCGGGCTAAGTTATGAATTGTATTTAGAACCGTACATGATCCCGGCGATTTTGCATTTATTGCTGTGTTGCTGCGTGGCTTTTGCCGTAGGACAAGAGTTGAAATTTGGCACGACAAAAATATGGACAACTGGGCAAAATGTCTTCTTAGCTTTGCTTTCCAAAAATATAACCTATGTGCTGATTTTCAGCTTTTGGACCTGGTTATGGATGTTCTGGCTGGTGGAAATTCGCGGCTGGTTTATACAGGGACAGCTCTGGCCTATTCTATTGGGACAATTTCTTCTCTATAGTGCATATGCCTTGATCAGCAGCAGCGTGGTTTTGGTCACACATAATCTGGCGAAAAGTTTTGGTTTTATTGCCGTGTATGGCGGGTCATCTTTAAGTTTTGCCGGGGTGACTTTACCGCTGAACAATGCACCCTTATTCACCCAGTTCTGGTCCAATATTATTCCCTATACGCCTTATGCCAAATTACAGACGGAACAATGGGTCATCGGCAGTCCTGTATCCATTTCACTGTTACCGCTTGCAGTTTTAGCCGTGTATTGCCTGTTTTATCTGGGCACAGCCTACTTCTTCCTTAAAAAATATCTAAAGGGAGTTCAGGCATGAAAACCCTTAAAAACTTTCTGCACTCTTATTTAAAAACATTTAAAGATATTGCTTCAAATAGCTCTATTTTCACCACGTTGGTACTCTCGGTATTTTTATACAGTTTCTTCTACCCGGCTGCCTATCAGGCAGAACATGCAGAATCTTTACCAATTGTGATTGTAGATGAAGAACAAAGCCCGGTAACGTCCCGCATTATTGGCGAAGTGGCTAAAAGCCCCAATGTTGAAATCCGTGCAGTGACTGGTACTTTTTCCGAAGCAAAACAGATGATCAAGCTGCAACAGGCAGACGGAATTTTACTGCTTCCAGATAACTTATCTGGCAGTCTGCGTCATGGTGAAGTGGGTGGCATCGGTTTATATTTAAGTGCCGCCAATTTCTTAAAAACCCAGAAGATCGGTTTGGGACTGGCTGCATCGGTTGAACATGCGCTGGTTGAACAAGCCGAAAAATTTCAGCATATTTCTGAATTTGCTCCGGCGCTGTCGATCCATCAAATTCCCTTGTTCAATACCCTGTCTGGCTATGGCAGTTATATTTTTCCGGCCGTTGCACCATTGATTATCCATCAAACCATTTTGCTGGGTCTGTGCATGTTAATTGCGACTTATCGTGAAAAGCACTGGACACCGAGTCGAACCGAATTCTGGGCATTATTCAGTGCCATTTTGACCATTGGTTTTCTGGGCTGTTTATATTTATTTGGATTTACTTTTTGGCTGAATGACTATCCAAGGGGTGGTAACTTCTGGGGCATGCTCATTGCGGTCCCAATATTTCTGAGCTGCGTGATTGGCCTCAGCATGCTGATCGCCTCTTTTCTGGATATGCCGGAACGTGCAGGTCACGTGATTGTATTTAACTCTATTCCGCTGTTCTTACTTTCAGGTACGGCGTGGCCGCATGCCGCAATGCCGGAATGGATGCAGTGGCTAGGCCAAGCGCTACCTTCCACCCAAGGCATACAGATGTTTATTCAATTGAACCAGATGGGAGTGCCTACCCAGCTGGTCATTCCAAAAATGATTTATCTGGCAACCTTTGCCGGCATTTGTCTGGTTTGGGCATATTTTCGCCTGATCCGATCTGCTAAAAAGTAAGATTTTAGCTATGAACTCATAAGATTATTAAATAAAACTTTACCATTTGGTTATTTTTAATACCAAAATTGATCTTTTTTTGATCTTTTGAATCAATTATGAAGAAAAAAGTTAGATTGAATATACTAATCGATGCAAAATAGCCCCCTGTTCATATTTCATGAATTTTTTTTATATTATTCATTCCCACGCTCCCCGTAACATGCCGATGTGAGATCGACAGTGTTATAGCAGCTTTTTTATTGAAATTTGATTTTAAGGGCTTAGCATGAAAAAGATTAAGATTAGTCTTGCTTGGCAAATCGTCATTGCGCTCATTTTAGGTGTGCTTGTAGGCTCTTTTCTACACTATTCTCCCGAATATCGTGAAACTCTGATTAATAATCTGCTGAGCCCTTTGGGCGCAATCTTTATTAGTTTGATTAAGATGATTGTCATTCCACTTGTACTTTCAATGCTGATTTTAGGTATTGCCAATGCAAGTCATGGTCAAAACTTGGGTAAACTGGGTTTCAAAACTATTGTTTATTTTGAAATTATTACCACGGTTGCGATTATTGTCGGCATAGTTGCTGCAAATGTATTCCAGCCAGGTGCCGGTATTGACATGTCGAGTTTGACCCAAACAGATATCTCTAAATATCAGCAAACCACCCAGGAAGTGAGTAGTCACTCGCATGGTCTGGTCAATACCATTTTATCTTTAATCCCGTCTAATATTTTTGGATCACTGACCGATGGGCATATGTTGCCAATCATCTTCTTCTCCGTGATCTTCGGTATTGGTTTGGGATCTTTAGCGAAAGAAACCAAAAAACCACTGATTGATGTGTTGCATGCGGTTGCTGAAACCATGTTCAAAGTCACCCATATGATCATGCTTTTTGCACCTTTCGGTGTATTTGGCCTGATTGCGGCGACTGTTGCGAACTTCGGCTTTAGCTCACTGCTTCCGTTAGTCAAATTGGCATTATTGGTTTATGGTGCTATTTTCTTCTTCATCTTTGTCATTTTAGGACTTGTTGCCAAATTCTGTGGTTTCAGTATTTGGGAAATTATTAAAATTCTAAAAGATGAGCTGATTCTGTCTTATTCAACTGCAAGTTCCGAGACAGTATTACCGCGCCTGATGGAAAAAATGGAAGCCTATGGTGCACCGAAATCCATTACCAGTTTTGTGATTCCAATCGGTTATTCATTTAACCTGGATGGTTCGACCTTATATCAAAGTATTGCAGCCATCTTTATTGCGCAGCTTTACGGTATTGATTTAAGCATGACCCAGCAAATCATTCTGGTGTTAACCTTGATGATTACTTCTAAAGGTATTGCCGGTGTGCCTGGCGTATCTTTCGTTGTATTGTTGGCAACCTTGGGTAGTGTGGGTATTCCGCTTGAAGGCTTGGCATTTATTGCCGGTATTGACCGTATTCTGGATATGGCTCGTACTGTATTAAATGTGATTGGTAACTCGTTGGCTGTTCTTGTGATCAGTAAATGGGAAGGTCAGTTCGATGCTGAAAAGCAAAAAAATTATGCTGTTGAATTAAAAGAAGCTGCATAATTTATAAATCAAAAAAGGAAGCTTCGGCTTCCTTTTTTATTTCTTAAATATCTTTTAAATCTAATTCTTTAGATAACTTGCATAAGTCAAAAAATTATTTATAGGCTCTTTTAAAAATCAGCATTGCCTCATTTGATTGATTCAATTTTTATGCCTTTGCGTAGGCATTACCTCTACTTTTGAAAGGTCAAAAGTAGACAAAAACCTTTTGTTTCCCATACATGACATCCTTGTCATGATGGGAAACGTGTGGCATCCATGCCACACTCATGACTCCAATAATGAAAGAAGTCTTTTAATCCTGCGACTTACCTTTAAGAATATCAATTAATCTAATTTTGACTCATTGAATCAAATAGCTTATGTAAATCCTAGCTATTGGCTTTTATTATTGTTTTTAAGAATAATGAATCATGCTCTCCTAAAACCATTAAAATCACCTATTCAGAAATTAATTTTTTAAAAATCCAAACATTCTTATTCTAAGTAATAATTATTAGTGGTAAGGAAAACATCCTGCTAACAAATCATAAGCATAAAAAAAGAGCGCCTAAGCGCCCTTCTTTTTGATATCAAAACTTAGTCTTCAGAATCTCTTAAATCCGATTCAGTATCAGCTTCGTCAGCAATGGTTTCATCATCCACCAAAGTTTCAGAATCAATTAAAGCTGTAGAGGCAACAACTTCTTCGCCTTCCACTGCTTCAATAAATTCATCTTCTTCTACAGCTTCAACCGAAACTACGCCTACAAGTAACTCGTCATTACCTAAACGGATCAAACGTACACCTTGTGCGTTACGACCAGTTTGAGCAACTTCAGAAGCACGGGTACGTACCAAAGTACCACCATCAGAAATCAACATCAGTTCTTTAGAGGCATCAATCGCAACTGCACCCACCAACTGACCGTTACGTTCAGAGGTCTTGATCGCAATCACACCCTTACCACCACGTTTCTTGGTTGGGAAGTCATCTACAGGGGTACGTTTACCGTAGCCATTTTCAGATGCACACAGTACTTCACCCGTTTCAGGGACAACCACCAGTGAAACAATACGGCTGATTAAGGCTGAATCTGAACTATCTTCGTCATCTGACTCGATATCGGCATCTTCGGCATCTTCAACTTGCGCTGCACCAATGGTCACACGCATACCGCGTACACCTTTGGCTGAACGTCCCATTGAACGCACATCAGTTTCAGCAAAACGGATCGCTTTACCTTCATTCGAGAACAACATAATTTGCTGTTCGCCATCGGTAATCGCAACACCAATCAAGGTATCATCGCCAGTGAGTTCAATGGCACGTAAACCATTTGAACGAACATTACTGAACTGTTCAAGTTCTACACGCTTGATCGTACCGTACTCGGTCGCCATAAACACATAGAAATTTTTACGTACCGCTTCGGCTTGCTGCGCAAAGTCGACAATGATTTCATCATCCAGATCGCTTGCTGAAAGCTCAACACCCAATTGCTTCAATTGAACACGTAATGCATCAGACAAGTCATCTGCACCATCTTCAAGTTCAGCAAGTGCCGCTTCCAGTTCAGCATAATGTGAATTGATGATTTCATTTTCTTGCAGTTTCGCAGCATTGGCTTTTACAAATGCCTTGAAATCTGCCAGACGTTCTTTGAATTTCTTCGGTGCATCAATCACCGGAAGAATTGCAGTAATGGTTTCGTTGGCATCAAGCGGTAACAGGTTCACCATTGGGCGACCTTTAGCACCACGCGAAGCTTGCGGTACTTCAAATACTTTCAGACGATAAACTTTACCGACATCGGTGAAGCAAAGTACCGTTGCATGGTTCGATGTCACAATCAGATGCTGGATGTAATCATCTTCTTTCATTGAGGTCGCAGACTTACCACGACCACCACGACGCTGCGCAGCATAGTCAGAAAGTGGCTGGGTTTTCGCATAACCGGTTTTAGAAACGGTCAAGACCACCTGTTCTTCAGGAATCAAATCTTCGCGAGAGAAATCAATACGTGATTCAACAATCGCGGTACGACGTGCATCGCCATATTGTTGCAGGATTAACGCCAATTCTTCTTTAATCACTGCCATCAATAAATTGAAATCGTTCAAAATTGCAGTTAATTCAGCAATTTGACCCAAAATTTCAGAATATTCAGCATGTAACTTGTCTTGTTCCAGACCAGTTAAGCGGTGTAAACGTAGTTCAAGAATTGCACCAACCTGTGCTGGAGATAAACGGTAAACATTACCATCTAAACCGAATCGACGGTTTGGATCTTCACCTTCAATCTCATCAGGACGTACAGAAACCGACCCCGCTTTTTCCAGCAAGGCAACTACGCCACCCGCAGCCCATTCACCCGCCTGTAAACGCTCGCGCGCTTCGCCCGGGTTGGCAGAGGTCTTGATGGTTTCAATAATCGCATCGATGTTTGCGAGTGCAACGGTCAAGCCTTCCAGGATATGGCCACGTTCACGCGCTTTACGCAGTTCGAACATGGTACGGCGAGTCACCACTTCTTGGCGGTGACGGATGAACGCAGCAATGATGTCTTTCAGGTTCATCAACTTCGGCTGGCCGTTGTCTAGGCAGACCATGTTGATGCTGAATGAATTTTCTAACTGGGTATTCAGGAACAGGTTATTGACAATCACTTCAGCGTTTTCACCACGCTTCAGGTCAATGGCAATACGCATCCCTTCTTTATCGGATTCATCACGAAGCTCAGAAATCCCTTCCAGTTTCTTCTCTTTGACCAATTCAGCAATACGTTCAATGGTTTTTGCTTTATTGACCTGATAAGGAATTTCAGTGAATACGATGGTGTTACGGCCAGTCTTCTGATCTTCTTCAATGTGATATTTACCACGAATATGAAGACGACCTTTACCTGTACGGTAAGCATCGACAATGCCGGATTTACCGTAAATGATACCGCCTGTAGGGAAATCTGGACCAGAGATATGTTCCATCAAGCCTTCAATGGAAATATTCGGGTTTTCCGCATAGGCCAAACATGCATTGATCACTTCTGTCATGTTGTGTGGTGCCATATTGGTCGCCATACCTACTGCAATACCGGTTACACCGTTAATCAGCAAGTTAGGAACACGTGTAGGCATGACTTGTGGAATGCGTTCAGAACCGTCGTAGTTGTCTTCCCACTCGACTGTGTCTTTTTCTAGATCGGCCAAAAGCTCATGGGTCAGCTTACGCATACGCACTTCGGTATAACGCATTGCTGCTGCACTATCGCCATCAACAGAACCGAAGTTACCTTGACCATCTACCAGTTGATAACGCAGGCTAAAGTCTTGCGCCATACGAACAATGGTTTCATAAACAGCAGAGTCACCATGTGGGTGATATTTACCGATCACGTCACCGACGACACGGGCTGACTTTTTGTATGCTTTATTGTAGTCATTGCCCAATTCGTGCATAGCGAAAAGCACACGACGATGAACAGGCTTTAAGCCATCTCTCACGTCAGGTAATGCACGAGAAACAATAACACTCATGGCATAGTCGAGATATGAGCTTTTGAGTTCATCCTCAATGGCAATCGGTCGGATTTCCGATACGCTCATGCATACTCCTTATTACAAACAACCGTTCAGACTGTTCGTTTTATATAATCAATCTAGCAAAAAATTAACTCAAAATAAGCTGAGTTAAAATCTAAATACAGCCGTAAATTATAGCATAAATTCTGTTGTTTTTGTGCCATATCTCTTATCTTAATCTTGTTAATTTTCTATAATTTATCGTTTATTTTTTAGGCACTTTCATTTGTCGGGATTTTATGTGACTTCGTTCATTTTATTCAGTGTCTAGCTGCAAATTTTGCTGCTAAATGTTCAGGCAGCTTATTCAGTTAAACTGGTCTTTTTTTCCTTTAAAAAAGATATCAATCAATTAAATTTACTCTCTACCCTAAGCATACAAACGCATGAAAGCTGAATCATCATTTTAAGGTCATACAGACAGTCATCTGCTGGAGACTCCTTGGGATAGCTGGCATATTTACACCTTAGAAATAAAAGGGATTAATAAAATCCAGCCACAAAAAAACGCCCCTGAGCAAAAAAGAAAAGCATTGCTTTCACTGCTGCAACAAGAGCGTTATTTTTGAACGGTGTTCAGAAATTAGATTTTAGAAACCAATTCCGGAACTACAGTGTTCAAGTCACCCACTAACCAGTAGTCAGCTACTGTGTTAATTGGCGCTTCTTCATCCTTGTTGATCGCAACGATCACTTTAGACTCTTTCATACCCGCCAAGTGCTGGATTGCACCAGAAATACCAACAGCGATGTATAGCTCAGGCGCAACGATTTTACCCGTTTGACCAACCTGCATGTCGTTAGGAACGAAGCCAGCATCTACTGCAGCACGTGAAGCACCTTGAGCAGCGCCAAGTTTATCCGCTAATGGATCCAGGATTTTGTGATAGTTTTCACCTGAACCCACACCACGACCACCAGAAACCACGATGCGTGCAGCGGTTAATTCTGGACGTTCAGATTTCACAATTTCTTCTGAGATGAATTTAGAAAGACCCGCATCACCAGTAGACGCAGCAGCTTCAACGCTAGCCGCACCACCCTCACTTGCTACAGCATCAAATGCCGTACCACGAACAGTCGCAACAACGATAGATTCACCAGACTCTACGGTTGCAATTGCGTTACCTGCATAGATTGGACGTTTGAAAGTTTTAGGACCTTCGACAGCGATAATGTCAGTGATCATGCTCACATCAAGAAGTGCAGCTGCACGAGGCAGAATGTTTTTACCCGTTGTGGTAGAAGCAGCAAGGATATGGGTATAGCCTTTGCCCAATTCAGCAACAAGTTTAGCCACATTTTCAGCCAACTGGTTTGCATAAGCAGCGTCGTCAGCAAGTAATACTTTGCTTACACCTGCAACTTTAGCTGCCTGGTCAGCAACAGCTTGCGCGTTCGAGCCAGCTACCAATACAGTGATATCACCACCGATTTTTTGCGCCGCAGCAACAACGTTTAAAGTAGCAGCGTTTAATGCTTTGTTGTCGTGCTCAGCGATAACTAAAATACTCATGATTTTTATCCTTCTGTATTAGATCACTTTCGCTTCATTTTTCAATTTTTCTACAAGCTCGTCTACAGACTTCACTTGTACGCCCGCTTTACGTTCAGCAGGAGCTTCAACTTTCACTGTTTTCAGTTTAGTTGTCGCAGTTACACCGAAATCTGCAGGAGACTTGGTATCCAGCGGTTTTTTACGCGCTTTCATGATGTTTGGCAGAGCTGCATAACGTGGCTCGTTCAAACGTAAGTCAGTGGTGATAATTGCTGGAAGTGCAAGTTCAACAGTTTGTAGGCCACCGTCGATTTCACGAGTGACTTGTACTTTGTCGCCTTCAACTTTCACTTCTGAAGCGAATGTACCTTGACCTGCGCCAAGTAGAGCACCAAGCATCTGACCAACCTGGTTAGAGTCGTCATCAATGGCCTGTTTACCAAGAAGGATTAATTGTGGTTGTTCAGCGTCAACAACACCTTTCAGGATTTTAGCCACTTCCAAAGCACCGAGCTGACTGTCATCAGCTTCAACCAGGATACCGCGGTCAGCACCAAGTGCCATTGAAGAACGGATTTGTTCTTGCGCTTCTTTAGGACCGATAGCAACAACAACGATTTCTGAAACAGTTCCTTTTTCTTTTAAACGAACCGCTTCTTCCACTGCGATTTCACAGAATGGGTTAATTGACATTTTAACGTTTGTTAAGTCAACACCACTGTTGTCCGGTTTAACGCGAACTTTAACGTTGGCATCAACCACACGTTTTACAGCAACAAGAGCCTTCATGTAATCCTCGGCTGTTTTAGCAAATGTAAATATTGAGAAAAGTTATAATAACTCTTCACTTAAATTTTTTTAGGTGCCCTATCTTGCAATGTGTACGGCATTTGGGTCAAGTCACAATTATCGAAACAGCTGTAAAAAAGCATCATTTTCCTTGAACTTGGCGTTCATATTTTTTTCACACACTTTTATTAAGATGAAATTCCTGAATATTTATTTATTTTTTAAGCATTGATTTTTAGTATTTTTTTATCTGATTAACTTCATCAAAAGTTCTGATTTAATGCTTGTTTTCGATCAGTTTCTGGCGAGTCTGGCACACATAGCCGACAGAACAGCCAAAGTAATGAATTGTCATTTAAGACAGATTCCGCTAAATTTTTCAGTCTGTTTGCCCTAAAATTGAGCTATTTTTTAAGTTAAATATGTAACAAATTACCTTTTCGGCTCAACACCCTTCCATACAGGCAAGCACGCCATAAAAGCATACTTGCTTGACATTTATCAGTTCATGATCAGCCAGGTTGCAGCCAGCATTAACAAGCCACCTGAAGCGCCATCAATCCATTTCTGTTTACGCTCATCAATATGGGTTTTTTGGGTCACTTTGGCAAAAATCACACTCAAACTGCCATATACCACAAAGATGAGTCCAATAAAGATCAAGGACAGGATTAAACCCTGATTCACCATGTTCCCAGCTTTATCAATAAATTGCGGTAAAATTGCAAAATAGATCAGCATACCTTTGGGGTTCAATAGCGCAGTAAAGAAACCTTTTTTAATGGGACTGGATGATGATTTTCTCTCGATGATGAATTTATTGTGACTGAACACCGACTTAATCAAACTCGCAGACAGAAACAATAGATAAGCGATCCCGAGCCAGCGAATACTTTCAAATAACACCGGGAACGAGACTATAAGGGCTGCAATGCCCAAAGCCATCAAAACAGAGTGGACCAAATAGCCCAGACAAATCCCTACAGTTGCCAGCATGCCTGCTTTTGCATCTTTCCCTATCACTTGAGACAGGATAAACAGCATATCTGGTCCAGGGGTGAAAATAAGTGGAATAACCGTTAAGGCAAACAGTACCAATACAGACATTTTCTTTTCCCTTTCCATGTCTTGAAAGTGAAAATCAGTATCGAACAAATAGTACAAAATAGGATTTCAAATATTCTATAATTATGATTATCTTTCAAATTATATTCTAATTTATGAAACTATCTTCTAAATCTGTTTCAGTAAAGCTGGATCGTATTGATAAAAATATCATTCGTGCCTTGCAGAATAATGGCCGTATGCAAAATAACGATCTAGCCCGTGAAATTGGACTGTCGCCATCATCGTGTCTGCGTCGGGTGAAATTACTGGAAGAAGCAGGCGTAATTCAAAATTACACCACAGTGGTAGACCCGCAAAAAGTTGGCTTGCAGCTGATTTTGTTTTCACGCATCTGGCTGGTAGGTCAGGATGCCGAGACGATTGACTGCTTTATTGAAGCGATGAAAGAGCTTCCTCAAGTGATGGAATGCTATATTATTTTGGGGGAATGTGATGCCATGCTGAAAGTGGTCGTGCCCGACCTGGAAAGTTACCGTAAATTTCAGTCGGCGCATCTCACCAAGAAAAACGGCATAACCAGTGTAAAAACGGATTTACCCAGTCAGATTATTAAACAGAGTTTCCAGTTACCGCTCGATAATCTTTAGGCACATTCATAATTTTTCAGTATGTTAAAAATTGCCGTGCAAATAAATCTGTTATTGCTTAGATTGAAAATTGAAGTGCAGCAACAAGAACTTACTTAGCTTTGAGCTTGATAACCTTATAAAACTTTAGGGCTACATCAATGATATCGCATGAAATCATGTAGCCCTTGATCAAGTCTGCAAATTAAAAGGCTGCTTATACAGGCTGACTTTGTAAAAAGTCACGATGGATATGGCTTAAATCAATTAAATCATAAGCCTGAAGATTAAATATGTTCCAGACTGCTAAAAAGTCTTCTTTTAAATCTACATTTGATGTAGCAATGGGACGCTCCTGCCATTGCAGGTCTGAAATCCACAGATAGGTTTGTTGGGTCACATCATTAATGGCCTGTACCTTACCTTCTGCATTGATGCCCTGGACATGCGCACCTGCAGGTAAAACCGGTTCGATATTAGGCAAACTTATTTCGACAAAATGTTTAACTTGACGAAGGCCATAACCTGCAAAAATTTCTTTTTGCGCAGCCGTTAACTGGTCATATTTCTCTAAAATATCTGCAATCATTGTTTCGCCTATCATTTTCCTTTCCAATATTTAACTGACCAGTAGTGAAAGCATACATAATTTCATTGCTATACATGATTCATGCGATTCACTGTATGGTTAGAGGTGATTCTTATACCTTATAAATTGACTTTTTATTATCCGACAATAGTTCAAAATGTCATCTTTATGCCCTGATATTTTTTCATACGCTTATTTAACTTTAATGAACTCCGGTGACTGCTGCTAAAATAATTAAGCAAAGTCCAAGCCAGATTGATTCAAATTTTAACATTTTTTAATATTGTTACGACTTTTTAACTTGCGCTCGCGGATGTGCCTGATCGTACACCTGAGCCAAATGATCAAAATCAACATGGGTATAAATTTGCGTGGTGGTTAAATTGCTATGTCCCAGCATTTCCTGTACCGCACGTAAATCCCGGCTGTTGGATAGCATATGACTGGCAAAGCAATGACGTAACAAATGTGGATGCAAATCAACATTTACCCCGGCACGCAGGGCTTGCAGTTTCACCCGGTTTTCAATTTGCCGCGCACCCAGCGGATTGCCCTTTTGGGTAATAAACACATGGGCATCCGGGACAAAATCACCGTGCCATAATGGATAGACTTGCAGCCACTTCATTACTGCATCTCGAGCCTTGCTGCCAAAAGGCACCACCCGGGTTTTATTGCCTTTACCGGTAATACGTAACAGCTGACGGTTAAAATCGATATCTTTAATCCGCAAACCTTGCACTTCAGCCAGACGTAAACCACTGGAATACAATAGTTCTAATATGGCTTTATCCCGTAGCCACATTTGTTGCTGTGCTTCGGTTTCAGGTGCTGGCTGATCCAGAATCTGGTTCACGGTTTCAATATCAACCATGCCCGGAAGCGGTCTGGGAATACGTTTTAACTGAAAATCATCCGCCGGATTAAACGCCAGATACTGCCCCTGCTCGGCCCATTTCATAAATTGGCGTATGGATGAGAGCATCCGCTGTAAACTGCTGGAACTTAAGCCTTGCTGTTCCACTTTATGGGCCAAATATTCACGCAGATCTGTGGTTTCGATATTGGCCAGATCCAGTTTTTTAACTTCACAAAAGTTTAAAAAATCGGAAACGTCACGTTCATAAGCCTGCAAGGTATGTCTGGACTGATTTTGAATTTCACGTTCTTTAAGCCACATTGCGAGCAGTTCAGTTGTGTTTGTTTGTAATGACATTAACTATCCCTTGCTCTGCTTTCCAAAGAATTTAAAAAATCAGAGACCCACACTGCTGTCTCTGTAGCGTGCTGCGCAGCAAATAAATGATCTCCACCCTGAATAACCTGAAACGATGAGTCTTTTAATGTCTGATGTAAATACTGCCCAACAGCCACAGGGCTGATGGGATCGGCATCTCCCCATAGCAGTAATGTTTTTTGCTGAATGGCTGAAAGTTGAGAGGAATAATCCAACTGTACAGTAGAAAACCAGTCCGGGTAATTCAGAAACTGGTTTTTATAGGCCGTGCGCCAATCCTCGACTTCAAATGGACTTAAATCAATCCCGCCTGATGTCGCAATCAGTACCATAGCTTTAATTAAATTAGATTTTTTTAATGCAGCCTGTATGGCAAAAATTCCACCCATCGACTGTGCAACCAATACCGAATCTTGCTGAATCTGGTCCAGCACATAATCACTCAGACTATTAAAATCATATACATCATTCTGCACTGGTTCTTGACCGAACCCAGGATAGGCAATCACTTGGACTGTATAATCTGCTGACAGCAGTTCAATCAGTGGCTGCCAAAATTCAGTACTTCCAGATGCTCCTGGAAGAAAAATCAAATGCGTCATTTAAGCTCTAGGCTAAAAGCAATAATCCGTACAGCATAACGCATTTACAGGCATAAAAAAGCACCATCATAGGGACAGTGCTTTTTTCATCAAAACATGAGTTTACTATTGGTAATAACTCAAATCGATACGACCCTGATAGACGTTTGCTGTTGGACCGGTCATCCACACCACATCGCCTTCTTTCCATTCAATTTGTAACTTGCCACCAGCCAATTCGATTTCAACATTATTAGCCAACAGACCACGGCGCATACCGGAAACCGCAGCGGCGCATGCACCTGTACCACAGGCTAAAGTTTCACCTACACCGCGTTCAAAAACACGTAAACGGGCATGCTTTTCATCAATGATTTGCATAAAACCGGCATTGACACGTTGCGGGAAACGCTCATGTGATTCTACTTGTGGTCCAATACGTGCGACATCTGCGGTAATCACATCGGGAACAATAGTCACTGCATGCGGATTGCCCATATTCACGACATCAATAGTCAGCTTTTCATTGTTGGCCAGTTCAATGTCATACAAGTTTTCCGGTTCATCTGCCAAAAATGGAATTTCACTTGGCAAGAATTTAGGATAACCCATGTTCACACGAACCCAGCCATTCACACCCAGCTCAGGCTCTACAATACCAGCTTTGGTCTGCACTTTAATTTTGGTTTTGGTGGTGAGCTGACGCTCATGCACAAAACGTGCAAAACAGCGCACACCGTTTCCGCATTGCTCCACTTCAGAACCGTCGGCATTGAAAATACGATATTTAAAATCGACATTGGGTAAATCAGGCGGCTCAACAATTAGCAACTGGTCAAAACCAATGCCAAAGTGGCGATCTGCCAAACGCTGAATGGTGACAGTATCCAGGTAGGCACGCTGGCTGATCAGATCAACCACCATGAAGTCATTGCCCAGACCATGCATTTTGGTAAATTCTAAAAACATCTCAGACATCTCCATTATGGCAATAAGCGTTCACGTTCCCACAAAGATTCAATGCTTTCGCGCTCACGAATCAGATGTGCCTGATCACCATCCACCATCACTTCAGCAGCACGTCCGCGACTGTTATAGTTCGAGCTCATCACGAAACCGTAAGCACCCGCACCCAACACAGCCAGTACATCATTTTCTTTGATTGCCAGCTGACGCTCTTTACCGAGGAAATCACCCGTTTCACAAATTGCACCGACGACATCCCACTCTTTCGCTTCAACATCACTACGTGGAGTCACTTCCTGAATATCCATCCAGGCTTCATATAAAGCAGGACGAATCAGGTCGTTCATCGCGGCATCAATAATCGCGAAATTACGGTGATTGGTCGGTTTAAGCAAATCGACTTTGGTCAGCAATACACCAGCATTGGCAGAAATACTGCGACCCGGCTCCATATACACTTTTAGACCGAGTTTTTCTAAAGCCGGCTTCAAGGCATTGGCATATTCTTCTACAGATGGAGGCGTTTCATCTTTATAGGTCACGCCCAAACCACCACCGATATCGATGTGTTTTAGATTGATACCTAATTCTTTAAGTTTCTCAATCATCACAATCACACGATCCAGTGCATCGACAAAAGGCTGGGTTTCAGTCAATTGTGAACCGATGTGACAGTCAATCCCTACAACATCAAGGTTTGGCAATGACGCTGCATATTGATAGGTTTCAAATACAGTATCGGAAGGAATACCGAATTTGTTTTCTTTTAAACCGGTTGAAATGTAGGGATGAGTTTTCGCATCGACATCCGGATTGACACGCAAGGAAATTGGGGCTTTTTTACCTAAGCTTGCCGCCACTTTTTGAATACGGTCCAGTTCGGCATAAGACTCAACGTTAAAGCAGGCAATACCTACTTCTAGCGCTTTTTGGATATCCGCTTCAGATTTGCCTAAACCCGAGAATACAATTTTAGAAGCATCACCACCCGCCTTAAGCACACGAGCCAGTTCACCACCAGTAACAATATCAAAGCCCGCGCCACGCTTGGCCAGTACATTCAACACCGCAAGGTTAGAGTTAGACTTTACCGCAAAACAAATTTGATGATCGATAAAGCTAAAAGCACGATCCATATCTAAATAATGCTTTTCAAAAGTCGCTTTTGAATAAACATAAAGTGGCGTGCCAAATTGCTGCGCAAGCTGTTGTAGAGAACATTGCTCGGCATGCAAAACCCCATTGATGCGGGTAAAACTCATGAATGTATCCTTTCGATGACGCGTTTAGATATTAAAAATTAATTCGTTGCAGCAGATGAAGCAGGAAGCTCTGGTGCGGCTTCTTGCTTATTTGAGGATTGCTGTTTTGAATCTACATTGGGATATAACAAATATTTTGCACGTTTGTCGTAATTCGGATCACTCGGTAGCTGCAAAGCTCCAGACTGACCACAACCGACTAAAGCAAAACCTGTCGCCAATAAACTGATGCAGCAAATGACAAGACGCATCTGACCACCTATTTGATATTTTCGAAGAAGTATAACCTGATCATGGGACATGACCAAAGCACTAAACGCTAGAGATTATAGTGAGATAAAAAAAAACGCCAGTTTCAAACTGGCGTTTTCATTTTCTAGCCTGATTATTTATGTTTCGGTTTGTAGAAACCAAAGTAACCAATAATCAAAATAATGAACCAGATCGGGCTGACCATCAGCGCTTTCATGGTGTCTGCTTCTAAAGACAACACATAAATCATGCCAATAAAGAAGATAATCACCACCCAACAGGTCAACAAACCACCCGGTAATTTAAAAGTCGATTTTGCATGCAATTCTGGACGTGTTTTGTAATACACGATATAGCTCCAGATAATCATCAGCCAGACACAGATAAACAGGATGGTTGAAAGTGTGGTTGCAAGAGTAAACGCTTCAACCGTATTCGGTACAAAGTACTGAAGTGCAGCACCGAGTAACAAACACACGGCAGAGAAATACAGTGCATTGGCAGGCACAGCACGTTTATTTAAATGACCAAAGGCTTTAGGACCCTGCTCTTCACGTGACAGACCAAACAGCATACGACTGGTCGAGAACACCCCACTGTTCATAGATGACATCACCGAAGAAAGTACCACCAAATTCATGATAATGGCTGCTGCTGCAATACCTGCCTGACTAAACAGGTTGACGAATGGACTGATGTTCGGATCAATCTTGTTCCATGGCGTAACTGACATGACAATGACCAGTGCCAGCACATAGAAAATGATGATACGAATAGGGATCGAGTTGACTGCTTTAGGCAAGTTCTGTTCAGGATCTTTGGTTTCAGCTGCTGTGGTACCCACCAGTTCCACACCCACAAAGGCAAAAATCGCAATCTGGAAACCGGCCAAGAAACCCGTCACGCCTGTCGGGAATATACCGCCGTGTGACCAGAGATGAGTAAAGGAAGCAACTTCACCTGCGGTAGAAGAAAACCCGGTAAAGATCATCCACAGACCCACAGCAATCAATACGACAATGGCAATAATCTTGATTAAAGCAAACCAGAACTCTAACTCACCGAACAATTTAACGGTAACCAGATTCAGCCCCATAATAAACACAATGGCGGCAACACTGATCATGACCCCTTCACCAGGCGTAAACGGCAGCCCTCCGTTAAAGAACTGCAGGTAATAAATAATGGCCGACAAGTCAGCAATACCAATGGTGATCCAGCACAGCCAATAGGTCCAGCCGACAAAATAGCCCGCCCACGGACCAATCAAATCGGTTGAAAAATCAATGAAAGACTTGTATTTCAGGTTAGACAGTAACAGTTCGCCAAGCGCACGCATGACCAAAAAAACCATAAAACCAATAATCATATAAATGATCAGAATGGATGGTCCGGCCAGGCTGATGGTTTTACCCGACCCCATGAACAAACCTGTACCAATGGCCCCGCCAATCGCAATAAGCTGCAAATGCCGATTCGACAGACTCCGCTGCAGTTCACCACCTTCATTCGGTGAACTATGATTCTCATTTGACATTGTTATTTTCGTCTCTCAATTTCGTGTGATAAAAGTAGCTCAAATTAAAAAAAATAAATAAAGTTTTTTGAGCGTTTGTTAAATATTTTTCAAGCTTGACTGTGTTTTTGTCGCTTTTTCACGCAATTTCGGTCCATTTTGTATTCCTTTTCTGTATTTCCCTTCAAGTTAGCAGTTTACGTGCCAAGATAAAGTTTGGCGAGAATTTATGCAAAAAATTGTATTTCCATACGGCTATTGCTACATTCTTCACCCATCCTCTGATTTATATAGATACCACTCAAATGAGCAAAGTCAAAACTGTTTACCGTTGCGAACAATGTGGAACTGACCATCCGAAATGGGCGGGACAATGTTCAGAATGTGGTGAATGGAACAGCCTGCTCGAAGTCACTCTTGCACCCGCAACAACACACCGTGCCCAGCCTAAAATGGGCGGCGGCTATGCCGGTCAGGCTGCCAACATCACCACTCTGAATAAAGTTTCTGTTTCACATGAAACACGCTTGGCTACCGGGATAGGTGAATTTGACCGCGTTCTGGGCGGTGGTCTGGTCACCGGTTCAGTGGTTCTGATTGGCGGTGATCCCGGAATTGGTAAATCCACGATTCTTTTACAAACGGCGACCCATATGGCAGCTGCGCAGAGTTCTGCACTCTATGTGACTGGTGAAGAGTCGCTGTCGCAAGTCGCTTTGCGTGCCCATCGTCTGGAATTGCCGACTGAGCATCTTAAAGTCATGGCAGAAACCTGCGTGGAACGAATCTGCGAGGTGCTTGCGCAAGAGCGCCCTGCTGTTGCCATTCTGGATTCGATTCAAACCTTATATACTGAAACCTTGCAGTCGGCACCGGGTGGTGTTTCGCAAATTCGTGAATCTGCAGCCTTACTGACCCGTTTTGCCAAAAATAGTGGCACGGCGCTGTTCATTGTGGGTCATGTGACCAAAGAAGGCGCATTGGCGGGACCCCGTGTACTGGAACACATGGTCGATTGTGTGCTGTATTTTGAAGGACAATCCGACTCACGTTACCGAATGATTCGCGCGGTAAAAAACCGTTTCGGGGCAGTCAATGAACTGGGCGTGTTTGGCATGACCGATAAAGGCTTACGTGAAGTCTCCAATCCGTCTGCTATTTTCTTAAGCCGTTATGATGAAGCCATTCCCGGTTCAATTGTGATGATCAGCCGCGAAGGCACCCGTCCCCTGTTGGTCGAAGTACAGGCTTTGGTGGATGATGCGCATGGTCAACCGCGTCGTGTGGCACTCGGTCTGGAACAAAACCGCCTGAACATGCTGCTTGCAGTGATGCACCGTCACGGCGGGGTGCAAACCTCTGGACAGGATGTCTATGTCAATGTAGTTGGCGGTCTCAAAATTACCGAAACCGGTTCGGATCTGGCCGTTTTACTGGCTTGTGCTTCAAGCTTGCGTGGCAAAGCCTTGCCACAACAACTGGCGGTATTTGGCGAAGTCGGACTGTCCGGTGAAATCCGTCCGGTGCCAAATGGTCAGGAACGTTTAAAAGAAGCCATTAAGCATGGTTTTAAATACATTATTTTACCGCGTGGCAATGCGCCACAAAAACCGATTCCGAATGTACAGATCATTTCAGTAGCACGTTTGCATGAGGCCTTGACGGAGGCGATGAACTTGAGTGAAGAGTTGGCTTAAGCTTAAACACATGAAAGGTTATGTAAAAAAATCACCAATTTGATATTGAAATTCGATGCAAATGACTGCATAACTATAAAGCTCTAATTTACTTTTTTATTTAGGAAAAAATCGATGGAAGTTCGACAGCGTGGTTTGATGGCCGGTATTTTAATGGCAGCTATGGTGGTTGCACCAATGGCCGAAGCAAAACGTGCAGGTGGCGGTAAAAGCCATGGCATGAGCCGTTCTGCTGCTCCAACCCAATCTTACCAACAACCGCGTCAAGTTACTCCTGTTCAACAACCTGTTGCACCTACCCAACAAAAATCGGGTTCAGGTGTAGGTAAAATGGTTGCTGCTGGTGTTGCAGGTGCTGCAGTTGGTGCGGTAGCAGCAAATGCTTTAGCAGATGACAAAGCCGCAAGTGATGCACAGACTCAGCAAGAGGAAGAAAAAGGCGGAATTCCAGGCTGGATCTGGATTCTTCTGGCAGCAGCAGTCGCTTTCTTCTTGTTCCGTAAATTCGGAGCAAAAAAAAAATTAGCAGCTAATAATCCGTATGCACCAAACAATGCTGGAAATACAGCACCGTTTGGTCAGCAAACTGCAGCACCACGTAGTTCAAATGACAGCACCAACATTTTTGGTCAGTCTGTAGGTGGTTCTGCAGCAACTCAAGCGCCTTTTGGTGCTGCTTCAACACAAAGCGGCAACCAGCTGCCAGATGGTACTGAGCCTGCTGCATTCCTGCGCGTAGCGCGTCAACGCTTTAACCATATTCAGTCTATGAATACAGCAAGCAACATTGCTGAAATTCAACGTTATTTAACGCCTGATCTGTATCAGTCGATGTATAATGACATTATGGCGAATCAAGATCAGGACGTTGCCGAGTTCTCTAACCTGAATGCAATGGTGGTCGATTCTGCAACTGAAAATGGTCAATATGTGGTGAGCGTACGTTTCACAGGTACAGTAAGTGAAGATTTGAACAGCTTGCCACAGCCGTTTACTGAAATCTGGCACTTTGTAAAACCTGCCGGTTCTAATCAGGACTGGTTGGTTGCCGGTATTCAGCAAGAACACTGAGTGTTTGTGAACACCCTCTCGGTTAAAAGCACTGACATGAGTTGATGTTTTTAGTCACGATACTGTAAAAGCCAATCTTCGGATTGGCTTTTTTATTTCATTCCTTTTAGGCTATAGCAAAAGTTTTTGGATATAGGTATGTCTAACCGAATTTCTCCTCCTGCCTCGCTGATGAATTTAGCCATTACAGGAAATGCAAAAGCGCAATTTGAACTGGCTGAGCTGTATATGCAAAGCGAGCATGATGATGACATTATTCTTGCCGAAGAATGGGCGCTGAAAGCCGCAGAAAATGGCAATGTCGAAGCGATGTACTGGCTGGGTGAAGGTTATACCGTTTATGCCAAAGACTTGGCTGAAGAAGACCCGGAAGAATCCAAAGCACATTTTGAACTCGGCTATTACTGGCTGAGCAAAGCCAATATACAGAAACACCCTGCTGCGACTTTAGAATTGGCGGGTTATTTCCGTCGTGGCGATGTGATTGAAAAAGATGTGGCCAAATCTGTGTCTTTAGTCAAACAGGCTGCTGAATGGGGTGAAGTTCAAGCCATGCGTGATTTGGCCTTTATCTATGAAAATGGTCTAGGCATAGAAACAGATGAAGAAAAAGCGGATTACTGGACTGAAAAAGCACAAGCAGCTGAAAAATAAATTAAGATTGAAAAAGCCCCTCATTTGAGAGGCTTTTTTCTATGCAATCAAAAATTAACCCTCTATCAACGACTTGCATAAGTACTATTATTTATCCAGACGGGAGAAAAAATAAACAGGGTTCAACCATTATGAATGAAGTCTAATATCATCCTGTATATCCACCACAATCACTTGTCGGCAAATCCCTTCTGCTTTTCGTTGCTGTTCAAATATAGCCGCAGGCATCGCATCAAAACTGTCAAAGAAACAGATTTCATCCTCATTTACATCATAAACAAGTGAGTGGTTACCCACATCATCTAAGGTGTCGTAATAGACAATCACAAATTTATTTTGCTCAAATGCTTGTTGGATTTGCTCATAACTTAATGCCGGGAGAATGGGTAAACCCAGTTGTTCAGCTTCTTTATAACTGAGTTTTTCACTGTCCTGAAGATCAGGGTCATGCTCAGTATGAAACTGAACATTGAAACCAAACTTTTTTAGTGCTACAGCTAGACCAATGGTCGTCGTGCCATTTTCTGAATCATATCCACAGACCTCTACCAGCTGCTGAATATCGGCATCAATACCTAAATGTTGCAGCAGCATCCAAACTGCAAAAATTCCGCCATTTGCTTCCAGACGGGCTAATTCTTCAGGCATTTCTAAAGCCATAATAAAAGCTCAAAAATATAATTGTGTTGATAATAATATAAATATTTACTTTATTAAGGATTATTCCAACAACTTGAACTTTGGCTATCAAAAAATTCGACTTCAATATTAGGAGCAATTCCTTTTATTAGTCTATAAACTCTATGACATTCATCTTGATCCTTGTCATATGTTGAAATGGCAACTTTTCCTGATTCTTTATTTTTAAAAATCTGCTGAACTAAATGTGCCTCTTGCTCTCCTACGCTCCACCCATAAATTACTAGATTAGAATTATCATTAATTAATTCTGACAATACTTCATAGAAGACAGTGCTCAAATACGGACTACTTTTTATTGATTCTAGTTTTTTTGTACCAGTTCCTTCTGCAACAAACAAAGGTATTTTGTTATCAATCCATTGTTCAGTAATTACATTGATTAAATTATTGATCCCATCACTCTGCAATTTTATTTCTGAATTATTGATATCTCTAAAAATCGATAAATTTCCATGTTGATAAAAACTTAAAGTTACTTCTTTTTGATCATATATCGGTTCACGCATATCTTTCCAACTACTGCTAAAGATACCGCCGCCCTGAAAACAATCTTTAAATTTATGACCATCTTTCTCACGATTCCCATACATGAGAACCCAATACAGAATCAAATCATAGTTTAAAGAAACTATAGTTTTAAATTGTTTCGTGAATTGATATAGCTGAGGTAATTGAGCAGCAATTTCAGCATGTTCACAATGAACTTCTTTAACAATCTCAATGAGAGCCTCTTTAATATTTTCATAAGCTGAATCAATTTTTTTATCATTGATTCCCAAATAGTTATTAACTAATTTGGCATGCCAAACTAATCTCAATATCAGTTCAAAATCACATGTATCAAATTCAGAAAAAAGTTTAGATATATATTCATTAAAAAGCCCCAATCTCTCGGCTTCTTCTTTTAAAGAACTAAAACCAAACTTGGAGTGCAAAGCAATACTAGCCCCATTACCAATGATTAAACTGCCATTCTTATAATCATCTTTAATCTTCTTCCATTCTTTGATTGGATACTCAAAGCCATCTGTCATGGTTTAGTCTCAAAATTTTCTTATTAGTCAGATATTAATCAATTTCAGATTGGAACAAAATCAATTTCCAAGTACAATACTTCGCTAGTCGAGGGATGCTGCGACGTTTTACAGGTACGAAATGTAAAAGCGCCAGGCTCGACGATCGGTCCATCTTTTTTCTAGACAGACCAACAACGGCATCCGCGAACTGAATGATCAATTTTTGTTTTTTATAAGGAGATCGTGATGAACGCGGTTAATGCTTCATTTACAGATTATAAAGTTGCCGATATTTCCCTAGCTGACTACGGCCGTAAAGAAATCAAACTTGCTGAAGCAGAAATGCCAGCGCTGATCGGCTTACGTAAACGCTACTCAGCAGCAAAACCACTTGCAGGCGCGAAAATTCTCGGCTGTATTCACATGACCATTCAAACTGCAGTTTTAATTGAAACTTTAGTTGAATTGGGCGCTGAAGTTCGTTGGACTTCTTGCAACATCTTCTCTACTCAAGACCACGCTGCTGCTGCAATCGCTGCACGCGGTATTCCTGTTTTTGCCTGGAAAGGTGAAACTGAAGAAGAATACATGTGGTGTCTTGAACAGCAAATCAATGTTAATGGCAAGCCTTGGGATGCCAACATGATTCTGGACGATGGCGGTGACTTGACTGCTCTTGTTCACGAAAAATATCCTGAAGTGTTAGCGAAAATCCATGGTGTGACTGAAGAAACCACTACGGGTGTGCAACGTCTTTATGAAATGTTACGTGACGGCACTTTAAAAGTTCCTGCAATCAACGTAAATGACTCAGTAACCAAGTCTAAAAACGACAACAAATACGGTTGCCGCCATTCTCTAAACGATGCGATCAAACGCGGTACTGACATGTTGATGTCTGGTCGTCGTGCATTGGTGATTGGTTACGGTGACGTAGGTAAAGGTTCTGCTCAGTCTCTTCGTCAAGAAGGTATGATCGTACGTGTTACTGAAATCGATCCAATCTGTGCAATGCAAGCATGCATGGACGGTTACGAAGTGGTATCTCCATACAAAAACGGCGTGCAAACAGGTAAAAAAGAAGACGTAAATGCGGATCTTCTTCAAAACACTGACTTGATCGTAACGACTACAGGTAACTACCACGTATGTGACGCTGCAATGTTAGATACATTAAAAGCAGGTGCAGTGGTGTGTAACATCGGTCACTTCGATACTGAAATCGATACCAACTACCTACGTGGCTACAAATGGGTTGAAGTTAAACCTCAAGTACATCAAGTGTATCGTTCAGAAAATGAAAACGATTATTTAATCCTTCTTTCTGAAGGTCGTTTAGTGAATCTGGGTAATGCGACTGGTCACCCATCACGTGTGATGGACGGTTCATTTGCTAACCAGGTATTGGCTCAAATGCACTTGTTCGCCGAAAAATTTGCTGATCTTCCTGAAGAGCAAAAACAGGCTGCGATTCGTGTAGAACTGCTTCCTAAGAAACTGGACGAAGAAGTTGCTGCAGCAATGGTTGCCGGTTTCGGTGGTGTCTTGACTCAATTGACTCAAGAACAAGCGGATTATCTTGGTGTTCAAGTTGAAGGTCCATTCAAGTCTGAGACTTATAAATACTAATACCCCTCACCCCATCCCTCTCCCTGAGCTTGTTTTAAGCACTGCTTTAAAACAAGTGCAAGAGAGGGTGAGCACCAGATTTATTTCCGATGGATGTTTAATTTCATCATATGAATAAATATGGCTTAAACCCTGCATAATTCAGTAATGAATTCTCCTC
The DNA here is from genome assembly GCF_011319235.1 of Acinetobacter sp. SA01. Classification (NCBI taxonomy): domain Bacteria; kingdom Pseudomonadati; phylum Pseudomonadota; class Gammaproteobacteria; order Moraxellales; family Moraxellaceae; genus Acinetobacter; species Acinetobacter sp. SA01. Next base: position 356,506 of record NZ_WXXM01000001.1, read on the forward strand.
TCCCTTTGGGAGAGGTCAGGGAGAGGGTGAAAAATTAAAACAGTACTTATAAAAAGGATTTGAAAAATGACCAAACGTGTTCCAATTTCTTTTGAGTTTTTCCCGACCAAAACTGATGCCGGGGCGGAAAAACTTCGTGTTGTTCATAAAGAATTACAACAGTTAAATCCTGAGTTCTTTTCAGTGACTTATGGTGCCGGTGGTTCCACTCGTGAACGTACACTTGCTGCAATCAATGACTTTAATGGCAAAGGCACACCTGTTGCCCCTCACCTGTCTTGTATTGGTGATGACAAAGCGCGTATCGCAGAATTGCTTGATCTATACAAATCACAAGGCATCGACCGTATTGTGGCGCTTCGTGGTGACTTGCCTTCAGGTCAGGTTGGCCTGGGTGAATTACCTTATGCGCAGGATCTGGTTCGTTTTATCCGTGAACATTCAGGCGATCACTTCCAGATTGAAGTGGCCGCTTACCCGGAAATGCACCCACAGGCAGAAAACTTTGATAAAGACATTCAACACTTTGTCGAAAAAGCCAATGCCGGTGCCAATGCCGCTTTAACCCAATTCTTCTTTAATCCAGATGCCTACTTCTATTTTGTAGACCGTATTCAAAAACAAGGCGTGGACATTCCAGTAGCTCCGGGCATCATGCCAATTACCAATGCCAGCAATCTGATTCGCTTCGCAGATGGTACCGGTGCAGAAATCCCGCGCTGGATTCGCAAGCAATTGGCGACTTATGGCGATGACACGGCAAGTATCAAAGCCTTTGGTCATGAAGTTGTGGTGAAATTGTGTGAACGTCTGCTTGCAGGCGGTGCACCGAGCTTGCATTTCTACACCATGAACACGACAGATCCAACACGTCAACTCGTGACTGATCTTGGTCTAGCTTAATTTATATCTGATTTGTGAGTAATACTTAAATGCCACGTTTTTATATTGAAGCTGACTTAGCAGTGGATATGAATGCTGAATTAACTGAAACGGTTTTTCATCACTGGGTCAAAGTATTACGTGCACAAGTCGGCGAAAAAGCCACCTTGTTCAATGGACGGGGTGGTGAATATGAAGTTATGCTTATTGAAGTCGCAAAAAAATCAGCCCGTGTTTCTGTCGATTCCTTCAATCCTGATGACCGTACTCCAGCTTTTAGTACCTTGCTTGGACAGGTAATGAGTAAAGGGGATCGCATGGATTATGCCATTCAAAAAGCCACAGAACTTGGCGTATCCAAAATCCAGTTGCTGACTTCTGAACGCTGTGAAATGCGCCTTAAATATGATCGTGACCAAAAGAAAATAGATCACTGGCAAGGCATTGCCATCGCTGCCTGTGAGCAATGCGGCATGAACAAAGTTCCCGAAGTGTTAGCACCTGTATCTTTACAAGACTGGTTAGAGACAGAACTACCGACCACAAAACTGGTGCTTGCTCCGAATAAAGATCAAGTGAATGTGCTGGAAAATGCGACACAAGACATTGCGCTATTAATTGGACCTGAAGGTGGTCTAAGTGAAGCGGAAATACAATTATCCAACCAAGCAGGCTTTATAAACTGGTGCATCGGCAATCGTGTATTACGAACAGAAACGGCGCCGATTGTTGCTTTATCTATTTTAAATTATAACTTAACTGTATAGTTCATCAAAATTTGGATGAATAACTTGTGATGTGATTGATTTTTTGCAACAACATTATTACTCTTGAATTAAAGATACAAATGTATATTTAAAATACAGTTTATTTTTTTAACTCAATCAATATTTAGAAAGTAAATTTATTGCAAAATAATAATTAAGGTTTTTGCCTGTATGTCAGATCTTCAAGACGAGTATATTAAACAGCATGTGAATGCTGCACAAATTAGCAATACAATTCGACTTAGCCGCTTCTTTATAGTCAGTATTGTGATTGTATCGGCATATGTTTATGGCATTTACCAATTTTATTTTATAAAACCTTCTTTTTATTTGAATTTTTGGTTTATAGGCACCGAACTCTTGTGTTGCCTGTGTTTACTGATTATCAGTGTTTATTTTAAACCCGACCAATTTGCCTTAGCTCATGCGCATCGTTGGCTACAAATTCAAAGTTTAGTGATTGGTAGCTGTATTGCCTTAGGTATGGGTCTGGTTTACTACTATTTACCTCAATACAACCCTGCCTTTAGTTATGTTCATGCCTTAATTTTGTCAGCATTATTACTGATTGTGAGTCAGGCATTTGCCCTGACCTTTTTAACCCAGCGCTTAACTTATTTCTGTCTGGCATTTATACCTGCTATTTTCCCTTATCTGGCTTCACAATTTATCAGCACAGAAACATCAGATCCTTTATTCTATCTCACCATTAATTTTGCACTGATTGTCATTTTATTATGCGCCAATATCACATCGCGTATTCATCAGCGTATTTCTGCACTTTACTCAAAAAATAACCGTTTAGTTGAAAATGCCAAACAACAGGTTTTATGGACGGATGAATTATGCAAACAGTTACAAGCTGAAATTAATAAATCAAAAGATATAGAGCTGCAATTACAATTAAACAATCAGCTGCTGGAGCAAAAAGTTAAAGAACGAACTGTTGATATTGCCAAAATGAATGCCGATCTGGAAAATCAGCAACAGAATCTGGTTTTGGCGCATGAAATTGCCGGACTGCGCCCCTGGGACTGGAATATCAAAGATCGTGAAATTCTGGTGACGGATGCAAAACAGCAAAAAACCCTGAAGCCCTCTAAACTGCATCATCATCAACTGCAAAACATTATTCATCTGGATGATATTGAGCAGTTCAAGCATGCAATGAAACAACATTTACGTGGTCAGTCACCACTTTATGAAGCCAGCTATCGAATTCAGAACAGCAATGGCAAGTGGAAATGGGTCCATGATATTGGTCGGGTCATTGCTCGTGATCCGGTCAATAAAAAGCCCCTGCGCATGGTGGGTATCCGTCGTGACATTCATCAAGAACGTACCGATCAGGAACGCTTAAAATTAGCTGCCAGTGTACTTCAGCAAGCAACTGAAGGCATTTTTATTCTCGATGATCAGCTATGCTACATTGACGTCAATCCATTTTATGAACAACTCACCGGTTTTACTCACCGACATATTATTGGCAAAAATTTATTTGATATTACGGAAAATTATCAGTCACAACAAAGAAACAGCCACTACTCGATTCTTCAGCAGCTGGGAAAAATCGGTGAGTTTGATGGTGAACTGCAGGAAACATTCCTTTCAGGTGAAGAAGCAACCATCTGGATGCGCATTAATGCCATTAGCGATGAGCAGAACCGTGTTACTCACTATATCGGTATTGTCTCCGATTTAACTGAACGTAAACTGCAAGAACAACGGTTGTCTTATTTAGAAAATTACGATCCTTTAACCGATTTGCCGAACCGTTTTTATTACAACTACCAGTTACACCAATATTTAATTAGTCAAAAAGATTCCATTAAACAGCTGGCCGTTATTCGTTTAAATATCGATCGTTTCAGGCCTTTAAATGAATTTTTAAGTAATAGTGGTGGTGACGAACTGTTACGCCAAGTTGCACAAAGACTGCGACTGACCAATACCGAAGCATTATTTGTAGCGCATCTGAATGGCGATGATTTTGCCATTGTGTATGAAATTTCACCTACTTACCCGTCGATTCAACATCATTGTGAACGTATAAGTAAAGCTTTTTCCTTACCCTTTAACATTTTCGATCAGGACCATATTATCACCCTGTCCATGGGCGTTGCATTCTATCCAGAAAATGGACGTCAGCTGGATTATCTGAATAATTGCGCTGAGCAGGCCTTGACTGAAGCAAAAAACCTGGGCGGCAATGCCTGCTGTTTCTACTCCAATAACAGTAGCGCTTTACTTGAACAAGGTATTTATCTGGAACGCGATTTGCGCCATGCCATCAATAATAACGAGCTGATTGTTTACTATCAGCCGAAAATAAATTTCAGTGATCAGAATATTTACGGTTTTGAAGCACTGGTGCGCTGGAATCATCCAAGCAAGGGCATTATTCCTCCCAACCTGTTTATTCCCCTAGCAGAACAAACCAGCCTGATCTCGGATATTGGCCGGATTGTGATTCAACAAACAGCCAAACAGATCCGCTACTGGAACAATATCGGGTTTGACAATATTTGTATATCCGTCAATGTGGTGGCCCAGCAATTACAACGCGGACAATTGCTGGAAGATTTGGATCATGCCATCCAGACCTATAACATTTGTGGTTCCAGCCTGGAACTTGAAATTACCGAATCATCGTTACTGGAAAATTCAGTCACGGTGAAAAACCTGTTGAATGAAATTAAAAAACGTAAAATTCATATCTCGCTAGATGATTTTGGCACAGGCTACTCTTCCCTGTCTTATCTTGCCGATTTCCCGATTGATATACTTAAAATAGATCGCAGTTTTATATCCAAAATCGGAAAAAATAAGCAGGAAGCGATTGTCAGTGCTATGATCGCCATGGGCAAAGCTATGGGAATGATGGTGGTTGCAGAAGGTATTGAAACCAAGCAACAGCTACAGTACCTGCAAGATCTGGAATGCGATATTGCTCAAGGTTTCTTTTTTTCCAAGCCGCTTCCTGAAAAAGAAGCCACCACATACCTGGAACAACATCGACTTATACCTTCTTGATATAAGTCAACCTTTCACCCCCCAACTTTGCCTGAAAAAGACACATACGCGACTGTGATAAGGTCGCAACAAATGTTATATTCGATGCAACCAAGCAGAAAACCAGCAGCTTTGCTGAATTACTCCAGTAACAAACGAGATACAGATGGAAGATCAATCTTTAAAACAACAGGCATTGTATTATCACGAATTCCCAACACCAGGAAAAATCAGCGTCACGCCTAGCAAGCAACTGGTCAATCAACGTGACTTAGCGCTTGCCTACTCACCAGGTGTTGCTGCACCATGTCTTGAGATTGAACGTGACCCTTCAACTGCTGCCCTTTATACTGCACGCGGTAACCTTGTAGCAGTGGTGAGTAATGGTACTGCAGTACTGGGTTTAGGAAATATCGGTCCTTTGGCATCTAAACCGGTAATGGAAGGTAAAGGCGTACTGTTCAAAAAATTTGCCGGTGTCGATGTATTCGATATTGAAATTGATGAAAACGATCCTGACAAAATTGTCGACATCGTGGCCGCGCTAGAACCTACTTTTGGTGGGATTAACCTTGAAGATATCAAGGCACCAGAATGTTTCTATATTGAGCAAAAACTTCGTGAACGCATGAACATTCCTGTGTTCCACGATGACCAGCATGGTACCTCTATTATTGTGGGTGCAGCTCTTCTGAATGCATTGCAATTCAACGGCAAAAAAATTGAAGAAATCAAGATTGTTGCTTCAGGCGCAGGTGCAGCAGCACTGTCTTGCTTAAATCTTCTTTGTGCCCTGGGTGCTAAGAAAGAGAATATCATCGTTGCCGATTCACGTGGTCTATTAACCACTCAGCGTGAAGGTCTGGATGAATCTAAAAAAGCATACGTACAAGACATCACCGCTACTCAGCTCGGTGAAGTACTTGAAGGTGCTGATATGTTCCTGGGTTTGTCAGCTGCCGGTATTCTCACCAAAGAAATGGTGAAAACCATGGCTGCAAATCCGATTATCTTTGCCTTGGCAAACCCGGATCCAGAAATTCTGCCTGAACATGCACATGAAGTTCGTGATGACGTGATCATGGCAACTGGTCGTTCAGACTATCCAAACCAGGTAAATAATGCACTGTGCTTCCCATATATCTTCCGTGGCGCGCTTGACGTTGGCGCAACCACCATCAATGAAGAAATGAAGATTGCCTGTGTACATGCCATTGCGCGCATGGCACATGTTGAAGCAGACGCAGCATCGTATGGTGAAAAATCAGCATCATTTGGCCGTGATTACTTAATCCCTCGCCCACTCGATCAACGTTTGATTCTTGAAATTGCCCCGGCAATTGCACAGGCAGCGATGGACTCTGGCGTAGCCACTCGCCCGATTCAGGACTTCTCTGCTTACCGTCAACGTCTGTCTGAGTTTGTTTACAACTCTGCATTCATGATGAAACCAATTTTCGCCCAGGCGAAAACTGATCCTAAGCGTATTGCCTATGCTGAAGGTGAAGACCTGCGTGTACTTCGTGCCGTACAAATTGCAGTCGATGAAGGTCTGGCGAAACCAATCCTTGTTGGTCGCCCTGCAGTGATTGAAGCAAATATCAAGAAATTAGGTTTACGTCTTGAAGATGGGGTGAACATCACCATTATCGATCAAGAAAAGAACCCACATTACGAAATGTTTGCTGATGACTACTACAGCATCATGCAACGTAAAGGTGTGACACCTGAGTATGCGCAACGTGAAGCACGTCGCCGTTCTACCTTAATTGCATCTATGCTGGTGAAACACGGTCTTGCAGACGGTATGCTGTGTGGTACCTACTCAAGTTACGACATTCATCTGGACTTCGTAAGCAACATCATTGGTAAGAAAGAAGGTCATAACACATTCTTTACGCTCAATGCATTAATGCTTGAAGACCGTAACCTGTTCATCGCGGATACATACATTAACCGTAACCCGACAGCTGAACAGCTTGCTGAAATGACCATTTTGGCTGCTGAAGAAGTACGTCGTTTTGGTGTAACACCACGTATCGCACTTCTTTCTCACTCAAGCTTCGGTAGTGACCAAGATGACTTAAGCGCGCAAAAAATGCGTAAAGTGTATGACATCTTGTCTGAAACTGCGCCTGAACTGGAAGTTGAAGGTGAAATGCACGGTGATGCGGCACTTGACGAAAACATCCGTCACTTTGCTTTCCCGAACTCACGTTTCAAAGGTTCTGCAAACTTGCTGATTATGCCAAACCTGGATGCAGCCAACATTTCGTTTAACCTGTTGAAATCGACTTCAGGGAATAACGTTACCATTGGTCCTATCCTGTTAGGTGTATCTAAACCTGTCCACATCCTGACACCAACTACGACTACACGTCGCTTGGTGAACATGACTGCATTAACCGTTGCTGAAATTCAGGAAAATGAAAAATTAGCACTTTGATTTAGTCAGCTAGATCACATTTTGTGACTTGAGAAAACCTCTATTCTGTAGCATGATTGCTTGAAGAATAGAGGTTTTTTCATGCAAGTTTATTTAGTAGGCGGTGCGGTTCGAGATCACTTGCTCGGGCACCCCTATCACGAGAAAGATTATGTTGTAGTCGGTGCAACACCGGAACAACTTCTTGCTCAGGGCTATCAGCCTGTGGGTAAAGATTTCCCTGTTTTTTTACATCCAGAAACAAAAGAAGAATATGCACTGGCACGCACTGAACGTAAATCAGGTCGTGGCTATCATGGCTTTGAATTTTATACCGATCCGAGCGTTAGTCTTGAAGATGATCTGATTCGTCGTGACCTGACCATCAATGCCATGGCCATGGACAATGAAGGCAATATTTATGATCCTTATGCGGGTCAGCAGGACTTGGAACAACGCATTTTACGCCATGTATCCGATGCCTTTGTCGAAGATCCGCTACGTGTTCTGCGCATTGCGCGCTTTGCTGCACGTTATAAAAGTTTAGGCTTTAGCGTGGCAGAAGAAACCCTCACCTTAATGAAACAATTGGTGGAATCAGGTGAACTCAATGCGCTAATTCAGGAACGTGTCTGGAAAGAAACTTCCCGTGCGCTGATGGAAGATCATGCCGATGAATATTTTACCGTTTTACGTACCTGTGGTGCGTTAAAAGTCCTGTTCCCGGAGCTGGATGCTTTATACGGTATTCCACAGCGCCCTGAATATCATCCGGAAATTGACAGTGGCATTCATACCATGATGTCATTACAACAGGCCTGTAAAGCCGACTATTCTTTAGATGTCCGCTTCGCAGTGCTGGTTCACGACTTGGGCAAGGCCTTGACACCAGCAGATGAATTACCGCGCCATATCATGCACGAAGAACGCGGGGTCAAACCGGTGACTGAACTCTGTGACCGTCTGAAAGTCCCAACCAATACCAAACAGCTGGCCATTGCAGTCTGTAAAGAACATTTAAAATGCCATCAGGCCTTAAGCCTGAAACCGGGCACTTTATGGCGTTTACTGCAACGTCTGGATGTGTTGCGTCGCCCTGAACGAGTGGAGGCGTTTATACAGGCTTGTGAATGCGACTCCCGTGGCCGTTTAGGTCTGGAAGATCGTGACTATCCTCAGGCCACTTATATACTTAAGGCAATGGAAGTGGTCCGCAATATTAAAGCGCAAGACTTACCTGCCGATGTAAAAGGTCAAGAAATTGGTGAGATGTTGATTGAGCGTCGCATTCAAGCCATTGCAGAACTGAAAGCTCAGCAAGTTGCAGTAGTGGTGTAAGTATAAAAAAAGCATCTAAGGATATTGTTGTCCCATAATTTGATTAAAGACTATTTTTTGAGAAAATAGTTAATTCAAATCATCTTATTTAAGTTAGAAGCTTTCACTGCCGCAAATTTTCAATAAAATCAAAAGGCATTTGTATAGGCGATGTCTTACTTTTGAGAGGCCAAAAGTAAGCAAAAGCCTTTGTTACCCATACATAACCTCCTTGTTATGATGGGTAACGTGTGGCATCCCTGCCACACTCGTATATCCACAGCTTACTTAAATCAAACTATCCTTCACTAACAAACCTGATGGCGCATTTTTGTATCCATATCAATCCCCATAATTCTATCTTTGCACACAAATGGATCCCCCTTTCATAAAGGGGGTTAGGGGGATTTGCAGGAGGTCAACAATTATTTAAATGACTTAAATCAGGAAATATCCGCTGGAAAAGTAATGACTTTTTCAAGCTTCATTTGCTCTGTAGCGACCATCAATAAACGGTCAATGCCTAAAGCAACACCGGAACACTCTGTCATGTGCGGCAATGCAGCAAGCAGATATTCATCAATCGGCATGACATGTAAGCCCAGTTTTGCACGTTCGGCATTATCTGCTTCAAAACGGGAACTCAGTACATCGGCATCAATCAATTCATCATAAGCATTGGCCAATTCCAGACCTTCAATATACAGCTCGAAGCGGGCAGCCACCAGTTCCCCATCCTCATCGATTCGGGTTTTGGCCAAGGAGGCCAGTTCAGCGGGGAAATCGGTTAAAAATACTGGCGTGTCAAAACCCAGGCTCGGTTCGACAAAGTGCGAAAAAAGCAAATCGATATAACCCAGGCGGTCATCACCCAAATCCAGATTGAGTCCAACCCGGTTACAACAGTCTTTCAGCTCTTTTAAACTGGCTTGCAATGGATTGATATTCAGACGATCCATAAAGGCATGCTTATAACTTAAAATGGTGGGACGAATTTCACCAAAGCGCTTTTTTAAAGTCACATTGAGCAAATCGGTTACTTCAAACATCAAATCTTTCAGGCTAAACCCGGGACGGTACCACTCCAGCATAGTGAACTCGCTATTGTGTTTACGCCCATGCTCATCATCACGAAAAACTTTGCAGATTTGATAGATCGGACCACTACCACTGGCCAGCAGCCGCTTCATGGCAAATTCGGGCGAGGTTTGCAAATAGTGGGTGTGTAATTTGCCTTGTAAATGACGCTGTGCCTGTATAGAGGCCAGATGTACATCGGTCACTCCGGCCTGCGATAAGACTGGTGTTTCAACTTCCAGTACATTCCGTTCAGCAAAGAACTGACGGATTTGCGCATACATTTTGGCACGTGCCTGCATGGCCTTTAAGTCACAAGTCGGCTGATAAGCAATAGACTGACTCATGCCTTCGGCCCTCCATGTGCTGCCCATTCACGGCGTAAGGGATAAGTTTTACGCAAATAATCAAAGGCTTTTTGCTCAACCTTGCCATCTTTCAGGCAGGCCCTTAAGTTTGCATCATCACGGGCAATATCATAGATTTGGGTTAAATATTGCTTTAACACAGCCTTTAAATCACGCTCTTTAAAATAGGGTTCACAGACAGGCAATTGCGTTTCAAATTGCTTTGTCGCTGGGTAATGAAAGGTACTGCAGAATGCATCGTAGATCATTTGTGTACCACGTGCCTTTCCTTCCAAGCTATACCCGGCAATATGCGGTGTGACCAAACGAATTAAATTTAACAGCTGTTCTGATATTTCAGGTTCATGTTCAAATACATCGAGAACTACTGCACGCTGGGTTCGTTGAATATCGGCAATTAAAGCAGCTTCTTCTACTACAGGACCACGTGCCGAATTAATTAAAATCGCTGCAGGCTTCATCTGTGCTAAAGCTTCAGCATTGATGAGATGGTAAGTTGGATGATTACCTGTTTTGGTTAAAGGCACATGGGTGGAAATCGCATCGGCTGTTTTTAATAGGGTATTTAAATCTACTTGCTCAATTTGTTCACGCTGTACGAAGGGATCATGACCAATCACCTTCCAGCCCAGAAGTTTGGCCATAACAGCCAGACGTGAACCGACATTGCCCAGACCGATAATGCCCAAAGTAAAGCTGTCATTGGCATCGATCAGTTCAGGTTTTAAATGCAGTAAAGCGGTAATCACATATTCCGCAACGGCCTGCGCATTACAGCCTGCGGCATTCGACCAGGCAATATTGCATTGTTCTAAAGCAGCTATATCCAGATGATCGGTGCCAATGGTCGCACTGCCGACAAATTTTAATTTTGTGTCCTGAACCAGCTCGGCATTGACTTGGGTGACAGAACGCACCAGTAACGCTTCTGCATCTTTCACATCCGCATGGGTTAAGGTTCGTCCTGCAGCCTGCTGAATTTCTCCAAAATCGGCAAAGAAATATTCAGTAAATGCCAGATTTTCATCTGCGACAATTTTCATAATGCAATCCAATGATCTTATGCTGATTATGATAACGCTTAGCACTGCATCTGACCAAGCACCTTGTAGCTATCGCTTTCTTGCATTGGATAATTTCACAAACACCATGATGCATAAAATGGATGTCATTTTTCCTGGCAGAAAAAAGGACCGAATGCTTTAACATTCCGGTCCAACAGAGGCAAAATCAATATGCATCACAAAAATTCTACTTAAGCCACCTCTCCATCAATAATGCCTTGCAATTTTAAGGCATGCAGCTCATCTGCCGCTTTAAAATGTGACAGAATCTGTTGAGTATATTCACCCAACTGTGGTGGTGCATTGCGATATTCTACCGGTGTATCTGAAAGTTTGATTGGCGAAGCAATCACTTTGAAATTTTCATTCAAGGCATGTGGTCCATCCTGACCAAAACCGGTAATCGAGCAATAGACTACATTGGGATTCAGTGCACTTAAATTTGCATAATCAAGTCCACATTTTGCCAGTGAGCCCGCTTTATAGTTTTCAATGACTACATCAGTGGTTTTGGCAATTTCCCGAATAATTTGTTGACCTTGAGCCGAGGCAATATCAACAGAAACCGAATATTTATTGCGATTAGCACACTGAAATAGCCAGATTCACGTGTGGCATGCCCTGCTGGTCTGGCATCCATGATAGTCCCCACATGCGGGTATCATCTCCTACCTGTGGACGTTCGATTTTAATGACTTCAGCACCTAAGTCTGCAAGAATTTGCCCACACCAAGGGCGAAATGTTTGAATAAGAATATAGTTTAATTTGAATAGCGTTGTTTAAACTGCATTGCTCTATATTCCAAATACGTATCCAATTTAATCCAATGTTTAAAGACCTAAATCATAAGAATTTAAGCCTTTTTTAGATACGAATTATAGCGCCAACTTAAGATAAAAATTCTTTAATAGTTTCTTGCATACTTGTAGTAGCACGACCAATTAGCTGATGTAGGTCTTTGCTATCACTATATAAAGCGTCTTTAGATACGCCTTCATCTGAGTTCGCTAATATACTCGCAAAACCTTCTGGTAAACCCACTTGTATCAAGAGCGCTTTATATTCGTCTTCCGATAAATCTTGGTAAGTTACATCTTTTTTACTGATTTCACTTGTCCATTTTGCTACGTCATCAAGGCTGTAACTTGTATCACCAGCAAGTTCATAAACTTTATTTTCATGCCCTTCTTGAGTTAATATTACAGCAGCAGCTGTTGCATAATCTAAACGTGAAGCAGAAGCAATTTTGCCGTGATGCGTTGCCCCGAAAATTTTGCCCTGCTCAACTGCTTGTGCAAGTCCCATTGCATAGTTTTCGCTGTACCAGCTATTACGTAGTAGTGTATGTGGAATATTCGCTGCTTTTAAATATTGTTCAGTCTCAACATGCTCTTGTGCCAATAAAAGCGGTGATGTATCTGCTTTTAATAAACTCGTATAAGCAATAAATTTTACGTTTGCAAGTTTTGCTGCATGAATAACATTCTGGTGTTGTACTGTCCGTTGACCAATTTCACTCGATGAAATTAATAAAAGCCGATCGACACCTGCCAATTGAGCTGAAAGTTTATCTACATCATGTCCATAATCAAAAGCACGGACTTCGATCCCTTTTGAACTTAGTTCTGATGCTTTTTCTGGATTACGCACTAATGCCACAATATTTTTTGCCTCAGTTCGTTCGAGTAATTGAGAAATAATAAGTTGGCCGAGCTGACCTGATGCACCAGTAACTGCAATACGCATGATGAACTCCATCTGATGTAGTTGATATAATTTAATCATCCTAGTACCATACCTAACTAAAAGTAAGTACTTACCTAAAGGTAAGTTTAAAAAAATGTAAAATTTTGTAATTAAGGTGTTATGCGATGAAAGGATACGTTTTTTCAGCAGATTGTCCGTCTCGAAAAATTTTGTTAACACTGACTAGTCGTTGGAGCGTCTTGATTTTAGTTGCGCTTAGAGACCAACGTCTGCGTTTTAATGAATTAAAAAAAATAATTGATGGCATTAGTGAAAAGATGTTGGCTCAAACCTTAAAAACGCTTGAGAAAGATGGTTTTATCTTACGTCAGGATTATGCAGAAATACCGCCTCGTGTAGATTATCAATTAACAGAGTTTGGACGAGAGGCTGCTGAACGACTCTTTGATTTAACTACTTGGCTTGAAAATAATTTATCCAAATTATTAGAAAATCAGCCTAGTACAGACATAGTTCAGAACTGACTTGGGAAACAAAAGGATTCTCCTATGTTAAGCATTCAAACTGGCTTAGCTTAGCACCTTATGTTAGTATTATTTTAGTAGTTACTATTGGATTTATTAATTCGGATATGAGTAAAAATAGCAATCTTGAAGTCTGCCCAATCGCTAGAAGTCTTTCTGTTCTAGGCGATGCGTGGAGTATGTTGATTTTACGTGATGCTCATGCGGGTTTTACACGTTTTGATCAGTTCCGTAAAAGTTTAGGTATTGCACCAACCATGCTAACTAAACGTTTGTCTGTTTTAGTAGAGGAAGGCTTACTCGAAAAGAGACAATATTCTGAACATCCGCCGCGTGAAGAGTATCTATTAACTCAAGCGGGTCAAGATTTTTTACCAGCTTTATTTGTGATTGGAGCTTGGGGACGTAAGCATAAACCGTTTCAAAATCCTGAAAAAATGGTGACTTTTCTGGATGCAGAACAAGGCACTGAAATTAAGCCGATTGTGATTGATCAAATCACTGGTGCCGAAATTGGTACTCGCCCTATTCGCCAAAAAACCGAATAAAATTTTAAATAAAAAGCACTCAATTAGAGTGCTTTTTATTGGGCTCATATAAATTAAATCGGTTATTTTGCCCGTGCCCGTTGGGTTGCATACGTTCCCCAACCACTACGTAAAATCGATTTAATAAATGCCCATAAACCACTTTCATGAGGTTTTGGTTCTTTAGCTTTACCCATACGTTTTAATTGTTGGGTGTACCAAAGTACTTCCATAATACCTAGACTATCGACCTTCTTAATGCCTGTTTTGATTGGATGCACCGACTGAAGACCATTTTTACCTGCCAGCAAATATTTAGGTACATCAGGTTCAATCGCCATAATTCTCGCAATCCCAATAACATCACACGCTTGAGACTGCAAAGCTTGGTTCATGCCTTCTACGGTCCGAAAACCACCTGTAACCATGAGTGGAGTTTTTACAAGTTTTCTTACCTTTTCTGCGAAATCAATAAAGAAAGCTTCACGGGCAATAGTCGAAGCTTTTTGTGGCGCTTTGGCTACGCCAGATTCATAAGTACCGCCTGATATTTCTATAAGGTCAATGCCTGCATCTGCTAAAGCCTGAATGGTTTCTAAGGAGTCCTGTTCGGTAAAGCCGCCTTTTTGAAAGTCTGCCGAATTTAGCTTAATCGCAATCGGAAACTCTTTACCGACTTGTTTGCGGATTTCTGCATATACTTCCATTAAAAAACGATGGCGTTTTTCAGGTGTACCGCCCCACTCATCATTTCTTAAATTATGTAAAGGCGATAAAAACTGATTAATCAGATAACCATGTGCAGCATGAATCTCAACGCCACTAAATCCAGCCTTTTTACAGATCGCTGCGCTACGACCAAAACGCTGAATAATATCGATAATCTCTGTATGTGTGGCTTCATCAGGCGTCGCAAATAAAGATTGCATTTCTGGCCCAAATGGCACTGCCGATGCAGAAATAGTACGGACATTTAATCCTTTGGTTGATTGTTTCCCTGGATGATTTAACTGTGCCCACAATTGAGAACCTTGCACGGTCACGGATTTTGCCCATTTTTGCAAAATCGCAAAATCACGCTCATCCTCGACTACCACATTACCCGCCTCACCTAAGGCACGTCGGTCAATCATAATGTTGCCACTGATGATCATCCCAATTCCTGATGCAGCCCAGCGCTGATATAACCGCACATGTTTTTCGGTTGGATTATTTGAATAGGTGGCTAAAGTTTCACTGGTTGCAGCCTTTGCTAAACGGTTTGGAATGCTAAAGCCATTTGGCAACGTTAAAGGCTGATTCAAGAGATTGGTTTCTAATTGTAGTTGAGTCATGGTCTTCTCTCACACAGTTCAAGATGGTTTTGAATGAGGTTGAATAAAGTCCACTAAACTTTGAAACCACATCACATCCACAAAATTTCCGCTAATGACAAGGTCTTGTGTTTTAAGTGCAGTTAAAAACGTATTCACGCTGTCTTTAGCAGACAATACGGCGAATCCTTTACTTGCAGTCTTAAATGTAAAGATAAAACTAGGTGACTTGGTTAGCCCAGAGTAAGAGTTAATCTTGCCATTCTTGACTTCAAAATAGCGCCCTTCACCACTTGCCGTCTGAATCTGAAAGGTGACATTTTTGTCATTCACATAAGCCGCACATTTCGGATTCTTTTTTACCGCACGCTGCATGAGCTTGGTGAGCATCCACAGCAACAATTTAAATTTCATCATTTTTTGTCTTCTTGATTCATCAAATTAACTGGACAGAACTCAAAAGCATTTATTCATCTAAAAACTGGATTGCATGCTTTACAAAGCGTTCAGGGTATTGAAATTGAGCGCCATGTCCTGCGTCTGGATAGATAAATAGCTGCGCGTTTGGAATGTTAAGTGCCATGTGATAGGCATTGATGGTCGGAATCATCACATCATCAACACCATTTAAAATGAAAGTTGGTTGTTTAATCTCACGTAAATGCGCAAATGGGTCTTGTTCATCAAGCTTAGCTAAAAAATGCATATTGGCTTCTATCTGTGCCTGCATGACTTCAACTGAGCTTGGTATATCTTGATCTTTGCGTTCATGGCGACGTTGCCAAAATTCACGACCCGCTTGAATTGCTTTTGCTGATCGGCCAAAAAATAAAAAGAGAAAGTCTTCTTCGGAAGGCACAGCAGTTGTTGCATGTTTCAATACCAATGCAGCCACTTCTGGGTCGTCACCTCGTGGTTTACCGCCTCTTGGCCCTGTACCTAAAAGCATCAGCTTTCTTACAAGTTCGGGATGACGGCGTACTAAATCTTGTGCCTGAAACCCGCCGAGTGAAAAGCCTAATAAATCAACTTGTTTTAAGCCCAATGCACGAATGACTGCGGCTGCATCATCGGCCATATCTTCAATACGAGTACGAGGCTGACCTGTAGATGAAGCAATGCCTCGGCCATTAAACAAAATGACTTCACGCCCTTGTGCCAAACCATTAGTAATAATTGGGTCCCAATTATCTAAACCACCTCGAAAGTGCTGAATAAAAAATAGCGGTGGTTGCCCTGTGTTTGAGTTACCCCATCGACGATAGGCAAATTTTGCTCCATCTACTTCAATGAATTGGGTCTCGGCTGTTTGGTGTGTAATTGTTGTCATCGTCATTGTCCTAAATTTAAGTTCTTATTTATTTAAGAATGTAAGTGACTGTTTTACAAAATCTTCATGGAACTGAAAAATTCCACCATGGCCTGCATCTGGGTAGAGAACGAGAGCGCTATTCGGCAAGCGCTTTGCCAAATCATAGGTGTTCACGGTTGGAACCATTCGGTCATGATCACCATTAGCAACTAAGACAGGTTGTTGAATCACAGAAAGGTCGGAAGGTTTCTTACTGCCCCATTTTTTGAGTGCTTTAAGCTGAGCACGATAGGCAGAAATGGTGATTTCTTTATCGCGGTTTTCGGTACGTTCGTTAATACGTTGAATAAACTGTTTTGCAGCAGCTTTACCATTTTCTGTACGTGTGAAGAAAAGATAAACCTTAGGGTCTTGACCGGTAGCCATTCCACGGACTAAATCCCAATTAGAAATTCGCCCTACGGTACTAATGCCTGTACCTCCCGCAGGGCCAGTTCCCGACAAAATCATTTTTCGAACTAAATTCGGCTGCTTCAAAGCAATCTCTTGTGAAATCATACCGCCCATCGAGAAGCCAAATAAATCAACTTGCTTAAAGCCTTTTGCTTGAATGAAAGCAATCGCATCGTCTGCCATTTGCTCAATTGACTGAGCTGGTTTACCTGTAGAAGCACCGACCCCACGATTATCAAACACCACCACATGATGTTTAGCCGCAATTCCATCAATAATTCGTGGGTCCCAATTATCTAGAACAGCTGCCAAGTGATTTAAGAAAATGATAGGCGTTCCACAGTTTTGTTGACCATATTCTCGGTAAGCGAAGTTAACGCCACCTGCACGAATGAATTGAGTCGGTACATTCTTCCAATTCGTATCTTGTTGAGCATTTTGCCCTGCTTGCGGATTGCTAACAGCACTTGATAACACTTTATGTGCCTGAATTGATGGTTCACTAAAAGAAACCAATGGCACAACCTCTGCCTGAGTTAAGGGAGCACTAAACATAGATATCGCCGTCAAACTCATAGCAACTGTATTTAATAAAAACTTCATTTCTCTAATCCTCAAATTTAATTCATTGATCTGATTCATCTGTTTTTTATGAGTGATCTTTTAAAGGGAGAAAAGATAAAAAACAGAGTTGGTATCGATTTAATACTAACTATACACAGGCAAAAATATATTGTCACTATATTTTTAGTAGTAACTATTTTAATTTTAGATTATGATCAAAACATCAAGGTGAAATTGGTTATCCAATTACCAACATATTACAAGTGAGAAATTTTGTATGACGAGTAAAGTAGTTCTCATTACAGGCGCATCATCGGGTATTGGCTTAGCAACCGCAGACCTTTTACATGAGGCAGGATTTATTGTTTATGGCACAAGCCGACAAGCAAAAAACTCATCAAACTATAAATTTCATCTGATTGAGTTAGATGTAAATCAAGACGACTCCGTCACTCACGCCATTGAAAAAGTGATTGCCAATGAAGGCCGAATTGATGTCTTAATTAATAATGCTGGGTTTGCAATATCACCCGCTGGTGCTGAAGAAAGTTCAATGCAACAAGCACAGGCTATTTTTGATACTAACTTTTTCGGTGCCGTTCGAATGACTCGCGCAGTTATTCCACACATGCGTCAGAAAAACTCAGGACTTATTTTAAATATCAGTTCGATTCTTGGACTTGTGCCTATGCCTTTTGGCGCTCTTTATTCTGCGTCTAAACATGCACTGGAAGGTTATTCTGAATCTTTAGACCACGAGTTAAGATCACAAGGCATTCGTGTATCTCTGATTGAACCTGCTTATACCAATACTTCTTTAGGATTAAACTTACTTGAAGCAGACAATAAAGTTTCTTTTTACGATGAAGCACGTGAAAAGCTACACAAACAAATGATTCATTCAATTAATAAGTCAGATGACCCAAGTGTGGTTGCCCATACCATTTTAAATGTCATTGAGAGTCAACATATTTTACCACGCTATACAACAGGTAAAACTGCAAAAAACTTAAAAGCCCTTCGACGCTTTGCTCCTGTAAAAGTCTTTGACAAGTTAATTCAGCGAAGCATGAATGTGTAGTACAGAACCAAAATCTAAAAGATTAAAAAGTTCAAAATAATAGAGGTTCCAAATGAAAGCAGCTTATATAACCCGCTACGGCAATATTAATGATGTACAAATTGATGAACAACCTAAACCATCTCTAACCGAAAATGCGGTTCTTGTTAAAGTGCATGCAGCCAGTATTAACCCACTCGACTTAAGAGTTTTAGAAGGTGAATTTAAAGCAATTCTGCCCGTCCGATTTCCTTTCATCTTAGGCAATGACTTTGCAGGTACTGTCGTAGAGGTAGGCTCGAAGGTGTCGCAATTTAAAGTCGGAGATGAAGTCTATGCCAAGACCGATCTGAATGGTGCCTTTGCCGAATACACTGTCGTTCAACAGTCATCACTAGCGCTTAAGCCACAAAATATTTCTATGGAACTTGCAGCATCTCTCCCGCTTGTTTCCTTGACTGCATGGCAAGCCTTGGTCGAAATTGCGAAAGTTAAAGCAGGACAAAAAGTATTAATTCATGCTGGTTCAGGTGGTGTCGGGTCAATTGCGATTCAGCTTGCCAAACATTTAGGCGCAACTGTTGCAACCACGACAAGTGAGAAAAATATTCCTTGGGTCAAAGCATTAGGTGCAGATACGATCATTGACTACAAAACGACTGATTTTGAGCAAGAACTTAAAGACTACGACGTAGTTTTAGATACCCAAGGCGGGAAAACCTTAGAAAAATCACTGAACATTCTTAAACGCGGTGGTCGTCTTATTAGTATTTCAGGACCTCCCGATCATGCTTTTGCAGAGGCAGTTAATCCAAACTGGTTTCTAAAATGTGTTATTCCGCTTTTAAGTTGGTCAATCCGGCATAAAGCAAAAAAACGCGATATTTCCTATTCATTTCTGTTTATGCAGCCGAATGGTCAACAGTTATCTGAAATTTCAAAATTAGTCGAGTCTGGGAAAATAAACCCCGTGGTCGATAATACTTATACATTTAGCGAGATTAAAGATGCTTTCCACTATGTAAATACTGGACGGGCAAAAGGAAAAATCGTTTTAAAAATTTCTGAATAAAAGTGGAGATAAATATGAATTATCAATTATTTGGTCAAACAGGTTTAAATGTTTCACAAATTGCTTTAGGGACTGGTAACTTTGGCACAGGTTGGGGGTATGGTTCCTCACCAGAAGACGCCAAATTAGTATTGGATGCATATCTGGATGTAGGCGGCAATTTTATAGACACAGCAGATGTTTATCAATTTGGACAATCTGAGCAAATTCTAGGTGACTTATTACAAGGTATTCGCCACGAGGTTGTCTTAGCCACTAAATTTTCGGATGGTGCTTCGCTTGATACAAATCAACTACATAAAGGAAATAGCCGAAAAGCAATGCTTTATTCAATTGAGCAAAGTCTACGCAAATTGAAAACGGATTATATTGATCTTTACTGGGTACATCATCCTGATAATGTTACACCGAGCGAAGAAATTCTAAGAGGGCTAGAGGATTTGGCTCGTGCCGGAAAGATTCTCTATGCAGGTTTATCAAATTTTCCAGCATGGCGACTATCTCGTGCAGCAACTATTGCAGAACTTAAAAATACAGTGCCTATTGCAGCGGCACAATTCCAACATAGTTTGGTCTATCGTGAGCCTGAAGCCGATTTAATTCCAGCTTCTCAAGCATTAGGATTAGGGATGGTGACATGATCTCCTTTAGGTGGAGGAATGCTTACGGGTAAATATCGAAAGGGTGAAAAAGGCCGTGAAGAGGGTTTCGGCGGCAAGGTTTTTCAGCAAGAAAATTCGATTCAACGTACAGCAATTTTAGATGCAGTGCTTTCAATTGCTGCTGAATTAAATGTATCTGCTGATCAGGTGGCAATCGCTTGGTCATCTACACATGGAACTGTGCCAATTATTGGTCCAAAATCTCTACAACAAGCAAAAAGTAATTTAGGAGCAATTGATGTTGTATTGTCACCTGATTAAATCCAACTACTCGATTCAGTCAGTCAAATTACAACTTCAGATCAAAAGCGATTACCTATATTAAATATTGATGTAAAGCATAAAGCCATTATTGCTTAAATTTTAGTAACTATAATTAGACATTCTCAATTCTTAGTATTCAAACTGGACTTATAGTTATGGAAGTAAATGACGTTCTCAAAGAATGGGAAGAAACTGAACAGAAAATTCTTAAGCATCTAGGCCCACCAGATTCTGTGCACTTATCAGAGTTAACTCAACGCTCAGGATTAGAAGTTTTTGAGGCTATTTTTTCTGGTGAGCTTCCCTCACCTCCAATTGGAGAAACGCTCGACTATATTCCTGTGCATATGGAATATGGGATTGCAGTCTTTCAAGGCCGGCCACAACGCAAACATTACAATCCATTAGGTAGTGTGCATGGGGGCTGGTTTTGTACTTTACTTGATTCAGCTGTTGCTTGCGCTATTCATACTACACTCCCTGCTGGGAAAGCTTATACCACGCTTGAACTCAAAGTGAATATGGTACGTGCACTAACAGATGCGACCCCTCTTGTACGGGCAGAGGGAAAAATCGTCCATGTCGGACGCCAAACAGCGACTGCTGAAGGACGAATAATAGGGCCTGATGGAAAATTATATGCACATGCGACAACGACATGCCTTATTTTCGATGCTCCTGAAAAAATGTCATAACAAATTTTAAAAACACAGATTTTTTGATTCAACGTCATTATTAAATTTAGAGGTGTAACATGACAGATAAAACTCTTTTTAGTTCTTATCAATTAGGCAACATTGAACTCAACAATCGTATTGTAATGGCTCCACTCACACGCAACCGCGCAGGGAAAGGACTTGTACCAAGTGAGTTTGCTGCTGATTATTATGCTCAGCGTGCTAGCGCAGGTCTTATTATTACAGAAGCAACCCAAGTTTCTCCACAAGCTCAAGGATATCAAGATACACCTGGGCTATACACGACTGAACAAATTGATGCTTGGCGAAAAGTAACAAATGCCGTACATGCAAAGGGTGGAAAAATCTTTGTTCAATTATGGCATGTTGGGCGAATTTCTCATGTTGATTTGCAACCTAATGGGGCAAGTCCTGTCGCCCCTTCAGCGATTCGGGCAGACACAAAGACTTTTGTAAATAATACATTTACTGAAGTATCTGAACCCCGAGCATTAGAATTATATGAAATTCCCGCCATTATTTCAGATTTCCGCCAAGCGGCAGCAAATGCCATTACTGCTGGATTTGATGGTGTTGAAATTCATGCTGCGAATGGATATTTACTAGAACAATTTATAAAAGATGGTGCCAACCAACGTACTGATATATATGGTGGATCTATCGAAAATCGAGCACGATTATTACTTGAAGTGGTTGAAGCTATAGTCAGTGAAATTGGTGCTAATCGAACAGGTGTCCGTATATCTCCTGTATCTCCTGCTAACGGTATAAGTTGTAGTGATCCTCAACCTCAGTACAATTACATTACTGAACAACTCAATCAACTCGGTATCGTCTATTTGCATGTCGTTGAAGGTGCTACAGGCGGACCACGTAACATAGCACCTTTCGATTACTCTGCTATACGCAACCGTTTTGAGCAGACCTATTTAGCCAATAATGGTTATGATTTAGAACTTGCGAATGATCACCTTGAATCTGACGAAGCTGACCTATTTGCTTTTGGAAAATTATTTATTAGCAATCCTGACTTAGTTGAACGTTTAAAACACGGCCTTCCATTGGCTGAATTAAATCCGGCAACATTGTATGGTGGAGGGGCTGAAGGTTATACCGACTATCCGAATTATAGCGATTAAAATACATACTGACTAATTGAAAAGGGCGTCTCGAGATAGTCATTTGTTATTAATAAATTGTAGTAAGAATTTTCCTGCATTTGTATAAATAATAGATATGTTTTAAGCAAAAAAATAAAGGAGGTGAATCACCTCCTTTTGACTAATTCAAAGCCTGTACCGACTGTTGCAACCGTTGCTAAATATCCTCAATAAAAACATTATATTGTTTAAATTAATCGATTTTTAGCCTCTAACTGACTTAGAATTTAAATAAAAATCATCGACTGTATCCAATTCCTCCTCAGAGTTTAGCTCAAACCTCTGATTGCCATAACCCTGTAAGGCCACTTGATCTAAAGCAGATTGGTTAAAACCACACAGTTTACTCTTCTGATAGATCTGATTTATTGAAATAAATAAATTAAAATTTAACTCAAACCAAAAGTCTTTCTAATACTTTTATCAACTGGGCCACTCGGCATAAATCGACGCAATTTACTTAATAAAGAGGCTTGCCCAGATGGTGTACGGCGCATTTGCCAATCATTGAGTGCCGCTGTAACAATTGTCTCAGCAACACTATCGGGCTGAGGTGCCTGATCAATCTGTTTTAAGATGGCATGAGTAGCTAAGTTGCGCTCATTGTCATATTCAGGAATTTTTGAACTTGCTACGGGTGCATTCTTATCTAAATTGGTTTTAGTAAATGAAGGCTGAACAATTGATACACGAATTCCAAATTGGCGAAGCTCATGATCTAAAGACTCAGATAGCTAAAGGGCAAGAAGCTGAAATGCTTGCAACCTATCAATTAGCCGTCTTACATGCAGCAGAAGATGTAGAAAATTCTTTAACAACCCTGTCCAAACAACAAGAGCAGTTAATCGCTCTTCAAGATGGAGAAAATGCATTAAAGCATGCACAGAAAATTGCTCTAATTGCCTATAAAAAAGGATTAACAGTCGAATAGAAGTATTACAAGCAGATTCAAATGCTTTGCAATTTTCAGATAGAAAGCTTCAAGCACAAACTGATTCAGCCCTTGCCGCCGTAACAGTTTACAAATCTCTGGGTGGCGGCTGGCAACCTGAAAAATTTTAAGACAACCCTATTGCAATTGTAGGCACATAATTCATAAAACGAGAATCTGTTATGCGAGAACAATCCGTACGCCAGTCTTTAAGTACACACGATTTAAATCATGCCATCTTAAACGGCCCAATTACCCTTGTAGTGGCATTATAAATATAGTTTGCTTTAGACAGCATTTTTTAAACTGCATTCCTTTATCTTCCGAATACAACTTAATGAAGCCAATTCAATCCAAATTTTAATGTGGGTAGGTTGAGGGCTAAAACTATAGATAAAAAATAAGCCCTTGTAAAAACAAGGGCTTATTTAGACATTTGGCGGAAGCGGTGAGATTCGAACTCACGGAGGACTCACACCCTCGTCGGTTTTCAAGACCGGTGCATTAAACCGCTCTGCCACGCTTCCAATGGCGGCTATAATATAAATAAAATTCCATCTTGGCAAATACTTTTCTATATTTTTCTTACCAACCGCTTAAAATAAAAACAAAATTTGTTAATCTGCTGAATTTTCAGGCTTTTCATAACGAATTTCATTCACATACCAGAGTTTTTCACCCGATGGCGTCAGCACCTTTACTTCATCATCTACCTGCTTGCCCAGTAAAGCCCGTGCCATAGGTGAATCAATGGAAATATGCTGTGGATGATGATCATAAATTTCATCTACCCCGACAATACGCAAGGTTTTTTGCTCACCGTCCTCGTTTTCAATATCCACCCAGGCACCAAAATATACTTTGCCCTCTTGCTCAGGTGAAAAATCAATAATTTTGAGCTCTTCTAAACGCTTACCCAAGTAACGGACACGACGGTCAATCTTGCGTAAAATTTGCTTGTTGTATTGGTAATCCGCGTTTTCCGATCGATCCCCTAGACTCGCTGCCCAGTTCACTTTCCGGGTAATTTCTGGTCGCTCTTCGTGCCACAAATATTGTAATTCTGCGACTAATTTGTCATGTCCAGCACGTGTAATTAAGTTAGATTTCATGATGATTTTTGAAGTTTTGCTTACAATTTCTTTACAAGAATGAGCTATTCTATCCCGTATTTACACACAACTAAAGTTTATAAAATTAATTCTTCAATAAAATTAATTTGTTATGCTACATTTTTCTAAAAATTTTCGTACAAAATTTGACAAGTATATTTTTCAGCCTTATTATGCGCCCATGTTTTTAGTTTGCTTACTTTTTAATCTATGTAGAAATTCTACATGATTCTCCTTTTAATCCTATGTCATTTTGAATGACGTCATGACTGCCCAACCCTTATTGAATTTATCAAACTTGTAAAAGTCTGAGGCCTGTTTGCCTCTGCTTTTAGGGCATAAATTACTTGTAGCGGAGACAACATGCACAGTAGTTCAACTTCTGGGGCGAGGCTTTGCCTTAAACCTTTAACTTCTTCTCTCTCGTTAAAAATTCTTGCATTTAGCACCGTGTTATTTCCATTCCATAGTATCAATGCAAGTAAGTCATTCCAGTACGATGCTGTGGTCAGCGGTAAACAGCTCACCGTGGTTTCAGTTGAAAACCCAACCACAGTATTTAAAGATGGCTCGCACCAGCATGGTTTTGGTTATGACCTGGCACGTAACTATGCCAACAGCTTGAATGTCAAGTTGGTGTTTAAAACCGTACCTGATAATGCCACAGCACTGAAATGGGTTTCACAAGGTAAAGCCAACTTTGCCATGACCACTGCAAATATCAGTGAAATTGAACAAAAGCGTTTAACCTCTTTTTCAGCAACCTGTGGTGATATAAGCAGCCTGCAACAGAATGGTCTAAATACCAGCCTGAACTGGGTCTTTAAACATGCAAATGATCCACTTGCCCAAACTGCAAGTGGCTTTGTCTGTCAGGGCAAACAGTCTGGTGCAATTCGCCAATTGGCATCGTTCTATAATCAGAATGTGGTACAAGAACATTCATGGGATAGTATCCAACGTGACTTAAATCAGCGTATGCCGATTTATAAAGCCAGCTTTAAAAATACCGCAGCAAAATATGATTTAGATTGGCATTTGCTGGCAGCAATTGGTTATCAGGAATCGTATTTAAAACCGAATTCCGTTTCGCCTACTGGTGTTCGCGGATTGATGATGCTGACCAATAGCACTGCAAAAGCCATGGGGGTCAGTAACCGAACCGATCCGGTACAAAGTATTGAAGGCGGTGCGAAATATTACGACCAGATGTTAAGTCGATTTTCAGATGTCCCTTTGCCTGACCGTAACTGGTATGCGCTGGTTGCCTATAATATGGGACCGGGGGCAGTCGAACAGATTCAAAACCGCATTCAGGCTCAAGATAAAAATCCGAACAACTGGGTTAACTTGTATAGTTATTTAGAGCGTAACAAGGCCAGCAATGGTCGTTACCGTCAAGCGGTACAATATGTAACCCGTATTCGTGCCTATCTAGAACATATTAAAACTTCAGAGTTAGTAAATATTTAATATCTTTTAATATCTTCCAGATAAAAAAAGCTTACCCTAGGGTAAGCTTTTTTGTGCTTAAAATAACTTAAGCGATAGTTCTGAAGCAAAAAGCCCTTAAACTGTTTGCTCAAGCACTTTTTTGAATAAATCTTTTTGCTCTTGGCTTGGCTTGGCTGTTTGTAAAGCCATCAATTGTGACATATCGCCTTGAACCTTGATTTTACCAGTCATGAAGGCTTGCATTGCAGCAGCCATATCAAATTCAAGGAACACTTTACGCAGAGTTTCCCCATCCATGTTCAACGTGGTTTTCGCATTTGAAGATAGACCTTTTTTGATTGCACCACCATCAAGCGACAATTCTGTATTGCCTTGAGCATCAGACACCACCAGGTTGATGGCTAAATTTGCCAGTGCAGGTGGCAAGTTTAAATCACCAGCTTGCGCAGTTAATGTTTCTACAGTTGAAAACCAATCATCAGTTAAAAAGGCAGGCATGATCTTTCCTCAATTTATTTGTGCATTTGTGTCGCCTATCCAGACAACATCTTTGTGAAGCTATTTTGCTTGAAGCTTGTTATAGCATGTAAAATTGTTTTCTGCTTAACGTTTTTTGTACGATGCGTTCAATTTTTAAGTTTTTAATACATTTATTAAATAAATCAGATATATAAAGTTATATAAATTAGACACCAATGCTAAAATTGGTGTCTAAAAATGCGCTTAGTCCGCAACAAAACCTAAATTAACCATATTGATCCGTTTGCTTTGCCCTTCTTCTTCAGTTGAACAGCTGCCAGTGAAATCAATTTCACGTTGTGCATCCAAAGCTTCAAAGTCAAACAGTTCACGGTCGGCCAGTTGTGAAGGCGATACATTTTGCATGGCACCAAAAATACTGTGTAAACGTTTTGGATACTGCTTATCCCATTCACGCAGCATGTCGTTAATCATGGCGCGCTGTAAATTTTCCTGTGAACCGCACAAGTTACATGGAATAATCGGGAACTGGCGCATTTCTGCATATTTGATGATGTCTTTTTCTTCCACATAAGCCAGTGGACGAATCAGGATATTTTTCTTGTCAGATGACAACAGTTTCGGAGGCATAGCTTTTAAGCTCCCACCATGAAACAGGTTCAGGAAGAACGTAGCCATAATATCATCACGGTGATGACCTAAAGCCACTTTGGTCGCGCCAATTTCTTGCGCAAAGCCATACAATGAACCACGACGTAGACGTGAACACACTGCACAGTAGGTTTTACCTTCAGGCGTCAGTTTTTTAGTAATACTATAAGTGTCTTTTTCCAGAATATAATAAGGAATTTTATTTTCCTCTAAATAACGGGGCAAGACATCTTCAGGGAAACCCGGCTGCTTTTGATCCAGGTTGACTGCAACCACATCAAAGTTGATCGGTGCAATGCGTTTAAATTGCAACAAAATATCCAGCAAGGTATAACTGTCTTTACCCCCAGAAATACAGACCATTACCTTGTCGCCATCTTCGATCATTTTAAAATCACGAATGGCATGACCGACTTGACGGCGAAGCTTTTTCAACAAACGGTAATATGCCGAACTAGTGGGCAGTTCTGGTTTGAAATTAAATCCTTGTTCGGACTCAACTGGCGAGTACATAGACGAGATTTACCCATAAATAAAAATACCGCGCAATTTTATCCGATTCAGTCTGAACACGCACCAAAAGAATGTAATTTCTGCAAATTGTTTATTACTACCCTTTTCATCTAAAACTCTCACGTTTATTTTGACCTGACGAGTTCATTTTTTAGCCACAATGCTTGCCATTTGTACTTTTCCACAGTTGTCCACAAAACCTGTGGATAACTTTGTGGATTTTAAAACACTTGACAAGGTGTCAGACCTGTTATTTAAGGCTTCTATTTAAATTGATTATTTTTTGATCAATTTAAATATTATTTAAAATCAATTGTTTATATGTGTCAAGTTATCCTGATTAAAAAAAAATTAATATTTTTTTTGATTACTATCTCAACAAACGGTACTTGATTTTTACAAACTATTGGTAAAATTAATGGAGTAATACTTTCCATCTTGTTTTTTTTTGTTAAACTCCACTTGTACTGTTTGGAACAAATGTTTTCTATTTATAAAAATGAAAAATAACTTTGTAAAAATTGGACTTTATTGTTTGGGGTGTGTAGCAGTTCAATCTGTTGCAACGACCAGTCATGCCGGCCAGACCATTTATCAATTAAAAGATTCGAATGGTACGACCTTGCTCACCAACAAGAAAAATCGTTACAACCATCTCAAAGTCGAGAAAAAAACGTATTATCCAGACAGCAATATCCATAGTTATAGTAACTGGGGTTCATCCGAAGCTTCGGTACTGCCGAGTTATAGCCGCAATAAAAATGCTTTCGATTCCATTATTAAACAGGCCGCGTCTCAGCATGGCATATCTGAAGGTCTGATTAAAGCAGTCATGCATACTGAATCAGGCTTTAATGTCAATGCGCGCTCACCTGTCGGTGCCAAGGGCCTGATGCAGCTTATGCCTGCGACGGCAAGACGTTTTAATGTTTCAAATGCCTTTGATCCCTATCAAAATATTATGGGTGGAGCAAAATATTTATCCTGGTTAATGAAACGCTTTAACGGCAATACCTCACTGGTTCTGGCCAGTTACAATGCGGGTGAAGGCAATGTCGCCAAATACGGCGGCATTCCCCCTTTCAGAGAAACCCAGGACTATGTCAGACGTGTGAGCAGCCGTTTTAGCAACTTATATGCCAATGGCTTGGGTCATAGTTCGAACTCAACAAAATCTGCTTCCGATAGCGGCAAAATTGTTGCCCAGTCCGACAATAATAAATCCGCTTCATCACATGCAGCCCGTCGTTATAGTTCACAGCGTCAAATTATCATGGCATCCGATGGCAGTTTCACCGATGCCCCCGGCTCCTATGCCACGGCACATGCGACAGCTTCCGCAAGAATTTCAATTGTTG
The DNA here is from genome assembly GCF_011319235.1 of Acinetobacter sp. SA01. Classification (NCBI taxonomy): domain Bacteria; kingdom Pseudomonadati; phylum Pseudomonadota; class Gammaproteobacteria; order Moraxellales; family Moraxellaceae; genus Acinetobacter; species Acinetobacter sp. SA01. The sequence continues at coordinate 385,235 of NZ_WXXM01000001.1, forward strand.
ACAATTAAATTGTTTTACAAACTGCGCCATTATCGAGTTTTATTAATTTTTTCTTGAATTTTTAAGACTTACACCTCATATTTAGAAAGATGATTTTTGATTTATAAATCAGATTATTTTTTTATTATAAGAGGATTTTCTCAATGATGCGGATTGGTTTGTTCTTGCTAACCAACCTCGCGGTACTGGTAGTAGCTGGCATTATCTTGTCACTCTTCGGTGTCGGTAGTTACCATGGCGCGGGTGGCTTAAATCTAGGCAACCTGATGGTCATCTGTTTTGTCTTTGGTATGGTTGGCTCTCTCATTTCGTTGTTTATGTCGAAATGGATGGCAAAAAAATCTACCGGGACAGAGTTGATCGACCCCAATGCTCCGCGTAACCAGGCTGAAGCATGGTTATTACAAGAAATTGCGCAATTATCGCAACGTGCCGGCATTAACATGCCAGAAGTGGGTATTTTCCCATCTTATCAGTCCAATGCTTTCGCTACAGGCTGGAATAAAAACGATGCATTGGTTGCCGTTTCAACAGGCTTGCTCGAACGCATGAATAAAGATGAACTTCGTGCGGTGCTTGCGCACGAAATTGGTCACGTTGCCAATGGTGATATGGTCACGCTTGCCTTGATTCAAGGTGTAGTCAACGCCTTTGTCATGTTCTTTGCACGTGTGGTCGGTGACTTTATTGACCGTAATGTATTTGGTCGCGAAGATGGTGAAGCACCGGGACTGGCTTACTTCGCTATTACCATGGTACTGGATATCGTGTTTGGTATTCTGGCCTCAGCCATCGTCATGTGGTTCTCTCGTCACCGTGAATACCGTGCCGATGAAGCCGGTGCACGTTTAGCCGGTAAACAGGCGATGATTTCTGCCTTACTGCGCTTACAGGCGGAATCAGAACTGCCGGATCAAATGCCAAAAGAAATGAAAGCTTTCTCTATTGCTGAAGGTAAAGAACAAGGTTTCAGCCTGGCTGCTTTGTTCCAGACCCACCCTAGTATTGAACAACGTGTGGCTGCATTACAACAGTTGAATTGCCCATAATCTGTTTAGACTGAATCTGTTTAGATAGACGGGATATAAAAAGCCTCCACGATGGAGGCTTTTTTGTGGCTAAATCCGCTAATAGACGGTCATTGAAATCAATTATGCACACCACTCATACACACGATATCGAGAGCAAAATCATCGATTGATTGATCTTGCATGACCTTAAATATTCAGTGATTGCCACCATTGCCATAACCAGCCAAGTCCCAGCCACATGGCCATAATTAATAAAATGATAAAAACAACGCCCAGTAAATCAGGAAGATGCAGCCAGATCCAGGCCACGACAGGGTTACGCCAAAATGCAGAAGACTGCTGCTTCTGTTCCAGACGTTCATGCAAAAAGGGATGGGTGACATGTGACTCACTACGAATCTGATATTCCTCACGAATATGATCATGCACAATGGCTAAAGCTTTGCGACTAGGACGAATAAAAACGTCAAAAATCGTTCCCGCTACAGGGATAAAACCAACCACAGCATCCATCATGGCCAATCTCAGCACTGGAGTCAGTTTACTTTGCGGTACGCCAATTTGCTTGGCCTTATAGATGGCATAACAGGTCAATGCAAAACCGGCAACATCGCCAGCCACAGGAATGGTACTTAAGGCAGCATCTGCCCCGACACCTTGTTTGGTGAATGGAATCCGTACAACCGAATCCATCATATTCGCGAACTTGGCTAAATCGCGTTCCAAACGTACGACTTCCTGTTGGCTCAATTTTTTTTGTTGTTGCTCTGGCATTGCCACATTCCCAAAAAATAATGATCTAAATAATCGAGATTGCATCATGTCTTTTCTACATGCTGTGTATAGATATGATTAATGTAGTGAAAGCCGGCTGAAATCAAGCTACCTCAGCCTAATTTGACTGAGACATTTACAAAGATATCTTAACTATTGAACAGTCTTATATAACAAGAAAATCCTTCAATATTCTCTTTTCGCTAAAGGAATATTGAAGGATAGAACTAATCAGATTATGTTTTCGGTTTGGTTTTCAACAGCGTACGAATCAGCACATACATAAAGGGAATAAAAATCAGCACCAAAACGGTGGCAAAAATCACCCCACCTAACACGCTGACCCCGATTTCCTGACGGCTGGCAGCACCCGCACCAAAGGCAAATACCAGCGGAATTACCCCTGCACCAAAGGCCAACGACGTCATGAGAATCGGGCGTAAACGCAGACTAGCACCTTCCAGCGCAGCTTCAACAACACTGCTGCCTTGCTGCTCGGCAAGTGCGGCAAATTCGACAATTAAAATGGCATTTTTACAGGACAGGCCAATGGTGGTGAGTAAGGCAATCTGGAAATAAATGTCATTTGGAAAACCGGCAAAATAACTGAACAGGATATTGCCGCCAATCCCCAAAGGAATGGCAGTTAATACTGCCGTAGGGATAGACCAGCTTTCGTACAGTGCAGCCAGACACAGAAAAATAAAGCCAATCGACAATATATACAGCAATATAGCCTGATTACTCGAGCGTTTTTCTTCATAGGACAAACCGCTCCATGCCACATCGATACCCGGGTGCTGGGCCACCAGTTGTTCAACATCCCCCATTGCCACACCCGAGCTAACATCCTTTGTGGTATCTGCTTCCATTTGCAGGGCGGTATAGCCCATATAACGGTTCACTACATCTGGCCCGCCACTCCAGCTGACCGTAGCAAAATTGCTAAAGGACACCATCTGGTTCAAGTCATTGCGCACATACCAATATTGCAGGTCTTCAGGCTTAGAACGGAATTCGGCATCGCCCTGCATCATCACCCGTTTAATCCGGCCGCGATCAATAAAATCATTGATATAGCTGCCGCCCCATGCACTCGATAAGGTACTGTTAATGGCGGTTTGTGACAGTCCATTGGCCATCGCCAGTTTCTGGTCAATATTGACCTTCAAACCGGCTTTATCAGGATTTGAACGCTTATCCAGATTTTCAAAACTGCTGTATTGTTTTGCCTGCTGCTGCAATTGCTTAAACTGGCTATCCAGATAGGCACGACCTTGACCATTGATATCACGAATCCAGAAATCCAGCCCGTCAGTCTGGCCTAAACCACTGACCGAAGCCGGCATCGTCACATTAATCTGTGCATTCGGATTGTTTTTAAAATGCTTTAAGGCGCGTTCCCGAATCGCTTGGGCTGAATTTTCTTTGCCTGAACGTTCATCCCAGGGTTTTAAGGCAATAAAACCCTGACCCAGATTTTGTCCCGTTCCCGCCATATTACGACCATAACGTACCATCACCAGATTTACGTTGTCTTTTTCATTTTGCAGAAAATATTGTCTAATCTGCTCACCAATTTCGGAACTTTTCGACATCGGTGCACCATCTGCCAGCTTAAACTGCACATTGAGAATGCCCTGATCTTCACTAGGAATAAAACTGGTCGGCAAGGCCCGATAAAACAAGGCAAAAACACTGATCAGTGCAGCAAACAGCAGCAAACAAATGGCTTTATATCGCAGGGTTAAGGTAGATAATTGAAGATAGCGCCGTTTTAAGCCATCCAGCTTTTGGTTAAACCAGAGCGCCCACTGGGCAGGCTGTGGATTGGGCTTTAAAATCAGGGCACATAAAGCTGGAGTTAAAATGAGCGCAACAGCCAGAGATAAAGCCATAGCGACAACTAAAGTAATGGAAAACTGGCGGTAAATCACCCCGGTTGAACCACTAAAAAAGGCCATCGGAATAAACACTGCTGTCAGTACCAGCGTGATCCCAACCAATGCCCCACTAATTTCCTGCATGGATTCAAGCGATGCCTGCTGAGCCGTCAGGTTTTTCTCATGCATCAGGCGCTCAATATTTTCCACCACCACAATGGCATCATCGACCAGCAGCCCAATCGCCAAAACCAAGGCAAACAGGGTTAATGTATTGATACTCAAGCCAAGCACATACAATATCGCCATCGTGCCCAGCAGGACCACCGGTACGGTAATTGCTGGAATCAGCGTCGCGCGCCAGTTTTGCAGGAACAGGAACATCACCACAATCACCAGCAACACGGCCTCCACTAGGGTTTTCACCACTTCCTTAATGGATTCTTTGACAAATGGCGTATTATCACGCGGATAAACCAGCTTATAGCCTTCAGGAAGCTGCTTCGAAATCTGATCCACTTCAGCCTGAATCAGTGCTGAAGTCGCCAGGGCATTGGCACCTGAAGCCAGCGAAATGCCCATCCCGGCAGAAGGAAAGCCGTTGATGGTATTCATGGATTGATAATTTTCTGCCCCCAGTTCAATTCGGGCGACATCTTTTAAATAGATAAAACTGCCATCACGCGCAGATTTGACAATGATATTTTCAAATTCCGGCACCGTTTTTAAACGTGAACCAGAAGTGACTTTGGCATTTAAATACTGGTCTGCTACTGTCGGTAAATCACCCACCGCCCCTGCTGCAACCTGGGTATTTTGCGCTTCAATAGCGGCGCGGATATCACTCGGCATTAAATTGTATTGTTTTAATTTTAAGGGGTTTAGCCAGATGCGCATGGCATATTGCGAACCAAAGACATCAACCTCCCCCACACCATCTATACGTGCCAGATCTTCTTCCAGGTGGGTCTGCATGTAGTCGGATAAGGCAATGCTGTCACTTTTTCCCGAAGCATCATATAGGCCAATGACCATGTGCGTGTCACCCAGTGACTTGAATACATTCACTCCCTGACGTTGCACTTCATCCGGTAAACGGTTCAGCACTCCATTAATTGCATTTTGTACCTGAACTTGTGCAGTATCGGGATCAGTCCCATTTTCAAAACTGATGTTAATGCGACTGCGCCCGGATGAATCACTGCTGGAACTAAAATACAGCAGATGATCAATGCCTTTAATTTGCTGTTCCAGCACCTGAGTGACACTTTCTTCCACCGTTTCTGCTGAAGCACCATTGTAGCTGGCACTGACACTAATCCGTGGCGGGGCGATGTCAGGAAAGCGCTCTACCGGTAAATTCAGCGTTGCAAAAAACCCAAAAGCCATCAGGATAATGGCTAAAACACCTGCAAAAATCGGTCGATGAATAAAAAATCTAGACAGCATATATCCTGGTCACTTAAGTGCTAAGGGATAAAAAATTCAACTCGATCATTGAATAACTAAAATGATTGATCTGATCTTGATCATCAATGACAAAACTATAAAAGCCAATCATATTTAACAGAAAAATAAGACATTGCCTTAAATAAGGAGAAAATGTGAAGGAATTTTCTTTATTAAATTACCACGGCTTTTTTTAAAGCAAGCTTAGGACATATTTTTTACTATTGCATTTCAATATTTTAATTAAGTTAACGTAATTAATTTTTGCTTAAGCAAAATCGAATAGGATGGTGCAAATTATTGAATATTTAAGTGCAATGAACTCTTATTCCCCTTTTAAAGGCAAAACCGGTGTTAAGCGTGTATTGAATGCAACCCAGTATTCTCTTGCTGGTTTTAAGTCTGCATTTATCCATGAAGCCGCTTTTCGTCAAATCGTCCTGATCAATGTCGTACTCATTCCAGGCAGTTTTTTTCTTGATGTGACCGCGGTTGAACAGGCGCTCATGGTTGCTGTCTGCTTACTGGCTTTGATTGTGGAATTATTGAATTCAGCGATTGAAGCCGTGGTCGATCGTATTTCTTTGGACAAACATCCCCTTTCAAAAAATGCCAAAGACATGGGCAGTGCTGCACAGTTTGTAGCCCTTGGCATCATCTTCTTTGTCTGGCTGATTATTTTAATCAAGTAATCATTTTACGGCTTTCATCTTTATCAATTTTCAAAAAGCACCTTTTATCAGGTGCTTTTTTTATATCTCATTCTAAACTTTCTTTAAGACATAAAAAAACCCGGCTTGTGCCGGGTTTTTTGAATCAGTTCAGTGCTTAGTGAGCAGAGAATTGGTTCATAGTGTTTTTAGAGTCATCACCAGCTTTAAGTGCATTGTCACCAGCGAAGATTTCTTTGTGGTCGTCACCGATGTCAGAACCCGCCATTGCTTGGTGTTTCACACAAGCGATGGTACCGCGGATTTCTTTACGTTGTACGCCAGCAACATAAGCCAACATACCTTCAGAACCGAAGTAACCTTGAGCAAGCTCGTGAGTAGAAAGAGCAGCTGTGTGGTAAGTCGGAAGTGTGATCAAGTGGTGGAACACACCTGCTTCACGAGAAGCATCTGCCTGGAATGTACGAACTTTTTCGTCAGCTTCAGCAGCTAATTCAGTCGCATCGTACTCAGCGCTCATTAATTTAGCACGGTCGTAAGCAGAAACATCTTTACCTTCAGCAACCCAACGGTCGTAAGCTTGTTGACGGAAGTTTAAAGTCCAGTTGAACGATGGTGAGTTGTTATAAACAAGTTTCGCATTTGGAACAACTTCTTTAACACGGTTCACCATGTGAGCGATTTCGTCAACGTTTGGAGTTGCAGTTTCGATCCAAAGCAGGTCAGCACCATTTTGTAGGCTAGTTACACAGTCAAGTACAACGCGGTCGATTTGAGTGCCTTCGCGGAACTGGTACAAACCAGATGCTAAACGTTTAGGACGGTGAAGTTTACCATCACGTTTGATCAGGATTTCGTCTTCTTGCGCTTCTGAAATGTCAATTTCAGTTGTGTCTAAGTAGCTGATGTATTGAGAAGCGATGTCGCCTGGCTCTTTAACCACTGGGATTTTTTGAGTCAAGTCAGCGCCTTCAGAGTCAGTACGTGCAACGATGATACCGTCGTCAAGACCCATTTCTAAGAATGCATAGCGAAGTGCGTGGATTTTCGCGATGAAGTCTTCGTGTGGAACTGTTACTTTACCAGCTTGGTGACCACATTGTTTAGCATCAGAAACCTGGTTTTCGATTTGTAGTGCACAAGCACCCGCTTCGATCATTTTCTTAGCAAGTAAGTAAGTCGCTTCTTCGTTACCGAAACCAGCATCGATGTCCGCAATAATTGGCACAACGTGAGTTTGGAAACCGTCGATTTGAGCAGTGATTTCAGCAGCTTTAGCAGTGTCACCAGCGTCTTGAGCTTTTTTAAGTGCACGGAACAAATCGTTTAATTCTTTTGCGTCAGCTTGACGTAAGAATGTATAGATTTCTTCGATCAATGCAGGAACAGAAGTTTTTTCGTGCATAGATTGGTCAGGAAGTGGACCGAATTCTGAACGAAGAGCTGCAACCATCCAGCCAGAAAGGTAGATATAACGGCGTTCAGTCGTACCGAAGTATTTTTTGTTCGCAATCATTTTTTGTTGTGCGATGAAACCGTGCCAGCAACCTAATGATTGAGTATATTTGCTAGAGTCAGCATCATAAGCAGCCATATCACGACGCATAATCGCAGCTGTATATTTAGCAATGTCTAAACCAGTTTTGAAACGGTTTTGCATTTGCATACGTGCAGCGTCTTCAGCACTGATGTCTGCCCAAGTATTGCCGAATTTCGCTTTTAATTCGCGGATTGCATCAATCGCTGTTTGGTATGTAGTCATGATATTTTCCTGTAATAATATTAGGATTTCATCAAGCGAAGGCTAAAATCACACTCATATTATTTGTTCAGATTTAGAGCGCTTCGTTAAGATGAACACAGATTAGATTGAGTTAAAAAATTAATCCAATATTCTCGATTAATTCCCAGTATTTATTTAAAAAATATGTAGATCAAAGTCTTATTATATTTATGTTTCAAAATTTTAAATTATTGTTTTAATTAACTTTATTTTAATTACTCAAAATCATTTTTTGCTTACAAAGTGTTCGCAATGCCTATTTTTTCTTCATTAGACTTAAGTCGTGCTTTGAAAGGAAAAAGCTTGACCAGCTACTTTTTTAGTCATTTATGTAAATTTTTAACCAAAATCATCAAAATATGACTGTATTTTATTTATTCTATTTTCTCTTTATAGCTCACTCAATAAAGGCCTTTATCCGCTATTAAAATCCCCGAATTTTTCTCTCTGATTCATTTAACTTTACTTCAATAAGTGTGACGTTTACCCTCGTTAATTCATTCATTAATTCATTTTATCTATATAAAATTCCACGATTATCCCGTCTCTTTTTTCATCAATATTCCTACACAAGCCTTGTCGCTTATGGCATAATCGAAATAATTTCATGAGCTTATTTTCGGTATTTCTTGTATGAATCTGGAGCGGGTCGATCTCAATCTATTAATATATCTTGATGTACTGCTTCGCGAAAAAAATGTCACGCGTGCTGCAGAACAATTGGGTGTAACCCAACCTGCCATGAGTAACATTTTGCGTCGTTTACGCAATTTATTTAATGATCCGCTGTTAATTCGTTCTTCTGAAGGAATGACCCCCACAGAACGTGCTTTGGAATTACAGCCGCGTATCCGTGATGCCTTGTCCGATCTTTCAATGATTCTGGAACCTCGTACCGAGTTCCGTCCTTATACATCGAATCGTGTTTTCCGCATTATGACCTCGGACTATGCTGAAGCGACTTTAGTACCACGTTTGGTTAAAGCCTTACGCTCCGAAGCACCCAATGTGGTACTGGACTTTTTAACCCCCAGTGACGTGTCTTACCGTGACATGGAACAAGGCAAAGTCGATCTGGCGATTAACCGTTTCAATGAAATTCCGCAAAGTTTCCACCAGGTCCTGGTCTGGCGAGACAGTTTTTCCTGTTTGCTCAATAGTAAGCATCCTGCCGCGGGAAATTTAAACCTTAAAAGTTATTTAGATGCACAGCATATCTGGGTCTCTAAAACAGGTATGGGTGTTGGCTTTGGCGTGAACCCTGAAAAACAGGCGGGTCTAGGCTGGATTGATCAGGCTCTGGAACGTATTGGTCAAAAGCGTAAAATTTCGGTCTTTACCCGTCACTATCAAATGCCCGGATTATTGGCTGCCAATGTTGACCTCGTTGCGACTTTGCCAACACGCATTGCACGTTTACAGGCTAAAAACCAGAACCTGCTGATGAAAGACCCCCCCTTCTATATTCCCGAGTTTGAATTGAAGATGGCATGGTGTCCGTTATTGCATCATCATCCTGCACATCGCTGGTTGCGTCAGCTCATTCTGTATGTGGCGCGTCAGATGATTGAAGAAGAAAATCGTGAATTTTTAATGAATAATTCTCAATTTTCTCATTATTAAAAACGATTTTTCTTAAATTCTTATTTTTTAAGCTTATACTGTATTTAGTCAGGTAGTCATTTCATTACTACCTGACGTTCTTTTGTGTTAAAAATATTCATAATAATGATGATCCACAGGTGGATTTGTGAGCCTCTTTCAAAATATTGTCATCATCATCATCCTCATTGCGGGTGCGGGATTCTTATCGCTAACCGAAATTGCCCTTGCGGGTGCACGTAAAGTTAAATTAAAAATACTGGCCGAATCCGGTGATGAACGTGCTCAACAAGTACTAGATTTGCAGGAAAATTCAGCAGACTTTTTTGCAGCATCACAAATTGGTTTAAATGCTGTGGCCATTCTTGGCGGTATTTTAGGTGAAGGGGCTTTCCGTCCTTATTTTCTCGAGCTGGTTTCACGTTTCTATACGGGTGCGTGGGCTGAAACGATCGGTTTTGCCTTGTCTTTTACTTTAGTCACGTCATTATTCATTCTGTTTGCAGACTTGATGCCAAAACGTCTGGCCATGATTGCACCGGAAAAAATTGCTGTGTCTGTGATCAACCCGATTCAAATTTTTATTAGCGTATGTCGTCCACTGGCCTGGTTCATCAATGCCATTGCCAATCTGTTATTTCGCCTGTTCAAGGTCAATACCACCCGTGAAGACAACATCACCTTTGATGATATTTCTGCTGTCATGGATGCAGGTGCGCAGGCAGGTGTATTACAGAAACAGGAACATCACTTTATTGAAAACGTGTTTGAGCTTGAAGAACGTAATGTTCCTTCGAGTATGACAACTCGTGAAAATGTCATCTATTTCACTTTGAAAGAATCTGAAGCCAGTATCCGGCAAAAACTGGCTGAATATCCTTATTCCAAGTTTCTGGTGTGTAGTGAAAATATTGATGATGTGATTGGTTATGTTGATGCTAAAGATATTCTGGTGCGTATTCTGAATAACCAGTCTTTACTGCAACTCAATGAAAGTACCATTCGTAATGTATTGACCATTCCAGATACTTTGACTTTATCTGAATTACTGGACCGTTTCCGTTCAACCAAAGAAAAGTTTGCGGTGGTAATTAACGAATATGCCTTGGTGGTTGGCGTGATTACCTTGTCTGATATTATGATTACTGTCATGGGTGACTGGGTCACGCCAATTGAAGCGGATCAGCAAATTATCAAGCGCGATAACAATTCCTGGCTGATTGATGGCAGCACGCCAATTGAGGACCTGAAACATGCCCTTGAAATTGATGAAATGCCGGATGAAGAAAATTATGAAACGCTTGCCGGTTTCATGATGTACCGTCTACGCAAAATTCCACGCCCTGCCGATACCGTAATCTATGGTAACTATAAATTTGAAGTAGTGGATGTTGACCATTTTAAAATTGACCAGCTCCTGGTCACACGACTTCTAAAGGAAGCAGAAAATAATCATCCTGAAGAATCAGAATAATCTGGTTCTTCTTTTTTAAACTTATAATAATAAAAGGTACGCTGATGAATTTATCTGCTTTGCTGGCCTGTCTCAGTTTTTATTCGGGAATTTATCTGCTCTATTTCTTTTTTGCTCGGCAACAAAATTCAGTTTTGTTACTGATAGGAATGGGTTTACTGCTACTAAGTGTTATTTTAATTCCCTATCCGCATGAACGCAGACGGCGCGGCTTTGACTCTACCTTGACTTGGGGTCAGTATTTTTACTGGCCACTCCTGAGCTGGTGGAGAGTGTTTATTCTTCCGATCAGCTGGCTGCTCTCTCTTATTTACCGGGATTAAAAAAGCACCTCATGGATGCTTTTTTAACGAAATACTTAGTAATTGCTGATCAGCTCATCCAGTACCGCCTGATAGTGAATAGTAATGTCATCTTCCAGAATCTTGTAAGCATTGTCGAACTGTACCATTGGCCAGCCTTCTTTCCAGAATGGGAAAATATTATGCAAGTCGTGAGTCACAGTCGCATCTTCACGGGTAATGGCCTGTGCAATTTGTGATAAAACCTGTGCTGTTTCGGCACCATCAATAGCTAAGTAATCAATGCCGTGCGCTTTTAAAATACGAATACGGTCTTTTTTATAACGAATTTTTTTACTTTGCGCTTCATTTAAATGCAGGGCCAAAGTGACAGCTTCAACAAACTTGCTTTCAAAACTGGCATTTAAAGCAACCAGGGCATTTTTATGTGCCTCTTGACGACCAGCTTTACCCCCATTACGGATCATCTCATTCGCTTCAGTATTTAGCACATCGCTTTTCATGGACTGTAAAATGTCTAAAATTTCGATATCGCTTAAAGATTCAGGAGATTGATCAGTCATGAACTGTCCTTGGACAAAAATAAGAAAGGGCTATTTTCGCATAATTCCTCACTGAATACAGGAATAAAATTAAGCTCCCGAGTCGATTCATCATTTAGCGGTTTAAAACATGACCCTAAGATTAAGTAAATTGGCGCAATACATCTCAGCCATTATAAATATGCTAAAAACTCATGCCTGCATGTGAAATAAATAGAGCTTAGCCTTGAAATAAGGAATCTGTAATTTTCTGATTTTTCTCTGTTAAATGCTTTCAAATCCTTTATATTAGCTCTAATTTTTATGTTTCTTTAATTCTTATGATCAGTAATAAACAAACGGCAATTTTTTTAAATCAATTGCGGGAACAGTACCCGGCAGCATTTAAAAGAAATTATTTGTTTTACAGCATGATCAAAACTAAAGGAATTTTAGATGAACTGAAGGAGCTAATTCCCTGGGTTCTCGCCGCAATGATTTTTATCTCGCTTTCAATGAGTTTGGGTCATTTCATCGCTAGCCAATTTCCGCAATTTAATGTTTTTCGTGCCCAAGGCATTGCTGTTTTAGCCATTATGTTGTTGTTTATGCTTTATACGCCCGTGGTCATCAAACAGATCAAACATAGCTCCACTTCTTTATATCAGCAACTTCGCCATACTCCGGTTAAACTTGCGGTACTCATTGTGCTACAAACCATCAATATCGCTTATATTGAAAGTACAGTTTTACACATTATTCTTTTTTTCTTTGCCTTGAGTTTTGGTTTTGTCCAGTTTTACAAAGAAAATATGTTCCGTGAAGGTACACAAAACGAGCAATATTTTTACCTGCAAGAAACCCGCCGCATTTGTTTTTGGGCTTATAAGCAGGTATTAAAGATTCAGTTAAAAAGCCTATTCATGAGAAAAAACTCACCTGCCCTTCATAGGCTACAACAACAAGAAAAACAGTTTATCGATTTGCATATACAGCTGATTCGTTATGAAAATGAACTGTGCAAAACACACAAGCATATAGATGTCGAAACCTATTTGGATAGCTTGATGTAGATGACATAACCATTTTAAGAGGAAAAGTTTAGTCAAAGCCCTATTTTATAGCGATAAGCACATGAATTGATTGAAAAGAAAGCAAATACATGGAAAGATACTTGCTAAGTTTTATTTCCTCCACTATTATGGCGCACATGCCCGAGTGGTGAAATCGGTAGACACAGGGGATTTAAAATCCCCCGCCCACAAAGCGTGCCAGTTCGAGTCTGGCCTCGGGCACCATTTTAATATATATTAAAGTGGTGCGATAAAAGATCCAGCAATAAGCTGGTTTTTTTATGCCTGAATAATTTAATTATCGTAAACCAATAAAAAAGACAAAATAAAAATGAAGCGAAATAAAATGTATTACCTACTGTATATCAGCCTGTTTATATTGATGAACGCAAGTTTGACTCACGCAATAATAGCGGTTGAAAACTCACAGAGCCAAAAGGTTTATGATTTATTTTCTGGTACCGTTCACGAAGAGCATGGACAACTTGTTTTAACTCATTGCACTTTAGCTAAGTATGCCTATCCCCTGCACTTTAATCATCCAGAAGATGAAAAGCAGATTAAAAGCTTGCTGCGGAAAGCCCCGAACTTTTGGCTCAATTTAAGAGCACAGGCTTATACTGAAAACGAGAGATTTCATTTAATCGTAGATGAGATAGCCGAAATTCATCTTCAGGCCAGTTGCGTTGCCATCTAAGCGATCTTTTGCCTAGTCCGGCCAAACTTTAAATATACAAAACTAACAAATAGAGAGTGACTTACCACTCTCTATTCGATACCAGTTCTTCCATTTCAATATCCATATAACCGTTATCTTGCACTACCATCATCATGGCTTCAGCAATATAATCGGCTGCCGTATCATCCAAGGAAGAATCCAAATCCTCAAATTGCGGTTTCATCTTATTGATTAGAACCACAGTTTCAGCAGCAAAATGATAAATTTCAGCTTCAGATAAATCAGGCTTAGCCACCTTCTTTGCAAACTGTTTTATGGCCTGCTTGACTTCAGCCACAAGAATATCGGGATAATATTCATCATCAAACATCGGGAGAAGTAAATCTTCAAACATACAACACTCAAAAAAGACATGCATTAACGCGAGCTTGTATAACACAAAGCAACAAAATTACCAAACGCTACAATAAAAAAGGTGATTTCCCCCATTTTTATTTACATGTCTTTGAAGCAATTAAATATGAGTCAACAATTACACCTTAAACTAAAAAAGCTCGATACCGTATCGAGCTTTTTTATATACCTAGGTTATACACCCAGATTATTCATCGCCTGCCATACTTTAATGGCATCACTCATTGCCTTGACGTCATGTGCTCGTACCATGCAGGCCCCCTGTTGAATACTAAATAAATGAGCAGCAACAGAACCCATCGCACGATTTTGAGCATCCGCCCCACCCAGAGCTTCACCAATAAAGCGCTTCCGGGAAAGTGCCGATAAAATTGGATAACCCATATCATTCAATTTATAAAATTCATTTAACAGCTTCAAATTTTGCTGTGCATTTTTAGCAAAACCAAAGCCCGGATCAATCACAATATTTTCAGGTTTTACCCCAGCCTGTATTGCATCATCTACTCTCTGCTGTAGCTCTTTAATCACATCAGTGGTTACATCATCATACTGGTCTAAATTATTCATGGTGGTAGGTTCGCCACGCATATGCATAATAATTACAGGAATATTCAGCTCAGCAGCGGTTAGCAAGGCATGAGGACGGGTTAATGCACGCACATCATTCCAGATATGCGCCCCTGCTTGAACAGCAGCTTTTATCACTTCGGGTTGTGAAGTATCAATTGAAATAATGACATTATGCTTAGCCAATTCTTCAACTACAGGCACTACACGGCGTATTTCATCATCCACCTCCACCACAGAAGCACCGGGACGAGTTGATTCCCCCCCAACATCAATTATGCTTGCACCATCCTCTATCATCTGCAAGGCATACGCTATGGCTTGGTCTTTGGTATTATGCTTTCCGCCATCACTGAAAGAGTCTGGAGTGACATTCAGAATCCCCATCACGTGGGGCTGAGACAAGTCCAACTTCATTTGACCACATTGCAGCATTCGATTAGGTAATGGCATCAATTGCATTATATTTCTCCTTCAAGCAATCCGGCTATTCTAACAACTCTACAATTTTACAGTCTGAAATCTTTTCAGACACAACTGCCTTATCCATAAAAAAAAGAGCCTCATTTGAGACTCTTTTTTCTAACCATCCAACTTAGCTCGCTGGTAATGGTGGAGGAGTTGCAGGACCATCTGTTGGTGTTACATCAATCACCGGATTTTCAGCAACATACACTTTAGGTGGTTGTGGTTCACGACCTTCCATGATGTCACGGATTTGGTCACGATCAATGGTTTCCCACTCCATCAACGCTTTCACCATGGCATGTGCGATCTCTTTGTGGTTTTCCAGAACCTCACGAGCAACTTTATACTGTTCATCCAGAATGCGGCGAACTTCGGCATCTACCTGCTGTTGCGTTGCTTCAGAAATAGTCCGACTACCGACATTTCCAAAGAAACCGTTCTGGTTTTCATCTTCATAAACCATCACACCCATTCGGTCAGACATACCGTATTTAGTGACCATTGCACGTGCCATTTTGGTTGCACGTTCAAAGTCATTTGAAGCACCGGTCGACATTTGGTTAATGAAGACTTCTTCAGCAATACGGCCACCAAACAAAATCGAAATTTCATTCAGCATCTTGTCTTTGTAATGACTAATTGCATCTTGTTCCGGCAACTGCCAAGTCACACCCAAAGCCCAACCACGCGGCATAATGGTCACTTTATGTACAGGGTCAGTACCCGGCAAAATTTCAGCCACAATCGCATGACCGGCTTCATGGTAAGCAGTAGCACGACGTTCTTCTTCACGAATCACCATCGACTTACGTTCAGGACCCATATAGATCTTGTCTTTAGCATCTTCAAAGTCATGCATGTCGACTGTGTTCTTGTTACGACGGGCAGCAAATAACGCTGCTTCGTTTACAAGGTTCGCCAATTGTGCACCAGAGAAACCTGGTGTACCACGAGCTAGCACTCTGACATCCACACCAGTGTGTGAAGGCAATTTTTTCAAATGTACATTCAGAATCTGTTCACGGCCTTTAATGTCTGGAAGACCTACCATCACCTGACGGTCAAAACGGCCTGGACGAAGCAAGGCTTTATCCAGTACATCTGCACGGTTAGTAGCAGCGATGACGATAATACCCTCATTGCCTTCAAAACCATCCATTTCTACCAGCATCTGGTTGAGTGTCTGTTCACGTTCATCGTGACCACCGCCAGTACCTGAACCACGGTGACGACCGACTGCATCAATCTCATCAATAAAGATAATGCATGGGGCATGGCGTTTTGCCTGTTCAAACATGTCACGTACACGTGATGCACCGACACCCACGAACATTTCGACAAAGTCAGAACCTGAAATACTGAAGAACGGAACTTTTGCTTCACCTGCAATCGCTTTGGCAAGCAAGGTTTTACCGGTACCCGGAGGACCAACCATCAATACGCCTTTAGGAATACTTGCGCCCAGACGTTTAAATTTAGATGGATCTTTCAAGAAATCTACAATTTCAACAACTTCTTGTTTAGCTTCATCACAGCCAGCAACATCGCTAAAGGTGACTTTAATCTGGTCTTCAGACAGCATTTTAGCTTTCGATTTACCAAAGCTCATCGGACCGCTTTTACCGCCTGCACCACCACCCATGTTGCGCATAAAGAACATGAATAACAAAATGATTAAAAGTACAGGGAAGCTAGCGATAAGAAGTTGCATCAACAAACCTTGACGTTGCGGTGCAGTCCCTTCTACAACAACATTATGTTTAATGAGATTTGGCATCAGTTCCGGGTCTTGAACCGCAGGACGAATACTTTCAAACTCTGAACCGTTTGTTTTTTCACCACGAATTCTTTCGCCATCAATGGTGACTTGCTTAATTTGACCAGCATTCACCGCTGAAACAAACTCTGAATAATTCATTGCAGTCGGTTGATTGCGGTCACTGATGTTACTGAAAATCAGAATCAGCACACCCAGTATAACCAGCCACAATACGGCATTCTTGAAGAGATCGCTCAAAGCTTTATTCCCATATCAATCTAATTTGATCATGCCCAAAAATGGGTGACCTTAATTTAAGCTGAAGATCAGCTTTGCAATATTTTAAAAATGTACAAAATGCACAATTTTTAACGTCTTGGCAAGTAAACTTTATGTAGAGGCCTTCTTACGACCTTGCCCGATTAAAAATACTTCTTTAGAACGGGCACGTGAAGCGGCAGGTTTTGCCGTCTTCAATACATCAAAGCTATCTACAACTTGTTTACGAAATTCGTCAAATCCGGTGCCTTGGAAAACCTTGACGATAAATTGGCCTTTCGGTCCTAAAACCTTGTTGGCAAAATCTAAAGCCAGTTCACACAAGTAAATTTGACGCGGTTGATCTACAGCCTTATTACCTGATGTATTGGGGGCCATATCCGAAATTACAACGTCTACAGTCCTTCCGTTTAAAATATTTAACAATTTTTCAAAAACTTCTTCCTCACGGAAGTCACCTTGCAGGAAGGTCACATCCGGCAAGGCATCCATAGGTAAAATGTCGGAGGCAATTAACAAGCCTTTGTCACCGACTAATTTACCTGCAATTTGTGACCAACTGCCGGGTGCCGCACCCAGGTCAACCACAGTCATGCCTGGTTTAATAATTTTGTATTTTTCTTGAATTTCAAGAAGCTTATAAGCAGCACGCGCACGATAACCTTCCTTTTGTGCTCTCTTTACAAAAGGATCATCCAAATGCTCGCGCATCCACTCTCGACTACTTTTTGACAACTTCTGGTTGGTAATGCGTGTCGCCATAACTCTCTAAATAATAAAAAACTTCTAATAGGTGATTGTACGTGAAAAACATAGGCCTTGCAGTATACATCTGTATCTAAATCCAATCTTTGAAAGGTTTTTTTCAATAATTGAAATCGATTATTTCAACAGAATATAAAGCGTTTAAACTTGGCATTTGTTATACTAAGCCGTTTTTAAAATTAGGTTATCTTTATGGCGGCTTTATCTATTCAGGAACGTAAACGTTTACGTCAAATCGGACATGCATTAAACCCGGTGGTTATGCTGGGTGATAAAGGTTTGACTGAAGCTGTGGTTGAAGAATTAAACCGCGCTTTAAACGATCACGAATTGATTAAAGTGAAAATTGTAGCGGAAGATCGTGAAGAACGCGCATCTTTAATCGAAGATCTTTCAGCTCAGACTGGTGCTGAAGTTGTTCAAAAAATTGGTAAAATTGCGCTGATTTATAAAAAAGCGGCAAAACAGAATGCCAAATTATCCAACTTGGTTCGTCACGCTCATTTGTCTAACTAAGCAGATTTCATGGCAAGTTACGAACTTAGCGCCTTTGATCGTCGCTTTCAATCGATCTCCCTGGTTGCTGCAATTGAACAACAAAGCCCATATAGCTTAAATGTGGGCTACTGGTTACGCGACCCCAACCAGTTCATACAATGGCCTGAACTGGTTCAAGACTACCCTCGTCAAGATTTCTTATGGGAACACACCTGTTTTGAAATTTTTATTGGTGTACAGGGTGAGGATTTCTATCGCGAAATCAATCTGTCGCCTTCCCAGGCGTGGCAGGTCTATCAGTTTGAGGAATATCGCTATCCGGAAGATATGCCGCCGCAAGCCACCGATGACATAGAACTGAACCAGCTTAAACGCACACATTATGGTTTAAATGTGAGCCTTGATTTAACCGAGTTTATGTTAAAGCACAAATTGCAATGGTCAGATTTGTTTCTGGGCTTAAGCGCTGTACTCAAAACCTCGCAAGGCGAACAATATTATGCCATGCAACACAGTAGTCCAAATGCGGACTTTCACAACAAGCGTGATTGGCTACATCAGTTCTAGAGCATAGCAGCAATATTCAAACAGTAAAAAAGTGAGGCAAAATACCTCACTTTTTTATGTCTTCAATGTGTACCTGAAGAAAACTAGCATAGGGTCCTTCCTCGCCAGTATAAGTAGACATGTCTACTTATATGTCAGCTTTTTAAAGTAGGTTCCTGATCCGACTTCACTGACACCTTTTTCCACACATCTAAAGTATGTTCTTTAGAACGTTTTAAAGTTTCAGCCAGATGATCTTTATGTTTCACTGAAATTTGGCTGACATCGTCTTTTAACTCTTTGCCAAGTTTCGATAAGTCTTCAATCACCGCATTAAATTCAGCTTTTACGAACTCTTTCAATTCTGCCAAATCTTTCTGTGAAAAATTGAGTTGCTTTTTAATGGTTTCAATACGCTGAAAAAGGTCTTGTTTTAAACTTTGAATCTGCTCTTGAACATTTGCCTGTACCTCCTTTGCTTCTGCTTTTACATTCTCAGTAGATTCTGTCACCGCTTCTGTCACTTTTTGCTGTGCTTCTTTAGATGCCTGTTCCAACTTGTCCGCACCTTCTGCAACCACTTCCTTTAAGGTAGTTTTTGCTTTTGTTGGCTTGTGTTCTAAGGTCATGATCTTTTTTCCTATAGTTATTACATGAGAGCTCTAGCGTATTCCGTTTTGATAAAATTTAAGTTTTGATTTGTTAGACAATTCTAATTTGCTTACATTTTACATACATAGATGCAGAAACAGACTTTAAGCCAAAAAGCAAGGGATTTATCTCATACTTTTGCTGTAAAGCCGTTGGACTTAAAGGCTATTTCTGCGTATAATGCCGTGTTAAGTTCAAGCGAGCAGACAAGGAGGATAGGTTTTATAATAGCCTTCCTTTTTTTTCGTCTACTCGCTTTTTTACAGCCTAAATTTCAGGAGCTTTGGTTTGAGCACCCCAGCAATTTTAGCCCTTGCCGATGGTACTATTTTTAAAGGTACTTCAATTGGCGCATCGGGTAGTACGACTGGTGAAGTCGTTTTCAACACTGCCATGACTGGCTATCAAGAAATTTTGACTGACCCTAGTTATGCACAACAACTTGTCACCCTAACTTATCCTCATATTGGTAATACAGGTTGTAATGATGAAGACGCTGAGTCAGGTCGAATTCATAAAGTTTGGGCCAACGGATTGATCATTCGTGACCTTCCTTTATTGCATAGCAACTTCCGTGCTGAGCAATCACTTGGTGATTATCTTAAACAACACAACGTTGTGGCTATCGCAGACATTGATACTCGTAAACTCACGCGTATTCTGCGATCTAAAGGTGCACAAAACGGTTGTATCCTTACTGGCGAAAACGCTACAGAGGAAGAAGCTTTAGCTAAAGCCCGTGCTTTTGGCGGTTTAAATGGTTTAGACCTTGCTAAAGAATGCTGCGACCCTGAAGGTTTTGAATGGACAGAAGGCTCTTGGACTCTAGGCAAAGGGTTCTCTCAACCTGAACTTAAATTCCATGTTGTTGCATACGATTACGGTGTCAAAACCAACATCTTACGTATGCTCGCGGATCGCGGTTGTAAATTGACTGTTGTACCTGCTGAAACTCCTGCAGAAAAAGTCCTTGCTTTGAATCCGGATGGCGTGTTCCTGTCAAATGGTCCCGGCGATCCAGCAGCATGTGACTACGCAATTGAAGCTGTAAAAACAATTGTAGAAACCACTGAAATTCCAGTATTTGGTATTTGTTTAGGTCACCAGATTCTTGCACTTGCCTCAGGTGCAAAAACTGTAAAAATGCCTCACGGTCACCACGGTGCCAACCATCCTGTACAAAATCTTGAAGATGGTACAGTGATGATTACTTCTCAAAACCACGGCTTCGCAGTAGATAGAGATACGCTACCGGCTAACTTGAAAGCAACGCACAAATCACTGTTCGACCAAACCTTGCAAGGTATGCATCGCACAGACAAACCTGCGTTCAGCTTCCAGGGTCACCCTGAAGCAAGCCCTGGTCCACATGACTGCGCACCATTGTTCGATCATTTCATCGAACTTATCGAAGCATCTAAGAAGTAATTAAGGAAGCATCATGGCTAAACGTACAGACATTAAAAGCATCTTAATTATCGGTGCAGGTCCGATTGTGATCGGTCAGGCATGTGAGTTTGACTACTCAGGTGCTCAAGCGTGTAAAGCGCTTCGTGAAGAAGGCTACCGTGTTATTTTGGTCAACTCTAACCCAGCAACCATCATGACTGACCCGGCTATGGCAGATGCAACTTACATCGAGCCAATTACCTGGCAAACTGTAGCTGCAATCATTGAGAAAGAACGCCCAGATGCAGTTCTTCCAACCATGGGCGGTCAAACTGCATTGAACTGTGCCCTTGCCCTAGACGAGCACGGCATTTTAGAAAAATACAATGTTGAATTGATCGGTGCGACCAAAGAAGCGATCGAAAAAGCTGAAGACCGTAAACTCTTCGACCAGGCAATGCGTAAAATTGGTCTTGAATGTCCAAAAGCTGATGTTGCTGAGTCAATGGAACACGCGCTTGAAATTCAAGCACGTTTCGGCTTCCCAGTGATTATCCGCCCATCATTCACCATGGGTGGTTCTGGTGGAGGTATCGCGTATAACCGTGAAGAATTCATTGAAATCTGTGAACGCGGTTTCGATCTTTCTCCAACTAAACAGTTATTGATTGATGAATCACTCATTGGCTGGAAAGAGTACGAGATGGAAGTTGTTCGTGACAAAAACGACAACTGTATCATCGTATGTACAATCGAAAACTTTGACCCAATGGGCGTGCACACAGGTGACTCAATCACTGTTGCTCCTGCTCAAACGCTTACAGACAAAGAATTCCAGTTACTGCGTAACGCTTCTTTAGCTGTACTTCGTGAAATTGGTGTAGAAACCGGCGGTTCAAACGTTCAGTTCGGTATTAACCCGAAAGACGGCCGTATGGTTGTGATCGAGATGAACCCTCGTGTTTCTCGTTCATCTGCATTGGCATCTAAAGCAACTGGTTTCCCGATTGCGAAAATTGCTGCGAAATTGGCTGTGGGTTACACCCTTGATGAGTTGAAAAACGACATCACTGGCGGTACAACACCTGCATCATTCGAACCTGCAATTGACTACGTTGTTACCAAAATTCCTCGTTTCAACTTCGAGAAATTCCCACAAGCGGACGCAACTTTAACCACGCAGATGAAATCTGTAGGTGAAGTGATGGCGATTGGTCGTAACTTCCAAGAGTCTATGCAAAAAGCGCTTCGTGGTCTTGAAGTGGGTGCTTGCGGCTTTGATGAAAAAATCGAAGTGGGTACTGAAGGCGCGAAAGAAAAGATCCTGCAAGAACTTAAAGTTCCAGGTCCTGAGCGTATCTGGTACGTAGGCGATGCATTCCGTCACGGTTTCACCCTAGACGAAGTATTTGCTGCAACAAATATTGACCGCTGGTTCTTGATCCAGATCGAAGACATCATCAAAACTGAAAACCAAATCAAAACTTTAGGTTTTGGTGACTTAAATGCCGACAATATCCGTGCATTTAAACGTAAAGGTTTGTCAGATCTTCGTATCGCTGGCTTGATGGGCATTTCACAAAAACAATTCCGTAAACACCGTTGGAACCTGGGTGTGACTCCAGTTTACAAACGTGTAGATACCTGTGCCGCTGAATTCGAATCTGATACAGCGTACATGTACTCAACTTACGATGAAGAATGTGAAGCGAATCCTTCAACTCGCGACAAGATCATGGTCATCGGTGGCGGTCCTAACCGTATTGGTCAAGGTATCGAGTTCGATTACTGCTGTGTACACGCTGCCCTTGCCATGCGTGAAGACGGTTATGAAACCATCATGGTGAACTGTAACCCTGAAACGGTTTCTACAGATTACGACACTTCTGATCGTTTGTACTTCGAACCAATTACGTTGGAAGATGTACTTGAAATCGTGCGTGTCGAGAAGCCTAAAGGCATTATCGTACAATACGGTGGTCAAACACCTTTGAAATTGGCTCGTGCTTTGGAAGAAGCTGGTGCGCCAATTATCGGTACATCACCTGATGCGATTGACCGTGCAGAAGACCGTGAACGTTTCCAACAAATGATTCAACGTCTGCAACTTCGTCAGCCGAACAACAGCATCGTAAAATCTGCTGAAGAAGGTATGGCTGAAGCGGCGAAAGTTGGCTACCCACTGGTGGTGCGTCCTTCTTACGTTCTTGGTGGTCGTGCGATGGAAATCGTCTACAACGATGACGAATTGAAACGCTACCTACGTGATGCGGTTCAGGCATCGAACGAAGCGCCTGTTCTTCTTGACCACTTCCTAGATGATGCCATCGAAGTTGACGTGGACTGCGTATCTGACGGTAAAGACGTTGTGATCGGCGGTATCATGCAGCACATTGAACAAGCCGGCATTCACTCAGGTGACTCTGCATGTTCGATTCCTCCTTACTCTTTATCTCAAGAAGTACAGGACGAAATGCGTCGTCAAACGATTGCTATGGCGAAAGAGCTTGGCGTAATCGGTTTGATGAACGTTCAGTTTGCGGTTAAAGGCACTGATGTTTACATTCTTGAAGTGAACCCACGTGCGTCTCGTACTGTACCGTTCGTTTCTAAGTGTATCGGTGAATCTTTGGCGAAAGTTGCTGCACGTTGTATGGCGGGTCAATCTCTAGAATCTCAAGGATTCACTTCAGAGATTATTCCTGAACACTTCTCTGTAAAAGAAGCGGTGTTCCCATTCAACAAATTCCCTGGTGTTGACCCAATCCTTGGCCCTGAGATGAAATCGACTGGCGAAGTGATGGGTGTAGGTAAAACATTCGGCGAAGCATTCTACAAAGCTGTACTAGGCGCGAATGAACGCTTACCTGGCCTTCCAACCGAAGGTGAAGTGAAGCATGCATTCATCTCTGTACGTGATTCTGACAAGCCTCGTGCTGTTGGTATTGCGAAGCAGCTAGCTGGTTTCGGCTTCAAAATCCTTGCGACTGGCGGCACGTATGACGTGATTAAAGCAGCAGGTATTGAATGTGAACGTGTGAATAAAGTAACTGAAGGCCGTCCAAATATTGTTGACCGCTTGAAAAATGGCGAGATTCACCTCATTATCAATACAACTGAAGGCAAACAAGCTCAGCAGGATTCATTCTCGATCCGCCGCTCTGCTCTTCAAGGTAAGGTGTATCACACAACAACTTTGAATGGCGCAGACGCTGTATGTCAAGCTTTAGCAATTAAATTGCCGATGGATGTTTACCGCTTGCAAGACCTTACCAAAGGTTAATTAAGTTACCGAGAAGTCCCGCTACCTCTCGGTGGCGGGCTTTTTTTATTTATAAACCAGCTGTATTTTTTTTAATTTAACTTAGAGGGACAACAATGCAACGTTATCCTATGACTCCTGAAGGCAAAATTGCCCTAGAGAAAGAATTACACCAACTAAAAAGTATTGACCGTCCACGTATTACTGCAGCGATTGCTGAAGCACGTGAACATGGGGACTTGAAAGAAAATGCAGAGTACCACGCAGCGCGTGAACAGCAAGGCTTTTGTGAAGGTCGTATTCAGGACATCGAAGGTAAACTCGGTGCGTGCCAAGTCATTGATGTAAAAACACTTGAGCAAAATGGCCGTGTGGTTTTTGGTGTAACGGTAACGATTGAAAATATCGACACAGAAGAACAGAAGACTTACAAAATTGTTGGCGATGACGAAGCGGACTTTAAGATCAACAAGATCTCAGTAAACTCTCCGATCGCACGTGGCCTGTTGGGTAAAAACGAAGGCGACGAAGTGAAAATCGTTACTCCGCAAGGCGAAGTTGAATACGAAATTGTTAAAGTTGAATATATCTAAGTTTTAAATAGATATTTTAGGCTGTAAGAACCCCTCTGATGAGGGGTTTTTTATATTCAGCCTTCTGCTACAGAAAGCTGAGTTCCAGCTTATTTTAAAAGTCCCGATGCAAATAACTGAAATGCATGTAATGCCTCAGGCAGGACCTTGTCAGGATGTTCACTCGAGGCGACCCACAGTGCCGCATTCATGGCAGCACTATTAAGCAATACTGCCGCTGCAATTAAATCGGAAGATTTATTCTTTGTCTCTGGACAAGTCGGTAGCCGTGAGGATGGCAGCCCCGAACCTGATTTCAAAAAGCAAGTGCAACGGGCTTTTGAAAACTTAGCTGCGACACTGGCAGCGGCAGGTTGTACTTTCGATGACATCGTGGATGTCACCACCTTTCATACCGACCCTGAGCAGCAATTTGAAACCATTATGAAAGTCAAAAACCAGGTTTTTACACAAAAGCCTTATCCGAATTGGACGGCGGTTGGCGTGACCTGGCTCGCTGGCTTTGACTTCGAAATCAAAGTGATCGCTCGTATTCCTTCACAAGCCATTAAAATTAACCTCTAAGCTTTAATCTCCTGACTTTAACACGACTACAACCCTGCCCGATTGCAGTCCAATTGGGTATAATTCCTTGTCCTTTCAACCCATGATTCTTGTATGTCTGAAAAGTTAATTAATTCTCCTGTGAATCACTGGTGCGAGTTCGAATTCATCTCGAAAACGGTGAAGAATCCAAACATTCATATCAAGGGCAATTACAGCTATTACTCAGCCTATTGGGATCAGGGATTTGAGCGTTGTGTGGTGCGTTATCTGCATGACAAGCCCGCCACATCAGAAAAGCCTATTGATCAGCTCTATATCGGCAATTTTGTCTGTTTTGGTGCAGAATGCGTGATCATGATGGGCGGCAACCAGTTGCACCGTACCGACTGGATTTCAGCCTTTCCATTCGATACACGCAGTTTTGTGCCTGCTGGTGATACCATTATTGGCGATGGTTGCTGGATTGGCTCTCGTGCCATGATTATGCAAGGCGTAAAGCTTGGTGAAGGTGCTGTAGTTGCGACTGGCGCTGTCGTGACCAAAGATGTTCCGCCTTATGCAGTAGTCGGTGGCATACCTGCAAAAATTATTAAATACCGTTTTCCTCAAGAAGATATTGAAAAACTGCTTTCCCTTAAGCTCTATGACATGGATGAAAAGCTGTTTTTAAAAATGCGTGAGCAGTTGCAAACGGATGATGTTGATAAATTAGTAGAAAATTTTAACTTAATATTAGATTAATCAAAATATTAGAGCATTGAATATATGGATAAAAGATACCAAGTATTTGTTAGTTCAACCTTTAAAGATTTAGAAGAAGAACGCCAGCACATTATTCAAACATTAATGGAAATGGACTGTATTCCTGCTGGAATGGAATTATTCCCAGCTGCTGATGAAGAACAATGGGATTTTATCAAAAAAGTCATTGATGATTGTGATTACTACCTTCTACTTATAGGGGGCAGATACGGGTCACTTAGCCCTGAAGGTATAAGCTATACAGAAATGGAATATGATTATGCTGTTTCTAAAGGCATGAAAGTTATTGCATTAGTTCATGGAGAACCAAACAATCTCCCGCAGATAAAGTGTGAAAAAGATCCAGAACTACAGGAAAAATTAGAAAAATTCCGAGAAAAAGTTTGTACTGGTCGTCTAGTCAAGTTTTGGAAAAATGCAGATCAAATTTCAGGTATGGTTGCACTAAGCTTATCTAAAACCATTAAAACCTATCCTGCTATTGGATGGGTTAGAGCAAATTTAGTTCCAAGTGAAGATACTTCATCTGAAATTCTCAAGCTTAAAACCTATATAAATGAATTAGAAAGTAAAATTGAACAACTAAAATCCAAACCAGAAGGTTTAGAAAATTTATCACAAGGAAACGATACTTTTCAGATTAGATTACGTTTTTCGGCAAAAAATACTGATGCTATATACGAACAGCATGATATTAATCTAAGTATTAGTTGGAATAAAGTATTTAAGTATCTATCCCCAATGCTTCTTGATGAGTCAACGCAACAACAAATAGAAAATGATCTACCTAATATAATTAGGGCGTGTGGAGGCAAACAATTCGATGAATACCTTTCAGATCATGGTTTAACAGCTGATAAAAGTTTTTCTCTTTATAAAAATGAATTTAATATGATTATGGTTCAACTTAGAGCTCTTAAACTTATACAGCTAAGTAATAAGAAACACGCCCCTTCTGATACAAATATTTATTGGACATTAACACCTTATGGCGATCAACTTATGCTCGAATTAAATTCAATTAAAAAATCTAATTAATTATAATTTTCTAACTATAAAAAAAACCCACTCAATCAGAGTGGGTTTTTTCAGAATATGGTGGCTATGACTAGACTTAAACTTGTGCCCCAACATTATGAATGAAGCCTCCTAACCAACTGGGCTATCCTATAAATAACTCACCTATCTATTAATTTTCCCACCTAAACCTAGATGTTTCTGATCCCAAAGATCACGTTGCCAATTTTAATTGATCTGTTTCATGCATTTTTTAATTCATTATTAATAAGTTACTACATTTATGATATGACAATTTTAAAGAACTGTTCACATCTATTTTTACAAATAGTTGCAAATAAAAAATCTGCTTACAATTTCCTCAGACTTTAGTTTTAAGCCCGCTAGTTTTTAAACAAAATCATGATAGATTAAATTATAAAATTGTTTTAGGGAATAAATTATCCCCATGAAATTACTAGGTTTTATTTTAATAGAAATACAGCTAGTATCAAATTTCAAACGTTTTTATTGAACAAGAAGTTCTAGTCTTAATACGATACATTTTAGTAAGGATTATAAGGAGAAATACACATGGCTTATCAAAATATCTTAGTACCAGTTGACGGTTCAGAAACAGCTTATGCAGCAGTGGCTAAAGCAGCTGAGTTTGCTAAAGCATTTGGCAGTAAAATTACAGTAGTTCAAGTTTTAGCACTTGATCCGTATATCGCAGCAGAATACATTTCTGCTAGCCAAACCAATGACTTGATTGAACGTGCTCGTAATGCGATTGTTGATTCGCTAGCAGCAGCAAAGGCAAAATTCAATGAACAAGGCCTTGAAGTGGAAACTAAACTTCTTGAAGGACAAGTGATTCATCGTGAAATTGTGAGAGCTGCTGAAGATAGCCATGCTGATTTGATCATCATTGGTTCACATGGTCGTACAGGTCTGAAAAAACTGTTCCTGGGTAGCGTTGCTCAAAGCGTACTCGGAGAATCTCATATTCCAGTGCTGATTGTTCGCCAATAATATTCCCTTATATTTCCCATCTTTAACTAAAGGTGGGAAAATTTTATTCTGATCATCTACAGTTTCTATCAACTATTCATCCACTGATATTGTTTTAAATTAATTTTATCTCCAATCACCATTACCCCTTCTGCCACTAATTTTAATCGTTGAATATTTTCTCCGCTTTCATTTAATTTGCTTAGGCTAATTTTTCCTTGAGAATTGATAACCCTATGCCAGGGAATTTCCGCCTCTGCATCCAGATGTTTTAATACATAACCGACTAAACGCGCATGTTTGGGCAAACCTGCCATACGGGCAATCTGTCCATAACTGGCCACTTTAGCATATGGAATTAAGGCAACCACTTGCAGAATTTGACGCGCCAACTCATCACTGGAGCGACCTGAATGTTCTGGCATATAAGCTCCTTAAATCATCCCATTTAAACTTTCAAGCTATAAAAAAAGCCCGTTATGAGCTTCTTTTATTTGTGTTTTACACTTAGAAATTATCCGGACTTTCCAAACGTTTCACGACTTGCACCTTCTCTGGATTATGCATGACTGCAACACCATCTTCGGCTTTTTTATCAATTAAGGCATCCGGGTTATATACGGTAATAGTTTCATTGCCGTTGGCATCTTCACCAACAATATACTGAAAGCCTTTGCGGTTCATTTTATGACACAAGCGTTGATACCAGCCCTTAAAACCCGTGGTTTCTTCATTAGGATTATAATAAAAGGCATTCATGACCGCAGGCAAACCCAGTCCACAGACTACGCCGGAAAGTAAAACGGCAATAAAGGTATAACCGACCAGGATACTGCTGTACTCACTGAGTTCAGGAATATTCGCCACCGCCAAAATCAATGCCAGCGAGATTCCGCCACGCACCCCACCCCATGATAAAATTGCCAGACTGCCATTATAGCTTTTGTTTCTAAAGTTCGGGAAAAATGCAAATGACAGATAGTTGGCAGCAAAGCGCGAAGCATGCAGAATAAGGAACGCGACAATACCGCCCAGAATTAAACTAATGCTTAAATCCAGAATAAACAGTTCCAAACCAATCAAGGTGAACAAGAAGGAATTGATGATTCCTTCAACCGTATGCCAGAAATGGTTGACTTCACGAATTTCACGTTCCTGTAAAATTTCTTTCCACTTATTCCCAACCACTAAACCGCCAATCACACAGGCAATTGGTGCAGAGGCATGGGCGAATAACGCCACCAAGTATGAACCACAAGCCAGTAATGCAGTGGTTAAAATCAGAGATTCCATTTCGTGTTTGCCACGAAGCAATCTTAAAATGCCCAGACCAAAGCCCCAGCCAATAATTACGGCCACCACAATCTCGTAAAGCAAAGTTTGCAACGTACCCACAATGGTAAAATGTTCACCCTGCAATACATATAATAAAGTCATGAATACGGCGATACACATGGCATCATTAAACAGTGATTCACCTTCCAGTTTAACCATCAGGTGATGCGGTGCACGTACCGAACTGAGTACACCTTTAATTCCAATCGGGTCGGTCGCACCCAGTGCAGCGCCTAACAGTAAAAGCACCAGTAAATCGACATGCTTGCCAATTAGAAATTGATAGCCATATAAGGTGACACCAAAAAACACCGCACACAGCACCAGTGCAATACTGGCCAAAATACTGATCGGCTTCCAGTGGCTTTTTAAATCGGACACTTTAAATTTTAAAGCGGAAGAGGTTAGGATAAAACAGATCACACCATTGATTAAAAAATCATAGAAATCAATATGACGAACTGCTTCTTCAATATTGTGAATATTAATGGTGATGAACTTGTTGCCACTGAGTAAACTGGCACCCCATTGTAAAATAAAGACGAAAATTGCCGAAACAATGGGTACACCTATCGCCTGTGGGAAACCTAAAATACGCTTATTAAAAATAGTCGTTGCAATTGAAAGCGCAAAAATAACTGTAAAGACCTGAAGAAAAAAGAAATTTCCCATTAAAGTTCCAATTTGAGCGATTGATTGGAATAAAGCGAACGCATCCCACCATTTCCAAATAAATATTTAATTCAATACTATTTATTCACCGAATCAGTTTAACCATTTTTTCTTTAACCCACAAAATAGTTAAGTTTTTTTACATATTTTTAGCAATGATTTAACATAGCCCAAAATCCATTTATTTAGTATCTCCTCGTTTCTTTCATTTCTCTCTACATTAAGTTGAATTTAACCATGCATCAAACAGTTAAAACCATATTTCGGCTTTTTTTTGCAGGGATCATTTTTCTTATTACCTTGACTTTATTTTTGAGTATTTTTTCAAAAAGCCGAGAAATTATAAAAGCAGATCAAGCTTTTCAGTACGCCACGCAGATTTCCTTAAAATCTACACCTGACAAACAACTGGTGCTGGTCTCGAATAATCAACGCCCGGATCAGGCCATTTATATTGTGATTGCACAGAATGGTTATATTGCCAAATTAAACTGCCAGCATTATCTGCAAGATATTTGTACAGATGAATATAACCAGTCCCATACCCGACAAATCCAGCAATTAGAGCTATTAAAAGTAGGTCAGCAGCATTATATCCAGCAGGTTAGTTATCAAGATAGTCGCACCCAAAAGCAGCAGCAATGGTCTTATTCCAAACCGCAAATTCAGCAATTTTATCAGGCTGATATTTCAGATTTAAAATATCACCTGTTTAGCATGGCACTGTTTGCATTGGCAGCACTGTATGTATCGATTCGAATCATCCGAAACTTTAAACAGTTTATTCATGGTTAACAAAAAAGAGGATTTAATATCCTCTTTTTTAATGCTTCATTTCTATTTAAATGGCTTGATTAAAAGTATCACAATCGTTGATATTCCCCGATTTCAACCCGGTTTCAAACCATTTCATGCGCTGCTGGCTGCTGCCATGGGTAAAACTATCGGGTACCACCTGCCCGGTCGCACGTTTCTGTAAATAGTCATCACCAATCTTATGCGCTGCATCCATGGCTTCTTCAATATCGCCCTGCTCCAAGAACTGGGTACGTTGCTGGTTATGATGCGCCCAGATGCCGGCAAAACAGTCTGCCTGTAATTCCTGACGTACAGAAAGCTGATTGCCTTGCACTTCACTCGATTGGGCACGGGCCTTTTGCACTTGTGCCGAAATACCTAACAGCGTTTGCAGATGATGTCCCACTTCATGAGCCACCACATAAGCCTGGGCAAAATCACCAGCCTGATCCTGGCGGGACAATTCCGTGCTGTTTTGCTCACCGGAAATACCCATTTGCTGACGCATATCCTTAAAGAAAGCCGTATCGATATACACTTTCTGATCCGAAGGACAATAGAAAGGCCCCATGGCAGATTGTGCGGTACCACAGCCCGAATCCACGATGCCATTAAACATCACCAGTTTCGGTGCGGCATACTGCGCATTAAGCTGCTGCTGGAACACTTGACTCCAGGTATCTTCGGTATCTGCCAATACGGTACCGACAAAATCCATGGCTTCCTGCTGTTCCGGGGTTGGATTCTCCAGACCTTTGGTTTCGGCCGGTTGTGATTGTGAAGTGACCTGTTTGGTGGCCTGATAAGCCTGTTGAGGATCAACTCCAAAAAACTTCCAGGCCACGAATGCGACGATCAGCCCCAAGATACTAATCCCACCTGCTTTAGCTCCGCCACCACCACGACGGTCTTCTACATTGCTACTGATTCGACGTCCTTTCCAGCGCATAGTGCTTTTCCTTAGAATTAGCTCAATCTATTTTAGCGAGCTTTTTCATCATTAAGCCTGTTTTGACTTGGACTTCATCTT
Source organism: Acinetobacter sp. SA01 (assembly GCF_011319235.1). Taxonomy (NCBI): domain Bacteria; kingdom Pseudomonadati; phylum Pseudomonadota; class Gammaproteobacteria; order Moraxellales; family Moraxellaceae; genus Acinetobacter; species Acinetobacter sp. SA01. The sequence goes on from NZ_WXXM01000001.1 coordinate 416,824, forward strand.
CTGAATAACGCTAAGCATAATTAAAACCAACAATCCAGCAACAAAACCAATCCCCAGATTAATTAAGGTCGGAGTCACTGCACCAATAATATTGCCCATTGTAGGAAGGTGTTGTACATAATCGACCGAATCTTCAGTGAAATGATGAAACCATGGAATGGTATGAGTAATAATTCCGCCCCCAACCAGGAACATAGCAATGGTTCCGACAATGGTCAAAGTTTTCATCAGTTTTGGGGCAAACGCCAGCAAACCACGTCCCACAGTTTGCTTGAAACTCGATGCCTGCTTGTTTAAGTACAATCCCAGATCATCAATTTTGACAATCATGGCGACAAAACCATACACCCCAATAGTCATAATAATCGCAATGGCTGAAAGCACCATAACCTTAGTACCAAAAGCAGCTGTTGCCACGGTACCCAATGAAATCACCACAATTTCAGCAGACAAAATAAAATCGGTACGAATCGCCCCTTTGATTTTTTCTTTCTCGAACTTGGCCAAATCAGTTTCAATGGCATTGAATTCTGCTTCAGCTGCTTCTTCCGTTGTGGCTTTTTTGTGCTGCACACTGTGCAGCACTTTTTCTACCCCTTCATAACACAGGAACAGACCGCCAATCATCAATAACGGATTGATAAGCCATGGCGCGATCACACTAATCAGCAAGGCCAGAGGCACCAGAATCAGCTTATTAATAAAAGACCCTTTGGCTACCCCCCAAACCACAGGCAGCTCACGCTCTGCACGCACGCCACTCACCTGTTGGGCATTGAGTGCCAGATCATCACCCAATACGCCTGCGGTTTTTTTTGCCGCCATTTTACTCATGACAGCAACGTCGTCTAAAACTGTTGCAATATCATCTAATAATATTAATAAACTACTCGCCATTCCTGTTATCCCTAAAGGTTATATCGGCTATTTTAAAGAGAAAGATTCAAAAAAACTGTATCCACATCATTAAATTGTTCTTATTTTTTCAATGATCTGTTTTTATAGTGCCTGACATTCAAAAACATTATGCCGTACAATAAGGCAATACATCAGCATATAAGTATGTAGTGTTCACTACTTTGGAATAGAGAGATAATGAGTAATCAAGACAATCGTCCTGTTATTTTGACTGGCGACCGCCCAACCGGACAACTTCATTTAGGTCATTTTGTAGGTTCTTTACGTTCACGCGTAGGTTTACAGGATTCTCACCATCAACATCTCCTTCTTGCTGATGCCCAAGCTTTAACCGACAACGCCGATAACTTTGAAAAAGTACGCCGTAATATTATTGAAGTGGCAACAGATTATTTGGCTGTAGGTATTGACCCGACCAAAACCACGATCTGTGTTCAGTCCTGCTTGCCAGCACTGAATGAACTGACCATGTTGTATTTAAACTTTGTCACTGTATCTCGTTTAGAGCGTAACCCGACCATTAAATCTGAAATTCAGATGCGCGGTTTTGAGCGCGATATTCCGGCAGGTTTCCTGTGTTACCCTGTAGCACAAGCCGCTGACATTACAGCATTTAAAGCTACTGTCGTACCTGTGGGCGAAGACCAGATTCCAATGATCGAACAAACCAACGAAATCGTGCGTCGTTTAAACCGTCAGGTAGGTCGTGAGCTGCTTCCAGAATGTAAGGCACTGCTGTCTAATGTTGGCCGTCTACCAGGTTTTGATGGTAAAGCAAAAATGTCGAAGTCGTTGGGCAATACCATTGTGCTGGATGCCTCTGACAAGGACATCAAAAAAGCTGTGAATGCCATGTATACCGATCCAAATCATTTGCGTATTGAAGATCCAGGTCAGGTGGAAGGCAACGTGGTATTTACTTACCTAGATGCATTTGATACCAATAAAGAAGAGCTGGAAGAGTTAAAAGCACATTATCGTCGTGGCGGTTTGGGCGATGGTACGGTGAAAAAACGTCTGGAAGGCATTTTGAAAGAATTGATTGGCCCTATTCGTGAACGCCGTATGGAATTACAGAAAGATCCTGACTACATCATGGATATTCTAAAAACCGGGACTGACAAGTGCCGTGATATTACCCAGCAAACGCTTGATGAAGTGAAAGCAGGACTAGGCGTTTTCCACTTCTAAACACTGTATATTTTTGAAAGCCCTTCTTTTTCAGAGGGGCTTTTTTATAGCTAAAAAATGAGAAATCAATCACACTAACCCAGAGTGATTAACCTGAATTAACACAACTTAACTGAAAGCATCATGAAATGACTCCTCATTAATTTTATGATGATTCCAATGCTTAGAGCTACCCCTAGTTCTAACATTCTCCTTAACCGAACTGTGCAAACAGATTCGTTGTTCTACGCAATGATCACCCCAATCATTGCGTATTTTTTTTGCCTGATTTTCAAGCCATCATAAGCTTCAGGCAATAAAAAAAACCCGCATGAAGCGGGTTTTTAATCTTCACCACTTATGCATGTTTATGACGCATATGCGGGAACAAAATCACGTCACGGATACTTGGTGCATTGGCAAAAATCATCACTAAACGGTCAATACCAATACCCTCACCTGCTGTAGGAGGAAGACCGTATTCAAGTGCTTCAATGAAGTCTGCATCAAAGTGCATTGCTTCATCATCGCCGGCATCTTTTTCAGCAACCTGTGCCTGGAATCGCTCTGCCTGGTCAATCGGGTCATTTAATTCCGAGAAACCATTCGCCAGCTCACGACCACCGATGAAGAATTCAAAACGGTCAGTAATATGCGGATTTTCATCATTACGGCGCGCCAATGGAGAAGTTTCCGCTGGATATTCGGTAATGAATGTCGGTTGACGCAGTTTGGTTTCCACCGTTTCTTCAAATACGATAGTTTGAAGTTTACCCAGGCCAAAACCAGGTTTCACCTGTTCTTTCAATTCTTCCTGAACAAATTTAGCCAGGAATTCACGGTCATTTACATTTTCAGGCGTAAATTGCGGGTTGTGTTCCAAAATGGCATCAAACATCGAAATTTTCTTGAATGGACCCTTGAAGCTATACACTTCTTCACCGTAAGGAACGTCAGTTGTACCCAGAATGTCTAGCGCCAATTTCTCCAGCATATTTTCAGTTAAAGCCATCAAGTCTTTATAGTCTGCATACGCCTGGTAGAATTCGATCATGGTGAATTCCGGGTTATGACGGGTTGAAACCCCTTCATTACGGAAGTTACGGTTAATCTCGAACACACGCTCAAAACCACCGACCACCAAACGTTTCAGGTAAAGCTCAGGTGCAATACGCAAGAATAATGGCATGTCCAAGGCATTATGATGCGTTTCAAACGGACGCGCAGAAGCACCGCCTGGAATTACATGCATCATTGGCGTTTCCACTTCCATGAAGCGTTCATTGCTTAAATAGGCACGAATCCCAGAAACCACTTTGGCACGAATTTCAAAGGTTTTACGGGTTTCTTCGTTTACGATTAAATCCAAATAACGTTTACGGTATTTGACTTCTGTATCAGTTAAGCCATGGAATTTGTCTGGAAGTGGACGCAGTGACTTGGTTAAAAGTTCAAATTTCTCGATGTGTACATACAGGTCACCTTTACCGGAACGGCCAATATAACCTTCAACTGCAATGATATCGCCCAGGTCCAGGCTCTTGATAGTTTCCAGTACTTCAGGTGCAAGTTCTTTACGTGCAACATACAGCTGAATACGGCCAGTCATGTCCTGGATCACGATGAATGACCCGCGGTTCAACATCACGCGACCAGCCACTTTTACATGGACGTGTTCGCCAGCTTCAATTTCTTCTTTAGATTTTTCAGCAAATTGGTCTTGTAAATCTTGTGCATAGTGCTCACGCTTAAACGCGTTTGGCCATGGACTAATACCAGTTTCCTTTGCGTGGTCTTGAATCTGCTTTAACTTGGCATGACGCTGTGCAATTAAATCGTTTTCGGAAATGTGTGGTTCAGAAGTCGATTGAGCGTTATGTTGCGTCATCTCTGCCTCGAATATGTGTAAAAAACGGAAGTTGCATAGCATAGCAGATTTAGTGCAAATTTCGAATGTCTTATTACTATACAAATGCACTGATTTGCTAAAAGCCGGGTTCTTTACTTCATCTGGCTAGGCTTCGGTAAGCTGTTTAACACTCTCATAACCCTTTTAAACCCGTTTTCCATCATTTCCCGATAGTCTTTAGACCTATCTACATTCACCCTGAGTATGTTTTTTCCATCTATCTACCCCAGAACATATTTCTCTAAAGCACCCTTCCATTTTTTAACTTCTTCACCTTCCAAATCTTCAATACTCTCTCAAATCCTAGCTAAATGTTTAAAGATCACCACTTTCAACTCTTCCAAATGCTCAATCATAGCAACCATACCGTTGCCGTAGGTCCATTGGCTATAGCTAAGGAGGCCATATACCTGCCGTACTTTTAAGGTAAGGCTGCAATTAAAATTGCATAACTTAATGTTTCCATAACGTGGCCAACTCTCCAAAACATGCTGTCCATAAAAGTAGAGAAACCATGTTTTACGTCATCGCTACATTTTGTTATTGAATACTGAGTTGAACAATCAATAACACCAAGTATTTATTTTTAATAAATACTTTATTTTTAAATTAAGTTTATTAGATTGATCTGAAATACACCTTAGACCAAAAGCTAACTTCTTTGTTCAGCCAAGTCACTTACAATAGATTCAAGAAAAATAGTTGAAAAGTAATCTATTCGACTGTGTCTATCTTTGTGAATAAAGAAAGTATGAACTAAAAAAATGACGACATGCCCTTTAAAAATCCTATTTTTGCATGGACTCGATTCTTCGCGTGAATCAGCCAGATTCCATGCTATTAACGCCGATCATAAATATTGTATCGATGTAGATTATCGCAACCTGAATTTTCAAACCGTCGCTAATTTTTACCGGGAAATTATTGCTAAAATTCAACCGGAAATTCTGATTGGCCATAGCTTGGGAGCTTACTGGGCCTTGAAAATGTCAGTCCTATACAAAATTCCGGCGATTATTGCCAATCCCAGCCTAAGCCCAGACTTTCGTGCTGATTATCCACCTATTAGCGAAGATGATCTGGAACATGATATTGCACAAATTGCCTATCTGGAATTAGGCGATGAAGAACTGGATATGTATGCTGTACAACAGCAACTCGAACCCTATATGCAGGTTCAGGCCGTCGAAGGTGGGCATCATCGTTTAGCCAGTCCAGAAAATATCAATGGCCTGCTTCTGCATATGCAGACATATTTTCTGAAAAAATAAAAAAGCCTTGGAATAACCAAGGCTTTTTTCACATGCTTTAATCAAGCAACAGCTTGTTCTGGTTGCGATTTTTCATCTAATACCGACCAAATATCTAAGCCCAGGTCATTATGCAAATCTGGCAAATCCAGAAAAACACTTGCCCCTAAAACTTCATGCTCGCATTTATTCACCAACTGTTTAACTGCTTTTAGCGTACCGCCAGTGGCTAACACATCATCTACAATAATGATTTTTTGCGCTTGAACATCAGCCGACATTTCCAGACGGTCCATGCCATATTCCAGGCTATAACCGACACCAACCACTGGTGGCGGTAATTTTCCTGCTTTACGAACCAGCAATAAACCTTTGCCCAAACGTTGCGCCAATAAACTTGCAAGTACAAAACCGCGTGCTTCAACTGCGACAAAACTGTCGACTTCTGCCAATTTTTCAGCAGGAATACTGGCAACTAAAGCGTCAGTTAATAACTCAATGTTTCCCATAAATAATGGAGTCAAGTCATAAAAACAAATACCTGGTTTAGGGAAATCCTGGACCGTACGAATGTTAGACCACAAAGTTGTAGACAGATTGCTCATGGGAGAAAAGTATTTTAAAAGAGAATATATGAATTTTAACGCTTTATTAGGCCGATGACCAGTCAGCGCTTACTTTTAAACCATAATAAAAATAATCACAAAATTATAACTTACTGATTTAGTTATTTAATTTTTTAAATAAATAATAGGTATAGATTTATCTAATCATAGAATAACAAATACAGATTTTTTTTTCTGCACGACCTTAGTCTATAAAGACCCCTCATCCACTTTAACTACGCTGGGAGCCAAAATCTTGTTTGTCGCACTGTTTAAAAAGGAAAGCTAATTTATATTGCTCCACTTCTGCCTATTTTCATGCTTTAAAGACCAGTTTTGTCCTTCTCAGCAATTCTGGTTTCAATTTCTGTCCTTAAACTCCGATATTTGCTTTACATTGTAGATAGAACTGCGTAAAAATTTGCTTGAATGTGTACATTGAAAGTCATATCAATAGAGTCACACGGTATATGGAATATTACTGACCGCATATTTTTGAAAAGTCAGTGTTTTGGAGAGTCAAATGAAAAAATATCAATGCATCGTTTGTGGATGGATTTATGACGAAGCTGAAGGTTGGCCACAAGATGGGATTGTCGCAGGGACCAAATGGGAAGACATCCCGGATGACTGGACCTGCCCGGACTGTGGTGTATCAAAAGTTGATTTCGAAATGGTAGAAGTCTGATTATTGATACAAAAGACCATAGTGAATGGTCTTTTTTTATGTCTTATTAAAGAAAAACAGTCTGGAGAATAATATGCATCCTATCGTCATCATTGGTTCTGGTATGGCCGGCTATACCGCAGCACGTGAATTTCGCAAGCTTAATCCCGAGCATGAGCTGGTCATGATCTGTGCAGATGATGCGGTAAACTATGCCAAACCGACACTTTCCAATGCTTTAGCTGGGAACAAGGCACCTGAACAAATTGCCTTGGGTGATGCAGCTAAAATGGCAACGCAACTGAATATGCGTATTGAAGCACATACCTGGGTCAAAGAAATTCAAGCAGCCCAACATCAGCTGATTCTAGAAAAAGATGGTCAGCAAAGTACTCAGCCTTATGCCAAACTGGTTCTTGCAGTGGGTGCTCATCCTGTTCGCGTAGCGATTGCAGGCGATGGCAGTGATGATATTCATGTCGTCAATAATTTAGAAGACTACAAGGCATTCCGTAAAAATCTGGATCAACATCATGATAAACGTGTGGTGATTTTAGGTGCTGGTCTGATTGGCTGTGAATTTGCCAATGACTTGCAAAACACAGACCATCAAGTGACTGTGATTGATTTGGCTCCTCAACCTTTGGGCCGCCTATTACCCGCCCATGTTGCAACATCTTTCCAGGAAAAACTTGAGAATACCGGTATTCACTTTGTTCTGGGTACCACGGTTGAAAAAGTCATCAAAGTGGAACAAGGCGATTATCAAATCACGTTAGCCAATGGTCAGTCTGTGATTGCCGACATTGTACTTTCTGCAATTGGTTTACACCCGAATCTGGAGTTAGCAAAAGCTGCTGATATTCATTGCAGTCGCGGTATTTTGACCAATAGCCATCTGGAAACCAACGAGGCAGATATTTATGCTATTGGGGACTGCGCCGAAGTCAATGGTTTGCTGTTGCCGTATGTCATGCCAATTATGCAACAGGCACGTGCCTTAGCCAAAACCTTGAATGGTGAAAAAACCCATGTGCATTACCCGGCAATGCCGGTTGCGGTCAAAACACCTGCGGCACCCCTTACAGTACTTCCTGCACCTGTGGACGTTGATGTAAACTGGGAAACAGAAGAACTCGAAGATGGAATGATTGCTAAAGCGCTCGATAGTGAAAATACATTACGTGGTTTTGTCTTGTTGGGACCAAGTGCTGCCAAACAGCGTTTGATTCTCACCAAACTGGTGCCGGACTTGATTCCTGCTGCAGTTTAAAGTTTTAATACCAAGGACATTTTTTCAGCAAAATGTCCTTTTTTAGGAAAATAACAATGGATAGCGCACTCAGTTTTACGGGTTCTCCCTATACATCTTTTATGCATGAAACCAAAGTCAATTTAGGCAATGGCGTTGAACTTCATGTGGAAATGGGTGGAAATCCGGAACATCCTGCCATCATGCTGATTATGGGTTTAGGTGCGCAAATGTTGTTTTGGCCTGATTTTTTCTGCAAATCCCTGATTGACCAAGGTTATCGCGTAATTCGTTTTGACAACCGCGATATTGGCTTGTCTTCCAAAATCCGTCATTCTGGTCCACGTCTCAACACATTGAAATTGATGGGACGTTTTGCCTTAGGCTTACAAAATCAAGGTGCACCCTATAACTTATATGATATGGCAGAAGATGCAGCACTACTGATTGATCGTTTGGGTCTGCAACAAGTCTCGGTCATTGGCGCTTCCATGGGGGGCATGATTGCACAAATTCTGGCAGCAAAACATCCACAAAAAGTCAGTAATCTGGGCCTGATGTTTACCAGTAACAATCAGCCGCTGTTACCGCCGCCTTTTCCCAAACAGCTGTTTGGCCTGATTGGCAGACCAGAATCGACTGATGAAGAAGGCATTGTGAACCATAGCGTGAAGGTGTTTAACATTATTGGCTCACCTGGATATATCAATCAACTGGAAGTTATTCAGACCGCACGCAAATTATATCAACGAAGTTACTATCCAGCGGGTGTACTTCAACAGTTTTTAGCAATATTATGTACAGGTTCTTTGCTACAATTGGGTAAGCAAATTCAGCAACCTACCCTCGTGGTACATGGCTCTCGTGATCGTTTATTGCCACCGAGTCATGGCAAAGCAGTTGCAAAGGCAATTACTGATGCTAAGTTTGAATTAATTGAGGGAATGGGGCATGATATCCCACCGCATTTTATTCCATATCTGAGCGGATTATTTGCTGATCACTTTAAATCAAAACATTAGGACACTATGGCTGCATTACCCTCTTTAAGACAGCTGTCATACCTCGTTACACTGTCTGAAACGCTGCATTTTACTGAAGCTGCACGCCGTTCATTTGTGACCCAGTCAACCTTATCTGGCGGGATCATGGAGTTAGAGCGCTTGCTAGGTGGAGTACTTGTTGAACGCGATCGCCAAAATGTACGTTTAACTCCGCTTGGCGAACAGGTTGTTGCACGAGCCCGTGTTCTTTTGGCAGATGCCCAAGACCTGATGCGTTTAAGTCGTGAAATGAGCGAACCTTTAACAGGTGATCTACATTTAGGGATTATTCCCACAATTGCACCTTTTATTCTGTCGCAACTGCTAGATGAAGTGCATAAACAACTTCCTAAAATTCAGCTGCACTTGCACGAAGCACAAAGTGAAAAAATTGTCGAAAAACTCGAACATGGTAATTTGGACATGATTGTGTTGGCATTGCCTTTTGACACACGTGGCTTAAAAGTTGCAGAAATTGCAAAAGAAAATCTGTATCTAGTTTACCATAAAGCGGATCAGAATGCGCAGAATGCCCGCAGTTTGGATGATCTGGATTTATCGCGCTTAGTATTACTTGAAGAAGGTCATTGTTTACGCAACCATGTGTTAAGTGCCTGTCCAATTGGTGAACGCAAAAATGATCATCGCTTAAAAGCAAGTTCATTACCGACACTGATAGAAATGGTTTGTTCAGACTTAGGCTTTACCCTGCTGCCTGAAATTGCCATTCATACCCATATGATTAAAGCCAATTCAGACTTGGTGGTGAAACCTATAGAGGCAGCACCAAGCCGTACCCTTGCCCTGGTGACACGTAAAAGTACCCCATTGCAAAGCGAGTTTGATGTCCTGTTACAAATCTTGCAAAAAATCACCCAAACTCTTCATTAAAAGATTCAATCTATTAAAAGGAGCAACTGCTCCTTTTTTTATACTTAATGTAAAGTATGCAGGCTCATTTTTTTAATCAAATGCCTTATTTTCTTCATAAAAAAATGCTTAGCACGCGGATAAACCTTAATTAAAACAAATGGACAACTTCTCATACATAGGGATAAACAGAGAAAGTTACATTCAAGAAATTACTCACTTCTGAATTGCAAACACCATCAAAAGTGAGCAATTCCAGGCAACCATTTAACTACTTTATATGATTGATAATAGGTATTTTATGTTTCATTTAAAAATGAAAGGTAAAAAAATAGCTTATCCACCCAGATAAGCCATGGAAGGTAAAATATTTCCATTACTCTGATTGTAATAGAAATATTGTAGCCCTTGGAGTTGAAATAGGATTGTTGAATCAACCCAAACAAAAAGCACTGTTATGCTATAAGGTAAATATCACTTCTAATATCCCTATAATTGGGTATTTTTCATCATTTATAAGAATGCCTGTACTTTGCACAAGAAAATAACTCAACCACAAATAAGTCGAAATAAAATAATTTATATCTAAATATTCTTTACTATACAGAGACTTAAATTTACTTTTATTTTATAAATTCACCAGTTTCAGGAATAGCTGTTTGTTTATTTTTATCACCAAGTAACCAAATAAAATATACCACCACTGTGAGTACAAGCTTGTTAGTGAACTGCTATTAGCCGTTTCTATCATGATGATAGAAGATCAACCCTTTTTTTAATCATCCATTAGAAAAACAATATTAAAAATATCTACAGAAAAATTGCCAGCGTAGAACCTTCATTTTTTAAGTTGAGGATGATTTATTGGGAATAATTTATGAATAAATCAATCAAATCAAGGAATCCAAAGACTCCTTGATTTGATATAAGGGACACTATTGTGGATTATTTAATCATCTCTAATAATATACGCTGTGCATTATGTGCTTCTTGCCCTTCAGCAACCTGTGCACGTAACCAGGTACCATCACTTTGCAGTAACCACGCTTGCTGATTATCCTTTAAATAATTCAGTAAACCTTGCTGATAAATGCGTTTTTTCAATGCCGCATCTTCAATCGGGAAACAGGCTTCCACACGATTGAACAGGTTACGATCCATCCAGTCTGCACTTGAACAGTAAATCCGGCTATCCCCTCCGTTCAGGAAGTAATAGACACGGGTATGTTCAAGGAAACGGCCAACGATGGAACGTACCCGAATATTTTCAGACAGGTCAGGCAAACCGGGACGCAGGCAGCAGATTGAACGGATAATCAGATCAATTTGTACACCGGCTTGCGATGCTTCATATAATTTATTGATCAGTTGCATTTCCGTTAAGGCATTCACCTTGACAATAATTTGCGCAGGCTTACCGGCTTTGGCATTGGTAATTTCATCATCAATAAAATTAATTAGCTGGGCGTGCAAGGTAAAAGGTGCATGCAATAACTTTTTCAGTTTTGCCATTTTCCCCATACCGGTTAATTCCTGGAAAATGCGGTGCACATCTTCACAAAGCTCTTTGTCTGTGGTCAGCAAACCATAGTCAGTATAAATACGGGCATTACCGGCATGGTAGTTACCGGTACCTAAATGTACATAACGCACCAGCTTATTGTTTTCACGGCGCACCACCAGAATCATTTTGGCATGGGTTTTATAACCCACAATGCCATACACGACGACTGCTCCAGCTTCTTGCAGTACATTCGCTACTTCAATATTGGATTCTTCATCAAAACGGGCACGGAGTTCAATGACTGCCGTCACTTCCTTGCCATTACGTGCTGCTTCCGCCAAGACCTGAACAATTTCAGAATCCGGACCACTGCGATATAGCGTTTGCTTGATGGCTAAAACTTGTGGATCACGTGCCGCTTCACGTAACAAGTTAATGACTGGTGCAAAAGATTCAAATGGATGATGGAGTAAAATGTCCTGCTTCTGCATGGCAGAAAAAATATTTTCAGATTTTCTCAGCACTTTCGGAATAATAGGCGTGTGGGAATCATAGCGTAAATGTGGACGCTTAAAATTGGACAATAATCGCGCCAAGTTAACCGGGCCATCGACCTTATATAGTTGCTCTTCTTCCAGATCAAACTCATCCAGCAAATAGTCATAGATATGTTTCGGGCAATTATGGGTCACTTCCAGACGTACCGCACGGCCAAAACGACGCGAGTTCAATTCCCCTTTTAGAGCTTTGGCCAGGTCTTCTACATCTTCGTTTAAGGCTAAATCGGCATTTCGGGTGACACGGAACTGGTAACAACCCGTTGCCGTCATGCCCGGGAACAGGTCTGAAACATGCTCATGAATAATCGCAGACAACATCACATGATGCTCTTTGCCCCCGGTAAGCTCATCCGGCAAGCGCACGACACGGGGCAATGAACGCGGTGCAGGCACTACAGCCAGATCAATCTGACGGCCAAAGGCATCCTTACCTTCTAGCGTTACAATGAAATTGAGGCTTTTATTGACTAGCCGTGGAAAAGGATGCGCAGGATCCAGACTAATCGGGGTCAGAACGGGGGCTACCTGTTCCTGAAAATATTTTTTGATCCAAGCCGACTGTGCCGGGGTTAATTCGCCGCGACGCAAGAAACAGATATCTTCTTCACGCAGTTTAGGCAAAATTTGTTCATTTAAAATACGGTATTGGCGGTCAATTGCCTCATGCGTGGTTTTGGAAATAATATCCAGCACCTGTTTAGGAGTTAAACCGTCTGGACTACGACTTTCATTACCCAAGTCCAGTTGCTCCATCACCCCAGCAACGCGAATTTCAAAAAATTCGTCCAGATTACGCGAGAAAATCAGTAGGAAATTCATCCGGTCAAGCAAAGGATGCAAAGGATCGACCGCTTGTTCCAATACCCGCAAATGGAAGTCGAGAATAGAAAGCTCACGATTAATGTAGCGATCATTATATGTATATTCTATTTGCGCCGGAGTCGTATTAGCAGCCGTATTCATACCCTAACCTATGATTATTCGAAAGTAGTCCATATCTTCATAAGTATGCTTCAAATTTATGACAATTTCATAAAAAAAAGCCCAAATCACCAGGCTTTTTGAAAATAAATCCTAAATTAGGGAATATGGCTATAGCGCATATATTTTTGAATCATGCGTTTACGATATTGTAATTTTTTATCATGTTGATGATCTTGGTAATATTTAGGGTTAGGCAAAATGGCTGCTAAAAATGCCGCCTGTTCACGACTCAGGCTACGCGCACTTTTACCAAAATAATGCTGGGTGGCCGCTTCTATGCCATAGATATTGTCGCCAAATTCTACCGAGTTGAGATAGACTTCCAGAATACGCTGTTTTGACCACATGCGTTCCATCATCCAGGTGGCAACCGCTTCCTGTCCTTTACGCAGGAAGGAACGCTTATTGTATAAAAACAGGTTTTTGGCTAGTTGCTGGGAAATGGTTGAACCACCGGCTACCACCTTACCCTTGTCTTTGTTGCGTTCCAGGGCGAATTGCATGCCTTCCCAGTCGAAACCTTTATGCTGCAAAAACTTTCCATCTTCCGCAGCAACCACGGCATGTTTCATATAATCACTGATCTGATCATAATCACGCCACTCATGTTTAATCGGTTTCGAAGGTTCGGACCAATAATCCAGACGCATCATCATGGTGGTATCCACCGCATGGGTGCGCCACCACAGCAAACTTGAAAAAATCCACAGTTGAACCAAAAGCACCAGACTGACAAGTATTAACAAACTACGAACAATAAAAGCTTTCATGTCAGTGAGTTACTCCAAAAATCTGTTTTTTTCGTGCTAAGCTTGAAGCTGAATATAGCAAAGATTATAAAAGAATAGCATGGCCGAACTTTCTCCCCCTCCCATTCAAAGCAAACCTGAAGTTCATCTTTGGTGGCTGACGGCAGTTTTTATTGCCATCAATGTCGGTTTATTTCTCTGGCAAGTCCTGAGTGGAGTCAATATTACGACTCCAAGTCTGGTCGATGCGATTCATTGGGGTGCTGATTATGCACCTTTAACCTTTTTAGAGGAACCCACTCGCCTGTTTACAAGCATGTTTTTTCATTTTGGCTTAATTCATTTGATGCTAAACATGTGGGCACTGTATATTTTTGGCAGTGTGGCTGAGCAGCTTTTAGGCCGGTTTTATTATCTGGGACTTTATATTCTTGCCGGTCTGATGGGCAGTTTACTCAGCGGTTTCATTGATATTCAAAATACCTTTGCACTCTTGCAAAGCAATGATCCTAAGTTTCTTCCCACCGTCAGTGCCGGTGCATCAGGTGCCGTGATGGGTATTGGCAGTGCATTGACTGTTTTATCCCTACTCCCCCTATTACCGAAACAACGTTTTATTCTAGATAAAAAAAGCCTGCTGATGATTATGGGCATCAATTTGTTAATTGGCTTTACCATCGCCGGAATTAACAATGCCGCACATATTGGCGGCATGTTGATGGGTGCGGTGCTGACAGCAATCTGGTATGCGGGACAAAGAATACATAAACCCAATTTGGCTTTTGTAGTAAGCATGGCGCTAGGCATCATCAGCTGTTATCTACTGTATGCTTACTGCATGCAGCAAGTCCAGATTCTGGAACCGGTTTGGCGGCAAATATTGGCTGCCATGCGTGCACAACTGCATTTTTAATGCCCTGAATTTTGTCTACTGAAGATGAATCTGCTATTGATTCATCTCACGTAAACTTTGCAGTGGCGGAATATCACACAGATAACTCAAACGATAACGTCCAATCAGCGCGCACAGTAGCGTCATCAGTATGGGTAAAATCAGCCAGATTTGCCAGTGTGCCTGAATCAGCAAATTCATTTTATAACTGGCAATGGCACTGATGACTTCGGCAAACAGGCAAGATACGATTCCTGCCATGAATCCCATAAAACCAATTTCTAGGGTCATCATCTGCTTGAGCTTTTGTTTGGAACTGCCAAATGAACGTAGTAAAGCCACTTCACGTTTACGCTCATCCATCAACAGGTTTAAACAGGCTATTAACACCAGAATACCCGAAACACTAACCAACAGTGCCAGAATGGTAACAATTTGTACCAGCACATTCACCAGACGTTTGACCTCATCCAGAATCAGGCTGACATCAATAAAAACGGTGTTAGAGAATTGCTGAATCAGCGCAACCATCTGGTTTTTATCCTGTTCCGGTACATAAAAACTGCCTAAATAGCTGCCTGCATTTTCATCCATGGTTTTGGGGGCGAAAATAAAGAAAAAATTCGGACTAAAACTTTCCCATTCCACACTGCGCAAGTTCACCACTTTGGCCTGAATCTGACCTTCAGGCAGGCTGAAAGTCAACTGATCACCGATTTTGATGCTCAACTCCTCTGCAATTTTGGCTTCAACTGACACCTCACCGGGATGTTTCAAGGCTGCCGCGCCCTGCACGATGATATTGTCAGCCGGATATTCGGTGGTTTGGGTTAAATTCAGTTCACGGCGTAAAGAATTGTTGCTTTTGACCAGATCTGCTGCAAAGGGCTGATCATTCTTCGCCACCAATCGGCCACGAATATTGGGATATAAAGGCGTACTTGGCCATCCATGTTGCTTAATCTGCGCTTTGAAGGCTGGCATATCAAAGGGTGGCAGACCATACACAAACTGATTCGGTGTGCCTTCCGGCAATTGCTGTTGCCAACGTTCCAGCAAATCTGTCCGCAACACGGTCAACACTGTCATCAGACTCAGGCCAAGTGCCAAGGCTGTAATTTGAAAAGCTGTTTGATACGGCACCCGCACATAGGCTGAAATTGCCCCTTTCAGTTTTTTGATGAACTTTAAACAGCCCCAGATCAATACATAGAGCAGTGTACACAGCAATACAATCGCCCCCATCACCCAGGCAGTGAGCACGATATTTTCTGTCAATACGATACTGAACAGTGCCAAGCTGGCTGTGCCCATAATTAACATCCAGAGCATGGATTGTACTGACTTTTCTTGCTGGCGAATGACCCGAATCGGCGGGGTATTGAGCAATTGCCATAAGCTGGGCACAATAAATCCCAATAGCACCACGGCACTGGTCAGCATGGCAATCGGTAATGGTCCCAGCAGCATCTCTCCTGCTGAAAATGCAATCTGTAAATTTGGAATCAGTTGCAGCATCAATTGCAGCAAACCGTAACCCAAAGCAACACCCACCAGACTGCCAATCAGCATGGCGACCAGCAAAACCACGGCTAGCAAAGTAAGATAGGCATTGAGAATCTGTCCCCGTGTCGCACCGATACAACGCATCAATGCAATATTGTCCTGATTTTGTTGTACATAACGCTGGCTGGTCAGGGCAATCGCAATCCCGCACAGCAAAATGGTCAAGATATTGCTCAGCTGCAGGAAAGTATCCAGATTGGCAATCGGTTTCATTAAACGGGTATTACCTTCGCTGGCATTTCTTAACCTGAGGCTATTTTGCTCATCCTGCGTTGGTGCATCATGTGCTGCTTTCGGCAAGGTCGCGTGCTGCTGTTGCTTAAAATCTTGTTCAAACTGCTTGGTTTGCTCTGGATCACCCGCCATTAACAAACGATACTCGGCACGGCTACCCACCTGGATGGCATTGGTTTTGGCGACGTCGCTACCGGAAATCATCACCGTCGGTGAAAAACCAGAAAAGCCCAGTTCCTGATTGGAATCATGCACAATTTTTGCCGTGATCTTAAACTGACCATCTGCAATATTGATTTGGTCACCCAATTTAACATGCAATAAATCCATGGCACGTGGGCTCATCCAGACCTCACCGGGCTGGATGGTTTGGGCCTGGGGCAGCACCCGAAGCTCGCCGCGTAAGGGAAATGCCTGATCGATGGCTTTGACATTAACCATGACAAATTGATCATCGGTACGCGCCATTGAACTGAAAGCGGTGACTTGGGATAGTTGCAGTTTTAATTGTCTGGCCTGATTCTGCCACTTTTGTTCCAGTGGCTGATTGTCGCTCAGCACCAGGTCAGCTGCCAGCATTTCTGCGGCCTGTAAGGCTACGGCATTCTGAATCTGTTCATTGCTAAATTTCAGTGCAGTGGTGGCACTAATCGCCAGGGTCAAGGCAATAATCAGCAGATAAACACCACTACTTTTAAAGCTTTGCGTCAACAAGGGCCGAAATAATCGATTCATTTCAGTTCTCTCCCAAGCCATGTTCGATCAAATGACCATCGCGCAACTCAAAATGACGCTGGCATTGCTGGGCCAATGTTGAATCATGAGTGACCAGCACCAGCGTGGTACCAAACTCACGATTCAGCTGAAACAACAGTTGTTCAATTTCCTTGGCGGTTTGCGCATCCAGATTACCGGTCGGTTCATCGGCAAAAATAATTTGTGGATCGCTGATTAAGGCACGGGCAATCGCTACCCTTTGCTGCTCACCACCGGATAGTACTTTGGGAGTTTGCATGGCCTGACGTTCCAGGCCGACTTTTTTCAGCAAGGCCAAAGCCTTTTTTTCCGCTGCAGCAAAGTTAAAATTTTGCTGTAAGCGTAGCGGCAACATAACATTTTCAACCGCCGTTAAGTGCGGTAGCAGCTGAAAGGACTGAAACACAAAACCGATATTTTTTAAGCGCACCAATGCACGCTGTTCTTCATTCAATTCACCAATCGATTGCCCGCATACCTGCAATGTTCCTGAACTGGCCTGATCCAGCGTGGCCAGAATACCCAGCAAGGTCGATTTACCCGAGCCGGATCTTCCGGTAATCGCTACCTGTTCACCACAATAAATATCAAAGCTTAGATTTTCAAAAATGCTGAGCTCTTTTTGGGCAAATTTGATCTTTTGGCTAAGCTGCTGTGCAGAGATAATCACTTGTGGCATGATGGAATGGTCGCTATTAACGTAGGTCATAAAATTCCTATATGCAAAATCGCAATCTGAAAACTCTTGTATGGGCTTGCCTGGCCATGCTCAGTCTGGGTCTTAGCCCGGTCATGGCATCTGCGAAAACCATTATGATTGTGGGTGACAGTATTAGTGCAGGTTATGGCCTACAGGCAGGGCAAGGCTGGGTAGCATTATTACAGAAACGTCTAGACCAACAGTATCCGAAACAGCATAAAGTGGTCAATGCCAGTGTCAGCGGTGAAACCACCAGTGGTGCTGTGGCGCGTTTACCGAAATTGCTGCAAACACATAAGCCACATATTGTGGTGATTGAACTGGGCGGAAATGATGGTTTGCGCGGTCAACCACCGCTGTTGATTCAAAAAAATCTGGCAACTTTAGTGCAGCAAAGTCAAAAGGCAAAAGCAAAAGTGATTGTTTTTGGAATGAAGATTCCGCCCAATTATGGCACAGCTTATAGCAAAGCCTTTGAAAAAAATTATAAGATTGTCAGTCAACAACATAAGGTAAAATTGTTGCCGTTCTTTTTAGAAGGGGTTGCAGGCAAAAAAAACCTGATGCAGGCCGATCTGGTTCATCCTAATGCATCTGCCCAAAGCATCTTGTTGAACAATGCTTATCCCTATATAAAAGGCGCTTTATAAAGCGCCTTTTATGAATCCTGATTTTTACTTAAAAATCAAAGAAAACCACTTCACCCGTTTCAAGTGAATATTCTGCACCTACCACTTTTAATTTGCCTTGGGCAATTAGATTTTCCAATACCGCAGACCCGTGACGCAACTGATTCACCGATGCAAAAACGTTGGAACGTACCGCATGTTTAGACAGTTTATCCAGATCATCTTTAAGTTCAGTCTGCATTAAAATTTCAACTGAAGGACGTACTCGGTTGACAATCGACATCAAGTTTGCTGATGGTGGAGCTGCTGGATTGGTCAAAGCATCAATGGTGGAATGAATGGCACCACAATGCGTATGACCCAATACGATCACTACAGGGCAATGAAAGCTTTCTGCTGCAAATTCGACACTTCCCACTTGAGATGGCGCAACAATATTACCCGCTACACGAATAACAAATAAATCACCCAGCCCCTGATCAAATACCATTTCAGCCGGTACGCGGGAATCTGAACAACCTAAAACAATCGCAAATGGGTCTTGGCTTTCGGCCATTTCTGCGCGCTGTTGGTGAGTCAAAAGCTTCAAATGGGTTGTTTCACCGTTTACAAAACGCTGGTTCCCTTTTTTTAAACGATCCAAAGCTTCTTCTGCTGTTAGCATGCTGGTCTTCCAATGTTTTAAGTTGCAATATTTTAATGCCATCAAAACCGAAAGTCACTTGCAAAAAACATAGCTCTACAGTTTATAATGACCTGAGAAAATATTTTTATTTAGCTTCAAAAAATGACACGGTTCACATTTTTAAAGCTTTCAGGTTACCGAGTTCAAAAAACAATTCAGTGACATTTCTTTAATAATACTTACAATAAACTACAGACATTTTAAAAAAATTAAATGCTGTCTGAAATTAAATATTTTTATTCCTGATTTATAAATATTATCGTCATGAGTCTTCAAGGATGATCGTCAATGACACAGCCTGGTTCAAATTTTGCTCGATTTGTACGCAACCTCTGTTTGGTGAGTGCCTGCTGTTTTACAGGCATGACTATGGCTCAAAACAATAAAGTGAATATAGAAAAAATAAATTTACAAAACTATCTGATCCAGGAGCGCAGTGAAGCGGGTTTAAAAGCTAAAACCATTAAAGTCGGTGAGATTACCTGGGCCTATAATGAAGGGGGTTCACGGCAAAAACCGACCATTCTGCTCATTCATGGTTTAGCCGGAAATCGCGACAACTGGAATCGGGTGGCTCATTTTTTAACGCCTTACTATCATGTGGTGATTCCCGACTTACCCAATAATGGTGAAACCAGAACACCTGAAAATTTTGATGCTTCTGTACCCAATGTAACAGAAAACTTGCGTCGTTTTGTCGAAGCCATTGATGTCGAAGATAAGTTGAATGTGGCCGGACATTCCCTGGGTGGATCGATTGCCACTGTGTATGCATCACAATATCCGTTTGATACGCAAAGCCTGTTTCTGCTCAATAGCGCCGGTATTTATACCCAGGCCAATACCCGTTATTCTAAAGATCCGCTGACCCTGAAACAGCTGATTGTGTCCAAACCTGGCGATCTTGAACAGGTGATGCATCGGGTCATGCAAAATCCACCCAGCTTACCTAAGGCCGTAAAATCTGCCCAAGAGAACTACCTGATTACTCAGGCAGCAAAGAATGGCAAACTGATTGATCAGCTGGTGGCACTAAACCGCATTTATACGCCAGAATCCTTTGCCCGTCTGACTCGAACGGTGGAAGCACCTACCCTGATTCTTTGGGGTAAACAGGACAAGATTATTAATGTCGAAGTGGCAAATGAATTAAAATCGTTATTGAAACGCGCCGAGGCTCCTGTCATTCTTAACAATGTGGGACATATGCCAATTTTGGAAGCAGAGCAGGAAGTGGCAGCACATTATTTACCTTTTCTTGCCAAAACCCAGAAGATGAAAAACCCGCTTGCGGATAAACTTATTCCATTAAATTAATTTTTTCGAGACAGTATGCAAAAACATCCGATGATTGAGCAGTTAATTGAAGCTCATCTTGACTTTTTAGAACAAGAGTTTTCACATACTGCCACGATTGAAACCGAATTCCTGAATTTTTATCAATGGTTTAGAAAACAGCCACTGCAACAGATCTGGTCCTTTGAGCAAATTAATACACTTTTGCAAAAGCAGATTTTAGCCACGCCAGCGAGTAGCTTTTTGATTGAACAAATCGCTGAGCATCTGCATTTTGCCTTGGTTCATTCGCTTAATGAAGATACTAAAATCGCGGATGTCATTCCGGTTTTAACCATCGACAAAATTGCCCAATATGTCGCGGGCAAAAGTGATCACCGTCAACGCTTGATTAAAAAGGTGGTCAATAATCCTGCTTTTTCCGCCATGATTACCCAGCTCATTCAGCACTCCATTCAAGACTATATGGATAATTCAGTCATGGCCAAACGGGTGCCTGGCGTGTCGCGTTTTATGAAAATGGGCAAATCGGTGTTAGAAACAGTGACCGATTCAAATCTGGATGAAACCATTGCACATTATTTGCAAAAGAATATTTTAAAACTGAGCCAAATGAGTGAGCATGTTCTGAATCAGCACTTTGATAACGAAAAGCTCTATCATTTCCAGGCCAACCTTTGGCATAAAGTCAAGGATATGCCTTTAACGGTACTGAAAAATTATATTGAAGTTCAGGATCTCGGTAACACGGTGAATTTAGGCCATGAAATCTGGGATCACATCCGTCAAACGGATTACCTGAAACAGCAGGTTCATGATGGTGTCTATGCCTGGTATATCCGCAATCAGGAACGCCCTTTTGATTTATTACTGCGTGATCTGAATATTGATGAAGCCCTGATTCAACATGAATTGCAGCAGTTGCTGGCACCTGTCGTGCAAAAACTGGTTTCATCTGCCTATCTACGTGAACGTGCCAGAGCCTATTTAGAGAAATTTTATTATGCCGAAACTGCACAGAAAATTTTAAATCTTGATGCTTAATAAGAACTATATAAATAAAAAAGTCGCATGATGTAGCTTTCTTATCCCCCATATAAAAAATAACCTCCATTCTGGAGGTTATTTTTTGAAATTATTCGGTCTTATTTAAAATAAGCACCTTCGGTGTTGCTGTGGTCGGTTTGGTCAACCACACGCATCAATTCAGGAACATGCTGTTTCAAGGTGGTTTCTACACCCTGTTTTAACGTTAAATCAATTGATGAACAACCCTGGCAGCCACCACCAAATTTCAGTACTGCAGTTAAACCGTGTTCTTCATCTTCAACCACTTCAACCAGTGCACAGTTACCACCATGTCCTGCAAGTCCCGGGTTAATTTCGGACTGAAGCACATAAGTGATACGTTCTTCTACCGATGCATCCGGACCGACACGTGGTACTTTTGAATTAGGTGCACGGAAGGTTAATTGACCGCCAAAACGGTCTTTATTGTAATCAATTACAGCATCCAGCAAATACGGAATTGACGGAGTATCAATAAATGCCGGGAAATCCGGGTAATCCTGTTTATAGTCGGTTGGCACAACTTCGTCAGGTGCACTATATGCCATGCAACATTCAGCACGTGGCGTACCAGGATTTTCCACAAAAACACGCACCCCAATACCGGGTGTGTTTTGCTTTTCTAACAAATCCTTTAAATACTCTTGAGCAGTCGGAGTAATCAATAAGTTTGGAATCTCTTCTACAACTGCAGTGCTGGTGTTCTCAGTCGACATAACAATTTTTCCTCAAGCTGAAGTGTCCATTTTAACTGAAGATGCGGGGTAATTTCATAAATTCAACTAAAATTGTCGGATTTATTGTGAAAGTTCCACTTAAGCTGCCATTTAATGGCATTATGAACGATAAATTTTGAAATGTAGAACTTGCTTTTATGTTGGATTTACCTTTTAACCATACCGTTACACTAATTCTTATTACCGTTATTATCTCGCTGATTGCATTTTCAAACCAGAAAGTCATGAGCCGACTCATTTTCTGGCCACCCGCGATGCAGCGTGGACAATATGATCGTTTTATTACCCATGGTTTTGTGCATGCAGATGGGACTCACCTGTTATTCAACATGATTACCCTGTTCTTTTTTGGCAGCGTGATTGAAAGTTTTTATCGGCAATATATGTACGATCTAGGCTTTGTGCTATTTTATTTGGGCGGGCTGATTGCAGCAATTATTCCAAGTTATTTAGAACATAAAAATGATCATCGCTGGGCCAGCTTGGGTGCCTCTGGTGCAGTGTCTGCGGTCCTTTTTGCCTATATTCTGTTTGAACCGTGGAAATTGATCTTTGTGTTTTTTATTCCCGTACCGGCGATTATTTTTGCCGTGCTGTATGTCGCTTATAGCGTCTGGTCAGGTAAACGCGGCAATTCCAATATCAACCATAGTGCACATTTATGGGGCGCAGCTTATGGCGTAATCATGACCATTATTATTGAACCACGGCTGATTGGCCACTTTTTAAATAAATTGATGCAATTTCCTTTTTAAGGATACTGAGAAGGATAGAATCACCCTGCATATATGCTTAAAAAATTGCAGGTTTGCTCAATAAGGCATATTGCTAACATTTAACTATTTAGGAGCGCAATGCTCCTTTTTTATTATTTATTTCCAAAAGAATATTTACATAATTTTGTCATTAAATGCTACCCCTCAAATCAATTTGGCATAGATAATGTAGACATCTGTATATTAATGCGCAAAAAAAAGAGATCTTTTGCATGTCCACTTCATTAAATGGTCTTCAATTCCCGATTAATCCCACCAGCAAAAAGGCCAGTACCTCACAAACAGGCAAAGAAATTATTGCTGAAGCCCTGTCTATAGTCGACAACAAGTCATCGATGTATGCACTTGCCGAAAAAAATTGGCGCAAGAACTATCCGATTTACTTCAAGGCTTTGGTGGAACAAGGCATTCACACCATCAACAACTCTATTACTATTGCCAAACAAGGCTTGCATAAAGCCCATCATAGCTTTGACTTTTATCGTGATGGTCAACGCTATTTATTGAAAGACATCATGAAAGATGTTGATACCGCCACCTTGTATACCATTCAGCTCAAAGGTGAAAGTGATGCTGCACCAGAATGGTATGTCCCTTATAAAGGGCAAAAATTACAAGGCCAGGCTTTACTGAATCAAATCCAGATCTGGCAAGATGCAGGCATTATCGAAGGCAGCCACGCCGATGCCCTGCGTACGGCACAGGCACATCCGGAATGGTTTGATCTTTCTGACCGTACCATGGTGCTATTTGGTGCAGGGTCTGAAGCCGGTCCGCTGACCTGGCTGGCACGCTGGAAAGCCAATATTGTCGCAGTAGATTTACCCAATACCCAGGTGTGGGACAGAATCCTCAACACCATTCAGCAAGGAAATGCCACACTTTATGCGCCTTGCACGGAAAAACTGGCAGAAGATACCTCAAGCACAGTGCTGAAAGAAAAATTAGGCGCAGATTTACTCACCCAAACCCCTGAAATTGCCCATTGGTTAAGCCAAAGTGAACGTCAGCTTGACCTGGCTGCCATTGCCTATCTCGATGGTGAAAAGCATGTCCGTGTTGCCATGGCCATGGACAGCATCATGGAATATGTCAGTGAGCAAAAATCGGATACCAGTTTGATGTTCATGTGTACACCAACCGATGTCTATGCCATTCCGAAGGAAGTCGTTGAAGCATCTTACGACAAGTTCCAATGTCGTTCCAAAGTCCGGCAGCTTATGAGTAAAGGCATTTCAGCCGTTACCGCCAAGCGTTTTTTCCAGCAGAATCTACATATGCTCATTCCTTCCGACAATGGTCAGGAATATGGCATTGCGGACTGTCTGGTGGTCGAGCAAGGCCCAAACTATGCTTTGGCCAAACGGATCCAGCAGTGGCGTGCAACACTGGCGCGTCATTATGGACAACGGGTCAGTATCAATATTGCGCCGTCTACCACGACCCATTCAGTGACCAAAAATCCGTTATTGAAAGCGGCCTTCAATGGTGCAAGCCTGTTCGATGTGGAATCTTTTAGCCCTGAAACCACCAATGCCTTAATGGCTGCCTTATGGATTTATGACCTGCGTCATCCAGAGTCGGTTGCAAACCCGGAAACCCATCTGGATCATCCGCTGGAACTGATGATGAAAGGCGCCAACCATGGCGGATTGTGGCGTGTGCCTTATTTGGCACGCACTGCTCTGCCTTTTGCCGCACTGTATGGCTTTGCCAACGAAAAATTACCGATTAAGCGAGTGTTAGGCAAATTTAAGAAATAAGGGTGGATTTTTCTCTCTTGATGAATATTTTTATTGTCCTCTCATTTTAGTCCCTCTCCTTCTAAGGGATGAGTATCCTCAGAATATATTTTGAGTACGCAAGGGAGAAGTCATTTTTTACTGTACTAAAAGGTACATATATTAATAAAACCCTCCACCTAACCTCCGCCCAAAGGGAGGAAGAACTTTTCTCTTTTTAAAAGATGATTAGTTCTGCTCATCCAGAAAGAGTTTATTTTTTTAAAAACCAAGTATTCATTAGAAACAAAAAACGCTGCAATTGCAGCGTTTTTTGTTTCTAACAGACGTCCTAAACGAACTGTAAGAATAGCCAGTACAAACCACCAGATAAACAGATGGTCGCTGGTAAAGTGAAGACCCATGCCGATAAAATCGTACGTACCATTTGCAAATTCAAACCTGATTTATTGGCTACCATGGTACCTGCAACTGCACTGTTCAAAACATGTGTGGTTGATACAGGCATACCAAAACCATCTGCTGCAGCAATAGTAGTCATCGCAACAAGTTCGGCTGACATGCCTTGACCATAAGTCATATGGTTTTTACCAATACGTTCACCTACAGTGACTACAATACGTTTCCAGCCCACCATCGTACCCAGACCTAATGCCAGGGCAACAGCCACTTTCACCCAGGTTGGAATGTATTGAAGGAATGAATCCAAATTTTTACGATATTCTTTAACTAACTTGCTTTGATCTTTTGACATTTCAGGAAGCTGCTCAGCTTTATCTAAACGCTTAAATGCAGTCGTGCTGAGATACATATCATTGCGGATCGCAGAAACTTCAGCCTCTGGAATAGTGTGAATATCATCATATTTGGCAACACGTTCGCCTAAATGATCTGTCAAGCTCGCTAAAGCAGGAACCACTTCAGGGTTCACTTCTTTGGTTTGAATATATTTGGTAATGACAGCACGTGCCTGAGCATCCGTAATATTTTCATGCTGCGGATAAATAGCAGTAGCCGTTTGCTGAGACAATTGCTCAAAAGACTGAATATGTGCACTGTCTAAATTCTTATTTAAAGAATAAGCCAAGGGCACACAACCAATCAAAATCAGCATAATCAAGCCCATGCCCTTTTGACCGTCATTTGAACCATGCGCGAAACTCACACCAGTACAGGTGAAAATCAAAATCGCACGAATTAAAGGTGGCGGCGGCTTGTTACCTTCAGGCGGATGAAAGAGCTCTAACTGTTTACGGAAGATTTTTTTCACCAGTAAAAACAGGACAGCAGCAAAAGCAAAACCGATCAGCGGAGAAAACAGCAGTGCTTTGCCTACTTTCATCACCTGTTCCATATCTATACCGCTTGCGCCAGCGCCTGAATGAAGCAGGTAGTTCATAATACCCACACCTAAAATCGAACCGATCAGGGTATGTGAGCTTGATGCCGGAATACCCATGAACCAGGTACCCAAATTCCAGAGAATCGCAGCAATCAGCATGGCAAAAACCATGGCAAAGCCTGCGCCTGAACCGACATTCATAATCAGCTCTACAGGTAATAAAGCAATAATGCCGTAAGCAACAGCACCACTTGCCACCATTACCCCTAGGAAGTTACAGAAGCCTGCCCACATGACAGCTACAGGTGCAGATAAGGCATTGGTATAAATAACAGTTGCGACTGCGTTGGCCGTGTCATGAAAACCATTAACAAATTCAAAGCCTAAAGCAATTAATAAAGCAGTCGCCAAAAGAATAACGGAATATAAACTTAATGCTGGCACATGCGCCAAATCGGTCGAAAGCTGAAAACCGATATACACTAAAGTTGAAATAATAACCGTGAGAAACACCGGCATAAAAAATTTCGGTGTAGCAACATGCACATTCGTCGATTTCGCTGGTGCTGATGGCACCTGATCTTGGACGGGAGGAATATTAGAATTCATGCAGACGGTTCAAAGGGATAATAAAATCCCCTTATTGTTCAATTTAATTGTGACAATTATATGACAAAGAGCTGTCATATAAAGCAGTTTTTCATACTTTATTTACTGTTATGCACTCACCAAAACCCATCAAATTATTTCACTTTAATAAAATAAATCAATTAGTTAGAATATATAATTCACTGTTATTTATTTTGAAAATCAATGTTTCAGCTTATCTGATATAAATTCATATTTATTGTCATATTTGCTCCTGCCTATTGCCTATTTTCCATCATGCCTGATTAATATGACAAATTCGTGAAGCATTCCAAGCATTTATATTTAGGGTCTGTTGACAATTCGTCTATGTTTGCGACTACGAGTATTTTTTAGAGGATACGAGGCGTGAAATACGAAATTTAGTCATTCTAAATGCGTAGTTCACAACGACGTAGCATCAAAAAATACTCTAGTCCCCAGCTGCGCCTTGCGCTGCAAACAAAGCAGTGCTTTGTTCTGGCTCAGGTTGTGGCTAAAATTATCTCAGACTTCGTCATGAAATTTAAAAATGGAACCACCATTCTTTGCATTTCATTCCTTGTCTGCTCAATTTTAGCCTACAACGCAAGCCATTTATGAAATGTCAACAGCCCCTCATTATACTTGGCAACAAATATGTCTAATTATTCAACAACCTAATATATAGTGCGTGCCCCTGGCCTGCGAATATCAATAAAACTGGATTGAATTCTGTTAATATATTTGCCGATTTTATATTCCACCGGATTGGGGTTATTTATGTCCACGCTTGCCACCCTAAAAGAGCTGCTCGCTCAACGGATTCTGATCATTGATGGTGCGATGGGCACCATGATTCAGCGTCACAAACTCGAAGAAGCTGACTACCGTGGTGAGCGTTTTGCTGACTGGGCATCTGACCTGAAAGGCAACAATGACCTTTTGGTGTTGACGCAGCCGCACATTATCCAGAGTATTCACGAAGCGTATCTTGAAGCGGGTGCCGACATTATTGAAACCAACAGTTTCAACGGTACACGTGTTTCTATGTCGGATTACCACATGGAAGAGCTGGTTCCGGAAATTAACCGTGAAGCGGCACGTATTGCCAAAGAAGCCTGCCAAAAGTATTCAACCCCAGACAAACCGCGTTTTGTTGCCGGTGTACTTGGACCAACATCGCGTACCTGTTCGATTTCACCGAATGTAAATGACCCTGCTTTCCGTAACATCACCTTTGATGAATTAAAAGAAAACTATATCGAAGCGGCGCATGCGCTGATTGAAGGCGGTGCAGATATTCTGCTGATTGAAACCGTATTTGATACCTTGAACTGTAAAGCGGCGATCTTTGCAGTAAAAGAAGTCTTTAACCAGATTGGCTATGAATTGCCATTGATGATTTCAGGCACCATTACCGATGCTTCAGGCCGTACATTAACAGGCCAAACCGCAGAAGCATTCTGGAACTCAGTTCGTCACGGTGATTTGTTATCAATTGGCTTTAACTGTGCTCTTGGTGCAGATGCCATGCGTCCACACGTAAAAACGGTGTCTGACGTTGCCGATGTATTCGTATCTGCCCATCCAAACGCAGGCTTGCCAAATGCCTTCGGTGGTTATGATGAGACTCCAGAACAAACTGCTGCCTTCCTGAAAGAATTTGCCGAGAGCGGTTTAATCAACATTACTGGCGGTTGCTGCGGTACCACGCCGGATCATATCCGTGCCATTGCCAATGCGGTAAAAGACATCAAGCCACGTCAGGTTCCTGAAACCAAACCAGCTTGCCGTTTAAGCGGTTTAGAACCATTTAACATCACAGAAGAATCTTTATTCGTCAACGTCGGTGAACGGACCAACGTCACCGGTTCGAAAAAATTCCTGCGTTTGATTCGTGAAGAAAACTTTGCCGAAGCTTTAGAAGTTGCACAGCAGCAGGTTGAAGCCGGTGCGCAAATTATCGACATCAACATGGATGAAGGCATGCTCGATTCACAGAGTGCCATGGTGCACTTCCTGAATCTGGTCGCGTCGGAACCTGAAATTTCACGTGTGCCCATCATGATTGACTCATCTAAATGGGAAATCATTGAAGCGGGCTTGAAATGCGTACAAGGCAAACCGGTCGTCAACTCGATTTCACTGAAAGAAGGTTATGACGAGTTTGTCCATAAAGCACGCCTTTGCCGTCAGTACGGCGCAGCCGTGATCGTGATGGCCTTTGACGAAGATGGTCAGGCCGATACTGCCGCACGTAAACGTGAAATCTGTAAGCGTTCCTACGATGTTTTGGTCAATGAAGTCGGCTTCCCGGCTGAAGACATCATCTTTGACCCGAACGTCTTCGCAGTAGCCACCGGTATTGAAGAGCACAATAACTATGCGGTGGACTTCATTGAAGCGACTGGCTGGATTAAACAGAACCTTCCGCATGCCATGATTTCCGGCGGCGTGTCCAACGTATCGTTCTCATTCCGTGGTAACGAGCCTGTTCGTGAAGCGATTCACTCGGTATTCCTTTACCATGCCATCAAGCAAGGCATGACCATGGGGATCGTAAACGCTGGTCAAATGGCGATTTACGATGACATCCCTGCCGAATTGAAAGCTGCGGTTGAAGATGTGATCCTGAACCAGAACCAGGGCAAAAGCGGTCAGGAAGCTACGGAAAAATTGCTTGAAGTGGCTGAACAATATCGCGGTCAGGCCGGTGCACAAAAAGCCGTTGAAAACCTTGAATGGCGTAACGAGTCAGTTGAAAAACGCCTTGAATATGCACTGGTCAAAGGCATCACCACCTTTATTGATGAAGACACCGAAGAAGCGCGTTTAAAATCAAAACGTCCGCTGGATGTGATTGAAGGTCCACTGATGGATGGCATGAACGTGGTCGGTGACCTGTTCGGTTCAGGCAAAATGTTCCTGCCTCAGGTAGTAAAATCTGCGCGTGTGATGAAACAAGCCGTAGCTTGGTTGAACCCGTACATCGAAGCAGAAAAATCGGGTGGTGAGTCTAAA
Source organism: Acinetobacter sp. SA01 (assembly GCF_011319235.1). NCBI lineage: Bacteria > Pseudomonadati > Pseudomonadota > Gammaproteobacteria > Moraxellales > Moraxellaceae > Acinetobacter > Acinetobacter sp. SA01. The sequence goes on from NZ_WXXM01000001.1 coordinate 446,358, forward strand.
GGTAAAGTGTTGATGGCGACCGTAAAAGGCGACGTACATGATATCGGCAAGAACATTGTTGGCGTAGTATTGGGCTGTAACGGTTATGACATCATCGACCTTGGTGTGATGGTACCGTGCGAGAAGATTCTGCAAACGGCCATTGACGAGAAGGTTGATATTATTGGTCTTTCTGGCTTGATTACCCCGTCTTTGGATGAAATGGTCTTCGTTGCCAAAGAAATGCAGCGTAAAGGCTTCAATGTGCCGCTGATGATTGGTGGTGCAACTACATCGAAAGCGCATACTGCGGTGAAAATTGATCCGCAATATTCAAATGATGCCGTCATTTACGTAGCTGATGCTTCACGTGCGGTGGGTGTAGCAACTACCCTGCTGTCTAAAGAGATGAAGCCGAAATTTGTTGAGGAAACTCGCGCTGAATATGAAAAAGTGCGTGAGCGTATTGCCAACAAACAGCCGAAAGCTGCAAAACTGTCTTATGCTGAATCGGTTGAAAATGGCTTGAAAATTGACTTTTCAGCCAACGCACCTGTGAAGCCAAACTTCATTGGTACGCAAATGCTGACCCATTATCCTCTGGAAACTTTGGTTGAATATTTTGACTGGACACCGTTCTTTATTTCGTGGAGTCTGGCAGGTAAGTTCCCTGCCATTCTTAAAGATGAAGTGGTCGGTGAAGCTGCAACTGACTTGTATGAACAAGCGCAGAAAATGCTGAAAGATATTATCGACAATAAACGCTTTGATGCGCGTGCGGTATTTGGCATCTACCCTGCTAACCGTTCAGGTGCAGACAGTGTTGAAGTGTATGACGAAACTGGCGCAACTGTTACGCATACTTTCCAGCATATCCGTCAGCAGTCTGACAAAGTGACAGGCAAACCAAACTTGTCATTGGCGGACTTTGTTGCGCCTAAAGGCGTTGCAGAGGATTACTTGGGCGGTTTCACCGTTTCGATCTTCGGTGCAGAAGAATTGGCAAATGAGTACAAAGCCAAAGGCGATGACTACTCTGCCATTCTAGTGCAATCTTTGGGTGACCGTTTTGCCGAAGCTTTTGCAGAGCACTTGCATGAACGTATCCGTAAAGAGTTCTGGGGCAACCAGGCATCTGAACAGTTGTCGAATGAAGAGTTGATTAAAGAGAAATATGTCGGTATCCGTCCTGCACCGGGCTATCCGGCTTGTCCTGAACACTCTGAAAAAGCGCCGTTGTTTGACTGGTTAGGTTCTACAGACAAGATTGGTACGCAATTGACTTCTAGCTTTGCAATGTGGCCACCTTCATCTGTCAGTGGTTTCTACTATGCCAACCAAGAATCACAGTACTTTAACGTGGGTAAAATTGCAGGCGACCAGCTTGAGGATTATGCAAAGCGTAAAGGCTGGACACTGGATGAAGCGAAACGCTGGTTAGCGCCTAATTTGGATGATTCGGTGGTTTAATCCCCCCTAACCCCCTTTAATAAAGGGGGGAAAATCCATTTTTATCGAATTAAAAAATCCCCTCAAGTGAGGGGATTTTTCTTTTAACTCTCCCCTAATCCTGAGCCATATATGGCGCAAGGTCAAAGAGGGGGACTTCACGTATCCTTTTAATTACGTGATAGCTCCTCCCTTTCTTAAAGGGAGGCTGGGAGGGATTCAAAATTGAATAAGTATGCGATATATTTAACTAAAACAACCAAAATAGAAGCAATATGTTAGTTTACAAATATCGTGGTGGGGCTTTCAAAAGAGATTTAGAATCTTTACAAAAAGATCAATTTTGGGCATCTAATACGCAACAATTAAATGACCCTTGTGAAGGACTTGTATCTATCAATAACTATGAAAAACAGATAGAAACCTTAAAATTAATTTTTCCACAACAAGCAAAGCATACAGTTATGCTAAATCAATGTTTTCAAAATATCATTGATATGAAAGATCAAAAATTGGGAATCTTTTCGTTAAGTAAAAATTATAATGATGAACTACTTTGGGCTCATTATGCTGATAGCCATAAAGGTTTTTGTATTGAATATGAGTTAAATAAGTTACTTAAAGGACAAAATCCGAAACACAGGTATTTTGATGTCACTTATACTGACAATCTTCCCAATATAAGCCTATCGGATATATTATCGAAAGGAGATGACAATTCACTAATAAGAATGATGTTAGGTTATAAAGCCAAAAAATGGGAATATGAAAATGAACTCAGAATTATTACAGAAAATTATGGACTAAATAGTTACGATTATAGAGCTGTTAAATCCATATATTTCGGACTCAGAATGTCTGATTCTGAAATAACAAAAATTATGGACACCATGAAAGGTAGAAATATTCGATACTTTAAAATGAAGTTAAAACCTAATTCCTTTCAACTTGATGCTATCCAAATTGAAGATAAATTTCCTACTAAAAAAAGATATAAATACTCGATAGCACCTATAGCTGAACGGGCTGTTGATCCTTCCACACTAAAATCAGAATACAAAGAGTTTAGCCCATATTTAGATAAATTAGCCGAAATCATTCGTCGAGAAACTGATTGTATTGAAGTTAGTTATGTTGATCTAAGTCATTCAAAAAGCACGCTAAATCATCCTATATTTTTTGCTCAATATAAGACCCAAAAAAATGACTGGTTAACACATACAGTACATTACTCGAAACAGCAAATTGACGAAGAATACGACAAAATTGATGACTTGTCGTTATTATCTAATCTCCTTTAAAAAAAAGAGAGAAATATCACGAATCTATTACCGAAATCAAATTCGTGCAAAGTCCTCCTTTAAAAAGGGGGGATTCTTTCACACAAGCTCGATAAACCTGCTCCACCACATTATCCAACTGCTTCACGATCTGCCCATTATCAAACCTAAGCACCTTTAATCCCAACTCAGCCAAAGCTTCATCACGAATACGATCCGCCTCTAGTCCTTCCTCAGTAAAATGCTGACTACCATCACACTCAATCACTAAATTGGCAGCAGGACAATAAAAATCCACGATGTAATTAAAAATTGGTTTCTGCCGATAAAACTGCAATCCTAAAATCTGTTTGCCACGAAGTTTTGACCACAATAGCTTTTCTGCTTCAGTCATGTTGTTTCGTAAGTCACGCGAGGCTTGTTTTAAATTCTTATTGTAGACTTTCATTTTTATTCTCTCTTTATAATCCCCCTAAATCCCCCTTTTTCAAAGGGGGACTTTCGTTTATCAATTAAATTACGTGACTACTACTCCCTTTTTAAAGGGAGGTCGGGAGGGATTTAATCTAGTAAAAGTGTTCCTAATAATTGCCCTTTTCTACCCAATCAATCCAAAATCAATGACTATTGGTACTCCAATGAAGAAACTCATGAACGGTACTGAAAACATCGTTGTTGAAATGTGCATAAGACTATTATCAATACACCATTAAAGAATAAGCACCTTAAACAGCAGGCTTTAAGTTTAACTCTAAATAATTCCGCACCTGATTACGTCCCTTTTGTTTAGCTAAATATAAAGCCCGGTCTGCCATACGAATGATGTGTTCTTTTTTGGCATTGGCCTGAGAAAGGGCTACCCCAAAACTGGCACTGGTTTTTAAAATTTTCCCTGTTTCCAGCTCAAATTCTTCCTGTTCAATAATTTTGCGACAACGTTCTGCAATCTCGATCGCCTGCTGCAGATTTTGATCTTTTAAAATCAGGATAAACTCTTCACCACCAAAACGCCCCACCACATCCTGTATTCGCGTTGTGGTACATAAAATGGTGGCTACACGCTGCAAAACAGCATCTCCGGTTTCATGACCATAATCATCATTAATTTTTTTAAAATAGTCCAAATCCAGCAACACCACGGCATAGGTCGCTTTTTTCCTGCTTTCCAAGGTACTGAGCTGTTCCCCAATATAACGACGATTAAATACATTGGTCAGCGCATCGGTCTGACTCATTTTTTTAATCTTCATTTCACGACGGCGCCACTGCGAGAGCAAAATTTCAAAAAATAAAATTGAAGTGAGCAAGATAGGGAGATAGACCTCAGCCATACTTTTGATCCAGAACGGATTATGATAAAACTCGCTATGCGTCAGGTTATCACTGAACACAGGTGCATAGCGAATGACCCCATTAAAAGTTAAATAACTGATAACAATAGTAAAAATAGAAGCAAAAAGGGCGATGCCATAGATCATTTTACGTGAATAATAAACCAGGCCAATCAGCACAATATTGACAAAACCGGCAATGGTTGCAGGACTAAACATACCCACGGTATAGCCTGCATAAATCATCACGGCACCAAAAAACACCGGTGAAAAATAGGCAATAAATTGACGGAATTTTGCATTGTGTTTATATCTGTGGCTAAGCACAATCATGCCGATAAAAACAATTAAGGTGGCGACTACCGTACTAATACGGACGAAAAAAAAGTCATGATTAATCCAGACCCGATTTTCTTCTGAATAGCAACTAAACAGATACCATTTAATCGCGCTGACTTGGCAAAATGCTCCAAAAAAGCAGAGCAATATGCCCTTGTCAAAATTGGACCAGTTAATAATTAAATTATCGGATTCAAATAAATGAAACTTGACTCTGCCCCAGGAATGAAAAGTCAGCCTGAATATTTTTCTAAAAAATTTCATGTTCGTTATTGTATCTTTATAATTTATAGATTTTTTATTAGCTCAAAATTATACCAAAAGTACAAAAAACAAACAATATATGCTTATATCCTGTCGATAAACAGCACTCCATCCAAATGGTCTACTTCATGTTGCACAATTCGGGCAGGAAAACCACTCAAGGTCGTTTCTACCGCTGTACCCTCTAAAGTGCAATAACGCAGCTTAATGCTTTCAGCACGAGCGACTTGCCCACGTTCATCCGGTACACTTAAACAGCCCTCTTCGCCCCAAACCGTCAACTCAGATTTTTCTAGAATTTCAAGGTTTACCATCACCAGCACATCCATTTCAGGTGCATCGGGATAACGCGGGTTCGGACGTGAAGCCACAATAATGACCCGTTTTGACACATAGACCTGAGGGGCTGCAATCCCTACCCCGTTGCGTGCCAACATGGTGGCATGCATGGCTTCTGCAAGTTCTTTTAGCCAAGGACTATTCAACTCAGTCTTTGCCACTTCTGCCGCTGTTAACGTCAAAATGCTTTCACCACGCTCTGCTACAGGTAAAATGGTGCTCATCTATTTTTTCCTTACCCAGCGAGAACGCCAGAATCACTATCTTTTTCAATTCAAAATTCTATAGAAATATTACCCCCAAAATGTGCTGGATGATATTCAGTTTTAAACTTTCTATTGCACATTTATGAATGATTTATGCTGTGCGAAATGCTCAAACTTTTAAGCCCCTTTTAATTTTTCCTGCTTATTATTTGCCAAATTTCTTTATCAATAAAAAATATGACAACTGCCCAACTCCTGCTCGGTGTACTTTTTAGTTCTATAGGCTTAGGCTATTTTTTGTATGGGAAAAAGCAAAAAGCGGTCATGCCCTGGATCTGTGGCTTGGTTCTGATGATTTTCCCCTATTTTATAGAAAGTACTGGCCTATTGACCACAATTGGTGTTGTTCTGTCTATTGCTCCTTACTTTATCCGGCTTTAATTAAGTGACAGATCAGGTTGATTTATTCATAAAATGAAAATATCTGGGGTTTTGACCGGGACTATTCTATTACTACCAGCCTATTGGCAAACTACATAAGAATGAAAAAAGTGATGTTATAGCGTTATTTGGCTATAGATTAACTATAAAAAAGCCCTTCAGTTGAAGGGCTTTTTATGGATTAAGCGACTAAACTTTTCTTTAACTCATCTTCAACGATCTGGATTTCCAGCTGGCTAAATTTACGAATTTCTGTTTCGGCATGTTTTTCCAGCATAGCTGAAATCAAAGGGACTTTTACTTTGACATGCCAATTCAGACTAATGTGAATTTGCTGCTCATCTCCTGTCACCAGACGTTCGCAATTCGCTTCTAAAGGCATATTTGCGCCCAAGGTAATATTTGAAGTTAATGCGGCTAAATCGGTAACATCGGTACGTTTGACTCGAAATGCATCTTTAAGGAATTTTTTCGCTATGTCTGGAATGTTGACATCCAGGTTATAGGCACGGCGTAAAGTGTAAATATCACCGCTTGTTTTCGATTCAATAATTTCCAGTTTTTCCCCGGGAATACGTCGGCATACTGCCTCGTGTAAGGCTGTATTTGCTACAAGTCGCTTGAACTGATCAATTGAAACACCCTGAATTGTAGAATTCACAGTAAAACGATGTGCCATATTTTATAATCCTTTGTTTTTCTAGTGGTTGTTTTAAATTTTTCTAAACCATTCGATCATCACTGATCTAGCCTATTTTTATAGCTCTTTATTTAATTAAATCTTAAAGCTGTTGTCATTGACCCTCTATACAACACTATTCTGCATAGATGCCACTGTGAATAGCGGTTTTTTCACCACAAGAAATACGAAGAAAATGACCGCGATACTCAATGATGACATCAAACTGTTCGGCACCATCATCCAGACCTGTAGCAGTCCAGGTTGTGCCTTGAGGAAAATCCTGCAACCAGGCCGCTTTATAAAAGTCAGAAACAGAATCAAAGTTGAGATATTTTTCCGGCTCGGCTTGAATTCGGGCTGCCAGTTCGTCAAACCTGCACAACTGATATTGAGTAAAGTCGATCAGCATGCATCACTCCTCAGGGTTTAAACACCTTTGAACTGAGTCAAAGCCTGTTTCTTTTTCACCTGCTCCCACTGCCACCAGCCAAAAGCTGCCAGACCAACAAAAGCCGCATACAAAGCAGCGGTTAAGAACAAGTCTTTATAAATAAACATGCCGACGTAAATAATATCGACAAAAACCCATAACACCCAGGTGGCAATATGTTTACGGCTGGTCCAATAGGTGGCCAGCAGACTAAATGCAGCCAGTTGTGAATCCAGCATAGGCACAGCAGCGTCGGTAAAATGCTTTAGCGTTAAACCGAAAATTAAACCGCCAATCGCGGCCAGTAACATTTGGAAAATCACTGTTTTTGTGGCGATCGGCTCAATCCGAATTTCATGATCTTGCTGCTTTCCTTTCAGCCAATGATAGAATCCATAAAAGTTCACCACGATGAAAAAGAGCTGCAAGATGGTTTCGCCATAGAGCTTGAATTGATAAAAGAGATAGGCATACAGCACAAAGGCTGCAAAGTTAAACCACCAGCACCACATATTGCGTTTAATGGTGAGTGTCACCCCAATCAGACTAATAATAACCGCAACAATTTCTAGAGGTGACATGGCAATAATCAACCAGCGAACAGGTGTTGCTATTATGAAAAAAAAAGCCCTGAACGCAAGATAAATTATGTCTATTTTGTCCCATTGCTCGCCCATTACCACAGTTTTTTTATCTTCAGATTGTGCAATTTCAACAGCATTCAAAAATTGGAGTGCACAGGTTTGACAGTTTTCTAACCATCGTTTAAAAACTTAGAAAACAGTCTATCTGGAAGAAGAACAATGTCACAACAACAAGGAAAAGTCAGCCGGGAAATCCGTGGGTCTCTGTTGCTGATTGGCCTCGACCGTACTGCCAAAAGAAATGCCTTTGATAGCCATATGATTCATGATCTGTCACTGGCCTTAACTGAATATGAAGATGACCCGGAATTGCGTTGTGCAGTCATTTTTGCCCATGGTGATCATTTCACTGCCGGGCTGGATTTGATCGAGTTACAACCCAAACTAGAAACAGGTGTATTTGATTTTGATCCTGAACAAATTAATCCCTGGGGCACGACCTCAAGAGCACGCAAGAAACCGGTGATTGTGGCGGTACAAGGTATTTGCTATACAGCAGGCATCGAGTTGATGCTGAATGCCGATATCGTCATTGCGCAGGACAATTGCCAGTTCGCACAAATGGAAGTACAGCGTGGCATTTTACCCTTTGGCGGTGCAACCGTGCGTTTTGTACAGGCTGCGGGCTGGTCCAAAGCCATGCGCTATTTACTGACCGGCGATCACTTTGATGCAGCAACAGCACTGGATTTAAACCTGATTAGTGAAATTATCCCTGAACCGCCATTACAACGTGCCATTGAACTGGCGGAACATATTGCTCAGGCTGCTCCACTGGCCGTTCAGGCAACCTTAGCTTCTGCCAAAGAAGCAGCTGAACAGGGTGCTGCAACTGCATTTGCCCATTTACAGCAACATCTGGCTCCATTGCTTAAAACTCAGGATGTACAAGAAGGTGTCATGGCCATGCTGCAACGCCGCGCCCCTGAATTTAAAGGCCGATAATTAAATAGCCAAGTGTCGTCTGACTCCAGTCATAACACGAGTTTGCCATGCCAAATCACAAGCAGCAGTGATAAAGCAGTCCTTTTAATCTCACAGTCCAGCTGCCTGTTCAGCGATATCAACAGCAGTATAAAAAGCATATAATTTTGGGGATTTTTATTTTTGTGTATTCAAGTCAAGAGGAATAGTTTCAGTCAGGCATGGCTATGCTGTTCCTTGAATTCACATTTATGCTCACAACCGAAACGGTCAATATGAGTATAAAATACCCCATAACGTCCGACATAATATTCTAAAGACTGGTCATAGAAAGTCCAGTAAACCGACCATTCGCCCAAGTCCAGCTGACGAATCCGGGTTTGGGCTTTGGCAGGCAATTTTCTTAACACACCTTCTTGAACCCCGATGGCCTGACTTAAGTTGCGTTCGGTCAGATGGCGTTCAAAAAATATCTGGCAGACATCATCAAACAGCTGTTGTTCATATTCTTCCACCTCATCTACCCGCGCTTGTGCTGTGGATAAGGGCTGTGCCGAGGTCGCATCGGGTTTGATTAAATCGGCGAGCTGCTTAATTCTAAATTGCTGTAAATGTTGATTGATCTGAATTTTTAAAAATATTTTCCAAAGGACAATCAGTCCAATGCAAACACATAGCCCCAAGAGTATTTTCACCATAGCGTCACTCTCATGAATAAATAATTATTATTTTTATATTATATAAACAATTTGAATAAAAATTATACGATTTTTAAAATTTTATGTTATAAAAAAGAATGCCAAGGAATTTTACTCATGTTCCCTATTTCTTCATCTGCTCAATATACGCTTGTCACTTGTCTCACTTGGGATCTTCAGGTCAACCAGGCCGGTTCACGACGTGTGGAGTTTTTACATGAGGTGCCTTGGAAACTGTACCCTGATGATGATTTAGAATAAATCACTAAGTAAAAAATACCCCAAGGTCGCCTCAATAGCGGCCTTTTTTATTGCCTAAAAACAAGGAAAAAGCTGATGAATCATCCAATTAATAAAAATGGATTCCCCACACCACTGTCCAAACCGGTTGTAGCCCCTTTTAGCCAAAACTCACGCTTTGCTACAGCCGGTCAATTTATTACTGTTGTGCTGATTTGGTCACTCACTCCGCTTTCAGCAGTCTGGACAGTGCATGAAATTCATTGGGCGTGGGGTTTATTTATCCGGTTTAGCTTGGCCATACCGATTGCACTAGCCTGTCAGGCCTACTTCAAGGTCAAAGTACCGGTGCACCCGCAAGCTTTGCTCAGCTATGCCGCGGGTGCTCTCGGCCTGTTTGCCTCCATGGCCTTCTGCTATATGGGCGCCTCCAGGGTACCTTCCACGGTGATTTCAATCATTTATGGTAGTGCTCCCTTTGTCTCGGGTTTAGTGGCCATTTATATTTTTCGCAGTGAAAAGTTTAGTGCCTATCAATGGTTGGGCTTGCTATTGGGTATGTTGGGCTTATATTTTGCACTGGGCTTAAACGAGCAAAACCTGTTATTGGATAGATTTGGCATTGGTTTGGAAATCGTGGCCATGCTTTTGTATGTATTTTCTGCATTTGCTGTGCATGCGGTTGCTGCAAATATCCATCCGATCAGTCAGATGACCGGTGCTACCCTCATGTCATGGCTGGGTTATTGTAGCTTGCTGCCCTTTTTCTCCTCCGACATGCCAGATGAGCTGCCATCGTTAGATACCGCTATCGCAATTGTCTATAGCGCAGTATTTTCATCTGTACTGGCAATGATTTTTTATTATCAGCTGCTGAACAAAGTCAAGCCCACTACACTGATGCTGATGAACATCATTTGCCCCGTACTGGCTACACTGTGGGGCAAATGGCTTAATCACGAACTGCTCAGCTCACATTTCATCCTAGGGCTGCTGTTACTGTGTATGGGTTTAGCCTGCTATGCGTTGCGCGTACCGGGCAAATAGCAGATAAAATAAAATAGAAAAATCCCGGGCTGGATGCCGACCCGGGATTTTCTTGGTTTTGGGTACAGATAAAAATCTGTTATTCAATATGAATGATTTTGCCGTGTTCATCATGATGAACCACGCTGACCTTTTGCTGGCGTCCCTGTTCGATTTCTTCAACAGCCAAACCAAAATGCTGTCCATAATCGGCAATATTTTTGGCAGAGCTTGTCTTTACTGTTTTTGCAGGAACAAAATTCGACCATAGCAGCAAGCCCACAGCACAGGCCAATAATGCACTCACGCCATGTTCAATGCCCAAACCAAAGGCAGAAAAAAGCTGATGCAACACATGCTGTTTTTGCAGGCTCACAATCCCCAGCACAATCAACAACGGTCGCCATAACAACAGCCATATCGCCCACATCATAGCGGTAGAGGTATGTGATGCATAACGTTTATGCCATGGCAAGCAATGACGTAAATCAATAATTAAAGGATTATTTTTCATGGATGACTTCTTCATTATTGAGTTTGGAATTACGCATCCCACGGTCTGGACTGACCCAGCGTGCGCGCTGGCCATTGCCGCGTAACAATACTTTAGGAAATGCCACGATACTGGCCGTCAGGGTGATCAGCCAGAATACAAAGGGATACCAGATCATCCAGAAGTAATTTTTGCCTAGCGAAGGTTCATAACGGCTGTCCATCCATTTGCTGATCGCAAACTGCAACAGGCAGGTCACGCCCAAAAGCATGCCGGTGCCATAGGGTAAAAATGGTGAACTAATGCCCGATATGCCCAATGGAACCACAAAATGGATTAACCAGAGGACGGCCATAAACAACATCAAATAAGACCATACCAAAGTCAGCACCAGCTCACACAGCAGCGGCCATAAAAAATTCAGTTTCGGTTGAAACAGCACATCTATATTTTTAATCAGCACCTGTGCCCCGCCCATGGCCCAGCGTAGCCGCTGTTTCCACAAACCCTTGAATGTTTCCGGCATTAAAATCCAGACCAAGGCATTCGGTTCGAATTGAATATTCCAGCCTGCACGTTGCAGCTTCCAGGTAATGTCGATATCTTCGGTCAGCATGTCGGGTGACCAGTAGCCGACTTCATGCACGGCACTTTTACGAAAGGCAGTAATCACGCCAGAAACGGTAAACAGCCGACCAAAACTGCGTTGTGCCCGTTTAATCATGCCCACTATGGAGGAAAATTCTCCCACCTGAATACGTCCAATCAAAGTCGAACGGGTACGAATTCGCGGATTACCGGTGACCGCAGCCACGGTTTCATCCTGCAGAAAATGCCGTAACATCCAGGTCGCCGCATGCGGATCAAGCAAAGCATCACCATCAATGCCGAGCAAATATTCTGCATCGGTGAGCAAGCTGCCGGCCTGCAAGGCCATGGCTTTGCCCTGATTATGCGCCAAATGTACCACACGCAATTTTTCATACCGGTCTGCCAGACGGTTTAACACGGCTGCGGTGTTATCGGAACTGCCATCATTGATCGCAATGACCTCAAAATTTGGATAATCCAGCGCCAGTGCATGACCCAATGTTTCTTCGGCATTATCACCTTCGTTAAAACAAGGTACCAGTACAGCCACCTTAGGATAATCAGGTAATGCCTCAGGCTGCTGATACGGCGGATCCTGTCGTTCTTTCCAGTAGAAAATCAGTGCACCGATCATCCATAAATACGACATAAATAATGGATAATAAAAAACAAAGTGCAATGCAGAATGCCAAAAATGCTGCAGCGTTGACATATGGAATTCCTTTAAGGAATAAGTTTGCTGGATTTCATATCAAAGGCTTTGCGTAACACGCCTGTATCTGGATAGTCCTGAATCGGATCATCCGGATAATACGCTTCATGCATCACACCTTGGGTATATAAAGACTCAATGGTTCTGGCTATTTCATCGGAAGGAACGCGTTGATTGGTTCGCCAGTTCACTGACTGCAATTCAAAGACAGTTTTCTTCATGCCATTCGGATATTGCTTCACGCGATTGACAATGTCCCGGTAAAAAGCATCCTGATCTGCAGCTTGCTCCATATAGGGCATTGCCATGATCGCAGTGAAATCATAACGGTTGATCGACTGTTCCAGAGACTGTGAATACCAGTTTTCCGCATAAGGACGCAGGGCAACCTGGGCATATAAATTGCGTGCAGTCAGCAAGAATGGATGATACTGACGGACTTCTTGCGCCAGTTGCATGGCAAAGTCATCAATATATCTGGTTTTAAATCCGGTCCATTTTTCCAGCTCGGCATCGTTATTACGGATTTTGGCCAGATCGGTGGGTAAGCCTATCGCAGCATAGGCTTTTAAAGCATCAGGACTGGCATCTTCATAGTCCGATAAAGTGGTGTCATCGTGAAATAAAATGCCGTTAAATGGCACTGATTTGGCCAGATCCTGATAAATACCGGCAATGGTTTTACGCGCATCGGCAGAAAAAGGACTTAAACGATGATAGCCCATATTCAGATGGTTAGAATCATCGGCTTGCTGGGTCACCACCACATCTTTAGACACCGGGTTATCTTTTGGTAATTCCCAGGCCAGTAATGGCATCCAGGCATAGACCCGGCTGACTTGTGTACGGGTTTGAATTTGCCAGGCAGCGCGGTTAAACAGGTCGGCACGCATGGGCAAATAATGGTTCGGGAAATACACCATATCCGCAGAACCATTGGCATCCGGATCGGAAAAGGCTTGCAGATATACGGTATTGACTTTCATCGCCACAATCCGGTCAAGCAAGTGATCTAAATTACGTTCCTGCTGAATAGGATCTTTGTCGTAAATGTAATCCAGATCGATATGCATGATTTTTTGCGGACGGTTATTGTCGCTTAAATGTTGCTGGCGATTTTGAATTTCCTGAGCCAAATCTGCCGTGGTCATATTGCCTTCAATCAGAATACGGTTGAGCTGCCCCAATGAATCTTTAGCCGAATCTGCACCATCGTCCAGACTAATGGCTACCGGCATACCTAACTGTTTGGCAATTTTTACGGTTTGCATATTATAGTGACCATAGGGCCAAACCATCACACGAGGTGATTTCAAACCATGTGCAGTCAATAACTGGTTATTCTGCTTTAAGTCACCTGTAATCCGTTGCTGATAACGACGTTCGGTTTCATAACTGGCAGATTTAGGATCGTATAACAGTGTCACTGCCGCCGGTTCCATATTGCCCTGCGGATTGCCTAAGATGCCGCGATGCAGGTTATAGCTATGACTGGCAATTTCGACCAGACCACTGTCCTGCATCTCTTTCAATTCAGCCCAGGACAACATTTGACTACGCTGAATTTTCTCACCTGAAAAGTCAACGCTTTGACCTGCTTTAGGCTCTAGCCATGAACCCACGACCGCCAGCACCACGGGAATTTTATTGGCTTTGGTCACCGGATAGGCACTTTTATAAAATGATGCATAGCCATCATCCACCGTTAATAAAACCGGTTTGCTCGGCAAGCGATATTTCCCTTCGTGCGCTTTAATCAGCTGATCAACATTAATAAAATGAAAACCGTTATTTTTAAGCCAGCTAATATGTTGCTGAAACTGCTGCGTCGTTACCGAATAGTCAGGAATCAATGCCGATTGACGATCGGTAATTTCATGGTATCCAATCACCGTGAGGGTGGGATTGCTGGATGGTAGTGTTTTACTCCAGGCTAAATGAGGCATCTGACATAAAACGGCGGAAAGAGAAGCAGAAAGCAAGGTGGACAGCAAGCGAGTCTTCATTGAATGGTGCTCAAAAAACATTTTATGCTCTGAACACGTAGCATCATTGATCAATAGAAAACTACCCTTTTCATGATTTACGACGTTCAGAACTCTGAATCTGTCTTTTTATCCAATCAAGCTGAAATGAAGCTTAAAAAATAATAATTTTTTTGAAAATGAAACGTTTAAAAATAGAGGAACTGTGATCAAGATCATCATACTTTAACTGGCATACCTGCTTTTTATTTTAGTCAAAAGAGCTAAAAAAAGGTTAAATATCCACAAAATTTAAACTAAGTTCCAGAGGGCTGATATTGATCCCGTCCGGCATCCTTGGCTGCATAAAGCTGGATATCGGCAGCTTTCATCAGTTCATGAATATCACTATAAGGATGATTTCGATCCATCCATGCCACCCCCATACTTAAAGTCACATACTGTTTTTGATCCGGCCGGTTTAAATGTTCAAATTGAGCATCTCTGACTGCATTTAAAACCTGCTGCAACACATTCAATACCACTTGACTCGGAATATTATGCAAAATAATGGCAAACTCTTCCCCACCGTAGCGGGCAACATAAGCAGATTCAGGCAAGGCCTGCTGGATCAGCTTGACCAGGTCTTGCAAAATTACATCCCCCTTCAAATGCCCATAGTAATCATTATAGTTTTTAAAATAATCCACATCTAACATGGCAAATGCCAGACTATAATGGGTATGATTTTGTGTCAGGGTAAATAATCGCTGAATTTCAGCATTTAAAGCCCGCCGGTTAAAAGCCCCGGTTAATGCATCTATTTGAATTTGTCGCTCTAGCTTCTGGTTCAGTTGATGTAATTGTGAAGTGCGCTCCTGTACTTTATGATCCAGAGAACTATTCAGCTCAAGTAAGTTATTATTTAATTGCTCAATATGCGAGGTATGCTGTGCATAGTTTTTTGACTGCTGAAACATAATCAGCAAGGCATAGAAACTGGTTGAAATAAATGAAAGATTAAATGAATCGAGTAAATTTAAGGTCAACAAGAAATCATGAAAAAAGGTCACACATAATAAAATTATCGCCCATACATTGACACTGGAATATTGCTCTTTTGATTTCAGGGTCAGATAAAAACCATAGCCAAAATTTACAATAACAATCGGGCTGATGACCCAACTATAAAAGGCAAAACGCTGAAACACTTCAGGCACAGTAAACAAGGTCACCATCATATCCATGATCAGTACGCACATTGCCACACTGTAAACAATCGGATGCATATAACGCCGACTGAGTAAAAACATATAACTGATAAAAAAAGTGACTGCCAGATAAGTAAACAGATATTCTAAACGCTCTCCCCATAACCAGCTGATATTGGTAAAGGTAGTATAGGCATAAGGGGCTGAAAATAAATTATGTAAGGCCAGAAACAGGATAAAAACACCAAACACAAAAACCCGGATACTGCTGCGATTAATCACCCCCTGGAATACTGAAAACATTAAGGTAAACATTCCAATACCCAAGACTGCTCCACACACCAGGCCAATACTCATCATCATCTGCTGGAACTGGCGACCAATGGTTGTACCTATGCCTATCCGCATCGGATTTTCAAGACCACCATGCTGAGGATCAAAATTGGATGCCTGAATGGTGATGGTGAAATACTCTTTTTCCACCACAAAAAAGGCAATTTTAGGTGCATTTTCCGTTTGATGATGGCTTGGGTCTTTTCCAACTTCTCCTAAACGCAGTATAAAATCACCATTCAAGAACATTTTATAAGCCCCATATTGATTGGGAATAAAAATGGCTATACGGCGCCCTACAAATTGCTTGGGTATTTTAAAATGGCCAATAAATGTGCCATAAGTCTGGTTAGTTCCAGTGATTTCTTTAAAAGAGACTGGCAAAGTTACGCTAGTCGATTTTAAAACGGAACTGGGTTGCGTGATGAATTGCTCAGGATAATACTGCCATGTCCCCTTAAGAGGCGTAGAGCTATCTTCAGTAAACTGAACATCATTCAAGAATTTTTGATGTAAATAATAAGATTCAGGTGCGGCTTCATAAAGTGCCCAGACCTGCTTCTGCCCCAGACCAATGCATAGACATATTGCTAGAAAAAGTTTTAAAAAATGAATTAATTTCTGAATTTTATACAAAAAGCGAATCATCCTTAAATACGCTTAGCTATTTCTTAATGTAGCGGTAAAAAAATAAAATTCAAACTATTTTTCACCTATCTACAAGATTCATCCTTGTCTCTTGCAGAATATTTTTTAACCGATAATCAAGGCGAACTTAATCACGTGTTTTTACATCAAACAACTCTATTTCAAAAATAAGATTGGAGTTTGCAGGAATGATTTTATCCATTTTACGTTCACCATAAGCCAGGTGTGCAGGCACCATTAATTTACGTTTACCACCGACTTTCATGCCCATAATGCCCTGATCCCAGCCTTTAATCACACGACCAGTACCAATCACGGTTTCAAAGTAGTTGCCACGGTCAATAGATGAATCGAACTTGGTTCCATCTTCCAGCCAGCCTGTGTAATGAGTCGTAATCAGCGCACCTTTCACCGCTTCTTTACCTTCACCTACTTTTAAATCGATAATTTCTAATTCATTTATCATGATCATTTACCTAAACTGAGCAGCAATTTTTCAATGCCTAGTATAACCGGATTTGGCTGCATGCTTTAGAATTTAAGGGGATCGGATTTCTATACTTAAAAGCAGAGTTCCTGGATATTCGAATCATTCAATAAATAAGCCGTCAATTTTTTATGATTTTCATCCTTAAAAATCCCCCCCTTCCCCAACAAATCCAGCCCGGTCAGAATATTGGCAGGAACTCAGATGACCATAATCATGGTTCAAAGGCCGGCCGATTTGCTACGATATTCTCGCTCTGCACCAATAATTGCCTCAATTGTTTTCCTTTGATTCATTTTTATTGTTTTCAGGTATAGGCAATTTTGTGATCAGGATGCAAGCCTAGACCTGCAACCTGTATCTATTTATTGTAATTGTTCCCACTCCACCACGACTTGAGCATGATCCCCAATCAAGGTCCATTCACCATCCATAACATTTAGCTGTAACTGCATAGTACGCTCGCATAATTGTGGCAAGGCATCAGTAGTCGCAGTAGAGAGTTTCCACACTTCTACATTGCTTAAGGTTTTTAATTTGCTGTTGCGTTTGTACCATTCATCTACAGCTGAGCCATAAGTAACCACAGCCACCTGCTTACAACGCGCACTGGCCTTTTTCACCTTATCTTCATCCGGACAGCCCACTTCAATCCATTTAATCAGTTGGCCGGTCAGGTCTTTTTGCCATAACGCCGGCTCATTAGTTTCAAACAGGTCTTTGGTAAATTCCAGAGCTTCATCGGCAAAACACGCATAAGCCAAAATACGTACCATCAAGCGTTCAATGGTTTCTGAAGGATGCAAAGCCATAGTGAGTTGATAATCACCATATTGATGGTCATCCATATTGGCAATATTCAAATCTGCCTTATAAATTGTTGCTTTTAGCGCCATAAAAGAGTCCTCAAATTTGGCGCCTAGCATATAAGATTTGGGCATATTTTGCTGAAATGTTTTTTAATCCTGATCTGGATTAATCTGGCACTGAAACAGTTGCTGTTCAAATAACTGCCAGTCATGCGGATGCTGCACAATAATTTCAATACGGTTATCCACGCCTTCTTCTGCAGACTGATAGTTAAACTGCTCGGGATTAAAATTGAAGGTTTTCCAGCCCTGATTGGTATTAAAAATCCCTTTAATCCGCAGCCACTGTTGCTGTTCACACAATAAATCCAGCAAGGCATAAAAGTCGAATTGCCAGCGCTTGGGCAATTTCCACCCCGCTACACTATAGCCTTGCGCAGTTTCAACATAGTGATAAGGCAACTGTTTAATTTCAGGTAGCGCTTGGCCAGCAGTAAGTGTTTTCTGAAGTTTCAATAAAGGCTGAATTTTACGTCTGGTTCCCACATAAGGCAGGTCAATTTGTTGCAGAGGAATTTTATCTTGCCCGCTCATCAGCCATGTTTGCTGATAAGCCTGATATTCATGCTTTAATGCCTGCAAAGCCTGATCATCTGCAAAACTCATAGTATCCGCATGGGACACCACAATGATTTGTGCTGCTTTTAACTGATCGGCATATAGGTTCTGTTTGCTCCAATCACCATCATGCAAACGCGAACCATCAACTACAGTTACCAGTGCCCGCATGGCAATACTTGGCTGCCAGTGCGGTTCGGTCAGCTGTTCCAGCAATTGTGCAGGATGCCCCAAACCTGTGGGCTCGATAAACAACCGGTCCGGTTTGCTTTCTGACAATAATCGCGACAAGGCAATCTGCATCGGTAACTGGCTGCTACAGCACAGACAACCGCCCAACAGCTCTTTCACTTCATAGCCTTGGGTCTGCGGTAACAGCTGCTGATCGACCCCAATTTGCCCAAACTCGTTCATCAACACCGCCCAGACCTCATTTTCTGGCTTTTGACTGAGCAAATGTTGAAGCAAGGTGGTTTTTCCAGCCCCTAAAAAACCAGAAATAATATGAGTCGGTACCGCTTGAGTAGGAGAAATCAGTTTCAAAATCAACTCGCTTTCAGATAGATATAATCAGTTCACCAGTAAGCACAACTCACCCACCCATACGGATCATGAGGATGCTCACTTTAATTTTTTCCGTACTGCATAGTAAAGCATCCAGTTTATTTTGAATCCGTCATCATTCAATTTTATTTTTTGACGTTTTTAAAATCTCACTGTAAATCATTCACTCCATGCTGTTGTATCCAAAGCAGGATTAAGTCAAAAAGCGAAATGAGGTAAACCCTTGCGCTTTTTATGTTTAGCAAATATTTATATATGATAGAAAAAAATGATCATTAACCCCAAAAACCATATAGTAGACAATCTAAATAATTATTTATTTTCAATATCTTAAATAATTATATGTATTTCCGCTGTTTTGTTTTCATTCAACATATCTACTATGGCATAGCTTGTTTAGACCCTCAAATTCACCGTTAATACGCTTAAATGTGAATTGATTGAATGGGCATTCGCTATGAGCAACAAAACAAATTACACCACTGAAGTGGCAATCTTGGGCGCAGGCCCTGTGGGTTTGACTATTGCGAACTATTTAAGTAAACAAGGCATTCAGGTCACAGTAATCGAACAACTGGACAGTTTGATTGATTACCCGCGTGCCATTGGTATTGATGATGAAGCATTGCGTACTATTCAGTCACTTGGCTTAGTGAATCAAGTTTTACCGCATACCACACCAAATCATGCCATGCGTTTCTTGACGCCTAAAGGTCGCTGTTTTGCTGACATTCAGCCACTGACTCGTGAATTCGGTTTCTCACGCCGTAATGCTTTTATTCAGCCTCAGGTCGATAATGTCTTGCTGCAAGGCTTAAAGCAATATGAAAACACTCAAGTACTGTTTTCACGTCAACTGAGCGAATTTAGCCAAGATGCCAACGGCGTAACGCTTAAGATTCAAGATAAAAACCAGAAAGAAGAAATTATTCAGGCAAAATATTTAATTGCATGTGATGGCGGTAACTCAATTGTACGTCGTACTTTAAATATTGGTTTTGATGGTAAAACCGCACCAAACCAATGGATTGTAATCGATATTGAAAATGATCCTTTGGCAACACCGCATATTTATCTATGCTGCGACCCGGTACGTCCGTATGTATCGGCTGCCCTGCCTCATGGTATTCGCCGTTTCGAATTCATGGTGATGCCAGGTGAAACTCAAGAAGAGTTAAGCAAACCGGAAAATATTGCTAAATTGCTGTCTAAAGTATTGCCGAATGCTGAAAATATCGAAGTGATCCGCCAGCGTGTCTATACTCACAATGCACGTATTGCTGATAAATTCCGTGTTGACCGTATTTTGCTTGCCGGTGATGCTGCACATATTATGCCAGTATGGCAAGGTCAGGGTTATAACAGCGGTATGCGCGATGCCTTTAATCTGGCTTGGAAAGTGGCATTGGTTGTTCAGGGCAAGGCGACTCCAGACCTGCTGGATTCTTACCAGATTGAACGCAAAGACCATGCTAAAGCCATGATTGATCTTTCAGTGATGGCAGGTCATGTACTTGCGCCACCGAAAAAATGGCAAGGTTTCGTGCGTGACGGTATTGCCTATGCATTGAATTACATCAAGCCAATTAAACAGTATTTGCTTGAAATGCGTTTTAAACCGATGCCAAAATATCATGACGGTGCTTTGCTGGCAGACGGCAAGAAAGAATCTCCGGTCGGCAAGATGTTTATTCAGCCGCAAGTGAAACTTGAGTCGGGTGAACAAGTTTTACTGGATGAGGTGATTGGCAACGACTTTGCGATCATTGCTTGGGGAGTCGATCCTCAATGGGGCATCTCGGATACCACCATGCAAGTCTGGAAAAAATTAGGTGTCAAATTTATTCAGGTCATTCCTGAAGTTCAGTTTGGCAATGAAAACCGCAAGAACATTGATGGCGTGATTACCATTGGCGATATCGGAACCGATATTCGCAGCTGGTTTGGTAAAACTTCAGAATCGGTGGTAATTCTACGTCCTGACCGTTTTGTGGCGGCCCTAGCGATTCCACAAACGCTGGATCACGTGAGCCAACAGCTGTTTAAAAAGCTGCATGTAAAATAATACAGATATAAAAATACATTTACTGAATCATATTCAGAGGCCTGACCACGCGAAAGCGTGGTCTTTTTTATTTTTCACCCATATAAATCTTTAAATTTAAGGTCAATTATTAGACTTCTTCCATACATCATTTTAGAAACTAAAAATTGTTCGTAAAACCAAAATTAAAAAATAGATTTTAGTCAATATCAGATTCATGAGTGTGGCATGGATGCCACACGTTTCCCATCACGACAAGGAAGTCGTGTATGGGAAACAAAAGGTTTTTGTCTACTTTTGACCTTTCAAAAGTAGAAATATTGCCTACGCGAAGGTAAAAAATTAAATCAATCAAATGAGGCCATGCTGATTTAAAAAAATCTAATAGTGAATATTTTTGATTTATGAAAGATATCTATTATTTAAGTATTTATTTTCTGCAGCCATGGTACACCTTTCATGGAATCACGCTGTGCCAAAAGCTGAATAAACGGTTTGAATTCATCCAGATAAGGCAATATTTTGAGAGAGATGGCAAAAATCACCCAGTACCCCAGAAATAGATCTGCTGCTGAAATTTTATCACCCAGCAAATATGGATTTGCTTCTTGCATACCCTTTTTTAGCAATGCCAATACGCTCTCTTCATGACCAAAAGTCAGGCTTCGTTTTCTTTGCTCAATTTTCTCGTCCGATACGCCTAGCCCTTTTAAATCCATAAACTCAGTCAAAGGACCATGCGCAAAGAACATCCATTTCAGATAGGCACCTCGCTTGGGGTCATCCAGGGTGGGTGCCAAACCTTTTTCCCTATATTTATCTGCCAGATAAGTAAATATGGCCGCAACTTCAGAAATCACTACGCCCTGATCGACCAGACAGGGGACTTTTCCCATGGGATTAATAGTTAAATATTCAGCCTGATGCATATTTTCATAGGGCACGTTTATCTCTTCAATCTGGTTTTCTATACCCAGCTCTTTTAATAAAAGCATCACGGTCATGCCACGCGACTGGGGATTGTTATACAGCTTCATCATTTTAATTCGACCTCTGTTGTTATTCTAATTTTTAAGTATAAAGCGCTTTGATTATTTGTTGCTGATGATTATGCGATACATTCACTCGTTAACGATGCTTTTTATCGCTTTAAAAGCATCGTGTGATATCAAACAGTTATTTTAAAAAAAACCCATATAAAACTGTTCTTTCAATATTTTTAAAATCAGTTCAATCAGCTCATTTTTTTGCCCTTTACGATAACTGGCATACAGGTTAATCATCGGTAAAGGCTCAATAGTATTTTTCACGATAATTTTATCGCCCAATAATGGGATCACATAAGCCGGTACCAGGCTCCAGCCCACCCCCATGCCGACTAAATTGACATTTAACAGAATATTGGTCGAGTGCTGTACGACGTTGACATCCAGTTTAGATTGCTTAAAGAAATCGGTAATAATTTTGTACAACTGAGGTGAGGCATCTTCGTCACTAATGACAAAATCCTGATGATTAAAACTCTTGATACTAATATGACGCTGCTCGGCAATCGGTGAATCCTTTGGCACGATTAAAGCCAGAGGCTCACTAAAAATCTGTACGTGTTCCAGTTCATCCGATTCATCGACATAGCGGGTAAAGGCAATGTCAATATCACCTTTTTTTAAGGCCTTCAGCTGGTTGGCATCGATCAGGCTATGAAAGTTGATTTTGATGTCGGGAAAATGAGCCCGTATATTCGGCATGATATAGGGAAAAATTTTCATTTCTGCCACAGGGACAAAGCCAATATTCAACTGGTCTTTGCTCAGGTTGGCAATTTTCCGCGCAGCATCAATCGCCTTTTCTGCATGCTCCAAACTCAGCAGCGCTTCTTTCAGAAATACTTTTCCCGCTTCAGTCAACTCAACTTTACGGTTGGATCGAACCAATAACTGAACACCCACCTCATGTTCCAGATCTTTAATCTGCTGGCTCAAAGATGGTTGCACCGTACACATGCGCTGTGCCGCCTTAGTAAAATTCAGTTCTTGTGCAACTGCAACAAAATAGCGTAAATGACGTAATTCCACGTGCCGGACCTCTCTTTATTTAGGTTGCTTCAGTGATGCCGAAACTGTGTATTTATAAACAAATAAAGTCAGCACAGTAATTACAGCACAGAATAAATAACTCAGTTGATAACCATAATAGGCAATCATCAATCCCAAAATGACTGAGCCGATTGCCATGCCCAAATCAAACAGGGTAAAGAATGTGGAAATTGCATGCCCCATACGCTGTTTTGGCACAGACTGAATAGCAATGGTTTGAAAACATGGAAACAGTGAGCCATAACCAATGCCAATAAATATAGCAGATAACCAGAGCAGCCATTGATTGGAGATAAAACTGACCACGACCAGGCCTATGGCAAAGAAAATAAAGGAAGGATAAATGACTGCACTGGCACCTTTACGGTCATAAATTTTGCCTACCCACGGCCGCACTACAATCATGGAAATGGCGAATACAATAAAAAATAAGCTGGTATACGCGAGCAGGGCTTTAGATTCGCTATAAGCGGTAATGAAACTCATAATGCTGGAATAGGCAAATGCAGTCAGCAAGGCAACAAAGCCAATCGGTATAGCACGTGTTTCAATAATGTCATGCCAACCCAGACGGTTTTTTTCTTGAGTCTCAGCCGTGAAGGCAACCTTGTCTTGCTGTTGTACCGGAATGATTAAACAAAAAATAAAACCCAGACTGATCACAGCGGTTAATAGTGCAAATAGCATCTTAAAATCAGTAAACTGCAGCACGGTCAAGGCAATTAAAGGCCCAAATACCACGGCAAGATTGGTCGACATGACAAAATAGCCCATGCCCTCGCCCTTACGCCGATCTGGAATAAAATCATTTGCTATGGGCACGGTGACCGTGGTTAATATGCTAAACCAGATGCCATGAATAAAACGGATCAACAATAAAGCCCACATACTGTCGGCAAATAAATAGCTAAAAGCAAACAGTACAAACAGCAATTCCGAGCCGCGGAAGGCTATTTTTTTGCCTAATTTTTCCACAATCAGTCCGGAAAATGGACGAACCGCAATTGAAGAAACCAGAAATAGGGTCAGTGCCAAACCTGCTTCCTTCACCGTCCCGCCTAGATCCTTCATGATATAAATCGGCAAGACAGTTAATAAGGCATAATAATAGGTAAATAAAAACAGGTTATTGCATAGACATAATATAAACGAGCGATTCCATAGACGCTCAGTGTTTGTTGCAGACATAATGACCAACTTAGCGGTAGCCTGGTGCTACTTTTGAACCAGAACAGGTTGCATCACCAAACGTACAAGATTGTGTATGTAAGTTTCATCTGGCATGCAATTAAAGAAAATAATCTGATAATGAATCGGCCCATACAGCGTATCCAGCATCAGTTCAAATGGATAATCGGCAATAATTTCATTACGCTCTATGGCAAGTTGAATCAACTTGCGTGTTTGCTCACGACGCGGTAATAAATACAGCCTGAAAAACTCACCGGCTGCTTCACGATGCTCGGCCATCACCACCAATAAAGCTCGCCCTAACGGATGATTTAGCGCGAGTGACAATTTTAACAGCTGCTGGTTCAGATTAACTTCCAGGCTCTGCTCGAAATCCAGATCAAAGACCGAAGCGGTGTGCTCTTTAAAGGCATCAAAGACCAGATCAGATTTATGCTTCCACCAGCGATAAATGGTCGACTTTCCTACCCCTGCCCGTGCAGCAATATCTTCAACAGTTAAATGACTGTAATCCTCATCTTCCAATGCAGCAGTCACTGCCTGCAAAATACATTGCTTGCGACGCGAAGTTTTTTCTAGCTCAGTCATTCACCACCAAAACGAAACGATACGTATCGTTTTATATTAGGCTAATTTTTGCCTGCTGTATAGTTCCAATCTCCCCGTTAAAATCAAAAAAGACTGCTTTAAAGCAGTCTTTTTAACATCAGCGTTCCGTCTGTTTTAATACAGCATTAGCATTGCGAGGTTTTTTTATAAATACTGCATGAAGGATGATGGCTTTCTTGCAAGCGCGCCACTTTACGATGTTCAGCAGCCTCAAAACGGCAACGTTTCCAGTCATTGTCCAGCTTCAATGGCGGAATCTGTTTCGGTTGACCATTTTCATCTACAGCTACCATAGTGAAGTAACAACTATTGGTATGACGTACGGTACGTTTTTGAATGTTCTGCGCTTCTACGCGAATCCCGATTTCCATTGAGGTACGACCGACATGGTTGACACTGGCAAGAAAAGTAACGAGTTCACCCACATGAATCGGTTCTTTGAAATTTACTTTATCCACCGACAAAGTCACCACATAACTGCCTGAATAACGGCTAGCACATGCGTATGCAACCTGATCCAGTAATTTTAAAATTGTTCCGCCATGAACATTTCCTGAAAAGTTCGCCATATCAGGAGTCATTAAAACTGTCATGGTTAATTCAGACTGGTCATCTAATGCTGGAGCAATTTGATCTAATGGGGA
Source organism: Acinetobacter sp. SA01 (assembly GCF_011319235.1). Lineage (NCBI taxonomy): Bacteria > Pseudomonadati > Pseudomonadota > Gammaproteobacteria > Moraxellales > Moraxellaceae > Acinetobacter > Acinetobacter sp. SA01. Next base: position 471,644 of record NZ_WXXM01000001.1, read on the forward strand.
CATCGCGTTCTCTAGACTCTTTTACAGACAATAGTATAAGGAATGATTATATCGTTTTTCTATGAAATAAAATGTCGAAATTGCCAATAAACCCATCATTATTATTTATAGTGATTTTGGTATCATTCAAAAAAATATATATCAATTTTACCAACTCACTGAGATATAAACATTTTTCTTATAGTCTGATTTTAATAGAATATTTGTTCTAAAAATTAAATTACAAAAAGATGGCTATGTATTTTAAAACATATCGTGTGATTATTACTTGAATACCCATGAATCAAACAAAATTTAAATCCATTTGGGCACACTGCTAGTCTCTAACGTCTCATATCAGACCAGTCAAATCTCAGCTTAAACTAATATCAAGGTGTTACATTGCGCAGCATTTCTTTGGAAATATTGCCATAGCTCAATACATTTTGCTGGTCGAGCTGGGTCTCAACACTATAGGTACCATCAGTATTTTCTGAAATCACGGTAAATACCAGATTTTCCATACTCGCCATTTTAACTTTTTGACCTATGGCAAATTTTTCTATGTTCATACTACTGTTATGCATTTAACTATCCTTACAGAAATATGCTTTTATGACTTTAATAAACCCCAGTGTAGAGAATTTTTATTTACTGGTAAACTTAAATCATTGAACAAACAAATATTATATAAAAATTGTATAATACAAAAGCTTTCATCACTTAGTTGATTTTATTGAATAATATCAATTGATTAGTTTATCTTTACAGTTGAATTCCATTCATCTTGATTGATTATCCCTCAAAACCCAAATGACGACAGACTAAAACCTAACAGCATTGCAATAATGAATCTGAGACTCTTAGGGATTCGGTTTCATCATTGCAATTAATTGAAGGACTTAATCCTGTGCGCTTAATTGCTGAATGGTATGACCAAATGGATAATGCTTCTGTTTCAATAAAGTGGTAATTTCATTTAACTGACTTTCTGTTGCATCTATTCCGGCTTGCATGGTCATTGCACGACCTTTTACATCAAATATATGCCCTTTTTCCCTTAAATCTGGCTGAATCACAATATCTGCATGCTTTAACTCTTCTTCAGCTAAACGGCTCTGCATGATATTAATATTTTGATTGAACATTCCCCAAACATTACTGGTTTCGGTATGCATGGGTTGCGCCAGAATATCCACAGCAATCACAATATCCGCCCCCAAATCGCGTGCCACGCCTACAGGTACCGGGCTCACCAGACCGCCATCCACATATTCATCCGCACCAATTTTGGTCGGAATAAACATGCTTGGAATAGACACGGAAGCGCGTACCGCCTGTCCGGTATTACCATAGTTAAAGACGACTTTTTTGCCTTGTTTTAATTCCGTTGCGACTACATACATCGGGATTTTTAATGCTTCTAAGGGCGTATTGTTGACTTGCTGATTGACATAATTTTCAACTTTTTGGCCATCAAAAAAGCCTTTCATGCCCAGCTTTACATCACGCACATCATTGGCTTTCATGCTTAAAGCAATATCACGCAGCTCTTCTGCTGTTTTACCACTGGCATAAATTGAACCCACAATACTGCCCGCACTGGTGCCTACAATCAAATCCGGGTGTATTCCTTGCTGCTCCAGTACCTGAATGACCCCGATATGAGCATAGCCACGAGCGCCACCACTGCCCAGTACCAAGGCAACGATAGGACGGTTTTCCTGCTGTTTGAGTTTTTTAAAATTAATACGCTCTGCCCGAACTTGAGCATCTGCAGCAGGTGGCTCTGATAGTCCTGTCGAACCAACAGTAAGCTTAGGTTGGGCAACCGTTTGACAGGCTCCCAACCCCAATACTGCCAAAACAATAAAACTAAATTTGATATTGTTCATGAACCACCTAAAGATAAATAAAGCTGTTCGCAAAAAGGCGTATATTTTAAGAACGATCTATGTGTAACACTGTATTCTTTCGTAAAGTTATCCTTAAAAGCTCTCAGTTTTTAAAAGATCAGGGCTCATATATTTGCCGCCTTCCTCTTAATATTATCTCATCTTTTGACCTTTTTTATAGCCGGCGTTTACCCATAAAATCACGGCTGATGATTCTCATACGAATGAGATCACTTAGGTATTAACTGGAGATGAAAAATAATTTTTCAAATAAAAAAAGAGGCGAACCAGTCGCCTCTTTTTAAATTTCCAGTTTTGAATTAGAAATTATATTTAGCCATCAAACCTACACGGTTATCTTTGAATGACTGACCAGCAAATGTTTCACGCTTACCATTGATATATTCCACCCCTAAATCAATTGGTGCAGCTGGTGAATAGATAACGTTAATCCACGCTTGTTGTACTTTTTCATTCGCATTTGTACTCAATGCAGATTTAGCATATTTAGTGCCATCATCTGCAAACAAAGCGCCATACGCTAAAGTCGAACGTAATTTAGGTGAAATTTTATAGGTTGCACCGACTTGGGCAGCAGTAAATTCATTTTGCTCAATATTATTACCATCAAGCACATAAGCTGAATTAGCACCATATAAATAATTGCTATTGCCCTGAGAATACGAAACATCACCATTTAACTTTAACTGCTCAGTCACTGCATAAGAAGCACCAGCTGCCAAGCCCCAAGCCACTGCGCTATCGTCTGCAGATTTATAATTTTCCACTAAAGCACGGGCAGATGCATTTCCTTTACCATCTGCAAAACCTTGAACCAATTTAGCCGTTAAGTTAGGTACGCTATATTTAATGCCTGTTCCTGCACTATCCCCTTCTTCTGCAGACAAGAATAATTGGGTAGCAGGAGCCAGTTTAAGACCATAACGTACTTGTGGAACACGTGCTGTACCACCACCTACGTTGGTATTCAAGTCGATCATTTCTGGTGCATGACTTGACAAGAAGTTAGAAGTCGTTTGACCAAATAACCAGTCATTATAAGTCAAATAAGCATGACGAAGACGTAAGTTTTCTGACTTGCTATTGTCATTACTTGCAAAGTCAACTTCAACTTTACCGCCAACTTTTGCATCGCCCACTGGCGCTGAGAAATCCAGTCCTAAACGACTCATTTTTCCGGTAGCACGTAATTTATCTTCTGCTTCACCCTCACTCTTGTGAACAGAGTTAAAATCGTTATCTGCACCTTCAATAATATAGTTAGCATCACCACGAACAAAACCGTATAGGTTTACACTGGCGCCCGCTTTAGTTTTAAAGCCAGTTAATGCTGATTCAGACTTCGCTGCAGGTGCTGCTGCAAGTTGAACAGGCTGTGCCTTGACTTGCTCAATTTGAGTTTGTTGCTGTTGCTGCACTTGCTGTTGTTGTTGAATTAAAGATTTTAATGCTTCAACTTCTTGACGTAATTGTTGAATTTGTTTTTGTTCAGCTGTGCCGGCATGTGCTGTACTAACCATGACTGCTGTAACTGCCAATGCTAAACCTTTAGCAATAAATTTACCGTTACGTAATTGACTCATTCTTAAAATCTCCGATTTGTTAAATTTCGCATTCCATGCATTCAGTGATTTTTTAAAAACCCAATAAATCTATGAAAAAATACCCTTCAAAAATTAATAAGCTTAAAAAACCATTGCATTTTCAGCTTCTGAGTACAGTAAAAAACTTAAAATATTATAATATTACAAATATGTGACATCCACATATCCTGCTAAATCTAGCAATTTTCAGACTTTATTAAAATCAGTTTTCCCGAACATTGATTGAAAAATAATCTCATTTTCAGATCTAATAAAAAAATAATTTGGATATTCTTATACTTAGAAAAATTCATCCTAAAGCCAAACAACCAGACATTCGACTAATGTATATAACTATCCAGCGCTAAAAAACTCATTTCAAAAGACATTTTTATAAATTTACAGCTCATTTCAGCATGTAAACGATGCCATAATGCCCGCCATGCGGTACGAGCTTTTTGTATCAGACAGGTTGATCCATAAATCATTAAAACATTTTAACAGTAGCAAGCCGGGCACCTTAAGAAAACCTTTGCCTAGTTATCCGGAAAAATGGATATTGCCGCGTTTATGGATAAATAAATAGCTTGAATTCAAGCAGACCTTTAGCACGAATAAGTTTAAAGGTCTGTTTTGCTATGCAGATATTTAAATATTTAAACTTTTATCCTGCAATTGTCTGCTGAGCTGCAGAATTGCAAGCAAAGTCACAGCCACAAAGATCAACATCAGAATTCCCATATTGAGCAGTGAATTCCACATCAGAAAATTTAAAATCACGCCGCCGAGCAAACCACAGGCAAACTGCATACTTCCCATAATGGCACTGGCTGTTCCCGCTTGCGCACCCTGTTCCGACATGGCCAAAGCCATCGCATTGGGACCCGTAAAACCTATTCCTGCCACTGCCCAGAACATGCCAATCAATACCAGCCATAAGGGACTATGACCGATTAAACCTGCACTAAATAAAATGCTGACTCCAAGCAACTGGATGATACCGCCTATTTTCAGGCGACTCAGGACCGAAAATTGCTGGCCAAGTCTTTTATTGAGCGCAGATAACAGCATGATACCAAAGGCATTCAGCCCAAAAGCATAAGCAAATTGCTGTTGCGCTAATCCATAATGATCCATCAGCACAGCAGCAGATGAACTGATATAACAAAATAAAATGCCGCCAGAAAAACAACCAGCCAGCATTGGCCATTTAAAACTCGGGTCTTTAAAAATACTACCGTACAACTGGATAATCTGAGCAACATTCAGCTTTAAACGGCGTTCAGGTGGCAAACTCTCTTTAAAGAAAAAGTGCACACAGAATAAACAGATCAGTCCGATCAAGGTTAAAAAGACAAAGACTGCATGCCAGCTAAAGAACGTCAATACCATTGCCCCGACACTCGGCGCGACAATCGGCGCAATCCCCATCACAATCATCATGCTGGCAAAGGCCTGTGCAGAAGCCTGCATATCCAGACGGTCACGAATGGCAGCCCGGGCAATCACCACCCCGACGCAGCCTCCGACAGCCTGTAAAATCCTTGCAGCAATTAAGCTCCATTCATTGCTGGCAAAAATACACAGCAGGCTCGCAACAACATACAGGGTTAATCCAAAATACAGTGGCGTTTTGCGCCCAATCCGGTCGCTCAAAGGTCCATAAATCAGCTGCCCTAAAGCCAGTCCCAAAAAATAAGCCGGTAAAGTATTGGCTACCATTTGCGTACTGACGCCAAAATCCTGTGCCATTTGCGGCAAGGCTGGCAGGTACATATCAATAGAAAGTGGGCCAAGTGAGGTCAATAAAGCCAGCAGCATGATCCATGCTGTGGAATACTGCCGTGTAGATTGCTGTACAGACATAACGATATTCAATTTTTAAATGGGGGCTTTAAAGACAAGCTTACACTGTACATAGTATTATTTTAAGGATTGAAAATGAAATTTCACATAATTTCATTCCCTGATGCATACATCCTTTAGTGATTAGGACATAACTTGAAATCTTGGCTGACGCGTCTTAAACAAGCGACTTACAACACCACCTTCATGTATAACCTGCGCATGATTATTGCATTTGCAGGTACTGCCTTTGTGCCCTATTTTATGGGACAACAGCTTTTTACCATTCCCTTGACCTTAGGGGTAGTGGCTGCTGGTTTAAGCGATATCGATGACCGCTTTTCAGTGCGGATCATGAACCTGATTTATACTTACATCGGTTTCTTTATTACCGCCGCCTCGATTTATTTTTTATTTCCTCATCCCGTTTTATTTGCCATAGGGCTAATTGTGTCCTGCATTGGCTGGATTCTGCTCGGCTCATTGGGTCGGCGTTATGCGACTATTTCCTATGGCTGTCTGGTCATTTCAGTCTATTCAATGCTGGGGGTTGGACTGTTTGATCAATGGTATATGCAGGCTGGGCTGCTGGTTGCCGGTGCAATGTGGTATGGCCTGCTTTCTACCATCAGTTTTCTGTTATTTCCAGTTCGCCAGGTTCAGGACAAACTGTCCCAGTGCTATTCATCACTGGGGGACTTTCTGTTTGCAAAATCGAACCTGTTTGATGTTGACATGACGCCAGAAAGTTATCAGCAAAGCATGATTGAGCTGTCTTTGGAAAATGGCAAACTGGTCGGTATTTTCAATGAAATGAAAACTGCCCTGTTAACCCGATTAAAAGGTGACCGCGGACAAAAAGATACCCGTCGCAGCCTGCAATATTATTTTGTGGCTCAGGATATCCATGAACGTGCAGATTCAGCGCATATTGATTATCAAAAACTGGTCAAAGTTTTTGAACATAGTGACATTTTATTTCGCTTTCAACGCATTCTTTCTATTCAGGGTAAGGCCTGTAAAGACTTGGGTCACAGTATTTTAAATCGTGAAACCTATCAGCATAACAAGCGCTTTAAACATGCCTTTGCCAACTTAAAAATATCCTTGGAAAAACTCCGTGCCGAGCAGCAATACGATCAGGTTTGGGTCAATGCCTTATTTTCTCTTTATCAAAATTTAAAGTCGATTGATGCCCAGCTTCGCAACGTAGAAACAGAGCGGCATATTAAGTTAGATAAAAGTAAACATATTGAAAACCAGCTAAAAGATGATGATCTCAAAGGCTGGGATGATATTGTGATTCGGATCAAACAGCATTTAACGCCAGAGTCGGTGCTGTTTAGACATGCAATTCGTGTCTCTATTGTCTTGTTTATTGGTTATATTTTTGTCCAGGTTACCCAGATTCAATATGGCTACTGGATTCTATTAACCGCGCTTTTTGTCAGCCAACCCAATTTTAACGCCACCAAACGTCGCCTACGTTTACGGATTGTTGGCACCTTGGTCGGCATTATTCTCGGCTATGCAATTTTGTATTTTATTCCTTCGATCGAAGGTCAATTATTATTGCTAATTTTAAGTGGTGTACTGTTCTTTGAATTACGCAGTAAGCAATATGCACAGGCCACCGCCTTTATCACGATTTTGGCATTAATTAACTTTAACCTCGATGGACTGGGTTTTGCCGCAGCCCTCCCGCGCATGATTGATACCTTGATTGGCTGTGCCTTGGCCTGGTTTGGGGTAAGTTTTATCTTCCCCGACTGGAAATTCCGTCGTTTACCGCGCAATATCCGGCGTTCACTCAACGCTCAATGTGAATATTTGACCGAAGTGATTGAGCAGTACAAAAATGGACGTAATAACGGTTTGAAATATCGTGTGGTACGTCGTGCTGCGCATAATAACGATGCAGATGTAGCCTCACTGATTTCGACCCTAGCCACAGAACCTGATTTTGATCCGACACAAAAAAGCCAGGCTTTTGAATTTTTGTGCTTGAATCACACCCTGCTCAGCTATATTGCTGCACTGGGTGCACATCGTGAAAAAATTGCAGATCAGGAAGTCTTGCAGCTCCTCGATCAAGCGCTGGACGACATTCAAGGGGCATTGCTAAAAGATGAAGTGCCCGACCTGACGGCACAAAATATGCTGAATACCATACGCCAACGCTTAAGCCAAAATAATGAAGAGGATCAAAAATCTCTGATTGTGTTGCAGCAATTATCATTGATGCTCAGTATTCTGAATCAGCTCAGTCGTTTAAAGCAAAGTCTAAGCCATGACCGTGATGAAAAAGCCACCGAATTAGCCTCATTATAAATAGGATGATTTTGGAACAATATACTCACTGAATTGGTATAAATAATGCTAAACTTTTTACAGTTCTAAATTTGTTATTTTCATTATGACCGCGAAAAATTTATACGCTTATACCTTACAGCCTGTGAACTATGAAATTTCTGAGGCTGAACAACGTCAAGCGCAACTTGCCATCTGGCGTAGCACCAATAAAATCGGTACCAAAGCCTGGATCATCATGGCAGCTGTTGCCCTACTTTCCATTGTCGGTATCATCTTGCTGAAAAACTATTCCACCATTTTCTGCTGGGTGGCTTTGGTCTGTGTGCTTGCATATTTCCTGATCCGTAAATTCGGTCTGGAATGGTATGTAAAACGCAAGATGAATGAATTTCCGGTACAGGAAATTAAAGGTATCCGTTTGGGCGTACAGCCGCACGGCATTATCATGCGTCAGCAAATGGGTGCACAGGAAGGTGTCGGTGCCATTGGCTGGAAAGATATTTATGAGTGGTATAATACCCCTGACTTTATGTTGATTAACTTCAAGGTTAAAGGTCAACAAGGTGCTTATATCTTGCCAAAGCGTATGGATTCAAAGAATTTTTCTTTCAATACTATCCGCAAGCACTTGAATGAAACTGTGGGCGAAGCAAAACAGATTTAAAGGCTACTGCAAGCTAGATATTAAAAAACCTCCAGACTGGGGGTTTTTTAATTCCGACAAAATTAAATGATAATGAGAATAAATATTACCTACAAAATCGATATCATTTTGGAAAAGTTCAGCTATAATTCAGGTTAATTCTGTTTCTCACCCTGTTTTTTCGGCTATGTTAAAAAAAATCTTTTTCCAGATTCACTGGTTTCTTGGTATTACTGCCGGTTTAATCCTCTCCATTATGGGGATAACTGGTGCCATTTATTCATATGAACAGCCTATCCAGAAATGGCTCAATCCGGCTAGCTATACCGTCCAGATTGAAAAACAAGATAAATTAACCCCTGCCGAACTGTATCAGCATTTTCAAAAAACTGATCCGGAAATGAAAATTAACAGCATCACCGTGGCCAAAGACCCGACAGCATCTTCAAGCATTAATATTGTCAAAGAAGGTGCACGTAAAGGCTATACCATGATGATTAATCCTTACACAGCCGAAGTGTTACCTGAGATTAAAGGAAGAGAATTTTTCAAGTTTATCGAGCAGTTGCATCGCAATTTAACCGTTGGACCCGTCGGCAAGCAGATCACCGGGGCCTGTACCCTCATGCTGATCTTTTTTGTACTCAGTGGTCTATATCTGCGCTGGCCGAAAAAGCATTCTCTTAAACAGTGGTTCATGCTTAAGCCACAACTGAAAGGTCGTAATTTCCTTTGGGACTTACATGCGGTTGTGGGTACCTGGGTGGTGATTTTCTTCCTGATTATCGCGTGTACAGGCCTAACCTGGTCTTATGGCTGGTGGCGTAGCGGCTTGTATACCGTGATGGGTGTTGAACAACCACAAGCCAAAGGTGAAGCTGAAGCGCCAAAAGGTGGTGAAGCACGCGGCAACCGTGAGGGTTCGAGCGAAGCATTACCTAATACAGCTACAGGTAACCCTGAAAAAGCCGGTGAACCTCAGCGTGGTGACAAACCCGAGAAAAAAGGCTTAAACCCGGAACAGATCCATCTGGCTCTTAGTCAAAGCTGGAACGGCTTTAATGCTCAAGTGGACCGTGATTATTCAAGCATTACCCTGAATATCCCGAAAAAAGCCAATGGTGAACTTGAAATTAGCTTTGTCGATGCCATTCCGCAACATGAACGCACACGCAACAAAGTCATATTTGATTATCAAGCATCTAGCATTAAAGAGATGGAACTTTACGAAGATAAAAAACTCAATGAAAAAATCATGAGTAGCATGCTGCCGGTACACCGTGGTAGCTTCTTTGGTCCTGTATACCAGTTCCTGGCAATGCTGGCTGCTCTGAGTATGCCATTGTTCTTTGTTACAGGCTGGATGCTCTACCTGAAACGTCGCAAACAGAAGAAACTGACTCAAACTGCACGTCATGGATTAACCGCGGTCAATATTGATGCCACTGCAAAACCCTGGCTGATTGTCTATGCGTCACAAACCGGTACGGCAGAACAGCTGGCATGGCGTACAGCAACCAGCCTGCAACAGGCTCATCAGCCTGTGAGCGTGAAATCTGTACAACATTTGAATCTGGATGATTTAAAAAATACCGAACAGGTTTTATTTGTAGCAAGTACTTACGGTACTGGTGAAGCACCTGATTTAGCATCAGGTTTTGCCAAAAAAATACTGCGCAAAAAAGCTGATTTAAGCCATCTGCACTATGCAGTATTGGCCTTGGGTTCGCGCGAATATGCCGACACTTTCTGTCATTTTGGCCATGCAATTGATGACTGGTTAAAACAGAATGGTGCGCAGCAGCTGTTTAATATCATTGAAGTGGATAATACCAATCAAGAGCAGATTCAGGCATGGAATACGGCTTTAGCAAAAGTAACCCAGCTTGAATTGCAAGCCATGAATATTGAAAAAACCTTCGATCGCTGGACTTTAACCCAACGTGATCTGCTCAACCCGAACAGCCTCGGTGCCCCAGCCTTTAATATCGAGTTAAAGCCGGATCATAAAGTGAGCTGGCAAGCCGGTGATATCGCCGAGATTCAACCCGGTAACAGTGCTGAACATATTGCCCGGTTTATGCAAAAGCATCAAATTCAGCCGAATACCTCTGTAGATTCGTTAAAGATCAATATTGAACAGGCCTTATGGAACAAAGATTTGACTGGTGAAGTTGAACCTTTTGCCAATATGGATCATTTACTGGAGCAACTTCCGATGCTGCCTTCACGTGAATATTCCATTGCCAGCATTCCTTCACAGCAAGTTCTGCGTTTAGTGGTACGCCAACAGTCAGATGCTCAAGGCCAATTGGGTCTGGGTTCAGGCTGGCTGACTCGGCATGCCCCGTTAAATAGCGAGATTGCACTGCGCATCCGTAACAATGAATCTTTCCACCTGATTGATGACAACCATCCTATCATTTGTATTGGTAACGGCACCGGTCTGGCAGGCTTAATGAGCTTGCTACATGCACGTACCCGTCAGGACTATACCCAAAACTGGCTGATCTTTGGTGAACGCCAGCGTGAACATGACTTCTTCTATCAAAGCACGATTGAAGCCTGGCAAACCACTGGCATGTTGCAACGCCTGGATTTGGCTTTCTCACGCGATCAGGCAGAAAAAGTCTATGTGCATCATAAACTGCGTGAACAGGCACAGGAACTAAAAGCCTGGGTTAAGAATGGTGCGGTGATTTATGTGTGCGGCAGTATCAATGGTATGGCCAGCGATGTCGATCAGGCTTTAACCGACATTCTGGGTGAAGCTGTAGTTGACCAGCTACGCCAAGATGGACGTTATCGTCGTGATGTTTATTAATTCATCGTTTAATCTCATTATCTAAATCAAGTAAAAAACCGAGTATTAAAGCTCGGTTTTTTATTCTTACAGCCTATAATCCATTTAAACTAAGCCCAAATCTTCATCCCGAGTCCATCCTATGTCCAGCATTTTTAAACGCAGTCTCAGCTTCATTATGGGCAGCTTACTGGCACTGGACAGTTTATGGTTACTTGCACTGGATAAAATTCACTTAGGTATTATTCTTCCATTGATCATCGGTATAGGACTCATGCTCTATGCCCTGTTTTTTAACCGGATTCAAAACTTTATTCAGCTCACCCCATTAAGACAGACTTTATGGGGCTGTGCATGGGCTGGATTTTTTCTCTGGCTCGGCACATTGGTGATATTTTTCAGTTATCTACAATATAACATCCAGCAGTTCAATACTGTTCAGCCTGCTTCTGCCGTCATCATACTGGGCAGTGGTATTGAAAAGGGGCGTCCCTCTCCTACCTTAAAACAGCGTTTAGATGTTGGGGCTGCTTATGCCAAACGTTACCCGGAAGCCCTGCTGGTCGTGACCGGAGGTTTAGGATTTAAAGAACAGATTTCTGAAGCAGCCATAATGTCTGAATATCTGCAACAACAGCATCTTGCCCCCTCACGTATTTTATTAGAAGCCAAAAGCACCAGCACTACGGAAAATCTGCGCAACGTACAGCCTTTACTGGCACAGCAACATATTTCGCTGCAGCAGCCTGTTGTCATTGTCACCAGTGACTTTCATATTTTACGTGCCAAAGCTATTGCCAAACATCAAGGTTACCAACAAATATTTACCCTTAGCGCTCCGACTCCGCTTTATATTCGCTATAACTCCTGGTTACGCGAATACTTTGCCTTTATTAGTGGCTGGCTGTTACAGGAATACTAAAATCAGTTCAAACGAATACTACGAGGCAAAGGCAGTTTTTCATCTTTAAACAATTCAGGTTTTTGCAGGTAAATCTGATACAGATAATTTTTGATATCCAATAATAATTTTTCTGGTGCCACCAGCACATTTTGACCTTCTGGCGTCAAATCCATCGATACACAGGTACTTTCCTGACGTAAAAAAGGAATGACTTTTTCAACAAAATCTTTGAGTGAAATATCCTCAACATGATAATTTGCCCAATTGTCTTTCACCAGCAATTTTGCCAGGCCTTTGCTTTGCCAGATGGCAAATGCACGCTGACCGGTAGGCGTTGCACATAATGCCCAACCATCTTCATACAGGGCATGAACATAACCTTGAGCCACAATCGTTTCAACAAATTGTTTATAGATCTCTTGCGCGTTATAAGTATTATTTTGGGTTTTAGACGCAGCCTTGCGTTGATATGGATTTCTCATGATTTTTCAATAGTTAAAATTATTATTAACTAAAGATTTTAGGAGAAAAATAGAATTTGATCAAGGAGAATGTATGGTGGGCGCTGACGGGATCGAACCGCCGACATTCTGCTTGTAAGGCAGACGCTCTACCAACTGAGCTAAGCGCCCTGAGGGGTAAAAAATAACATGGTTATTTTTTATGACGCAAGACAAGCGAAGCGCGTAGTCTTGGTATTGATATCTTAAACTCAGGGATTTAAGACATTTTAAAAATGGCGCAGCGGACGGGACTCGAACCCGCGACCCCCGGCGTGACAGGCCGGTATTCTAACCAACTGAACTACCGCTGCATCACGATACTTATTTCTAAGTATTTATATCTAAAAAAGAAAATATCTTCAAAAGATATGGTGGGCGCTGACGGGATCGAACCGCCGACATTCTGCTTGTAAGGCAGACGCTCTACCAACTGAGCTAAGCGCCCTCAAAGGGTCTTGCATTTTTGATTCTTAGGATGGCGCAGCGGACGGGACTCGAACCCGCGACCCCCGGCGTGACAGGCCGGTATTCTAACCAACTGAACTACCGCTGCATCACAAAAAATCTGGTGGGCGCTGACGGGATCGAACCGCCGACATTCTGCTTGTAAGGCAGACGCTCTACCAACTGAGCTAAGCGCCCTCAAAAGGTCTATCATGTAAATGGCGCAGCGGACGGGACTCGAACCCGCGACCCCCGGCGTGACAGGCCGGTATTCTAACCAACTGAACTACCGCTGCAATTACACAATGTCGCTATTGTGGCAAACGAATATTAAGAACTTAAGTGGCGCAGCGGACGGGACTCGAACCCGCGACCCCCGGCGTGACAGGCCGGTATTCTAACCAACTGAACTACCGCTGCACTAAAGTGTCTTACATTAAAGAGCTTGGTGGGCGCTGACGGGATCGAACCGCCGACATTCTGCTTGTAAGGCAGACGCTCTACCAACTGAGCTAAGCGCCCTTTAAACGTCTTCATCGTTTGATGAGGTGCATTATAGAGAATCCTGACAGACTGTCAAACGCTTTTCTGACTGTTTTTGGTTTTTTACGTTTGAGTGATTAAAAAATAGGTTGTTTGCTATAAAAACAAACAATTTCGATAACTTATTTACTATTTTCTGCAAAAACCCAAAAATCACCGAGTCATTTTTAAGCAAAATATTGCAATAATTTTTGAACTACTGGCGAATACAGCCGTTTTTATCTGCTATATATTCAGCAGGATGTTAAGCTTTTAATGCTTTATCACGTTATTAATCAGCGAGTGCCTGTGTACCGTCCTTTAAATTCAAACGCTGTTCTGAAATAAACACCAAAGCATCCTCAGCGATCAGTTCGAATAATTCAATCACATCTTGATTACGCATCCGGATGCAGCCATGTGACAATGGAATCCCCATAGGCTCTGTATCGGGGGTGCCATGAATATAGATATAACGCTGAAAGGTATCACAGCCCTCACCCTGATTAAAATTTTCTTCCAGACCGCTTAACCAAAGGATACGCGATAAAATCCAGTCGCGTTCAGGATATTGTGCAGCCAATGCTGCATCATAGACTTCACCGGTTTGCTGCCGTGCTTTAAAAACTGCATTTTTCGGAGCACTATGACCAAATTTAAGCGCCACTTTATGCCAGCCCCGAGGAGTCTTGCCGGAATTTTCTTGCTCGCCAATCCCGTTTTTACCTGTAGAGATGACATAAGATTTGTTATGTTTGGGCAAGGTCAGGTGTTGCCCGACCAAATCAATCCATATATCCGCCTGTTCTAAAGAATATGCCATAACAAAATCACTCACCATCTTTGATTGGTTCTGCTGAAGGTTCAGGACGTAGCCATAACCAGATGGCCACTGTCAGCATGGTCAGATCAGTGAAGATTTTCACCAAAAGCGGTGCATTGGTAAATAACATGATGATTCCACTGATCATCATCATGATAGTGGCGAACCATTTTGCCTTGCGTGGTACGGTGCCATTTTCACGCCATGCCCTTAAGGTCGTCCCATATTTAGGATGATTCAGCAACCAGGCATCCATTTGCGGCCAGCCTTTCGAAGCCGACCAGGCAGCTAAAATCAGAAATACTGTTGTTGGCATACCCGGTAAAAGTGCCCCGATAAAGCCCAGGATGACAAAAATCATCACTAAACTTCGCCAAAACAACATTTTCATAGCACTACCCTATACAACTAATTGCGGTAGTATAAAGTGTTTTTGCATATTATCCGTTGTCATTCTGCACTTTTTAATTTATTGCCCGGGGTTGCTATGTTTGCTTTAAATCAGGTCACTCATATTGAAGAACCGTGGTTGCAATTTAAAAATTTACTGGTTCGGCAACTGGCCTTTTGTGTATGCAGTCCAAATATTTTAGCCCACATCCCGTCCGAAATGGTACTCAAGCATGCTTTTCAATTTCATGATGATGCCGTATGGCGTAGCCATTTTCAGAATTATCACTCCAGATTGCTGTATTTAGATCAGCATCCACAAGAATTAGAAAGCTTTTTACAACAACTCAAAAGCACGCGCTTAGGGCTGCGTTTTGAAATGCTGGTCTGGTTCTGGCTGCTCGATCAAGACTATCACCCTTATCAACTGCTCGGTCACAGCATTCAGAAAATTGCGGGACCTAAAACCTTGGGTGAACTCGATTTTCTGTTATTGAATACCGAAACCCAAGCCATTGAACACTGGGAAGTGGCTTTAAAATATTATCTGGCGGAACGGGATTGTTCTTTGCCCTACTGGTATGGCTTAAACCGTAGCGATACTTTATTGCGAAAATTAAATCATTTTAGCCAAAAGCAGTTTCAGTTTGAGGATGCACTAGAACACAACATTGAGCAGCGTTTTGCGGTACTCAAAGGACAACTTTATCTACCTATTGGAAGCACAACAAACAGCCTTCCCAACTGGGTCAATCGACAGCGACGTTTAGGCTGTTGGGGAAGCGATATTCCTCCGCAAAGTGCTCAATTTTACCGCCTACAGCGACTCGAATGGATCTGTCCGCAGCAGCATATCAGTAGCGATACCGCACAGTGGTGGAGTAACGGCTTATATCTGCAAAAAGATCAAAATAATTTCTATATGTACCGCAATGCCCCGCTACTTGCTCAAGAGATGCATCGCTAATTTTATGAGAATTGTCTATTTTTATAACAAATGTTTACTTTTCTACCATCAAAAAACCCTATTGTTTAGACTGTGCATTAATTAACCTGAATTCACATCAAAATAATGAATGACTTGGAGATGATGATGAAAAAAATTCTTGCTGCTTCCCTCATTATTGCGTTTGCTTTAACTGGCTGTAATACGTTTAAAGGTATGGGTAAAGATGTATCTAAAGCTGGAGAGGCTGTAACCGATACTGCAGAAAAAACTTCTGAGGAAATCCGCAAAAACTAGTTTGTCTTCAGCGCACAGAACCCTATCCAAGATAGGGTTTTTTTATACCAATTTTAGGGCAGTCATTCACATTCAAGGACATATTCGCCTATTATAGTGCAGACAAATTTATCGACTTATGAAAATCGCATGACCTCTTCCGCTACCCTTGATTTAAGCCTGCAACTGCTACGTCAGCCTTCTGTAACACCAATCGATCATAACTGCCAAAATATCATGGCGGAACGTCTGGAAAAAATCGGCTTCAATATTGAACCGATGCGTTTTGAAGACGTGGACAATCTATGGGCACGTAAAGGTACTGAAGCACCTGTTTTATGTTTTGCAGGTCATACTGATGTGGTACCTACCGGGAGTTTAGATGCCTGGAATTCGGACCCCTTTGTACCGGAAATTCGCGATGGTAAGCTGTATGGACGTGGCAGTGCCGACATGAAAACAGCCCTGGCAGCGATGGTGGTGGCTTCAGAGCGTTTTGTAGCAAAACACCCAGACCATAAAGGTTCTATCGCATTTCTCATTACTTCCGATGAAGAAGGCCCATCCATTAACGGTACCGTGAAAGTTGTTGAAGCTTTAGAAGCCCGTAATGAAAAAATGACCTGGTGTCTGGTCGGTGAACCGTCCAGTACCAAACAGTTAGGTGACGTGGTCAAAAATGGGCGTCGTGGTTCATTGAATGCCAAATTGACTGTGAAAGGTAAACAGGGACATGTGGCTTATCCTCACCTTGCCATCAACCCGATTCATACTGCCTCGAAAGCCCTGGCTGAACTGTGCGATACGGTGTGGGACAATGGTAATGAATATTTTCCTGCAACATCTTTCCAAATTTCCAATATCAATGCCGGCACCGGTGCAACCAACGTGGTTCCAGGCAGTATGAATCTTTTATTTAACTTCCGTTATTCAACTGAAGTTACTGCTGAACAGTTAAAAGAACGTACCTTAGAAATTCTAGACCGTCATAATCTTGATTATGATATTGAATGGACATTATCTGGCTTGCCATTCCTAACCCCAGTCGGTGAACTGGTCAATGCTGCTAAAAATGCCATTCGTAATGTCACCGGTATTGAAACTGAACTTTCTACCAGTGGCGGTACTTCTGACGGCCGCTTTATTGCTCCTACAGGTGCACAGGTGCTGGAACTCGGTGTATTAAATGCCAGCATCCATCAAATTGACGAACATGTAAATGTTGCTGATCTGGAACCGCTTGCTGAAATTTACGAACAAATTCTAGAAGGCTTATTGGCTCGCTAAAACAGTAACCACATAAAATAAAAAAGGAACTGAACAGTTCCTTTTTTATTACCCACCTTTTATAAATGCTTCAACATTACAATCCTAAAGAAGACTGAATGTGTTCGAGATTAGGCACATAAAACACCTGATCTCCCATCCGTACATACTGGAATACATCAGGGTCTGTTGCCGTGCGTTCTTCATCTACCACTTCAGAAATACGCAGACGAATCGTTTTTGGCATCTCATTACACATCAGGGCAAAACGCTGACTAACATCATCGCCTTCAATGACCAATGCTACACCCGTTTTGCGCTCCGGATCATTCACAGCATACACTGGCAGCTTCAATTCATGCCATTCCACAAAAGGCACCTGTGTAGTGCTATCCAGCGCAGACAAGACAATGTTTTGCGGAAGAATCATCGCTTCCTTGCCATGACACTCAATGATATAGGTATCGATAAATCCGGTAGATACCGTAATAAGGTGATGTAACTCCTGTTGTGAAATGCGATCAACAGCAGAGTTTGAAACACTATTTTGGCTCATTCAATTACCCCTGGCTGGTTTCTAACAAACTTTCAACATTTTGCAGCAATTCCGCTTCCTGGAACGGTTTACCCATATAGTGCGTTACGCCAAGGCTGAATGCACGTTCGCGATGCTTCTCGCCTGTTCTTGAAGTAATCATAATAATAGGCAAGTTTTGATGCACGTCATGGTGACGAACCAGATTCGTGACTTCAAAACCGTCCATACGCGGCATTTCAATATCCAGCAACATCAAGTCTGGTTTGACATTTTCCAGCTGCTCCATGGCATCAAGACCATCTTTGGCTGTCACCACATCAAAGCCTTGACGCTCAAGTAAACGTGAGGTCACCTTACGTACAGTCACCGAGTCATCGACAATCATAATCAGGCGGCGTGCATTACTGTAACGCGAATGCTCACGTTGATCAGACACATGTTTAAGACGTTGAGTGTTCTGAATTTGTCGGGCAATATTCTGACCATCCAGAATCAGACAGACTTGACCATCACCTAGAATAGTCGCTCCGGCAACAGCGCCAACACTTGAGAATTGCTGACCGATCGGTTTCACCACAATTTGTGCACGCGAACCAATCAGCTGATCCACAAGTAGTGCAATAGTTTGACCGCTATTGCCTTTAATCAGCAATACAGGTAAAGAATGGGCAACATTACTTAAACGTGGTAAAGGCTGATTGGACACAAATTCGGATAAATAACGCAGTTTGTAACTGGTGTTATCAATTTTAAAGAAGTCTTCTTTACTGTTGAAATATTTTTCCAGTGCTGATGGTGCAATACGTACAATACGGTCAATTTGTGCCAGTGAAATGGCAAACTGCTGGTCGCCTGATTTAACCATCAAGGCATCACTTACAGCCACCGTAGTTGGTACGCGAATGGTAAAGGTGGTCCCTTTACCCAATTCAGAATCGATGGAAATATGCCCACCCAGCGCCTTAATTTCGCTTTGCACCACGTCCAGACCTACACCGCGTCCGGAAATTTGCGTCACTTCTTTGGCAGTAGTAAATCCAGGATGGAAAATTAATTGCAGGATTTCCTGCTTATCAATGGATTGATCGGCTTTAATTAAACCCAAGCTGAGTGCTTTTTCTTTAATTTTTGTTTCATCAATCCCTTTACCGTCATCACTGAATGACACCAGTACATCTGTACCTTGACGGCTAATATTGAGAACAATTTTCCCGACTTCAGGCTTTTGTAACTCATGTCGTACGTGAGTGTCTTCCAGACCATGGTCAATCGCATTACGCAGCATGTGCTCGAACGGTGTAACCAGACGCTCTAGAATGTTACGGTCCAATTCACCTTCGGTGTTTTGCACCACCAGCTCGGCCGGACGGTTCAGGGTGGAAGAGGTTTGACGCACAATTCGTTGTAAACGTGGTAATAAACGATCAAATGGTACCAGACGGGTACGCATCAGGCTTTCTTGAATCTCGGCTTGAATACGGGATTGTTGTAACAGTAAACCTTCTGTATCACGAATTTTTTCTGACAGGGTCGTCTTGAAATCGACCAAGTCAGATGCAGATTCCGCCAGCGATTTTGACAACTGGTTTAATGATGAATATTGGTCCATCTCCAGAGGGTCAAAATCGGCATAACGTGAATTATCACCATGTTTGGCAATAATTTGAGACTCGAGCTCACCTTCCATTCGACGTAACTGGTCAGCCAGACGCTTGATCGCCAGTTCCATTTCGTTCAGCGTATTACTAAACTGTCCCAAGTCCATTTCAATACGTGAACGGTTAATCGCATTTTCACCAGACAAGTCGATCATTTTCTCGACCAGATCGGCAGAAATACGGATCATTTCATTGCTGTTGTCCTGTTGATTACTTGTATCCCACTCACCCATCATTGCTGGAGGTTCGGTACCATCACCCTGAACAAATTCAAAGACTTTAGCCGTAGACAGCGTATCCGATTCGGCCACGCGCTTAGGTAACTGCGCAATGACATCAACAAATTCAATCGACTCTAAACTTAATTTGACGCTGTCAAAATTACTGTAATCATGCTCGAAAATGGCCTGCTTTAACCATGCCAAAGTCGTTTGCAATAACAGGTCATAAACATTGGAGTTGAACTGATGCACCGCAAAGCGTTCGAAGGTGGTTTCCAGCTGGTAAGCAATTGCCCCTACCGGTTCATTTTCCACCATACGTGCGCCACCTTTCAAACTGTGGGCTGCACGCTGTAATTGAAGCAGCAAGCTACGGTCACTACGCTGCTCAAACCACTGTTTCAACAGGCTATCTGTAGACTCCAGAATTTCTTTTGCTTCTTCCCAGAAGGTTTCTTCTGCAATTAAACGGATACTGTCATCCGGCTCTTCAACATGGTCTGGAATTGCCAAGGCAACTTCAGCAGCTGTTTCAGCTTCGGCTTTAGCTTCCACTTCAGTTTCAAGCTGAATCTCAGGTTCAATTTCTGTTTCTACTGTCGTTGCAGTTTCAAGTTCTTCAATTTCAGCTGCAACTTCAGGTTCAGCCTGAACTTCGACTTCCGCAACTGCGGTGCTTACAGCCACACTACCTTGAGCGATCGCCTGAATATTATGCAAAATTTCAATCGATTCAGCACCAGAATAATCAATCTGCTCATCGCGAATGACTTGAATACGGTCTGATAGATCATCTTGTACTAAGCGAATAATACTGATGAGTTGCGGATTGACCTCAATTTGATGACGGATCACGCGTTCATAAATGCTTTCCAATTCATGCGCAATTAAGCCAATATGAGTCGCCTGAATCATATTGGCACCCCCTTTAAGGGTATGCAAATAACGCATTAAATTATTCAGTGCCGCAGTATCGGACGGATCTTTCGACCAGGTATTCAAGTCTTGATCGATCCCGCCCAGTAATTCTTCTGCTTCTTCCAGAAAGATATCCAACAAATCTTCATCAAAATCACGATTTGCATCAGCAGCATGCATATGTTCGCGGTCTGAACCAATTTTTTGTGAAATCTGTGCCAGATCTACAATACCTGAAGCAGCAGCTGGTGAGGCTTCAGCTTGAGTTGCAGGATTCGGTTCCTGAACTTCGAACTGTTCAAGATCCTGCTGAACAAAGGCTGCCAGATCATTCAGAACTTTCTGGATATCTTCCGTTAAAATAACACGCTGACCTGCCGCCAGTGTATCAAACAGATGAATGAACTCTTGATGTGCCTGCCCAAACAGATCATATGCATAGTCGATATTGAGCAGTTCCGGTTTTAATACCAGAGCTTCATAGCCAGACTTCAATTCATGGGTAAATTGATAGATGCCCATCGCAGCACGATTATCAGTATTGTCCAATAATTGCTGTGCCTGCTGACTTAAGGCCTGAATGTATTCCGGATATTCTACTTTGGCACGTTTTTCAAATTCGAATTCAGCATCCAGAAGTAAATCAATATTCAATTCGAGCAGTTTGGACACCAGACCTTGCGGATTAACATCCTCATCCACTTCTGCAGAACTGAAACCATAGTCGTCCCATGCCGAATTAAAGGTGGCATATATCGCATCAAGTTTCTGGGTCTGACCCTGTCTTAAAGTATGTAAATAATCACGGACAAATTCAGCATATTGAATTAGCAACGCAGTCTGGCTGGAGGTAGAGACAATTTCTTCTTGTAAAAGTGTTTTAAATAAGTTTTCAACCTTGGTACTGGCTGCAAAAATCTGATCAATATGTGCCATAGAAGAGCTGCCACGCAAGGTATGCAAGGCACGGATCAGGCCATTATAATCCTGATATTGTTCCTGTTCATTTTTCAGGAACTGGTCAATCGTGAGCAGATGTTCTTCCGCTTCTTCAATAAAGATCGCGACCGTTTCTTCAATATCATTGTTGTCGTCTGCTGCGACTGACGCTACTGCAGCCGTTGTTTCAATTGCCGTTTCAGGCTCTGATTCAATAGATGTTTGATCCTGCAATTCCAGGCCAGTGAGACTATTGACACTGGTCAGTGTGCTAGACAGTTCAAGCAATTCTTCTAGTGCAGGCTCCAAACTGACCTGCTGCTGAATTTGCTGCCCCAATAAAACTAAAGGTCTTAAGTCGATATCAGCATTTTGAACAGTTTTGAAAATTGGGTATAACTTGTATTGATAAATATTAAATACAGTTTGGGCAAATCGTTGAACTGTGCTGTCCAAAGGTACTGTGCCGGAAATAACCCGATTTAAAGTATCTTCAACCGCCCATGCCAACTCACCCGCAGATTTCGCCCCAACCATACGGCCAGAACCTTTAAGGGTATGAAAATGACGGCGAATGGTCGTTAAAGTTTCTTGGTCATTCGGATTTTCCAACCAAGTTGTAAATAAAGTACTTAATTCAACGAAGATTTCTTCTATTTCTTCAACAAAAATTTCTAGAATTTCTGCATCTTGATCAAGATAACTATCTTCAGGAAGCGTAGTCGTTTCAACTAAATTTTTTAATATTTCTTTCATAGCTTAGGCTTCTTACGTTTATCTGCCACCAAGAAGGTTGCTCAAACTTAATTGTCACCATCACGCGAGACCTAACTTTGAAGTTAAGTTCATCTTGTCGATGCTTGATCTGTGTCTTATGGATATTCCCTGCCCGAAAGCAGGGAATATCACTGCAACGCTTTTTAATTAACTTAGTCAGGTAATTTAAAGTCGGTTACAGATTCACGTAATGATTCGGCCATATTTGCCAGTTCCGATACCGAACGTGCTGTATCGAAGGTTGCTGTTGTGGTTTGCGAGGTAATTTCTTGTACGACATTCATCGTTGTCGCAATGTGACCAGCAGAAGCAGACTGAAGTTTTGCAGCATCCGAAATGTTGGCAATCAATCGCGCCAGGTTGGTCGATACGTTTTGAATTTCATCCAGTGCCACACCGGCATCTTTGGTTAAGCTTGCACCACGAACAACCTCGGAAGTGGTTTGCTCCATCGAAATTACAGCTTCGTTGGTATCTGTCTGAATGGTTTTTACCAAGCCTTCAATCTGTTTGGTTGCAGAAGCTGAACGTTCCGCAAGACGTTGTACCTCATCGGCTACCACGGCGAAACCACGACCAGCCTCACCCGCCATAGATGCCTGAATTGCAGCGTTCAATGCCAGAATGTTGGTTTGGTCGGCAATATCGTTAATCAGGGCAACGATGTTACCAATTTCCTGAGAAGATTCACCCAGACGTTTAATACGTTTAGATGTTTCCTGGATCTGCTCACGGATGGTGTCCATACCTTCAATAGAACGGTTTACAACCTCTGCACCATTGGCAGCAATTTGTACCGAACGCTCCGCAACCACTGCAGATTCTTCCGCGTTTGCAGATACCTGGTCAATAGACATCGCCATTTCGTTAATCGCGGCAGATGCACCGGCAATCTCTTGTGCCTGGTGTTCAGATGCTTCAGCAAGCTGGTGGGTAATGCCTTGGGTATTCGCTGTATATTGCGCAACTTCTTGAGACGTTTCAGTAATACGTGATACCAGGTCACGTAACTGGTCAATCGCGAAGTTAATGGAGTCGGCAATTGCTCCGGTAAAATCTTCCGATACCGTTGCATATGAACGCAAGTCACCATCCGCCAAGTCGGCAATTTCATCCAGTAAACGTAAAATCGCATTCTGGTTACGGTCATATTCTTCTTGCAGGTTTGCCACGCGCTGTTTATCTGACTGGCCACGTAATGCAAGCAACTTGAATACAGAAAACAGGAAAGCAACCAGACACAGGATTAAAAGCAAGGCAGGAAGCGCAATAGCCAAGCTCGAACCACCAGATAGCTTATTCAGGTTGGCTAACAATTCATCCGACTGGGCAAAAATTGCAGCAGAAGCTTGACGTACTTTTACAATTTGCGCCGAGTTTGAAAGAATTGTTGCAGAAGCTGATTTTAGTACATCATCATATTCGCTTTTAATGCCTGTCAGTGATTCACGCAATGCCGGATCATCAATACGTTCTACACCCAGTTCTGCACTACCATTGAGCTGGGCATTGAGGTAAGAACCGAAAGTTTCAGTATCGGCACTGAAGTCATCCGCAGATTCACGCGAGTTATCGTTACCTGTGAGTACCGAACTGATCGAACGCAAAATACGTTCCGCAATGAATACCTGGTTTTTGGCAATAACCACCTGGTTAGACGGCATGTTTTGACGCGCCATTTGGTCAACCATCAGGTTATATTCTGCCTGAATTCCCGGAATCGACTCACCAATTGCAATATTGGTATCGTACAGCTTGTTAATCATTTTCTGTTGAGACGAAATTAAATCAATCCCTTCTGATAGCGATTTCCACTGCTTTTCCACCTCAACCAATGCAGCTGTATGTGGATGAATATCTTTAACCGTTTCCAGGTTTTCAGCAAATTCTTTTTGCGATTTAATTAATTTATCAATCGACTCTTTGGTTCCTGAAGCAGTTGCATCAGTTGCCTGACGTGAAATGGTTTGTGACAATAGACGCAAATCACCCACACTACGTGTCAATTCATTGTTACGCGGTACACTATAGAATAAGTACAATAACAGGAAGAGTGCTACGACCAGAGAAAATGCTGCCCCCAAAATTAATGGTTTGGACTTTTCACTGTCACCAAATACACGTGATAATTGCTCTGTTTGTGATTGAATCTTTGCGACTAAAGCATTCCCGCCATTATGGCTGGTGCCTTCACCTGTATTTTTCTTTTTAAGTTTAAAGCCCATCCAGCTTCTCCCCGAGTTGCGCTATCATTCTTTAGCTTGCGACTATTAATTTATAAATTTTATAGAGGCATTCATGTATTTTGGGTTTTGCAATAAACGACTAAATAAGAAAACATGCCAGTGCTGATTATGCTGATAAAAATAACCCTGACAATATTCTTGTAAATTGCTATCTAATTCACTGTTTTTAGAAAAGAAACTCTTCTTATTAAAGTGTTGAATCCCCAAAACCTGATCTACCACCAAACCGACATAATGGTCATTATGACTAATACACAATACTTTTTGAGTCGGTGAAAACTGACTTCGATGTCCTGAAATATAATGCGCCAAATCAGCGACGGAAAGTAAACGTCCCCGAATATTGGCCAGTCCCATCACCCATGACTGAGTATTTGGAACCGGAGTATATTTTGGTGGATATATCACTTCAGATACTTCACCCAAAGGGGCCACAAAATATTGCCCCATCATCTCAAAAGCAATGCCTGACCATCGGTTTACTTCATTTTCAGTTGTAACGTAGTTTTTGTTACCACGTTTAGCAATCCGAAGTAATTCGATAAATCCATTTGCTGCCATAGAGCTTATCCTGCATTGAGGTGTTGTTTAATCACATCAATTAATTGGTTTTCGTCTACAGGCTTGGTCAAATAATCACTTGCCCCCTGACGTTTCCCCCAAACGCGGTCAGTGGCTTGGTCCTTGGTACTGACAATCACAATCGGAATGTGTTTGGTAGTAGCACCACGGGCAATCTGACGTGTTGCCTGAAAACCGTTTACACCAGGCATGACCACATCCATGAGCACTAGATCTGGCAATTCTGCTTGTGCCATTGTGACACCATCAGCACCATTTGCTGCTTCAATCACCTCAAAGCCATGCTTGGTTAAAATCTCTCTAAAACGAAATGTTTCCGTAGGTGAATCATCAACGATAAGGATACGTGACATGCTTTTCCCCAATAAAAATAAACTTATGCTGTTACGTGATTGCGGATTGCGTTTAACAATTCATCTTTACTAAAGGGTTTGGTTAAATACTCATCCGAACCAACAACACGACCTTTTGCCTGGTCAAATAAACCATCTTTACTTGACAGCATAATGACTGGAATATTTTGATAATTCTGCGAATTTTTAATCAATGCACAAGTTTGATAACCATCTAAACGTGGCATCATAATATCTACAAAAACAATATCCGGATTTGCTTCAGCAATTTTTGCCAAAGCCTCAAACCCGTCTACTGCGGTCACGACTTCACAACCTTCACGTTGGAGTAATGTTTCTGCTGTACGACGAATGGTTTTTGAATCATCAATCACCATCACTTTTAGATTTTGGAATTTTTCGTCCATTTAATGATCCTTCCCATTTTTAGAATGTACAAACAATTTTAGTCAAAAATTTTATTACAAGTTACAAACATTTTTAACATATCTTTACTTGCCTTTTCAACGAACATTTTCCGCACGAAGACTCATTTTAGTCTATTTTCAATAACGACTTCACACTTTCTATCGACCAATGATTTTTTTTTGACAGACAGAGGTTTTTTATTACTTATTTTGAGTCTAATATAGCTCATTTATTACTTTAAAAATAAGTAATTTAGTCAACTTTTATTCGGGGGTTACAATGCAAAGTCAGTTTAAATACAAACTTGCTTTCATTGCACAAAAAAAAATGAACTTTAGATTCATTTTTCTTTCTTTTCTGGTTTTGCAATCGGCATTGGCATATGCTGAAAATCCGCCACCTAAAGCCACCTGGTATCGCTATTATGACAGTAAGGGTATAGCCAATATTAGCACCAATGTCACCCCCAATCATATTCGCTATGGCTATGAAGCTTTGGACCAGAACATGCAGGTCATCCGGCGTAATCGTGCCTATAATACTGAAGCCGATATTAAACAGGCACCGCAACGTGCAGCCCACGCCAAGCAGCAGGCAGCAGACTTAAAACTAAAAAAGGCTTATGGTAATAGTCAAGTTGCATTCGCAAAACGTAATGACATATTAACCAGCATCAAAAAGCAAATTGCCTTTCAGCAAGACCAGTTAAAGCAATTACAAACTGACCGTATTTATTTTAAGCGTCAACAGATTGAACATTTACGTAAAGCTGAAGACATTCCAGCCAGCTTGAAAAATACAATCGAGAATAATCAAAAGAATATTGAAGCAAAAAAAGCAATGATTCAATCATTACAAATTAACTATCGAAATACTCAAGCAAAATACGACAATATTATCGCTCGCTTAAAAGCGCTTGAATAAATTGTATTTAGGCTATGAAGCACTTAATTTAAGTCACAATAAATAAAAAGGATGAAGCTACATGCTATCTGGACAGCATATGAAAAAATCTAAATTAAGTGACCATAAGCAATATTTAACCGGCAGCGTTCTGTGTTTAATTTTATTTCTAACAGCTTGCCAAAAAAATGAAATAGAAAAACCTGTAGAAACCACAACAAAAATTGAATTAATTGAAAAAGATCTAGTTTCCGTGAAGAATGGCACTTTTGTCGCAAAAAGTGCTTTTACCGGTACTCTTCGTGCAGTCAATCAAAGTAGCATACAGGCTCAGGTCACTGCCACTGCAACCCAGGTCTATGTCCAGGTCGGACAGTCGGTCGCTAAGGGACAGGTCTTGGTTCGCCTGAATAATCAAGATAATGCAGCACGTTTAGCGCAAGCCCAAGCCAATTTGTCAGCAGCGCAAGCGCAGGCCAATCTCGCTAAAAATATGATGCAGCGCAAACAACGCTTACTGGATCAAGGTTTTATCTCCAAAGTTGAATATGAACAGGCTGCTGTCGACTATCAGGCGCAACTGGAAAATGTGCATGCGCAACAGGCTAGTGTCAATATTGCCCAAAAAGCCGAGCGTGAAGGGACTATTTATAGCCCCTTTTCTGGAGTAATTACACAGCGCCAGGTCGATGCTGGTCAAACCGTTGCTGCTGGCCAGACCCTGTTTGAAATCGTGGATCCGAGTCAGCTAGAAATTCAGGCCAAATTGCCAAGTGACATGCAAGCCGCTTTAAAAGTGGGACAACGTATTGAATACACCATTCAAGGTAATCCAGCTCAACTGACTGCTGTTTTAACACGCATCTCCCCGATTGCCGATCCTGCCAGTCGTCAGATTGAATTCTTTGCCCGACCGAATGAAACCATTAACTCACTGAGTATTGGTTCTTTCGTGGAAGGCAACATTCTTGCTTCGACTCAAGTTTCAGGTCAGCTTATTCCGCTCGATGTGATTCAGAATATCAAAGATAAACCCTATGTCTGGGTGATCCGCCAGAACAAAATTGAAAAGGTCAATCTGGTCATTCTGGAACAGCGCTATCGGGATAATTTGGCTGTGGTGCAAGGACTGCAAAATGCCGACCAAATGAGCCGTATTAAATTTAATGACCAGGACATTCATCAAGCGGTCGTCATCAATAAATAATAAAAAATAAGTACAGGATTGTTCTTATGTGGTTTACCCGAATTAGCGTTAAATATCCTGTTTTCACCATCATGATGATGTTGTGTTTACTGGTACTGGGGCTGGCATCTTGGCAACGCATGGGCGTAGAAGAATTTCCCGATGTCGATTTTCCATTTGTTGTAGTCTATACCTCCTATCCAGGTGCCTCCCCTGAAACCATTGAATCTGAAATTACCAAAAAAATGGAAGACCAGATCAATACCATTTCAGGTTTAAAACAGATTATTTCCCAGTCTAGTGAAGGGCTGTCGACCATTATTGTCGAATTCAATCTGGATATGTCTTCTGCGGTGGCCGCCCAGGATATTCGCGATAAGATTGCTCCTGTTACCGCCCAGTTTCGAGATGAAATTCAGGATCCTGTTGTTGAACGTTATGACCCTACTGCCAATGCGGTGATGTCGATTGTGTTTGAATCAGAGACCATGCCGTTACGAGACTTGAGTTCCTATTTAAGTCAGCAGATTGTCCCGCAACTTCGCACCGTGCCGGGCGTGGGTACAGTCAATTTACTGGGCGATGCACAACGCCAGATTCGTATTGAAGTCAATCCGCAAAAACTGCAAAGCTTTGGTATTGGTGTAGATAAAGTCATCAATACCTTGAAAGGTGAAAATATTGAAGTTCCGGGAGGAACCTTAAAACAGCCCACATCTGAACTGGTGGTGGAAATCAAATCCAAAGTGATTCATCCGCAATCGTTTGGTGACCTGATTATTGCCAATAAAAATGGTGCTCCTATTTTTCTAAAACAGGTGGCAAGCATTGAAGATGGTCAAGCCGATCTGGAATCCAGTGCTTATTTAAATGGTAAAGCTGCGGTCGCGATTGATATTCTGCGTAATTCGGATTCCAATGTAATTGATGTGGTCAATGCCAGCTATAAAGCCCTAGCAAAAATCGAGCAACAGCTACCCGAGGGTACTGTGGCTAAAGTTGCCGTCGATAGCTCCAAAGGCATTCGTGGCAGTATTAAAGATGTTGCACGGACCATTATTGAAGGTGCGGTTCTCGCTGTTCTGATTGTTTTGCTGTTCTTGGGTTCTTTTCGTTCCACTGCCATTACCGGACTGACCTTACCGATTTCCCTGTTGGGGACATTAACCTTTATTTGGGCTTTCGGCTTCACTATTAACATGATGACCTTACTGGCATTATCCCTCAGTATTGGTCTGTTGATTGATGATGCCATTGTAGTGCGGGAAAATATTGTCCGTCATGCCGATATGGGCAAAGATGCTGTAACGGCAGCACTCGATGGCACTAAAGAAATTGGGCTGGCGGTTTTAGCCACGACACTGACCATTGTTGCGGTATTTTTACCAGTTGCATTTATGGGCGGCATTATCGGTAAATTCTTCTATCAATTTGGAGTAACGGTCAGCGCTGCCGTGCTGATTTCAATGTTTGTCAGTTTTACCCTCGATCCCATGCTTTCTGCACACTGGGCTAAAAAACATAATCCAAACAAGAAACCCAGCAGAATAAAGCGCTTCTTTAACTGGATATCCAATAGGCTTGATCATTTAAGCCATTACTATGAAAAACTGTTAAAACTGGCACTACACTTCCGTATTTTAACCCTGATAGTGGCCGCAGCTTCACTTTTTGGTGCATTGGGTTTATCTAAATTGATTGGTACGGAATTTGTTCCTGTTCCAGATAAAAACGAAATTCGAATTAAATTTGAAACGCCTGTAGATGCCTCACTCGAATATTCACAAGCCAAGTTGTTGCAAGTGGAGAATATTATGCGCCAGTATCCAGATGTACGTAATACCTACAGCATTATCAATGGGGTAACGGATCGTGGTAAAAACCATGTCAGCATACGCGTCAAGGTCACGCCTCGTCTGGAGCGTGATAAGACCCTGACCCAACTGAATAATGAGTTTCGCCAGCGCTTGCAAAGTGTAGCGGGTATTACCATTACCTCGGTGGCTTCGGCAGATGAAACGGTTTCGGGAGGGCAAAAACCGATCATGATTTCCATTAAAGGTACCGACCTGAACGAACTGCAAAAAATCTCCGATCGCTTTCTGGCAGAAATTTCCAAAGTCGAAGGTATCGTCGATCTGGAAAGTTCACTTAAAGAACCTAAGCCCACCTTGGCGGTTCATATCAATCGTGTCCTTGCCAGTGATTTAGGTCTTTCTGTCAATCAAATCGCCAGTGTCATTCGTCCCTTAATTGCAGGCGACAACGTTACCACTTGGCAAGATGAAAAAGGCGAAATCTATGATGTTAATCTTCGCCTGACTGAAAACAGACGCACCTTACCGAGCGATATTGAAAATCTTTATCTGAATTCACAAAAAACCGATGCTTCTGGCCAGCCTATTTTAGTGCCTCTAGCCAGTGTGGCAAACTTCGAAGAAAGTTTGGGGGCATCGCAAATTACCCGCCGTGATTTGGCCCGCGAAGTCCTGATAGAAGCCAATACAGCAGGCCGCCCTGCAGGGGATATCGGTCAAGACATTAAAAAAATTCAAGATAACTTTGATTTACCACCCGGTTATAGCTTTGCCACGCAAGGTGCAAATAAAGACATGGCCGAATCGGCAGGTTATGCCTTAACCGCCATTACCCTTTCCATTGTGTTCATCTATATTGTACTGGGTTCACAATTTAACAGCTTCATTCATCCTGCTGCGATTATGGCTTCCCTTCCCCTCTCGCTGATTGGGGTGTTTCTGGCTTTATTCCTGTTTAATTCCACCATGAACCTGTTTTCCATTATTGGCATTATCATGCTGATGGGATTAGTGACCAAAAATGCCATCCTGTTAATTGACTTCATCAAAAAAGCCATGGATCGTGGGGTTGATCGTTATGATGCCATTATAGAAGCGGGTAAAACCCGTCTACGCCCTATTTTAATGACCACCAGTGCCATGGTGATGGGGATGATTCCTCTTGCATTGGGTCTGGGTGAAGGTGGCGAACAAAGTGCACCCATGGCCCATGCCGTGATTGGGGGCGTAATCACCTCCACCCTATTGACTCTGGTTGTGGTTCCTGTGATCTTCACCTACCTGGATGACTTGAAGAATTTTATGACGCGCCAAATCCAAAAAATCATGGCATAATAAACCCACTTGACATGAGGTGACATTCTGAAATGTTCACCTCATTTTTTATCGTATAATCTTATGCTTTAACGCTTAATTATTAGGACAGTTTCCATGCGCGCGAGTCGCTTTTTATTTGCTACGTTAAGAGAAACCCCAAATGATGCTGAAGTGATTTCACATCAGCTCATGTTACGTGCGGGGATGATTCGTAAATTGGCTTCGGGTTTATACACTTGGTTGCCGATGGGCGTACGCGTGCTAAATAAAGTTGAAGCGATTGTCCGTGAAGAAATGAACCGTGCAGGAGCGCTGGAAGTATTCATGCCAGTAACCCAGCCTTCAAGCCTTTGGGAAGAATCCGGCCGCTTTGTGCAATATGGTCCAGAGTTATTACGTTTTAAAGACCGTCATAATAACGATTTTGTGCTTGGCCCTACACACGAAGAAGTGATCACCGATCTTGCACGAAATGAATTGAAAAGCTACAAACAGCTGCCAATCAATTTCTATCAGGTACAAACCAAATTCCGTGATGAAGTCCGTCCACGTTTTGGTGTGATGCGTTCACGTGAATTTATCATGAAAGATGCTTATTCTTTCCATATCGATCAAACTTCACTACAAGAAACCTATGACGTGATGTATGACACGTACTGCCGTATCTTTAGCCGTTTGGGCTTAGACTTCCGTCCAGTACAGGCCGATACTGGCTCAATTGGCGGTTCAGGTTCACATGAATTCCACGTTTTGGCATCAAGTGGCGAAGATGATATCGCCTTCTCTACCGAATCTGATTATGCTGCCAACGTTGAAATGGCTGAAGCAATTCTTGTCGGTGAGCGTGCGGCCGCAACTCAGGAATTAAAACTGGTCGATACACCAGCTCAAAAAACCATTGCCGATGTATCTGCCTTCTTAGGTACCGATGCTGCACAGTCTGTAAAAGCCTTGCTCGTGCAGGGTGTCGCTGAAGAAGGTAAAGCTATTCCAGTAATTGCTTTATTCTTACGTGGCGACCATGAACTGAATGAAATTAAGGCTGAAAAGCATCCGTTAATTGCTGCGCCTTTAACATTCGCAACTGAAGCTCAAATTGCTGAACTTGGCTTAACCACTGGTTTCATTGGTCCACAAGGTCTGGTTGAAAAAGGCATTACCGTGATTGTTGACCGCGCGGCATCTGTGCTTTCTGATTTTGTTGCCGGTGCTAATGAAGCCGATAAACATGCAACAGGTGTCAACTGGGAACGTGATGCAACATTTACTGAAGTTTATGACTTACGTAATGTGGTTGAAGGTGACCCATCTCCAGATGGTAAAGGTACACTGCAAATTAAACGCGGTATTGAAGTTGGTCACATCTTCCAATTGGGTCAAAAATACTCTGAAGCTTTAGGCTGCAAAGTGCTTGGTAAAGACGGCAAACCGACGATTGTAACCATGGGTTGCTACGGTATTGGTGTAACGCGTGTGGTAGCCTCTGCCATTGAACAGAACTTCGATGACAAAGGGATTATCTGGCCTTCTGCAATTGCACCGTTTGAAGTTGCGATTGTTCCAATGAATGCACATAAATCACCACGTACTTTGGAAGCTGCTGAAGCACTTTATGCAGAACTGCAAGCCGCGGGTTATGACGTGATTTTGGATGACCGTGACGAGCGTCCAGGGGTGAAATTCTCTGACCTTGAAATTACCGGGATTCCACACCGTATTGTCATTGGTGAGAAAGGTTTGGATGCAGGGACTTTTGAATATAAAGGTCGCCGTGATGCTGAATCTGTCAATATTTCAAAAGAAGAATTGCTCGCTAAAATTGCAAAGTAATTCATCTTTAAAATAAAAAATCCCGCTAACTGCGGGATTTTTTATATCCTCATTAGCAGAATTTCAGCCCACCAAAGCAGTTCGACTTAAAGTTCTGTCCTTGCAAGGTTAAGTTTTGTAATGGGAAATTAATCATTGCAGGGTTCTTAATTTCACCCACATCAAGTTTTGAATCAGCAATACATCCGAAAACCAAATCCCCACATTCACGCGGCTTAGAGGTTAAGTCGTGATTAATCCCTGCAATCGTTTGTTTAAGCACTTCGTCGGTAATTTTTACATTGGTTGTTGGACTAATACTCCCTAAATCCACTTCATCTTCAATTGCTAACCACCACCCTCGATTGGCAGCAACCGATGCACCTGGCCACAATATTTGCTGTGTCTGTAGTGATAATGAACTTGCATTATTTAAATACAAAGAGTGGATCAAACCTAAATTTTGATTCACGGTAATATCTGTCTGCAAGCCGGTTAAAGAACCGGTAATATCTTTATTAAGTGTTAAATTTAAACCTAATGCTGAAATCTGTGCAGCTAAAGGTCCAGAAAAATCTATTTGATTTACTGTTCCTGTTCCTTTTAGGACTGCTTCTGTCATACGTGTTCCAGATACGATCATCGATGGAATGGTAAAAGGTGCAGTTGTTGAAGATAAGTTAAATGAATAATCATTTGACTTGTAATGCAATTCTAAAGGAATACCAACCAATGTTCCCGTTACAGCACCTTCGATATATTGACCCGTTGCTGCATAATCCATAATTCGAGGATCTGTAATTGCCACCCCAGAAGAAGCCTTGGTTTTCATATAACCACTAAAGGAGTTAATACCATTAGGCGTACTACTGTTTTCTGTTCCTATTGTCATTAAGCCAGCAATTTTTTCAGCACTTAAACGAAAGCCAAGAACCTCACGAGTAGAAGCAGATTTTGGATTTTTAATAGCAAACTCAACAAATGGATTGGTAATAAGGGCTGAGCTTGCCGCACGATCATCAGAAGTATAGTTTGCGCCTTGCAAACCACTTAAAGAAATATTATCAATATCAATATCACATTTGCCAATACCATTCACCCCACCACAACCTAATTGCAGCTTTTTAATATTGGCGTTGATTTCCATTTCAGCTTCCAGGCCCAATTTATAAAATCCCAGATTCGTCTGGTCTACATTTTGTCCTTTAGCATCAATAACGTTATAACCCGCGTTATATTCCATAGACAATAATGCTTGACCACTTACATCAGATAATGAATCATCATCCATAGCAACCATTGCATGACTTAAACTTGGTATTGCAATAGATGAAGTAATCAAACTTGCCAATAATAATTTTTTCATAAAATTCTATCCCTATTCTTTTATTTATTCTCAAACAGGTTAACGTGGAGTAATACCTAAATTACTTCTAATACTTCCCCCTGTAATTGCAATATCTGCCATTTTCTGCATTTGATTCGGCATGGTAGACATCGATAATTCGGTTCTGAATACCTGATTCAAAGATTTGGCCGGATTAATATCCACTTTATTATCAAATACCACAGTATCTTTTTGCATCTTGACTTGTGATTCAAGCGCTAGGACACCTTGCAATTTATTCAAATTAATACTTGAAGTTTTCACAACCGTGTTATTCGCATCAACATCTTCGTTAATCAAACTAAAGTAGCTTCCCAAAATATTGGGGTTCAATTTATCTGTGTCTGATAATGCATTAAATTCAAAGTTAGCACGGAAAGATAAGAAGTTATTTTCTGCATTATCATTCATACCGGGAATAATAAACAAATCACCTTTACCATCCAGTTTAAAGGCAATGGAAGTCAGCACATCATCTTTGCGGGCGAAATTATCAACAGGAACGACACTGCCACATTTAACAGAACCACTGGTACAGTTATAGAGCGAACCAGGTAATTGACCAATCGCCATTTCTGCACTTGCAGCGACAAGCAAATCATCGGCGCTAATGTAGATTCCTTGCTCTTCGTAACCAATCACGCCTTTGGCTTTGACAAATGCATCAATATTACGTAAACTGGCATAGTAATTTACTTCTTCATTGTGCAGCCCTTTTTTTCCATCTATTAAAATTAATGATGTAGTACTCGCTGCACCCGTTTTTGTGTCAATTCCATAACCATCGGTAGTTGCCATTACATTGTAGGCAATTCCTTTTTTAGTCCCACCATCCACTTTTGATGTATATTCTGTGCCTGCAAGCGCAATATTCGCATTCAGATTATAAACAGGGATACCAATTCCCCAGCTACTGGTATCATTGGTAATTTCAGCTAAAGAGTTATCCGCAATAAACCGTGCTTTACGTGCAATCGATTGAAAATCCATACTACGTATAGCGATTAATGCAAAGTCATTACCTTTTTCAAGCGATGATAATTGCTGCGTCTGAACTAAATTGCTCACCCCTAAAGTCTTTTTAATTTTATCGTTAATTAAAAAATCTAAACTTTTTGCTTGTATTGCATTAATATAAATGTCACCAAAATCAATATAGGCATTTTTGGTATTTAAATCTGTGTTAGAACTCGAATTACGAACAGTTAATGGTGATAAATTGGAAAATTCAATAGCATAACTTCCATTACCTGTATGACCAATTTCAAGGGTTGTTGGGGGCTGATTCGTACCTAAAAGTGCATTCCCTTCACGGGTAAAATCGGCAGAAATACCAAAATGCAGCCCGCCTAGCCCTACCGCATCATAACCTGTTAATGTCGCTGTTGAAGTACGGCCAAAATCTGTAATCCCACTTTGATTGGCATTTAAGAAAATTGTGGCATTGGTTACCGCGCCCGATGCCCCCATACGAATTAAATTTCGTTGCTGATTCGGATCACTGCCATAACGCAGGTCAATATTTACCCCTGGGTTGGTTGCCTTGGTTCTTGATGAATGTACGGTATCACGACCAGGCAGTGAATTTGCACTGGCGACAGGATCGCTGTCATCTACTCGTCCCAACATTACAACATGATCCGTGGCACCATTACGACTCTTTGTGGTCAGGACAATCCCTTCATCCATGTAACTGCTTGATGTTCTTTCTTGATAAGAGTTCAGATACATATAGCCATCACCAGAAAAATTGAAGTTAAAATCTTTCAAAGTGAGCTTTTGCCCGTTTAAACCATGACTGATACTGGCATTTTGCAATTGAAAATTAAGGTGTGCCGTTTCATCTCGATTAAATAATCCTGCTTCCGTTTGAAGAAGTAAACGAAGCGGTGAACTAGTTTTGATATCGAGAGAACCCAAACTTTGTTCAGGAATCTGACATTTAGTTGCATCAGTACACAGTAACATGAGGTTGTTAACAGCTAATTCAAATGGAGAAATATTGGCTTCTATGCGAATCCCCGCCCCTCGATCAGTTGTCCCCACATCAAAGTCAAGCGTAGAAATAATCGATTGATTATTGACACCTGACAGGGTCACATCTTTCAGCCCCATCTTCATGGTATCAGGGCGTAGCAATGAATCGTTGGCATTACCTTTCGAAGAAGAATCAACCCAGTTGACAGCATTTATAGTTGCCTTGGAGATCTCATGTGTAATGCTGATACCATCTTGCCCGGTTACTGAGCCAAGATAATCATCAGAAAGTTGCTCAAATGCATGGCTTTGTTGTGCAATCAAAATGCTTACCGTAAGTATTTTTAACTTTGTTATTTTTTTCATTTTTATATCCCTATCTGGCTTTATTCAATTAACAGCGCGCAGTTCCTGCACCTGTACAGTTAAAACTGAATATTTTTAAATTGCCTGACATATGCAAATT
The DNA here is from genome assembly GCF_011319235.1 of Acinetobacter sp. SA01. Classification (NCBI taxonomy): domain Bacteria; kingdom Pseudomonadati; phylum Pseudomonadota; class Gammaproteobacteria; order Moraxellales; family Moraxellaceae; genus Acinetobacter; species Acinetobacter sp. SA01. Next base: position 508,302 of record NZ_WXXM01000001.1, read on the forward strand.
GCCATGCATATTTAAGCCCATAAAGCCTTTTTCTGTATTTTTATCAAATGTCGGCACATCTAAGCCTGCAACTATTGTTCCATCAGATTTTTTTTCTGTATAGGTGCTATAAATCATATTATTGGCATACCCTTCAACACCTGCATCACCTGTTTCAACCGCCAAAGTATTAAAACCTAAATTCCTAATTTTAAGTGGCTTATCATCAAAAAAAGAAATTTGTAATGCAGTCTGAGGATTACCGTCACGGTTAATAATGGTCGAACCATCTAATGAAAACTGATCAATTTGTAAGGTGCCTTGAATGCCTTTAAAAACTAACCATTTCTTATTACCCGCAGCATCTTTATGATTATTCGGTGCGATCGCTAAACGGCAAAATACATTATCAGTACAACTATAAGTATAGAATGCCTCTGTTGCCTTACCTGTTGCATCAAAAACTGAAATATTTTTTAGAGATAAATCTTTAGCATAACGATGATTTAACGATAGAGTCCAAGTTAAATCTGCACCACCTTGTCCGGATATATCAGTCATCTCATCATTAGCCATACCTACTAACTGTGCATTTGCAATAGGGGTAAAAGCCAACATAGAAATTGAACAAACCAGGTTCAGGATAGAAGTTTTAATACGTGAATACATAGCCTATTCTCCTATAAACCTGTTGTTTTTATTTTTAGGTGCTGAATGAGTACACCATCAATTGCAACTGAGCCTAAATTTGTCGCCTGGCCATTAATATTTTTAAAGACAACACCGGTTGCATCTGCAGTTTTGTTGGCGTTTAACAAATTACCTGTAGCTGACCGTTCTACCGTACCAATACTGATACTACTATGGGTTGCATTTCGACCTTGATAAGTCGTAGTAATATTATTTGCCGTCGTGGTAATTTCAGTACCACAACTATAAACATTACAGGTTGAACCTTTTAAATAATCAGAAAGTTTCGTGTAGGTCACTCCATCTTTATCGATCATCGCAATATTCTGATTATTTTTATCTTTCAATACAGTTGTTGAGTCTGTATCACTATAATAAGTATAAATTTGTGAATATATTTCTGGCACATTTGGAATACGGGTAATTTCTAAAATAATATTGTTACCTTCAGAACCTAAAATAAAAGGCTGATACATATTCCCTAATACCAGGTTAATATTGGGACTATATAAATACATCCCTTCCACATCATTAAATATAGGAGCTAATGAGCGGTCAATCGCTGGAGTGACGGCGGTACCATCATATAGATCAGGAGTGCTGTCCGGGCCTTTTTTTGCAGCAGTACTCATTCTAATTCCACGAGCATCCAGGTCAGCATCCGTTGCTTTTAGCATGGATGGATCATCATGAGTATTTAGACGTAAAATTGCAGCCATGCCTAAAGTTTGATTGTAATTGGCATTGCTCGTTGCTGGTAATGTTTGGAATAATCGAACTTGTGACCCATTTAAATTCAAGCCATTGGCAATAAACTGGGTTCTCAAACGATAATCTTTATCTAGTCCAGAAGTGGGTGCTCCAGTTAACGGATCCACAGTATTACTTGAATTTAATTGGCGTGAAAAAATATCGCTCCAGAAGCCTAATTTAAAAGTATCACTGGTATCTGTTCCTTTTAGCTTTAAAGGTGCCTCCAATGCAATATAACCGACATTGGCCTTATTGCCTTTTGCAAACTGAATCGTATCCACATTACCTGCACGAATCAGCCATGGATTTGCTGCTGTTCCCCAATTAAAACCTTGATTACTGTACCGGGTACTTAAGGACCCATCACTTTTAGAAAGAGCCAGACCATAAATAAAAACGTCTGCTTTGGTTCTTAAACTTCCTACTGTAGCTTGAGCTGCTGCCAATTTTGCCAATCGAATGGCTTCAGCTTCAACCTCAGCAAGTGCAGTATTACTTGCTGTAGTGGCTACGCTTTTCGCATATTCAGCAGCTTGTTGATTAAGTACTGCTTGGGTTTTAGCTTCCAGTTGATTCGCAACAGTGGTGTCGATCGTATTTTGCCTGGTTACACTTTGTGAATAGGTAGTTGTAGGTATACTTTCAGTTGAACGATTGCCATAAAGCAATTCAATCATTTCTAATGTATTTTTTGTAGCATATTGTTGGGATTTGTCTTTTAACCATAATGTCGATTCGGCAGACCCCGGTTCAGTTGTACCATCATCTTTTACACTTAATGGCCACAAATTCCCATCATAATAATCATCATAACGTTGTTGATAATATTGCTTCATCAAAGGAGAGTCGACGTAACTTTGTACCACATTCCCCCGATATTCTGCTGTATAGTTATTCTTTACAGTTGTGTTAACAGTCGTATAATTATTTGTTCTATAAGTATTATAAGCAGATTGATAAGTATTTTCGTAAACACCATTATAATTAGCAGCCTTCCCGCTTAAGTAAGCATCCGTATAAGCTTTATTATAAATTTTAGTATAAGCACGCTGACCAAGCAGCTCATAATTTTCACCGGTCGGAATAATTCGGATAAAGCCCGTATCATACTGTCCCGGATCGGCAATTCCTTTGCCATAACTTGAAGCTTGTGAAATTTCGTTTGGACCTTGAAAGACCATCTTAAAATTTTCAAGGGCTAAAGCAACGCCTTCACCTGTAGTTTCAGAAAGATGATCATCTGACAAGGATTCAAGCGCATAAACTGATGGGCTAAGTAAAGCTGCGAGCATGCTCGCCAAACAAGATTTTTTAAATCTTGTATTATTCCAACTCTGAGTCATCACGACCTTCCTTTTTATCAGATGCTCCGCATCATTATTTTTTAATTCGTCCTATGCTTGGTATGTCGAATTTTTATTTATTTGTCATGACGACAATGTTCTGACCAAGTCTGTTCAACTTTTTATTATGCTGAATATTATTGCAATTGCAAAAAAAACTAGGCGAATAAACACAGTTTCCGATGAATGAAGCAAGCAAAAAATAAGCGGACCAAAATGATCCGCTTATTCAATTATTTGTAATATTTATGCTTTTGGCAAAGTCACACCGGTTTGTCCTTGATACTTACCACCCCGGTCTTTATATGAAGTTTCACATACTTCATCAGATTCAAAGAACAACATTTGCGCAACGCCTTCACCTGCATAAATACGTGCTGGCAAGTTGGTGGTATTTGAAAATTCCAGTGTCACATGTCCTTCCCACTCTGGTTCAAGTGGAGTGACATTCACAATAATACCGCAGCGTGCATAAGTCGATTTACCAAGACATACAGTCAAAACATTACGCGGAATACGGAAATACTCTACAGTACGAGCCAAAGCAAATGAATTGGGCGGAATAATACAGACATCGGATTCAATGTCGATAAAGCTTTTATCATCAAAGTTTTTTGGATCGACAATTGCTGAATGAACATTGGTAAATACTTTAAATTCGCGTGCACAACGAACATCATAACCATAGCTTGAAACACCATAAGAAATGAGTTTTTCACCAGTTTCATCATAACGTACCTGGTTTTCCGCATACGGTTCAATCATGCCGTGTTTTTCGCTCATTTCGCGAATCCAACGATCAGACTTAATTGCCATTATTTCAATCCAAAAATAGTTAATTCGATTATTGCGCTGTACTTTAACTGAAATTGGCTACAATGAAAATAATGATCAGGCGATGAGGTGTTTTTTTACAAAATGTATATTTTCATCGCCGTAATTTCAAGACTTAAAAGTTTAAAGACTCAAAATAGCAGAATAACTTAATGGAATTGAAAAACTGATTAAGATGATAGAAGCAGTCTTTTGCAAATTGGATTGATTTAACCAGCGTACTTTATTAGAAGCCAGAATTGATCCAATAAATGTCCAGAACAAGGCAATCGGGACAATGAGAACCAGAAACATTGCAATATGCGCAGCATAATTATTCACACTGAGCCATGCCGTACTTGGAAAAACAGCCGAAGCAAATAGTAAGGCTTTAGGATTGAGTAAAGTTGCACAGAACAATTCGCGGGCACGGATGGTCGGCAGATTAAAACTTGCTTCAATATCGGCAGTTTTCCAAAGTTTAATGGCGAGGAAAATAATATAGAATGCACTCAGTAGCTTTAACAAGGTCGGAAGCATGGGAAATTTAGCTGAAACGCTACCAATGATCATGCCCCAAAGCGTAATTGCAATTAAATAACCAATCGCTTCAGCAGGAATCAATCGTAATGATTTACGTACACCGACCTGAATGCCGGAAGATGCAAGCAAGGTATTTGTTGGACCAGGCGTCAATAAAATGCTAATGACTAAACCAATGAATAACCATGAAATCATATGCGATCTCTCTATAGAGTGCACGAAGAGTAAATCAGTTTATTGTACTTGGCAAATCAGAAATTTTACATCTTTTAAAATTGCCCAATCTGTTTTATTAATTTATTAAATTTCAATAAATTAAAGTTATTTTTGTAGTTTAACTCCTGAGTCATTTGTTAAAAAAAATTTCAACAAATACTATTTTAAGGTTGATCATTTATATTTATCTGGCTTGATCTGTCTCTGAGGGATCGATTCAGGCACAATACATCATCATTTAAGCGGCCTATTTTTATGGCAAAACAGTTCTTTCAGTCCTGGCTTCCCTCACCGCAAAAAGTTGCAGGGATGAAAGTAATGAAAATTTTTGGTGAGCGTACCTTAAATCCTTTACTTTGGTATGTGAACAGAAAGTCCATTTCAAAAGCTGTTTTTATTGGCACGTTTTGGGGCATGCTACCTTTACCATTTCACAGTATTTTGATTGTATTGACGGTATTGCTATTTGAAGTCAATTTACCTGTGAGCTTATGTCTTGCCTGGCTGACCAATCCTTTTACCCTGGTTCCAATTCTGTATCTGGGGTTCTGGTTAGGCAGCAAAATTTTCCAGGTCAATATGATTGATCAGGATATGATGCTGGGGGTGTTGCATCAGATCAGCCACGCTATCACCCACTTTGGGCATGGACACATCGACTTGAGTCTGGCGAAAATTTTATTATTCGGGTTGGTACTAGAGGCTTTCATCTTTGCAATTGTATTCTTCGTGATTACCCGATTATTGTGGCGATGGAATATTATTCAGCACCATAAACGGCGCCGATATTTTCAATAATCATTGCATCTTTTAACTATATTTCACTATTTAGCCTATTCATATTCGCTTTAACAATAAAATAAACTTCTGTCTAATTGTTGATCCCCCGATTTATTTCCTCCCATCAAGAGAAAATTAAAGGAATTAAAGCCCAAACAACATTGGGCTTTTCGAAAATATTGCTTTAATCAGACAGTAAATTTAAAAAATTCTATTGTGTGGTTTTTCTACTTTCGGCAATTGATCGGCAATTTTTTGCGCAATCGCCATATAACTTTCAGCTGCATCATCCCCCACGAGTACAGAAGGTTTACCAGCATCGGCATTTTCACGGATTTGCACATTGAGCGGTAAACGCCCGAGTAAGGGAATATGGTATTGTTCAGCCAATTTGTCACCTCCACCTGTACCAAAAATCTGTTCCTCATAACCACAATTAGAGCAGATATGGGTCGACATATTTTCCACTACACCAATTACCGGAATCTGGACCTTATTAAACAGTTCAATGCCTTTGGTTGCATCCAGTAAGGCAACATTTTGCGGGGTGGTGACAATCACTGCCCCGGTCACCGGAATACGCTGCGCCAAAGTTAATTGAATATCCCCTGTCCCTGGTGGCATATCAATCATCAATACATCCAGGTCTGGCCACAAAGTCTGATTAAATAATTGCATTAAAGCGCCAGTCGCTTTGGGACCACGCCAGGCAACCGGGGTATTGTTATCTCCGGTTAGATGTCCAATCGAGAGTACTGCCATACCGTAGGCATCCAGCGGAACAAAGTTTTCTGCTTCAATCATGGGCGTACGTCCGGCATTGCCCAGCATGGTTGGAATACTCGGCCCATAGATATCTGCATCCAGAACACCGACTTTTAAGCCAAGTTTCTGTAAAGCCAATGCAAGATTGACGGTGGTGGTCGATTTGCCCACTCCCCCTTTACCTGATGAAACCAGGATCACATTTTGAATGCGTGGATGCTTGGGCACATCTCTTTGCTGCGGTGCCGGTTTCTGGATTGGTGGGTTATTCGGATCTTCTGCAGCTTTGCTTTCAGCTGGAGCAGTTTGTCCGGCAGCATCTACCACAGGGGGAAGTTTTTGCGCTGAAGCTGCCGTTGAAGCCTGTGCATCACTTGCACAGCTATGCCCCTGTTTGCCATGCTCAGGATTAGAACAGCTTTCATCCTGTTTATGCTTTTGTTGAATAACATGCATATTCAGTTCCCGGATGCCGCATTTTTCCAGTGCATCGGCCAAATCATCATGAATTTGTTGTAAATGATCAGCTTCTTCAGGATAAGTATGAAGAGTGATTTGTAATACCTGACCTTCTACATTGACCTGAGTAATCCGGTCTTTCAGGGCATGCTTGGAATTGGGCAAGATATAGCCCTGTAACACATTCTGGATTTCTTCCTCCTTCACCTCTTGCGCGGGTGAAAACACAGATTTAAGCGAAGAAAGCCACGACATAAGTTTACTCCAAGTACGGACATACAGCTGAATAGTATAGTTTAGCTTTAAATGCCTCGAAGGTTAAGCATAGTTCTCTATAGCTTGATGAATGTATGAATAAATCCAAATGAATCGATAGCTTGGACTATTCCATATTGTACTTTTATTTATTCAAAACCCTTTTTTAATTCATTTATATAGCAAACCCATACCACGATAAAACTACTTTAGATCGGATTAATTTATCCAACATCCAGCCTTATTTCTGTTAATAATTCTGCTACAGACATGCTGCTATTTTGTTCTTTATATTGGTAAGTTATTTTTAATGTAATTTTATTTTGGGGGAAAAATGTTATTTAACTCTTTAATTTCACTTATATTTTTATCAGCCATAACATTCACTCATGCTGCAAATGAAACATCATCCATCCACACGCCTTCTGGTCAGTCCATCAGTTTAGGAGATTCTTATACTGACATGCAAAACCGTATGTCTTTATCCCCCAACTCCATGAGCACACATGAAATCAAAGAAGGAAAAAACCTTTATCTGGCCATGGACTATACCTATACAGTTGAAAATATGCTTTACACCATTACCATCGTGAACGATCGGGTGAAAAAAATTGAATGGCTGAATACCGATCAGGACATTAATAAAGATCAAATTACAAAAGAATGATGCAAAATCATTCATAGAAATGGCGACACTGGATAGTCCTTAGCGGTAAAATAACTTTAAAAACAAGCAAATCCAAGTCGCGTCATTTTTTAATTTGTACAGGTCTTGGTGGCTATATTCTTTAGCTCTTCCAATTGACTACAGGTATAGGTGTTAAGTTCATTACATCTAATCGCAGCGGCATGTTGCAGTTCTGAATAGGATTTAAATTGCAGCGGCATACTCAGCAAACCGCTGCAATACAAGATAAAGTGTTTATCTCCAAAGATAATCTGCGTTTAAAGAATCATGACTACGACAGCGCACAATGACCTTCATTTCCCTTTATTTAACCGGAATCATCAAGTGCTGATAAGGCGTTCCGGGCCACATGACGTAAGGTACGGTAGTATCTGGCTGGGCATTTTGGGGATACATGTCATAAAAACCAGGTTCGGCACCGACAATCATGACGTGAGGACCCGTCTTGATCCAGTGGTTACCTTTGGTGGGTTTTTGGGCATATGGGTCGGTATTACTGGCATCGGTTCCACCCGCTAACATATACATAAAGCCAATTTTACCTACATTTGGCGATTTGTGTCCCATCCAGGCTTCTGCCCATTCTAAGGCTGCCTGATCCATGCACATTGGATCTGGACCGGGGGTAGTCGGATTATCAGGCATACAGGTAAAACCATTATTGCCTTTGCGCAAAGTGTGCATCTTGCCACCTTTGCCTATAACCACAATGGTGGCTGCTGCGCTGACTTTTTTCGGTGCTGCGCTCATGGCGCTGGCGATAGCCTTCTGGTCAGCTGCGGAGGTACTGCCCGGTTTTCCATCTGTGGTCTCCGCTGCAAGTATGGCTGGTGTGGATAGAACTATCCATCCGCTCATCATTAATATTTTAGCGATGTTCATGGTCTTGTTCTCCCAATAGGAGGTTATGTTTGTGACCCCTCACTCAAGTTATAAGATCCAATATTCGCCTTATAACAAAAATAGCTAAAATGGAGAAAAGCATCATTATTGTTTTATGGATTATTTTTAACCACATTTAGTTATTCCATCAATATGATGTACCGCAATGCACAGATTTCATAACAAATGAAATCACTAGGACACAATAATTTACCAATATAGAAACCATGCCACTCACGGTATCCTGAACATAAAACGATCTTATTTGGACTGTCCCCAATATTGTGGAAAAATATTGTCTATTCTCTTTTTGAATAGGGAAAGAACATGATAAGTGATCATCACTTCAGATGTAGTGACAGCTTAAATTTTTCATTAAAAACGCAGCTTCAGCTGCTTTAACCTGTGCTAAAAATTATAGAAGGCTTTAATTTTGCAGCTTCTAATCAGGCAACTGATAAAAATTCTCGAACAAGAGTTTTCTAATAAAAGTTTTTTAATATTTGATTTGGTTTTTTAAATATGGTTCTTTTCAACATGTTTTGAGTTGCCCCATCTAAGCAAGCGGCCACAACTTGAAGGAATTGCCAGCTCCTGCCCACATCTCAAGCACGAAATGCGGCTTCTATTACAGAAATGTCAATTTTTTTCATGGTCATCATGGCATCAAATGCACGTTTGGCAGCCGCACGGTCAGGACTGGTATAAGCTTTCGTTAGGACGATTGGGGTAATCTGCCAAGAGATTCCCCATTTATCTTTACACCAACCACATTCGCTTTCCTGACCACCATTTCCGACAATCGCATTCCAGTAGCGATCCGTTTCATCCTGATCCTCGGTCGCCACCTGAAATGAGAACGCTTCGTTGTGTTTAAATGCTGATCCGCCATTCAGTCCGATGCAGGCAACGCCTAGCACGGTAAACTCCACAGTTAAAATATCCCCTGCTTTCCCTGATGGATAATTTCCAGGTGCACAATGTACTGCACCGATCGATGAATCAGGAAAGGTCTCAGCATAAAATCTTGCAGCGCCTTCAGCGTCATTATCGTACCAAAGGCATATGCTATTCTTTGCAATATTCATCATTTCACCTCTTTATAGAGACTAGAGTTGATGTGATTCGTCATCACTGTCCAATATGTCCAATATCGGTCTAAATATGCTATTCAACACTTTTTCTATATTTAAGCAAAAAATGGAATAGGCCTATTTCATAATTGTATTTTTATTAATCTAAACGTATTTTTTAGTGAGCAAAACTACTAATTTTTCATAGGATTTAATGAATGATGATAAAAAATTATGAGATAGGTTTGTGGTATTCCTCTATCACTAAAATATTTTCATTTTGATAATTAACGATAATTCATGGGAGTCTGAGAGACGATCATTTTTAGGGGGATTACCGATAATTAAATGATTACTACTTTCATTAAATGCTGATTTAGAGTTAAACATAATTTTCACAATATTTTTGGCGTCTAAATCCCTATTTTTATTCATGAAAACCGTATTAGACTTAAGTAGCAAAAGATAGAGGATATTCGTCAGGAATTGATTAATGTGGGCTTTTTGATAGTTTTTTTTGATGCTGCCATGGTTAGAAAAATAGCTAAAGTTGCTGAATTTGAACGATGGTTGATGATTTAAAAATAAACGATTTATCAAAAGAAATAAAAAACGAGCCTCTGTACTCCTCCGGAGTTCCTTCATATTCACCTAAAGGATAAATTAGCTTTATATCCATGACTGAAGCACACGTTCATCCATACTCAAAGACACAATATAGCCCAGCAAAATGGTACATTCTCAGCTCACCCCGATCGAGATAATAAAGGTTAGACAGGATATTCTTGACCTTTTGTACAATATTGTGCCGAATGCCCTAAGCTTTTAGTAAAGTCAAAAACCGCGTTGTGCAGGGTCAAGTACCCATTTAAGGAAAATACATTTTCCTCAGCAAACTCCTCTTTAGGTTTGATACATTATGGCTTTTCACATCAATGCCTTATTCCTCATCTTTGATTTATTGACTAAGAGAAGTTCACCTCTTCAGCAACGCTCATAAAGTAATGGAGGCACCATAGTTTTATATAACCGACTCGCCGAGTAATAAAAAATCTTACACCTAACACCTAAAAAAATATGCCCACCTTAAATATAAGTATTTTAGTAGGAATTACTACTTTAATTATAATTGTAAATACAAAAATTAAAATAAAATAACACATCCAAAATATGAGTAATTTAGTAGGAATTATTCCTAAAAAACAATGAAAAAACATATCAATAAAAATAGATAATATTAAATTAAATACTTGTAAATAAACAATAAAAAATTGAAAAACAATATTCTAGTTAAATAATATTAATTAAATTAAAAAAACACACTTTAAATACTATCAATTTAGTAGGAATTACTAAAAAAAATACGTTCATTAAATTAAAAAACAGATTATAATCACGAGCAATTTAATAGGAATTATTACCACAATAATAATCCATTAAATATATTAATTAAAATAAATAAAATATTTCCTAAAATACACCCGAAAATTTCATCATCGTTGAAAAGTTAAGTCTATTACTTTGTGCCAAGATTGGTCGCAGGAGCTTTTCATGAGTGGAAAAATTGATGTGCGCGAAATCGACGCTTTAGTCGATGCACAAAATGGACGTATTACTCCATCTATTTATACAGATCCAGATTTATACGAATTAGAACTTGAACGCGTGTTTGGTCGTACATGGTTATTCCTTTGCCATGAAAGCCAGATTCCTAAAGCCGGTGACTTTTTTAACACCTACATGGGTGAAGATCCGATTATTGTGGCACGCCAAAAAGACGGTTCAGTTAAAGCATTCTTAAACCAATGTCGTCACCGTGCTATGCGCGTAAGCTTCGCAGACTGTGGTAATACCCGTGCGTTCACTTGCCCATACCACGGCTGGTCATACGGTATTGACGGTTCTTTAAAAGACATTCCGCTTGAAGAGCGTGCTTACCCACAAGGGGCTTGCAAAAAAGAATGGGGATTACTTGAAGTAACCCGTGTTAAATCCTACAAAGGCCTGGTATTTGGCTGCTGGGATGAAACAACGCCTGACCTAGAAGAATACATGGGCGATATGGCTTGGTATTTAGATGGTGTTCTAGATCGTCGCCCTGGTGGTACAGTGATTGTTGGTGGTGTACACAAGTGGGAAATCGAGTGTAACTGGAAATTTGCTGCTGAACAGTTCGCATCTGACCAATACCACGCATTGTTCTCTCATGCATCTGCAGTACAGGTGCTTGGTGCAAAACCGGACGATGATGCGTCTAAACACCTTGGTGCAGCACAAACGGCCCGTCCAGTGTGGGAAACAGCGAAAGACGCGATCCAATTCGGTTCACGTGGCCATGGTTCAGGCTTCTTCTTCACCGAAAAACCAGATGCAAACGTTTGGGTAGATGGTGAAGTAGCAAACTATTTCCGTGAAACTTATGAAGAAGTAAAAGAACGTTTAGGTGAAACCCGTGCACTGCGTCTAGCAGGTCACAACACCATGTTCCCGACACTGTCTTGGTTGAACGGTACTGCAACACTTCGTGTATGGCACCCACGTGGTCCAAACAAAACTGAAGTTTGGGCATTCTGTATCTGTGATGCTGATGCACCACAAGACGTGAAAGATGCATTTGAACGTTCTGCAACCCGTGCTTTCGGTCCTGCTGGTTTCCTTGAGCAAGATGACTCTGAAAACTGGGTAGAAATTCAAAAAGTATTACGTGGTTATAAAGCTCGTCAAAACAAACTGATCGTTGAGATGGGTAAAGGCAGCGAAAAAGTACGTGAAGATGGTGTCCCTGGTATCACCAGCTATATTTTCTCTGAAACAGCAGCACGTGGTTTTTATCGTCGTTGGGCAGACCTGCTGATTCATAAAGAATGGGAAGATGTTGAGAAAGCAACTGAAGCATATGAGAAGGAGCTTGTGAAATGAGTCAAGTAAGTATGGAACTTCATTATGAAATCAGTCAGTTCCTCTATCGTGAAGCAAAATTGCTGGATGACTGGAAATTCCGCGAATGGCTGGATGTTATGGCAGACGACGTTTCTTACGTCCTGCGTACCACGCCAAACGCGCAAACCCGTGACCGACGCCGTTCAGTTGAGCCACCAACAACTTGGGTGTTCAATGACAACAAACATCTGTTGGAACGCCGTGTAGCGCGTCTGGAAACGGGTATGGCTTGGGCTGAAGAGCCTCCATCACGTACCACTCACATGGTGAGCAACGTGATTGTTGAACCAACTGAAGTTGCAGGCGAATACGATGTATACGTGACTTATCTACTCTACCGTTCTCAAAAAGAGAAAGATATTACGATTTACTGTGGTAAACGTCACGACAAGATCCGTAAAGTTGAAGGTGGTTTAGGCTGGCAAATTTTTGACCGCAAAATCACCCTAGACCAAGTGACCTATACCTCACATAACCTGAGTGTGTTCTTCTGATGAATACGATTTTTGTTTGTCAAGTTGCAGTCTAGATATCCGTAGTTTACGTCAGCTGTATGCTAGATGCTTTGATGAATAAAAATCTAGTCTGATCAAAACGGACTTATCGGCAGCCTGTTCTTAGGCTGCCTTCCTTTTAAGGAGCCTGTTATGGCTATTAAACTTATTTGTGCATCTCATAGCCCTTTAATGGAATTTGCTTCACCTCAGGAAAAATGCAAAGAACAGGTTGTTCGTGATGCCTTTGCCAAACTGGCAGTTGAAGTAAAAGCTTATGACCCTACCCTGATCATTACTTTTGGTCCTGACCATTTTAATGGTTTCTTCTATGACCTGATGCCAAGCTTCTGTGTCGGTGTTCGTGCCAAGGCTGCAGGTGACTGGGACTATGGTAAAGATAATGACCACCTGAATGTACCTCAAGACAAGGCACTGGCTTTGGTTCGCAGTGTACTGGATGAAGGTGTGGATGTTGCATATTCTTATCGCATGCAAGCCGACCATGGGGTAACCCAGCCTTTACATTTCCTCTGTGAAGGTCAGCTTGACCGTTATCCAACAATTCCGGTTTTTATTAATGGCGCTGCAGCACCCATGCCCACCACCAAGCGTACCATCGCTTTAGGCCGTGCTGTAGGTCAGTTTATCAAATCTTTAAACCTTGAAAATGAACGTGTACTTGTACTGGGTACGGGTGGCCTTTCACACGATCCACCGACTCCGCAAATGGGTTCTGTGCCACCAGAAGTGGAAGAGTTCCTGATTGCGGGCCGTAACCCGACACCTGAAGCACGTAATGCCCGTCAGGCGAATGTGATTTCTGTCGGTCAGCGTCTGGCTGCAGGCGACAAGAGCATTTCTGTGCCTCTAAATCCTGAGTGGGATCTGGCATTACTTGAAAAATTCAAAAATGCAGATTTCGCTGCACTGGAAGCCATGACTGAAGCTGAAATCCGCCGTGACGGTGGCCGTGGTGGTCAGGAAGTTCGTGCCTGGATGGCTGCATTTGCTGCCTTGAGCGAACTGGGCGAATACGACATGACAACACATTGCTATGAAGAAATCAGTGAGTGGATTGCGGGCTTCGGCATCGTATCTGCTGAGTTAAAAGCTTAATGACATGAGCAACATCGAAACCATCCGTGGCAATAGTGTAAATAAAATCAACGCTGAAGCGCATACGGTTGAACTTCAAAATGGTGACGGTGTTGCTTATCACAAGCTGTTGCTTGTAACGGCTGGTATAGGATGTCACTTGGTAAGCTAAGGATACGTTGAGTAAACATATTTATACTCTGCTTAATCTGGAAGAATCACCGGCACTGGTTCCCATAGTGCAGCCAGGCCGCCCAAACTTTTCAATTTGCCGAAAAAGTTGCCTGAAGGCGAAGGTATTGATTGGAATGTTGGGATTGTAGATGCCACAAAAATTCTAATCTAAAGGTCTAAAATAGAAGAAAAACTATAGTGACCAGAAAAAAATGCATTTTCAAACAACTAAAATTTTTAACAACTGTGCAACTCTCTTAAGAGATGTATTTGAAGTGACCGTAAAGAATAATGTTATTTCTGAAAATCCAATGAATAAAATCAAAAACCGTAAAGTTCAAGTTGAAATAGCGGATCCCTTTACAAGAAAAGAGATGGAAACTCTTCTTTTCATAGCTAGGATCAATAATTTTAGCCAATAAAGATGTTTGGCAGACAATCAATTCCAGTTATTGATATAGACAAATCTTGTTGCTTATAAATATTTTTTAACTGCTGTGTGAGTTAAGTTTAAACAGTTTTTATTGTATAAAAATCAGCCCTGAATGGGCAGGGCTGATTTTTAACTGGTTGATGTAGCATTTATTATGAAGATAAATCTACACACAGATATTTCATTTCGAGATATTCATCAATACCGAATTTAGAACCTTCACGTCCTAAACCAGATTGCTTCACACCACCAAATGGTGCAACTTCATTAGAAATAGCACCGGTATTAATTCCGACCATGCCATATTCCAATGCTTCACCGACACGCCATTGACGCGCTGTACTCTGTGTGAATACATAAGTAGCCAAGCCAAACTCGGTATCATTTGCCATCGCCACCGCTTCTTCTTCCGTGTGGAAGCGGAATAATGGAGCCAATGGACCAAAAGTTTCTTCTTTAGCCACTTTCATGTCCTGGGTTACTTCAGTCAGCACGGTAGGTTCAAAGAAAGTGCCGCCTAGACTTGAACGCTGGCCACCAATTTTAATCTGTGCACCTTTGCTCGCTGCATCTGCAATATGCGACTGCACTTTGGCAATTGCATCTTCATCAATTAACGGGCCTTGAGTAGAACCGTCTTGACGGCCATCACCCACTTTTAAATTGGCCACAGCGGCAGTCAATTTCTCAGCCAGCGCATCATAAATGCCATCTTGCACATAAATACGGTTGGCACAGACACAGGTTTGACCGCTATTACGGAACTTGCTGACCATAATACCCTGAACCGCCTGCTCCAGATTGGCATCATCAAAAACCAGTACTGGCGCATTGCCACCCAGCTCAAGTGACAGTTTTTTGATGGTTGGCGCACATTGCTGCATCAAAATGCGGCCGACTTGAGTCGAACCGGTAAAGCTCAGCTTTTTCACTGTGTCGCTTTCGCACAAGGTTTTGCCCACTTCAATGGCATCGCCACTAATGTGCAGCAATACATCTTGTGGTAAACCTGCCTGCAAAGCCAGCACTTCCAGAGCATAGGCTGTTAATGGCGTTTGCTCAGCCGGTTTAACCAGCATAGAACAGCCGGCAGCAATTGCAGGCGCAGCCTTACGGGTAATCATGGCTGCAGGGAAATTCCACGGCGTAATTGCAGCGGTGACCCCAATTGCCTGTTTGATGACCAGCAAGCGCTGATTCGGCAGCGTTGGTGTCAGCACTTCACCGTCAATACGGCGCGCCTGTTCAGCAAACCAGCGGATAAAGGAGGCGGCATAAGCAATCTCACCGCGCGCTTCAGCTAAAGGTTTACCTTGTTCAGCAGTCAAAATCTGAGCCAATGACTCTTTATTTTCCTGCATCAAATCAAACCAGGCCCACAGCACGTCAGCGCGTTGTAATGCTGTTTGTGCTTTCCATGCCTTCTGTGCCGTCTGTGAACGAGCAATTGCTTGTTCTACCGACGCACGGTCATGGGATTTCACCCATGCCAGCGTGTCATGTGTTGCCGCATCTTTTACTTCGATGTAATCGCCACTTAAGGGCTGATCCAAGCAAACATCCGGATGCTGTAATAAATATTTCAAATGATCTGGAAGCATTTCAATCCCTCATTCATTCTTATGCAGTTAAAGTTGCAAATCCCTGTTCTAAAATAGCCAGGCCTTCACGGAATTGCGCTGTTGGAATGGTTAAAGGATATAGGAAACGAATCACATTACCAGAACGACCGCAGGTTAAAATCAGCAGGCCATTTGCCATTGCATAGTTTTGCACCGCTTTGGCCTGTTCAGCCGTTTCCAGTTCTACTGCAACCATTGAACCCAGCGCGCGAATATCAGTGACTACATTGCTGCTGGCTTTAATGTTATTTAATACCGAAACCAGTTCCGCACCCAAGACATTGGCACGATCACACAGACCTTCACCTTCAATCACATCAATAACTGCATGTGCTGCAGCAACGGCGATCGGACTACCCGCATAAGTACCGCCTAAGCCGCCAGGATTCGGTGCATCCATAACTTCAGTACGACCAACCACGCCAGAGATCGGGAAACCACCACCCAGGCTTTTTGCCATCGTAATCAGGTCTGCTTTGGTTTCGTAGTGATTCATGGCAAACAGTTTACCGGTACGGGCAAAGCCTGTTTGTACTTCATCTGCAATCATCAAAATACCATGCTGATCACACAATGCACGTAAACGCTTTAAAAATTCTGCCGGTACAACATTAAAACCGCCTTCACCTTGCACAGGCTCAAGTACGATTGCCGCCACATCATGTGCAGCCACATCTTCAGCAAAAATGTCTTCAATGCTTTGGATGGCATCGTCCACAGTAATGCCTTTTGACTCTACCGGATAACGTGCATGGAAAACACCCGCCGGCATTACCCCAAAGTCACGTTTGTAAGGGGCAGTTTTACCCGTCATGGCCATGGTCATGAATGAACGACCATGGAAACCGTTACCAAAAGTTACAATGCCGTGACGGCCAGTATAGGCACGGGCAATTTTAACTGCATTTTCTACTGCTTCAGCACCAGTAGAAAAGAATGAGGTTTTTGCAGGGCCGTCAATTGGTGCACGCTCATTAATACGCTCAGCAAGAGAGACATAACTTTCGTAAGGTACAACCTGATAGGCTGTATGGGTAAATTTTGTTAATTGTTCAGTAACAGCAGCAATAATTTTAGGATGACGATGACCGGTATTCAGTACCGCAATACCACCTGCGAAATCGATATATTGATTGCCTTCAGCATCCCAAATTGTCGAGTTCTCTGCTTTCTCCGCGTACCATTGACACATGACACCAACACCACGAGGCGTCGCTTGCTGTTTACGTGCATTCAGTGCAGAGTGTTTACTGTCCATTTTGTATCCTCATTCTTGATTCATACAGTGTAAAATTTTGGCATCCATATCATGTGATTGATGATATGCAAATGACTGGTTGATCTTCCTCATTTTGCGCTTTTATCGGCCTGACACGAGAGCCACTTTGAATCAGATAGACAGAGCCAATTCACCCTGTCCCGAAGATTTAAAAAATCAAAAAACAGAATAATTAAATACAAATCATAAACTTGAAATTACACCATAAAAAAATGGCACCTTTTTATAAGGTGCCATTTTGATAACTGAGAGCAAAAATTTAGAAATTGTACATAAACAGTAAATTCAGCAGTCGGCTATGGCCTGCTGCATCTCCTTGCGCCAAAGAACCGGCATCACCGCCAATGAATACATCATTTTTACCGATGATATATTCGGCTGCCAGCGAAAACTGCTTAACATCCAGCTGAGCACCCAAAATATTGCGTGTAGATGTGGCGAAACCGGACTTGTCTTTATCAAAGACGGTATAGCTGACATAAGGCGTCAGATCGTAATCCTTATAAAAATCAGTCATTTGATAATCCAGATTCGCCACATAATAATTGGCTTTATTGGCCACATGATACTTCGATTCAAAAGAACCTACCGTCGCATAATCTGGATTATCTACAGCCTGGGTATCTGCGCGATTCTGTCCGGCAGTCAGGGTCAGGTTTGCATTCTGGTAGTTTAAGCGACCAAACACATTCCATGCATTGCGATGCCCAGTTTGACCATTGCGGTTATTTTCCAAATCTGAATACCAATACGAGCCGCCAACATTCAGTTTAACCGGGCTGTCCTGCAGTGGAATCTGCTGATTGATACGTGCAACCCACATGTTTTTTTCTTCAATGTCATCGGTGCTGGCATCTTCTGGCTTGACATAATTGGCCGCATAACGCGCAGCATCGTCACCAGTGCCGGCAAAACTTCCCCCATCACGCACAAAATAAGCCACATTGACTTTGGTATTTGTACCTAGCTGCTGCTGCCAGTTAATACCCAGATTATGCACATCTTCCAGTCCGGCATTGTCCATTGAACTGCCGTACCAGCTGCTGCTCCAGAAGCGGCCAATACCAAAAGGCATATCTTGCAGACCCAAGGTGATGCGGCTGTCATCATTCAGCTTATAGCCCAAGTTGGCATTCACCAAAGTTGAAAAATCACATAGAGTATCATTTTGATAGCAACGGTATTCCACATCGCCGAACAATGACTTGGCATCATATTTCAGGCTGAGTTTCGCCGCATTAAACTTTACTTTATGGTCACTGTCCGAATAATCCTTATCCTGATAATTCGCTCGTAGCCACCCCGATACGGTCAGTTTGCCTAAATCGGTATCGGCATCTCCCCAAGAAAGCGAATCTGCCTGCACGGTGGCAGACATCGTAACGGCACTGGCGACAAGCGCACAGAACGAAAATGGTTTCACTAAAAAACGTTGCGACATTATAGAAGCCCCAAAAAAGAAATAATAATTTTCAAAACCAGGTCGCTGGCAAAAGCAAAGTTTCTGACCAAATGGAATCAGCAAAGGCGTTAAATATCCAAACTTATGCCGGGTCAAATATTGCATCCTGCAAGAGACCCTACCCTTAACCTGGATAGATGCCGCGCTCTTGGCGAGCCATCAGAATCCGTTCACATGCCAAAATATAAGCTGCGGTACGTAAAGAACATCCGGCCTGCATGGCTTTGAGCCAAACATCATGCACAGCATTTTTCATGATCACATCCATGCGCTGATTGATTTCTTCTTCTGTCCAGAAATAGCTGGCAAGGTCTTGTACCCATTCGAAATAGCTGACAGTCACGCCACCAGCATTGCAGATCACGTCCGGTACAACAGTGATTTGACGCTGACTCAGGATTTCATCCGCTTCAGTGAGGGTCGGACCATTGGCCCCTTCCAAAATGATCTTGGCTTGAATGGTTTGGGCAACATGCACATCAATCACCCCTTCCAGCGCCGCAGGAATAAACACTTCTGCGGGAATTTGCCAGAATTTTGCCATCGCGATTTCGTCGCTTGCAGCAAACCCCTGAATCTTGTGATAGGTGTTTGAATATTCCATTAACTTGGGAATATCAATCCCTTGTTCCTGATATAGGGTTGCGGAGTGATCCTGTACGCAAATCACTTTGCTGCCATTTTCATGAAACAGCAAGGCGGCTTCGCTGCCGACATTACCAAACCCCTGCACACACACCCGGGCATCCTTTAAATCCAGGTCAATTTGCTGCGCCACTTCACGCCCGCTAATATACACGCCACGTCCTGTGGCTTTACTGCGGCCTAAAGAACCGCCAAGATGCACGGGTTTCCCGGTCACCACACCGGTAATGGTAGAACCGGCATTCATGGAAAAGGTGTCCATCATCCAGGCCATAATTTGCGGATTGGTCCCCACATCCGGTGCCGGAATATCCTTTTGCGGCCCAATAACCAAATTGATTTCTGCGGTATAACGCCGTGTCAATCGTTCTAGTTCACGCTTGGATAACTGGCTTGGATCAACCCGTACACCGCCTTTGGCCCCCCCAAAAGGTAAATTCAGTGCCGCACACTTAATCGTCATCCATGCCGACAGTGCCATCACCTCATCTAAATTGACATCAGGATGGAAGCGCACACCGCCCTTGCCCGGACCGCGGGTCAAATTATGCTGAACTCGATAACCTTCAAAATGCTGAACGCTGCCATCATCCATAATCACCGGAATATCCACAATCAGGCTTCGCTTCGGACGTCGCAACATATCCAGTCTTTCGCTGAGTTCACCCAGATAAGGAGCCACTTTATCCAGCTGTTTCAGATAATTGTTCCAGGCCGTCGTACCGTGCTCGGTATAGGTGAGCCCCTTCATCATTGTGTTCATTGCATGATCCTGTTTTTTGTATGCAGACGCATTTCCTTGCGACCGCAAAAAGTATAAATTTATCTCTGCTTGTCGGCATTTATTGATTCAGCTCTGTAGCCAGCGTGATCTGAGCTAAAACATTCAGCTTGGATTTTTCGCTTTGGCTTTAACCAAGATATGTGTATATTGCCTGCCGTTTACAGGCCCGTATTTACATGCACTGTGCAACAACGGGATACTTTACAATTACTGCCTGACCAGATTATTTTGCACATACCGATATCGCTCTCACGAGAGCCACTTTGAATTTGTAGGAGAGAGCCAATTGCGTAGCTTGCTTGGAGACTATTTGCTGCAGCGATTACAGCAAGATATCGATGGAACATTGCAGCTACGATTATTTCGCTGCTTACGTAATGCCATAATTGACGGCGTATTGGCACCCAAGACTCGTCTGCCGGCATCCCGCGATCTGGCCAAAGAGATCAAGGTTTCCCGTAATACGGTATTAAGTGCGTATGAACAATTACAGGCACAAGGGTATGTCGATGCCCGCACAGGACAAGGCACCTGGGTCACAGATAAACTGCCCGAATCCTTTTTAATCAAGGCGGAAAATAGCAACGCCCCTATTCAAGAAAAAAAATCTCAGCAAAGTTACAGCTTGTCTCAGCGTGGTTCTTACTTAATCGGCTATTCAGCAGCCTCGCCTTATCAATGGGGTGCTTTTGTTCCCGGTGCACCGGATGTGACAGAGTTTCCGCATCACATTTTTAGCAAAATTCAGACCCGTTTGAGCCGTGAACCGGAAATTACCCGCTTGATTTACAGCAATGCTGGCGGCTGTCTGGAACTGCGCCAAGAACTTGCGGAATATCTGAAAATTGCACGTTCGGTGCAATGCGATGCCGATCAAATCATTATTACCGAAGGCACGCATCAGGCGATTGATTTAGTCTCGCGTACCTTGAGCGACATTGGCGATGAAGTCTGGATCGAAGATCCAGCCTACTGGGGCGCCCGCAACATTTTGCGCATTAACGGGGTCAATCTGCGTTCACTGCCGGTCGATCAGGAAGGCATTATTCCTGATCTTGATCCGAAAGTACCCCCCAAGCTGATCTTTGTTACACCCTCCCACCAGTATCCGCTAGGTTCACATCTAAGCCTGGAACGACGCAAACAGCTGATTGCAATTGCCCGGCAGCATAAAAGCTGGATTGTGGAAGATGATTATGACAGTGAATTCAGGTTTTCAGGCCAGCCCTATCCGTCTTTACAAGGATTGGAACCTGATTCCCCGGTCATTTATATGGGCACATTCAGCAAAACCATTTATCCTGCACTGCGTATCGGCTATCTGGTGGTTCCGAAGAAACTGTTTTCCCCGCTGCGCATTGTGGCCGCAGAACTCTATCGCGGTGGACATTTAATTGATCAGAAGGCACTGGCAGAATTTATCCGTGAAGGCCATTATGAGGCGCATATCCGACGCATGCGCTTACTCTACAGTAAACGCCATGCATTTCTGATTGATTTAATTCACCGTCATTTAGGTGAAGATTTTCTGCACGAATACAACACGGCAGCAGGCCTACACCTGATTTTAAAACTGCCAAGCAGCAGTGATGATGTCCTGATTGCATCGAATGCACTTGATCAAGGTATTAAGGTCAGAGCCCTATCGCAATACTATACCAAGCACTATTCTACCCGGCAGAAAGGATTACTGCTCGGTTTCGCCTGCGTGAGGGAACAAGAAATATTGGTAGCTTTCGGCGTACTGTTGAAATGCTTGCGCGACAATGGAATTCATACTTTAAACTAGTAAAATTTCGAT
The DNA here is from genome assembly GCF_011319235.1 of Acinetobacter sp. SA01. NCBI lineage: Bacteria > Pseudomonadati > Pseudomonadota > Gammaproteobacteria > Moraxellales > Moraxellaceae > Acinetobacter > Acinetobacter sp. SA01. The sequence continues at coordinate 530,273 of NZ_WXXM01000001.1, forward strand.
TCTAATTAAAATTTTATTTTTAAAATCAATATATTCTCGGCCGGTTTTTAAACAAGGAGTAAAACCTTTTATGGCCACTTCATTTTATTTAGTCTTTATTTTTCTGTAAACATTTCTTTCTGTAATTTTCACCTTTTTAAAGCAATTGGCTCCCTTCAATAGCTAAAAAATGGCTCTCGTCACCTGACAACAAAAAAGAGAAATTAGCAGCATACATAAACAGCATGTAACAGTTTTGTAATCAAAGTGTGATTTTTCATGTGTTTATAGAAACATCGGCTTTATTAAGTTTAACTTAAAATTAATGAAGTGATTGCGAATTCGGTTACAGTTTCAAAGGATAGATAGTGTACACAAGGTAGAGAGCTCTATTGCTGTTACACTATGGATATTAAGGGAAATTATATGGCAGAACATCAACATGTCTCCACGCCCGATTCATCACACGGCTTAAAAAGTGGACTTAAGTCACGTCATCTTACAATGATCTCGATTGCCGGGGTAATTGGTGGCTCACTGTTCATTGGCTCTGGTAATGTAATCTACTCGGCAGGTCCCGCTGCAATTTTGGCCTATGCTTTTGGTGGATTGCTCATTCTATTAATCATGCGCATGCTGGGTGAGATGGCCGTTCTCAACCCGGATAGCGGTTCATTCTCAACCTATGCTGATCGTGCAATTGGCCGCTGGGCAGGTTTTACCATTGGCTGGCTGTATTGGTGTTCTTGGGCCTTACTGATGGGCTGGGAAGCGTATGTCGCAGGTAAAATTCTCAACAGCTGGTTTCCGTTGATCCCCATCTGGGGCTATATGCTCCTAGTGATTGTGTCATTGGTTGTCGTTAACTTACAAAATGTCAAAAACTATGGTGAATTTGAGTTTTGGTTTGCCCTGATCAAAGTGATCGCAATTGTTATTTTCTTAGTGATTGGTAGCTTGGCCGTCATGCACTTATGGCCATGGAGCCAAGCAGGTGCGACAGGTATTACCCATTTAACCGCTGAAGGTTTCATGCCCAATGGTTTCTCTGCGGTAATCACGGCATTACTCGGGGTTATGTTTGCCTATATTGGCGCTGAAATTGTGACGGTGGCTGCCGCAGAATCACAAAACCCTGCTCGTGAAATCCGTAAAGCATCTAACTCAGTGGTATGGCGTATCATGTTGTTCTATGTTGGTTCAATGCTTATTACCGTCTGCCTCATTCCACATAACAATCCACTACTCAAAGACCCAACTTGGGGAACCTATAGTGTGACCTTAACTGCACTTGGTATTCCAGAAGCAAAACACATTGTCAATTTTGTGGTCCTGACTTCAGTGTGTAGCTGTTTTAACTCTGCACTCTATACCTGTTCACGCATGCTGTTTTCATTGTCAAAACGTTGCGATGCACCGAAAAGTTTTGGTTTAATCAACCGTAATGGTAGTCCTTGGATGGGTGTTCTGGTGTCATCATCATTCGCTTTATTGGCAACCTACCTGACGGCCACTGAAAGTATGAATGTCTACGACATCTTTATGTTAGCGACAGGTACAGCGGCACTCTATGTCTATCTCACCATTGCTTTTTCTCAATTACGTATGCGTAAGAAATTAGAAGCGGAAGGACAAGTGATTGACTTTAAAATGTGGTTATTCCCTTGGCTGACTTATCTGGCAATCTTCTTTATTATTGGTGCCCTGATTACCATGCTGGTTGAAGGAACATATTTCAAAGAAGTGACTTATACCAGCTTGCTTGCACTCTTTATTGTCGGATTAGGCATCTGTGCACAAAAATTCAATTGGGGTAAAGATTCACAAAAAAAAATTTCGCAAAATAGAATAAACCTGAGCGACAATATTTAACGCTCAAGCTGATAAAATAAATCTTGGGGACAAAATCAGACCCGGCTGGTAGGTGAATCGTTAATCTAAACTTTCACCTACCAATAACAATAAAAGATCTTTTATCATTCAAAAACTGCTGTTCTTTTTATCGGATATAAATAGTAACAACGTTCTCAATAGTCGGGCATCATCTGCCTAAAATGCCTTAAATAATCTCCCATTTTATAGATCTTTTTTTCTTGGATAACATGGCGAATAAATCAAGCCACAAGCAGCAAAAATCAGCTGATGAATATAAGCATGCTGTTGTTCATCCAACATCTTAAACACGTGATCAAGCTAAATACTCCATCAAGTTCCGGATAGTCCTTATCTTTAGATTTTCTAATACGGTATCTGATAAAGGGCACTTTTTAATATCTGAACGCTTTATTGTGTATCACAGTGGTTTCAATTACTTATCAATGATACACGATATGATACAAACTCATATACTCGGTTAAGCTCAGTTATATACAGGCATAAAAAAGGCTTGATCCGTTAAGAATCAAGCCTTTTCGTTTTAAGACTTGGCATATTTTGCCATGTCTTGTTAGGTATTTGGGATGGCGACAATTGAACAAATCTTATAAGCAACTGTTTTATATTATTTAAATTTTAAATTAAAATTCTAGTGTACATGACAGTGTACAAATTATATGTTGCTGGCCTATTTTCTTCGGGTTTAGTTGCTATATCAGGAGTCAAATTCATATAAAAATAACTCCCCTCGCACGCCCACGCCTTTTATTTTAAATATTGCCTGTATTGGTGTGTCGGTTTGCTGTGTTTTTTGGCCTCCCTTATTTGATGGAGGCGAAATAGAGTATTTAAGCTGCTCCTCTATTTAGTGGTTCAGGTACACACTGGTACACGGTATGCAGTCGGTACGCACCAAAACAGCATATTTAAAATGCGTACCCACCCACATTTATAATGTCGATGGGGTCAGATTTGGAATCCTATCCTTTGCGGTAAAGCTCCTCTTTTTTGAGGTGCTTATACTGCACGTCATTTTTGATGGTCAGGTATGCCCTGAATTTTGGTATCGGTAAAATTTCAGATTTTAAATCCACATTTCAAATGCTGAATTAACTTGGTCGCGTTTTAAATGTGTGCAAGTTTGCTCATATTCCCCAGTGGGGTGAATGCCACCGCAATTTTTCGCCCGTCATCACTCGATTGATTGAACCTAATAAAACCTAATATTCAAAGATGCCCAGGGTGATGCATAAACCTATCAAAACCTGACTTTTGAACGCCCTACCTGTTAGGGGAATAATAGGGTCTGAACTTGTCAAAACTTGACATTTGAACTCAGCAAACAAGCTAAGAAATGCTAAGGTTCTGACTTAAAAAAACTTAACCTTTGAACCTGATAAAACCTGAAATCAGAACGGTGTGATTAAGCATTATTTACTGATACGTAGTGATACAGATTTGCTAGACGTAGTTAGACAAAAATGTATTTATAAATTGGCTGTATCCCTTATGTTTATTGGCTTCCACTTATTTATTGAGGCGGTATTGTCTATCAAATTTAAGATGTGCTGTATCACTAATTAATCTGACCTATTTAAATGCTTTTACCCTTACGTAGTCTTACAAGATAGGTATTCGTAACAAACGGCGTAAACTTTGCTGTGCTTAGTCTTGAGCATGGTTTTGATGGTCTTTTTAATGTGGTGCTGTAAGACAAAAAATAAGCTCAAATATTCTTTACGTAGCTATACAAAACATGGGGTTTTCCTTGATGTTCCTTGATGAAATGGGATTCCCTCAAAATAGCGGTAAACCTTGCTGCATATAGCTTAGAGGTTATTTTAAGGGTCTTTCTACTGGTGGCCCATCAAGGAAATTAAATAAACGCAGTAAAGAATAATTTAAGGCTGTTTTGTTTTACGTAGTTTTACAAAATTAATTTCATTAAATCGCTGTATGCCTTGCTGTAACTGGCATAGAGAGCATTTTCAACAAATACGCCGTAAAACAAAAATTACTTAGATGTACTTAGATGAAATAAGCCATTTACCTTGTTGTACCTTGTTCAAATAGAAACTTTTTCACATTTCTTGCTATACGTAGCTATACGGATTGAAATTAATAAAATGACCGTATGCCTTTCTGTGCTTGGCTTACATAGTGATTTATGCAGATAGGCCGTAAAGCAAAATAAATTTACTTGGACGTACTTGGACAGATTTTAAATCCGATCAAGTTTTACTTGGATGTACTTGGATGGAATGGTGGAAAAGTGGTGCGTTTTACGTTGATGTACGTTGATGAAATAAGGCTTCTTCTTTGACGTACTTTGACAGAATGCAGTTTTATGAAAAGCATATAAAAGGGCTGTGTTCTATGGCTGATAAGGCTTATAGGTGATTTTATAGAGTTATTTACGGCGTACCTTGTCAAAGTAAGTTTTTAGCCAATTTAGGTTGACGTAGGTTGACGGAATAGGGTTTTCATAAAACTATCCAAATCCTTTCATCACATAGCTTTGAGCACTGTTTTACTGATTATTTAGCCTGTATGCCGTCAACCTAAAATAAGGCTAATCTTGCAGGACGTAGCATGACAAAACAGCATTTTTGTTTGACGTAGTTTGACGAAGCCAATATCCAGTTAAAAAGCCGTATGCCTTGTATAGCTTGGCTTTCAGTGCATTTTTATAGGTGTTTTTATGAGTACCTTGTCCAACAAAATACAAAAGGCTTGTCATGCAAGATTTTGCGACACGTAGCGACACGAAATTGATTGATTTACCTTGACGTAGCTTGACGAAATACAGTTTTAATAAAATGGCTGTAATACCTATGCAGTAAGGCTTTGACAGGGTTTTTATAGTGTTTTTTGGTGTGGTGCTGTCAAGGTAAATTAACGGCGTGTCGTATCTCTAAATTTCCCCTTTCTTGTACGACGTAGAACGACAAAACGCGGTTTTCAGATAACTAAAAATAGCTAATTTATGACTAGGTTTAGCTATTGAGGGCATGACAATAATGACCAAACCTTTAATGGGTGGCATTTGAAATGTAACCCTTTTGGATTTTAAATCTGATAGGAATGTATTCAACTTGTTGTTTTCTAAGGTAAACGCAAAATTGCGTTTTGTCTAATTAGACTGATCCGATCTAACGCCGTCTGAGGCCATTTATTCATCCTTTGCGATTTCCACAATAGTCGAACCTGCACCTATCTAAACTAATCTAAAGTCAGTTATTCAGTTATCATGATTTCCATGATAGTTGAATCTGCATGGTGATAATGACCATTTAGCTATAAAAAAGCCCCCAGTGAAGGAGGCTAATTTAAATCAATCTATAATTTCTCACGACTCCATAGTGGATCGGACTCATTTTGTCCTTTTTTCATTTGATAAACAGGAACTCCTAATTTTTCACCAACTTGCTTAAGTAAGGTTAAATGATCATCAATCATATTTACTCCTGCAATTAAGCTCTTAATACTTAATCCTTTAGGCATATCTACCGATTGACTTTGTTTTTCAAAATTTATAATTCTAATTTCTTGCTCATAAGCCCAATCTACGGTTTTAGTCGCCAATAACTTTCCGATTGCTTGGTGTGGGGTAAGCAGTGCTTCTGATATACAAATGCTTGGTAACTTATTTATATAACTTACATCATAAATAGCATAACCATTATTTTGGGATACCAAATCCATTTTTCTTAAGTTGTATTCAATACAAAATCCTTTGTGTGATTTACTATAATGGGCCCACTGCAAAGGAATATTACAATCCAAAGAAAAGCACTGCACACCAAAAGTTAAAATATGATTTTTTATCATTGAGCATAATTTAGGCAAACTATCAGGAGTAAAACGATTCTGAGAAAATATCTCCTCAATATTTTTTTCTATATTTTTATTCAAAATATAGTATTTATAAATTAATTTATTTTTATAAATGAAGTCTATTATTTTTTGGAAATCATCCATCTCAAATGTACGATCCGATAAATCTTTAATATCTAGGTGGAAATCAAATGGGTCATTAAATTCTTTAGGATCAGATATATACAGTTTACCTTCTTCTAATTGTTTGATTCGCGTACAATTGTCAGGCTCAAAACGATAGATAGATATACCATTTTGATGTAGCCCATGCTCAATATTCATTATTGGTTCCTAAAAGTTTTAAAATATTTTCTCAGATAATCATTTTAAATTATTCAAAGCAATTGCAGTACATCAGCTCTAATCTCGGTTATTTCCTTTTCTGATCCGTTTTGGTCTTTCCATTTCCTTGTACGCAATGAACCCTCTATATAAACCTTTCCGCCTTTCTTGAGGTACTGACTGGAAATCTCGGCTAATCGGTTGCTGGTGGTGATTCTGTGCCACTCTGTGACTCTTTACGTTCACCAGTGCTTTTATCTTTCCACTGTTCCGATGTGGCTACGCTGAATGTAGCGAGATTGCCATCATTGGGAAAATACTTCGTTTCAGGAGTAAGAGCTAAGACACTTTTAATAATGTCTTAATCAATTTGAATTATTCATTAATTAATATGATCTAAGTAGAATCAGGAAAACGATTCCATTATACGCAACTTAATCTAGGGTAAAAATAAATGATAATAAGAACTTGGAAGGATATTGATAAATATTCAAGCTACATGTCAATAGGAGTACATAGTGCTGACTACAATCAAAAAATATGTAATGGTAAGTTTGCTGAGTTTTTAAAAACTAATTTTGATCTTCAAAAACTCCCATATGACATGAAATTATTAGATTTGCTTGTAGCATCGCCATCAAGCTATGAATTGTATGTAAAGTTACCAGAAGAGTTTTTTAAAAGCTGGAAGAACTATCCTTCACTTGGTGATAACTTTGATGATATGAATGAAGATTTAAATTCAGTATTCTATTTTGATTTGGTTCTGTTGAGTACTGACTCATTTGAAATTAAAGATCTGGTTCATCCATATGATTCAAATTTAAAACAAAGTTTTGTTGAAAAATACAAGCAAACTAACCAGATTGATTCAGTAGAAAAAGTAGAACATGAAAATGGAAGGTTTTTCTATCCTTGTGAAATGTACCTAGCTCACTGGCGAGCATATGTTCTTGTTGAGACAATAGTAGAATGCAAGTTTATTGAAAAATATAAAACTGCAGTGGATGGGAAAAAAAATTTCTTAGAAAAGTTTATAAAAATTAACGAAGAATGGACTAGAAAATATAAAAGCACATTAGATATTGTTTCAACTTATAAAACAGTAAGTGCCAGACTAGGCGATGAAAACAGCGATGTAAATTTTCATAAGGATTTACTCGATTTTTTAAATATAGATATACAAGATATTGAAACAACCATTGAAAATTTATTAATAATTTATAAAAAATTTTCAGGTATCAATAAAAGTAAAAAAATAACAGATTTCGATAATGCACTTAATCTATTACAGCAAGATATCTATCTTATGGTTGAATGGCTTGAGTATCTTGGAGTCCAGCGAGCTAACATCCATAAAAAATGGAGTTACGAAAAATTTAGTAATGAAAATTGGGTTGAGTTGAGTGAAGTTTTACCTCGTATGGAAATAGTTGATAACTCAACTTTAGTGAAATTTTCTCAATATTATCTAGATCCTTTAGTCTTTAAATGGATGGAAAGCAATCACTTTGAAATCGAAAATTTAATAAATGACCTATCAGCTCTAGAAACATCAAAAGTCTGGATTAGGACGTTCAGTAGACTTCATAAAGAAATTCAGACTAATAAGAGGTTAATAAATTTTGATTTTCCATTGATCATAGACTCTTTATTAGTTTTAACTATTCGTACTGAGTCAATTTTAAGAGAAAGACTTGAGGAACTTTGTGGAGGAAATGAAAACTTAATAAATGATGTAGTAAATAAATTAGGAGAATTTGCAAAGGGTCAAGATAAGAGAGTTTTTAATAATGTTAAATCACTTCAAGATGAAAATAAGAGATTAACGAAATTAGAAGAACGACCTGAAAATATTTTTAAAAAAATACAGGAGGTTAGAATGCCAAATGGTCTTAGTGGATCTAGAGAAAGTTTCATTAGGAACATTTTGATGTTCATAATAGCAAGGAATTATTTCGCACATCATTCTTACAAGGATAGTGAAATCGGTTATGTGCAAAGTATTTTAGCAAAACAGATAATTGTTGCATGTTTTACAACTATTATATTTACAATGGGTGCAACTAAAAATCAACAATGAGTTCCCTAAAAGAATCAAGCTATAAAAGTGACATTGTTTACCTCTAGCCTCTGCTAACGTACTGACTCTATTAGTCCATATACGTGTGTCTTTTTAAGTGGACATGGTGGACAAAGTGGACATAAGTAATTATCTATATGTTTTTGAATAGTTAATTAAGTCCACCTACATATAAATTTGCATAGTAAAAAAGTGGACATAAAAAATAGTAGAAGTGGACAGAATAGATTGGATAGAATCATGTCCACCTTATGTCCACCTATTAAAATAGAGAGATTTGTATAAAGTGGACATCATAATATCTATATATAACAGCATCTTAACTATAATAAATATCTCTATGTCCACCTTGTCCACTACATCCACCTTATAAATATTGTTTTTAGATTTCATTATCTAGACTCTGCATAGCTTCTGCGCTGAAATGCATCATGCGTGGGCGTGTGCCATCGGGTAGATTATTGCTGGACTTCTTCACATAGAGTTTTTTATCGCCTTCAATAAACTCTTTAATCCAGCCATGCTTGATTAATGCTTTTTTGACGCTGGCCTCATTCATCCCGATACACATTTCTTTTTTAAACATGGTCGGCGATACCAGGTAGGTTTTTTCTTCAGGGTCATAGTAGCCGACACGGTTATGAATACGTTGCCGGATGACTTCACCATCTGCCTGTCTGATTACAGTTAGATCCTCAAAACGGCTTGTACCATTGGCCTCAAAAAATGCCTTAATATGCTCGAGCATTTTGGTTTCTTCCATGTTCTCGCCGTTACCTAGGTTCCCCAGCCAAGTATTAAAACATTGTGCTATAGCATCAAATGCACGTCCTTGCTGCCATCCTGTAATGCCTGCTTGTGTTGCCAGTTCTCCAGCTGCAGCGACAAGTGCGAAACGGCGTAAAACCCGGCTGGCTTGGCCATTCTTTATTTGGCTGTGCTGTTCAATAAAGCTGTCCAGTAGAGTCTGGACTTTTTGCATGACGGCATCTTTATCATGGGTCAGATACTCAAGCCACTTGATGCCGGCATGGCCATAATGCTGTGATGCCAGTTCATTAATGCGGTTGCCAATGTCCTGCGGCGCTGTACCATAGTTAATACAATCAAATACGCCGTATCCTTTACCTGCATCACTGGGGATATGTGCGAAGCGCAGCAATAGGCCTGCATCCAGTTCGATATTGCCACGGCGCAAATGTTCCTCCAGAGTGACTTCACCGGTAGAGGTATACATGAGGCTGAATTGCTTGGCATCTCGGTTTTTACCTGCCTTGGTGCTTCGGGCTTTGCCTTGTCCACCGGTAAGCATATAGACAATATCAGACACGGCTTTCGGTACAGCCTGGCGTAGTTCATCCAGGTTTAAAAAACTATCGTTTCTTAATTCTGCTTCATTCTCTAAAGCATTGTCCGTGGTCCGCCATGACTTGGAGATATGCTTTGGATTGCCCCATACACTACATGAGGCTTTAGTAATGGTACTTTTACCATCGGTTGATGAACCATAGATATGAAAGCCACCACTTTCAGCACCTAAGGGCAAAACCAATTGCCCGGAAAAGGCACATGAAAATGCCAGGACTGCCAAAGCATGAGGCTCAATCAGCCGGCTAAGTTCCTGCCATTCTTCAAAGGTCCCGGATACGGTATAAGGGCTTTTATTATCACTATGAAAAAGCAGTTCTTCATCTTCACTGTTGCCATAGGTTTTATTGGGCGTAGCAAAGCAGTAGCCATGCCATCCGGCACGATCTACACAGCGGAAACGCTGTTCTATCGGGTAGTCTTGAATGTAGTTGATGAATACATTTTTCTTATACGCCTGGCGCGGTGGCATCAAGCCATGGTTGGCAATAATCTTTAAGGCCTCTTGGGCTTCACCCATGAAATGCTCATAAGGGATTAATAGCCGGTGTAAGGTATTGTCCTTATCATGAAATTGAATAACACGCTTCCAGTTGTCATTATTCAGGCTTCGCGCTTCACCTAAAATAATGGCTGAATGGCAGATAAAAGTTCGGGTCTGCTTAAGTTCGCCATCTTCATCTCTTTTTTCTTTAATCAGATATAAGCCTGTGTCCAGGATATGCAGAAATGCGCCATCATCCATTCTGAAAGGCTTGGCTAAATGACCTTTGGGTAACAGTTTATTTGCAGGCAATTGCTCAATGGCCAGCTGAATAAAAGCTTTAACTTCTTCTACATCATCATCTTTATAAAGCTCAGTTAAAAATGAGCTTTCGCCGTATTCTGTATATTGATTTAACAATCTAACTGCAGTGTTTTTCTCTAAGCTTTGGAATGCTTCAAGCTGAATATGTTCAGGGCGCACTGGCATATAAAGCTGGCTATATCCAGCCTTTGACAGCTGATTAATCACAAACTGGATCTGCTCAAAATCAAAAGGTTTGAGAGCTATCTTTTTTGAACTGCACAAGGTGGGCAATAACACTAAAGCCACGGCGTATCCTATCTGGGCAACCTTAAAGAATGCCTCTAGGCTGTATACGATAATTACAGGCTTATCCTGGTGGAAATCACCATAACTGGCAAAACCTTTAGCCAATCCATCAGGGATGACAGCCACACGCTGCCCATCCTGCATGATTGCGCATTGAACAAGCTCCAGCTGTCCATTCACGATAGGCAGGATTAAAGGGCTTTCATATTGAACGCCGTTTATATCCACATTGCCATCATCGACATAGATCGGCTGTTCAGGACTACCAAAACGTTGTATCAATGGATGTGATGAATAAGCATCATTAAACGTTACAAGCCGTGTGCATTCGTTTAAAATGGCATCGGGTGTTATTAGTTCTTTGGGGTGGTCATAATCAAGCATTGTGGCTGCCCCCTTTAATTTTCTCCCATTCAGCTTCGTATGCCTCAGCCTCTTTAGCATGATGATGACGGCGGTCATCCGCCAAATATTCATACATATCTAAATGCGTGATTAATTCAGAAAAATGATATTGAGAAATAACTTCACCATTTTTGGCTAAACCATGAATCCTTTTTATTTCTTTTTTAACATGAGTGATTGCCGTACTCATCCAGCCCATATCACACTCGGCCAATGCAGCTAAGTCGTGCATATCACCAGCATCATAAGTTTTAAGTGTATTTTTAGAATTGATTTGATTCGACATGATTACACTCCCCATACTTTTTTAAGCTTTTTAAGCATTGAGGAAATGCGTTTAACTAATCCCTGTTTTTGTGCAAAGTCTGCTGACTGGATGCGCTGACGTGTAATTTGATGGATAGATTTAGGCATGGGAATGCGCTCCTGAATTATTTAACGGAGCTTTGCCAATTACGACCAAGTAATTATGGTGGCAAAGCTGAAAGGGGTTGGTCGACCAGTAATTCAGGTAACTGGCACACTCGAGAGTGTCCCCCTCCAACTTCGCCATAGAGATATGCGAACGCATAGAGAGATTACACATACAAAAAAAGCCCATTAAGCGGACTGTATGCGCTGAATATTTATAGCCGACCAAAGCTAACTTTGAGATTTTGCTCAAAGCCCGATTAATATAACCATACTTGGGCATGTTGGCAATATTGAGTGATTTATTTTTCATGCTTTCCCCTCATTGCACCAGGTTGATATTGATATTTGAATCAACCAAAACGCCATCATTGGATAGTCCGACTTTTTGACGGTTATCCATCAGTTGCAATAAATGCTGTTCTGCTTCTTCACAGCTAATGCCAAAATGCTTGGCAATGTCCTCTAGGCGGTACATAGGTTCGCCGTCATCCGTGTAACCGCTTACTGGTGGCAATAGGTTTAGCTCTTTGGCCTTTTGGTGCATTTCTTCTTTGATATGCTCAGGCGTGTAGTGCATTGTCAAAATGAATGCCTGTTCTGTGATGGGGTGATGTTCCCCATATTGGTCCAGCATTGCTTTGTAATGGTCGAAGGCTTTGAAAAACTCAGGGTTTACATGGTTATTCATGGCTTACCCCTTCAAAAGTGAACTGTAAATTTGCTTTGCATGTTTCTATGCGGACGGCATTTAAATGCTTTTCATGTTTACGGCGGTGCATACCTAAACTGTGAAATGTGCCTTTGTCCTTAGATATCTTTTCCTGCATACATAGGCGGTTCAGTTCTTCATAAGCGGTCTGCCGTGCTGAATAACTCCCAGTCTTGCGAATGGTCGGTAATACCTCTGCAAATACCCAATTTTGAAAGTTAATAGCTTCGGGTTTAATAGATCGGAAAACTATGCGATATAGATTTTCTTCACTAATAAAAGTGAGCATCTGACTACCGCCATTTGTAAGGGTACACAAGCTTGCAATACCCTTTGGATTTAAATTGAATCTACTAGGATTAGCTCTTTGCATTCCCATAGCATTACAAACATCAGCAAGACAAAATAAAGGCTGTCCGTTTGCATCAAGGGCAACTCTTACGCCGTGTTCATTAAAATTGAAAATAGATGGTTTCATGCTGCCACCTGCTTAATCAATTCATACCGTGCATGAGTTCCTTTACCGTTAAGATTGGGTTCGCCATGGGTGATGATGTTGTGCCCAGCAATACGTAAACGCTGGATGACGGCGCTCAACCGGTAGCAATCAAAGTGATAAATTGCCTCGGCCTGTGAGAGAGTTTTGCCTTGTTGAAGGTGGGCTAAAACTTGGGTTTGATGGTTTGTACTCATGCTTTGCCCCCTATGTTGATTCCATCCAGGAGGGTTAAAAGGTGGTGCATAGCCTGCTGTTCAGTATCGAGCATTTGTACGATGTGCTTAGGTGAGATATGAACAGTTTTAAGACGCGCGGGCCGGATATATTCGGCAAGGGCATCAATGCGCTTTTTGACAAGCTCTGTGTATTCCATAGGCTCATCAATACCGGCTTTTATACTGCGCTGGTACTGAGTATCCAATACGCCGTATAGATCGTTTAGCGTGGCCGAGGTGTCTTTTAACTGGCCATGATTAAGAGAGGTCACTAAATCACGGTTATAGATGTCCTTTTGCACGGCGTTTAATTGCCGGCTGGCATTCAAGGCAATGGCTTTAACTTGAGTTTTAGTCATAGATTAAGCCTCCATGACTGCAAGGCTTTGCTTTTGCTTGTTGTGCCACTCTACAAGCTCGGCATAGTCAAAATAGACTGGGGCCTGCTTAGCAGTTCCCATCTTAATTGCCTTCGGAAAATCAGCATCAGTACGCACGATATGGCGCAACGATTCGCGGCTTACATCAAGGATTTGGCAAGCCGTTTTGAATTGGACGCGGATTGGTTTGATAGTCATAAAAAGCCCACTTATACAAAAATATAGTGGGTTTAGTATGGGTATGATTTATTTGATTAATCCTAGTTAGGATTAGCCTGTATCCTAGTTAGGATTTTTGAGCATTCGCTCTTTTTAGCCATGTGGCGACATTTTCATTGCTTGGGAACTTATCCACACCTAATAATTCACTTTGAGTTTTTAAGGACTCATATGGCGCATAAGGCTTTGATATATCAATACTTGCTAATTCTGATAATGCCAAAATGAGTTTTGCTACATTATTCTCGGCTCTTGTGCTGCCTAGTTTGGATTCATCCGCTATGCTAGTTTGGATTAATTCCATCTGCTTAATACGTTCTTGTGCTGCTGCCAGTTCGCCCCTTAGTCGTGCAATCTCAGCATTCTGATTCTCAATATTTGGCTCTGTTTGTTGAAATGTTGGAGTGCCAAAAGTTGATTGATTTTGTTGTGATAGATTGTCGTTAAAACCAGGAATCACACAAGTACGTTCAAATAGAAATTTCTGTAATGATGCTCTTGGTATCATGCCATCAGATTCTATATCTAATTTATTTGCTCTAATGGCATTCTCAATTATTTTTACTGCCTGAATATGCTCTCCATAACGCCAGGCATCATAGGTAAGGTCACAACTATCCACGTATGCTTGTATTTTTTCTGGCTCATCTAATGAAATAAAGCAAGCCGACTCAACAATAGTGAAATAATCATTCATTGCCAAAATTTTAATATGTAATGGTATTTGATTATCCGGTTTTTCTATTTCGATTGCTTCTTGTATAGGTTCATTTGATGCAACGGTATCGAAGCTAAAGTTTCCATCAATAGCTTGAAGTACTGCCAATAGTTCAGACTTCTTAAAAGCAAATTTACTGTAATCCTGTTTATCGAAAGGGTTAGAACGGTAAGTCATTATCTAGCTCCTTTTGTCTTTTCTCACCCATTACTTTGTTTACTAAATAATGAATTACTTCTAGTTTTGCTTGGTCACTGGGGTTAGGTGCTTCCATAAAGTCACCATTGTATTGATTCTTCAAAATTACTGGCATCCAGCTTTTAAAATCATCTTTTTTATAAACACTTGGTGGTTCCTCTGCCCTGCCGATAGCTAGATTTAGTAGCTGAACAGCCTTAGATATATCCTGATCCGTGCCTAAGTGATGATGAATAGAATCTATAGCCTCACTGATACTTATGTATTCGGCATCTTCATTCTTTAAGAAATCTAAAAGAGAAATACTATTTTGATTTTTTTTATTAAAACTTTGCTCTTTATTTTCAAATTTGGCTTTCCAGCGATTAAAGGAGCGTTTATTAATTAATAGCAAACCTCTACCATATAACTCCATAACAGGGTCATCGAAAGATTTTCCATCATTACGCGTATATTCTATTTGTTGATTTTCACACGCGCCTAAGATAGCCAATTCTTTTATTTTCTTGCATGACTGATCTAGCTTGCACCATTCATTTAAAATATCTGAAAGCCTTAACCATTCGGCATGATCTAAGTATTGTGAACAATTACTGAAACTAGTGTTATACATTATGCCTCCCACAGCATCCCAATAAATAGCTAAGCCAATCAGATTGGGTATCTGACTTTCGGGGATCAACCTAGACTTAGCAAACTGAATATAAACGATATTTAATTATGATTGTGTATATTTAGGTAAGTGAGCGACAAGCTCTGTCACTTGGCCTTTTTAAATTGAATAATGCTTTGATCTGCAATTTCTTCTAAATGATTTGCATACCATTGCATCATATTTGCCCTGTCTTGTAGGTATTGCGCCTTGTTGTACACCCCTGCCACGCCATCCTTTACATGGGCCAGTGCTGCCTCAATGTGACGTTCATCAAAACCACGATTGTTTAATAAGGTACTGGCAATGTGCCTAAATCCATGTGGTGTCTGTCTGCCCTCATATCCCATACGGCGCAAGGCCATAATAAAAACTGTGTCTGATTTCGGCTTGTTCTTGTCCGATCTGCTCGGAAATAAATACTCAGAATTGGTTTGGTAGGTCTGTAATTCTTTTAATATCGCCACTGCTTGAGTTGATAAAGGTACAACATGCTCACGGCGTTTCTTCATGCGGTATTCGGGAATATTCCACAGTCCTTGCTCTAGATCGAACTCCTCCCATTTGGCTTCCCTTAATTCAGTAGGTCGGCAAAACAACATAGTTAAAAGCTGTAGGCCCATCCGTACATCCAGTGATGGGTAATTATTGATAGCTCTTAATAATGTAGGTAGTTCCTGCTCAGTCACATGAGCCATATTTTCCTTTTTACCTTGTTGCAGATATTTTTGGATGCCTTCCACTGGGTTGTAATCTATTCGCCCAGTCACCTTTGCAAAATCGTATATATCACGGCACATGGCACGAACTCGGTTTACCTGTTCATATATGCCCTGCTCTTGTTGAATACCTTTTAGATGATTCATCCATTCAATCGGTTTGATGGTGGTGTACAAGCGTTTGCCGAAAATTGGGAATATATGTTTTTCTAATGCACCTTTGTTTCTGGTCATGGTGTCCTGTACCCATGTGTCTACTTTGGTGTCTAACCATTCACGGGCCAATACTTCAAAGGTGGCATTATTCTGTTCCAGTTCTTGCCGTTTACGTTCCTGCTTGGTAATGATTGGATTATCGCCGTGTGAAATATCTTTGATTATCTCTCGCGCTTTCTTCCTTGCACCTGCTCCTGAAAGTTCGGGATAAGTTCCGATTCCAAGCCACGACCATTTGCCATCTGCTTTCTTATATCTGAATAACCAAGCCTTTTTGCCATCAGGCTTCACACGAAAATATAAACCCTCGCCGTCCAGCTCCCGATATTCTTTTGATTCAGGTTCAAGGTTAGCTAAAACGGTGTCTGATAATGGTCGGCGTTTTATATCTGTTCTTTTCATGAGCTTGTACACCCGTGAGTTCAATAAAATGTGCAATGTACAAGGCAGTGTACACCGTGCATGTACACTGTAGCTAGTTATATTTGGTTATGTTCAGGCAAGAAAAAAGGCTCAATCCCTTTAGAATCAAGCCTTTTCGTTTTAAGACTTGGCATATTTTGCCATGTCTTGTTAGGTATTTGGTGGAGATGGCGGGAGTTGAACCCGCGTCCGCCAGCACTACGCTCGAGAATACTACATGCTTAGATATCGTCTATTGTTTTAACTCTTTGTGACCCGACGAACAGGGTACAAATCGCGATCCTCTAAGTTTAGTACAAAGCCCCGAGGCTTGGCTTTATACGGACTTGTGTGCGTGCGCTTCAGTCGGACTCTCTAACCACAAGTATTTGGAGAGGCGGACAAGCTGCCCTTAGGCAGCTAGAGCGTATGATTCGTCGTTTGCGACTATTAAAATGCAAATTTGATTTACGAGAGAAAATGCGCTCTCGACATGCATCTATGAGTTTCATCACCAGCGTCGAAGCCAGAAACATCCCCAAAGTAGACCGCAATCATAACATAAATGTTTAAACCCGCAGCGAGTTTTTTAAACATTTACACAAACAGATGCGATTAATTCAATAATTGCGCTAATATTTTATTTTTCAAGTCCTATAAAAGAAAAAAATTATGAGCTATTTACTTGCACTCGATCAGGGAACCACCTCTAGCCGTGCGATTATCTTCAATGAACAGGGAAAAGTTCAAGCAACAGCTCAGCGTGAAATACATATCTCTACCCCACATTCAGGCTGGGTAGAACAGGATGCACAGGAAATCTGGACCACACAAATTGCAGTTGTGCAGCAGGCCCTCGCCTCGGCCCGTATTCTGGCCAAAGATATCAAAGCCATTGGACTGACTAATCAGCGTGAAACCACCATGGTTTGGGATAAACGCAATGGCAAGCCGCTTGCCCCTGCAATTGTCTGGCAAGATCGACGTGCAACTGAATGGTGTAATCAGCTTCTGCAAAAAAATTTACAGAATAAAATCCAGCAGAAAACCGGTTTATTGATTGACCCTTATTTCAGTGCCGGAAAACTGGTCTGGTTGCTGGAAAATATCGAAGGTCTGCGTGATCTGGCACAACAGGGACATGTGGCTTTTGGAACAGTCGATAGCTGGCTGATGTGGAATCTGACCCAAGGTACAGAACATGTCATTGAAGCCAGCAATGCCTCCCGTACTATGCTGATGAATCTGCAAACTCAGGCCTGGGATGAAGAATTGCTACAGCTGTTTAATATCCCGCGTTCAGTTCTGCCGCAAATTATTGCTTCGGATAGCTATATGGCAGACACGGCTACAGGTTTATTGGGCGCAAATATCCCAATTATGGGAATTTTGGGCGATCAGCAATCGGCCCTGTTTGGCCAGTCCTGCTTTGAAGTGGGTAGTGCAAAAAATACCTATGGCACGGGTTGCTTCATGCTGTTCAATACGGGGCATCAGGTGCAATTTAGCCACAACAAGCTCTTGAGCACCTTAGCCTGGCAATGTCATGAAAAAACCACTTATGCATTGGAAGGCAGTGTATTTATGGCGGGTGCCATTGTGCAATGGTTACGTGATGGTTTAGGGATTATTCAAAACAGTCGTGAAGTCGAACAGCTGGCTTGTCAGGTAAAAGATACCGACGGCGTAGTTTTGGTGCCGGCTTTTACCGGACTCGGTGCTCCGCATTGGGACAGTGATGCCCGTGCCCTGCTCTGCGGCATGTCCCGTGGGACCAATAAAGCCCATATTGCCCGTGCAGCTTTGGAATCGATAGCCTTTCAGGTCTCCGATGTCCTGATGGCCATGCAATCCGATATTACCCATCCCTTAAAGGAACTGCGCGTCGATGGCGGTGCGAGTAGCAATGACATGCTGATGCAGTTTCAGGCAGATATCTTAAATGTGCCGGTATTGCGCCCTAAAATGCTGGAATCTACCGCTTGGGGTGCAGCAGCCATGGCCGGATTAAAAGCTGGCGTATTTTCCAGCATGTCAGATATTTCTGCATCATGGCAACTGGAGCGGGCTTTTGAACCCAATATGAATCAAGACCAGCGCCAGTTTCATCTAAGCAAATGGCAAACTGCATTAAAGCGTGCTAAATCAGATATTTAATATCTTCATATCCAAGATAATCAAAAACCGCTTCGAAAAGCGGTTTTTGATTAATGTGCATGTCCACCACCGGTGACACCATTTTTGGGTTTTGGACATAGCCAGATAATCAGTGCGGCAAAAACAAACACCAGCGCCAGAATTAAAAATACATGGTTAGCAGATAAGGTAGATGCTTCTTTATCGACCAGACTCGAAATATAGCCCAAACTGCTTTCTGGACTCATTCCTCTTTGGGTCAGCGTATTTTGCACCTCATCCACATGCAAGCTTCCGGCCATCTCGCTACGTGCCACCTTTGCATGATCATCCCAAATGGTAACGGCAATCGACGCTCCAATTGCCCCGGCCATGGTTCTGAGGAAGTTCATCAAACCGGCAGCAGAAGCCATTTCTTGCGGCAATACTGAAGCCAGAGCCATATTGGAGAGTGGAATAAAGAAAAACGGTACGGCAAAACCTTGCAAGATTTGCGGCAATGCCAAGGCCATAAAGTCGGCTTCAGTAGTCCAGAAGGCCCGCATCAGGGTCACCCCGCCCAGCAGACATAAACCAAAACTGGCCAAAGCCCGCTGATCATATTTGGTCGCCAGTTTGGCCACAATGGGCGACATCAGCAAACTGCCAAAACCCATGGTTGCAGTCAAATAACCTGCCCAAGTGGCGGTATAGCCAAGATTCACCTGTAACCATTGTGGAATCATGACAATACTGCCAAAAAAGGCCCCAAAACCAAAGGCTAAAGCCAAAACGGAAATGGTAAATCCACGATATTTAAAGATCTGGATATTCACTACCGGATGGCACTCGGTGAGTTCCCAAATGGTAAAAACGATGAGCCCGATCAAGGCAATCATGGCCAAAATAACAATAAAGGGATGATTAAACCAGTCATACTCATGGCCTAAATCCAGCATCAGCTGCAATGCCCCAATCCATAAAATCAGAAGCATTAATCCGCCCATATCAATTTTGAGTGTATTGGTTGCTGTTTCAGCAGATTTCAGCAAACGCATTGCAGCAAATGCACAGCCCAACCCGACCGGGATATTGATAAAGAAAATCCAGTGCCATGACCAGTTATCACTAATAGTCCCGCCCAGAATTGGCCCCAAAATGGGTCCAACAACTGTAGTCATGGCCCACATGCCCATCGCCTGCGACTGTTTCTCCGGTGGGAAAATACGCATCAGCAGGGTTTGACTGAGCGGCATAATCGGCCCGCCAAACAGGCCTTGTCCAATTCGGCAAAATACCAGCATTTCCAGACTGGTGGATAAACCGCATAACACAGAAAATAAGGTAAAACCGAACAGGCTGATGACAAAGATCCGGACCGTGCCAAAGCGTCCAGCCAGCCAGCCGGTTAAAGGCACACAAATGGCTTCGGCAACGGCATAGGAGGTAATCACCCAGGTCCCTTGCGATGCAGAAACCGCAAGGCTACCGGTAATATGCGGAACCGAGACATTGGCAATGGTCATGTCCAGCACGACCATAAAATTGGCAAAGGCCAGTACAAATGCTGCCAGAAGCAGGCGGCCGCCAGTCAGGTTCGGTATAGGAGCGTAGTTATTCATAAATGACTACTTCGAAGACAAATCGATCTTCGCTTCCATAGACAGTCCCACCCGTAACGGATGTTCAGCCAGTTCTTTAGAATCAAGCTTGATGCGAACCGGCAAGCGCTGAACCACCTTAATCCAGTTACCCGTCGCATTTTGTGCCGGAATCAGCGCAAAGGCTGAACCGGTTCCGCCAGAGAAGCCTTGTACCGTGCCGTGATATTCAACGGAATCTCCATACAAGTCAGAAGTCAGGATTACATTTTGACCGGGACGGACTTTTTCCAGCTGGCTTTCTTTAAAGTTGGCATCAACATACAGTTGTGAGGTCGGCACCACCATCATCAGGACAGTGCCCGGTGCCACACGCTGACCAACCTGAATATTACGGCGTGTCACCACCCCATCAAAAGGAGCCTTGATTTCAGTACGCTCCAGATCTAACACAGCCTGCTTTAATTTGGCCTGTGCCACCAAAACATCAGGCGTGCTATTTTCATTGGCGCCGCGAATCAGTGCTTCATTGGCCGCCAAATTGCTTTGTGCCGCTTTTTGGCTGGATTTAGCTTGTGCCAAACCGGCTTGTGCCGATTCATAAACCGCTTTGGCGGTATTCAGTGCGCTTTGTGCCGTACTGAGTTCTTCTTTAGAAATGGCGCCAGAGGCACTGAGTTTTTCACGACGGCTTAAATCATCTTGTGCCTTATCCATTTCAGCTTTGGCCTCGGCCACTTTGGCTTCAGCACTATGAATCGCATCATCACTGACAAAAATTTGTGAATTCAGTGAGCTGCTATTGGCTTGCGTCTGTTTATATTGACGCTGTGCCTTGACCAGTTCTGCTTTGGCTGCAGCAAGAGCGATTTCCGCATCGCGCTGATCAACTCGAACCAGCAACTGACCTTTTTTGACCGTTTGAGTATCACTGACCAATACCTGTTCGACTTGTCCGGTGACCATAGAAGTGATTGAGGCCGTTTCTGCACCTACATAGGCATTATCGGTATCAACAGAATGATTGAAAAATAATGTCCAGATGGCATATAAAATCACAGCAAGGATTAAAATCAGTGCCACAAATCCCAAAGCCTTTTTTCGTTTTGCCTTGAGTTGCTGGTCAGTCACCTGTTCAGACTGTTGAGCATCTGACGGCGTAATTTGAACATCTGTCATGCATGTTTCCTAAATCCAACAGCCCCCATCAGCAAGCAGCCCTGATCTGCCACCTTGACAATAGGCATCTAGATCGTAGTAAGCTCATCTTGATGAGACGTTATTCTTGTAAAAATTTTTGATGCATTTTAAGAGTAAAAAATCATATTTTGAGAATAAAAATGTAACTCACCAGTTTCCAAAACAAATTCAGCACCGGATTTTCATTCAATGCCACATATTGACCTGACTTCTGCTTAGCTGGCTTCAAACAAATTTAATAAGCATAAGAAGCGATGGCGGTTGCAATCGCTTTGCCTTCATCATTGACTAAGGTCATGCGCATGGTGCAACCTTTCCGACCTAAACGCAAAGTCTCGGCACGTGCAGTAAAAGAATTGCCGCGACCCGGTGCAAGATAATCGACCCGCATATCAACTGTTGCCAAACGGGATACCTTCTTAATCGTCTCGGGCAAATCATCAGGAGTGGCTTTCTTGTACAGCTCCCCCATCGCCACAATCCCGCCAATACTGTCTAAAATGGTCGCCGCAACACCGCCATGCAAAATCTGAAATGCCACATTGCCAATCATATACGGCTGCATGTCGATATGGGCTTCAATCTGCCCATCCACTACCCGCATGTTCATGCCATTGTGCTGAAAAAAAGGAGATTTATTAAAAGCCTTGCATAACTGGTTCAGCAATACATCAATATCAACTTTCGAGCCGAAATGTATATGACCGGTCCAACTTTTTTCTGTTTCGTTTACCATTCGCTCGAATTTCCTGATTGAATAAAAATCTGTTAAACATCACCCAAAAACATATTCTAGGGCTACAATAGCCAAAGTTTAATACTGATCATTGAGATTGTTATGACCTATACGTTCAATCGTCCAGCATTTCCCGCTACCCGCATGCGCCGCATCCGTAAAAATGACCAATTACGTGCCATGGTACGCGAAACCCAGCTGACGACCGATCATCTCATTTACCCAGTATTCGTCCTTCCGGGGCAGAACCAAACCCAAGACATTCCAAGTATGCCGAATGTACAGCGTCTGTCTGCCGACCTACTGTTAAAAAAATCCGAACGTCTACTAGAATTGGGCGTTTCTAAATTAGCGCTCTTCCCTGTTACTCCACAAGAAGACAAAAGTCTGTCCGCCGAAGCTGCATGGCGTGAGGACGGTCTGGTCCAAAATACCGTTCGCCTGCTAAAAAAAGAATTGCCAGAAATGGTACTGATCACAGATGGTGCTTTAGACCCGTATACTACGCATGGTCAGGACGGCATCATTGATGACACAGGCTATGTGCTAAATGATGAAACGGTAGAATGCCTGATTAAACAAGCCTTAAGTCATGCTGAAGCCGGTGCAGATGTGGTTGCGCCGAGTGACATGATGGATGGCCGTATTGGTGCTATTCGTAATGCGCTGGAAGCCAACGGTCATATCTATACCAATATCATGGCTTATTCAGCCAAATATGCCTCCAGTTTTTACGGTCCATTCCGTGATGCAGTCGGTTCATCGACGAACCTGAAAGGTGGCAACAAGTACAATTACCAGATGGACATCGGTAACCGTGCCGAAGCGCTGCATGAAATTGCCCTGGATATTCAGGAAGGTGCAGACATGGTGATTGTTAAACCGGGTATGCCTTATCTGGATATCGTCCGTGAAGTGAAAGATACCTTTGGCGTGCCGACTTTCGTTTATCAGGTCAGCGGTGAATATGCCATGCTGGCGGGTGCCATTCAAAATGGCTGGCTGTCCGACAGCGTGATTATTGAATCACTGATGAGTTGCCGCCGTGCCGGTGCTGATGGCATCTGGACCTACTTTGCCGAAGAAGCGGCTCTTAAACTAAAAGACATGAAATAAGGATTTGTGGTCTAAGCGATGAAAATTGCCATTATTGGAGCAGGCATTAGCGGTCTGCTGTCTGCTCTAGAGCTGGTGGAACAGGGATGTTCCGTGATGATTTTCGATCAGCAGGAGGCAGGAAAAGCTGCCTCCTGGGCGGGTGGTGGGATTCTCTCCCCGATGTATCCGTGGCGCTATCCGCAAGCCGTAAATCAGCTGGCGCAATATGGCAAGTCATTGTATTTAGACTGGAACAAAAAGTTAAAGCCTGTGTCAGGCATTGATTTTGAAATTCATGAAAGCGGTATGCTGATTTTTGATGAAGCTGATTTTGAAAGCGGTCTGAATTATGCCGAGCAGTTTCAGGAACCAATGCAGCAATGTGAATATTTACAACAGGAACAGATTGAACAGCTAAATCCTTTTATTGACGCCAAATTTCAACACGCCATTTATTTCCCCCAGATTGCCAATGTCAGAAACCCGCGCTTACTGCAATCCATGGTGGCCTATTTAAAGCAGCATCCACAAGTCGAATTTATTGAACACTGCCCGATTGAGCAGTTCAATATCGCCAATGGCCAAGTCCAGTCCGTAGCTGCTAAAAATGGCAAAACTTATGATGCGGATCAGTTTGTGATCACCACCGGCGCATGGTCGCAGCGCTGGTCTGAACAACTGGATCTTGAGATTCCAGTTCGTCCGGTTCAGGGACAGATGGTGCTGTTTAAAACCCCGGCAAACTGGTTACCGACCATGTGCATGAATGATGTGATGTATTTAATTCCACGTCTGGACGGTCATGTGGTCTGTGGTTCCAGCATGGCGGATTGCGGTTTTGACACCACCCCAACAGTAGCAACCAAGCAGAAAATTTTAGAAGCCTGTTTCGAGATGGTTCCCGAACTGGCAGCGTTCCCTATCGAAAAACAGTGGGCCGGTTTAAGACCCGGCTCCCCAACGGGTATTCCTTACGTCGGCAAAATACCCGAGATGGAAAATTTGTGGGCCAACTTTGGACATTTCCGTAACGGCTTATGTATGGGGCCTGCCTCTGCACAATTGCTCAGACAGCTGATGCTGGGCCAAACTCCTCTCGTAAACCCGGCAGCTTATAGCCCTGCGCGTCTCAAATCTGAAGCAGAGTTAATGGTTCACTAATATATCTTCTAAAGCGCTGTTCAAGGTCGGATATTTAAACTCAAAACCGGCCTCTTGCAGGGCTATGGACGCGACATATTGACCATTTAATACCAGTTGTGACTGCTCACCCAGCATCCATCGCAACACGAAAGCCGGTAAAAAGAACACAGGTTTACGTTTTAAAACTTGTGCCGCTGTTTTAACAAACTGCGCTTGCGAGACTTTTTCAGGTGACACGAGATTAAATATTTGTGCTTCAGTTTCATTGAGCATTAAAAATTCGATGGCACGCAGCACATCTTGCACATGCACCCAGACTACAGGTTGCCGCCCATGTCTAATCTGTCCCACCAGATTCAGTTTAATGGGGAATAACATACGCGGTAAAATTCCGCCATTTTTCCCAAACACAATGCCAAGACGAATAATCTTGGTTTTTTGCTGCGTAAAACTGAGGGCTGCCTGCTCCCATAACTGGCACAATTCCGACATAAAAATAGACTGTGGTGCAGACAGTTCTGTATATGTTTCTAACCATTGTTCAGTCGGATCTATACCGTAATATCCGACTGCGGAACCGGAAATAATCCGCTTTGGAAAAATCTGTCTTTTTTCCAGGTATCGATAGAGCTGCTGCGTGGTTTCTACCCGGCTCTTCATCAGTTGTTGTTTTCTTTTCGCTGTCCAGCGTCCCTGTCCAATACTTTCACCAGCCAGGTTGATGACATAATCAATGCGGTCGGTTTTTAGTTCATCTAAATGCTGAATCCAGGTCAGATCGGGATGATTTGAGCGTTTATTTTTCTGGCGGGTCAGTCCCACCACGGCATAATCACGAGCCAGCAAATAAGACAACAGATGCGAGCCGATAAAACCACTGCCCCCGGTAATCAAGACACATGCTTTTTGCATTTTAGACGTACTCATGTTTTTCTTATCTATAGATCAAGACGGTATAAAACTCAAGCCTACATCAGGGTCGTTTAGCCAAACATTTTTTGCGCCATGCGCTTCGCCTGTTTACCATAAAACCAATAGGTCAAAAGATAAAGTGGAATGGCAACGAGCAAGACCATGATCAGTACCATACTCATAAATTGTGTATTTTTGAGATATAAAAGAAAATTCTGCCAAACTTCGGGATCATTCTTGGCAAAAAGGACAATGCCGAGCAATAAAAAGGCCAGGTTATAGCCCCAGAAAATCAGGCTAAACCCCAAAGTAATTTTTTTTTGTTCTTGAGCGGTTGGTGCTCGTCGTTGTTGTTTTAAAAACTTATACAGCACTAAAATCATGGCTGTTAAATAAGGCACAATGGTCAGAATTCCGCCCATGCCGGTTGGCAGTAAAGCAGCCAATACACCACAGATACAGGTAAAAATAAAACAGAAGAGAAAAAACCATAAAAAATATCGGGTTAATGACACAATGAGCCTGCATAAGCAACTTTTAGATGATCAGTATAAAAAAAAATGAGTTTTTTTTCATTTTATTGTCAACCAATCTGTAAAGCTCTGCGTTATATAAGGTATGAAGTTCATGAACCGTTAATTTGTACCGGCATCCACAATATTTTCGGTGAACTTTTCTAAAGCAATAAACTTGGTTTCAAGTTTTAGTTAGGAACAGCAGCCCAAGCTAAAACTTGCAACAGATTTTTTGACCGACGATTTCATCATCACTCGAATCGTCGGTCTTTTATTTTCTACATTCTATTTTAATCCTAACGTTAAGTCTGGGAATAGATTTATACACTTCTTGCATAAATCACTCTTTTTATAAAATAACAAATGAGTAAACCATTCAAAATTGATTTACCCATGCCGTGATTTATTTCATTCCAAAGATTAACTTCAAGCCCAGTAAAGTCATGATGCCGCCTGCAGCACGGTCAAAACCTGCTTTAAATTTCAAATAGACACGACGTGGCTTTTCTGCCGACAAGGCCACTGCAACCAGTGAGCACCACCCTGCATCAATAAAAAAGCACAAAATGGGTAACACAAAATAATAATAAGTCGGAATTTCTTTGGGTAAAAGTGCAGTAAAAATACTGGCCAGCACAATTGCAATTTTCGGATTGGAAAGCTGAGTAATCAGGCCTGTAGTAAATGCACGGCGTAAGGACATTTGGGCTTGCGAACTATGCTCAGATTCAATCGGTTCTTTGGCATGTTTAATAATTTTAAAAGCCAACCAGAGTAGATATATGCCACCGCAGATTTTTAAAGCCAGATAGGCAGATGGCACCGCCAATAAAAATGCCTGTAATCCGAGTACGGCCAACAAGCCAAAAATGGCAGCACCTGTGCCTGTACCTAAAGCGGTAAACACACCATGCTGACGTGAAATCGCAATTGAATTTTTAGCGACATAAATCGAAGTCGGTCCAGGACTCATTGCACCTAACATTAAGGCAAATGCAATTGAGCCCAAAATCCAAAATGATTCCACAAGTCCACCTACTGAAATTAATTCCTCGGCAATTTTACAATTTAAAAGGCTGAATATCTCCCTGAATTTCACCTCTTTTTCAGAATTTCACCGCATCATTCACCAAGAATTAAATCAATCACCTAATAAATCACTAAGTAGGCACATCAAATCCCTCATTTATTAGAAAATGGATGAAATGAACAGAAGTATGGCTGCTGCGTAGCGATAGATATGGAAGAATATAAAATAAAGGTTTATATGGTAAAGATCGTTACAGTTACAATGAAATTAGCTGCATACATATATTTTTATGACAGTACTCAAATAGAAAAAAATCAGCACATCATTTCAGTAATAATTTTTTAGATACATATCAATTCAGACCTGCCAATTGGCAGGTCAAGCTTGATTTAGCGCGAGATTAAATATCGGTTTCCGCTCAGTTTACTCTTGAGCCATTGGCTGGATTTCACGTGCGCCAAGCGGAGCAAGCCGATAATCTTGATCATGCACCGGCACACCGCCAATAATCATGCTACGAACTTCGGTTTTTGGCTTATTATAATCATCTTTCGCATCACATGCTGTCAGCAATAGCAGCACGCAAACAGATAAACCCACGGATAGCGTCTTCATCACATATCCTCTTTTTCATCATTGTTATATCTTTTAGATTAACACTAATGAGTATTTTTCAATCATTATTTTTATCATTTTAATTCAATTATTTAAGATATATTTACAAATAAGGCTTCTATGAATATGAGCAAGAACAAAAATCTTCAATAACTATTGTCAGGTCACTCCTTATATTAAAATATCACTTTGATGATCCTGATGAAAACAGCGTGCCATAGATCCTCCTATTTTACGTACAATACAATCTCATATTTATGGACCATAATGAAATGTTTGACCATATTGCCCAGTCAGTCACTTATCAGCACATTCAGCTGAATGCCCCCGTTACAGTGACTGTGAAGCGTTTGGATCAGATTCATCCTCAAATTTCGGGCAACAAGTTTTTTAAACTGAAATACAATTTTCTGGAAGCAGAGCAGCAAGGCTTTAAAAAAGTCCTGACTTTTGGCGGTGCCTACTCCAATCATATTGCTGCCACCGCTTATGCAGCACATCTGTTTGGCTTTGCCAGTGTAGGCATTATTCGCGGTGAAGAACTCAAAGATAAAGCACTCAATCCTACCCTTGCCACAGCGCAACAATCTGGTATGCAACTGCATTTTGTCTCCCGCCAACAATATCGTGAAAAAACCAGTTCTGATTTTCTTGCACAATTACAACAGAGCTATCCAGAGCATTACATCATTCCCGAAGGTGGAACCAATTCTCTTGCCATTCAGGGCTGCAAGGAAATTTTAACAGCCGGAGACCAACACAATTATGATGTGATCTGCTGTGCCGTTGGAACAGGCGGAACAATTACAGGATTAATTGAAGCCAGTGCTGCTCATCAAACTGTGCTGGGTTTTTCGGCCTTAAAAGGCGATTTTTTAAAGTCGGATGTCGAGCAATGGACAACAAAGAAAAACTGGAAAATCACCGATGCCTATTGCTGTGGCGGTTATGCCAAGACCAGTTCTGAGCTATTACAGTTTATGCAGTGCTTTGAAGCCGAGCACCACATTCCTTTAGAGCAGGTTTATACTGCGAAGATGACGTACGGTCTGATGGATTTAATTGCCCAAAACCATTTTCCGGCAGGCAGCCGTATTCTGGTAATTCATACGGGTGGTCTGCAAGGTCGGCATCCAGATGCAGATCTATCCTGAAATTGAGCGCAAAATTGTCTATAATGCCCTGTTTTTATCTCCCGCGGGTTGCTCATGTCTACAAATCAGTATGATGTCATTGTTTTAGGTGCAGGTGCATCCGGTCTGATGTTGGCATTTATGGCGGCCCAGCGTGGTCGTAAAGTTGTGGTACTGGAAAAAGCCAACAAGGTGGGTAAAAAAATTCTGATGTCCGGTGGTGGTAAATGTAATTTTACCAACCTGTACGTCGAACCTGAAAACTATATTTCACATAATCCGCACTTCGTAATCTCGGCCTTAAGCCGCTATACCAACTGGGACTTTATTGGTCTGGTGTGTGAACACGGGATTGAATATGAAGAGCGCAAACACGGTCAGTTATTTACCTTAAAGGGTGCCAAAGAAATTTTGGCTATGCTGCTGGCTGAATGTGACAAAACCGGTCTGGTCGACATTAAAACCGGTTGTGAAGTCAAAGCAGTGACGGCAGTGAATGAGCAAGGTTTCCAAGTTGCAACTACTTTAGGTTATTTTCAGGCTGAATCTGTGGTTGTGGCAACGGGTGGTTTGTCTGTTCCTACACTTGGCGGCTCGGGTATTGGTTATGAGATTGCCAAACAGTTCGGCCATCATGTGCACCCGACCCGTGCAGGCTTGGTGCCCTTTACTTTTTCCGACCAGTTTAAAGAAGTGACTACCCGTTTAAGCGGTAATGCGGTCGATGCCACCCTATCCAATGATTTAAACAGTTTTACTGAAGCCTTGCTGTTTACCCATCGTGGTTTAAGTGGTCCAAGTTCATTACAGCTTTCTAACTACTGGAATGTCGGTCAAAGCTTTAATATCAATTTTCTGCCTTACCTCGACTTGGTAGAATTTTTTAAAGCTAAAAAATCCAGCCAGCCTAAAGTGCTGCTACGTACCCTGTTGAATGAGCATTTGCCAAAAAGTGTGGTGCTGGAACTGCAAAATCTCATATGGGCAGAACTGGCCGATATAGCAATCGGTAATTTGAGTGACGATAAACTGGAACAGATTGCCAAACATCTACAGCATTTTGAAGTGAAACCGTCTGGAACTGAAGGCTACCGGACTGCGGAAGTGACTTTGGGTGGTGTAGATACCACGGAAGTATCGTCCAAGACCATGGAAAGTAAGAAACAGAAAGGCTTGTACTTTGTCGGTGAAGTTCTGGATGTGTCTGGTCATTTAGGCGGGTTTAATTTTCAATGGGCATGGGCCTCTGCACATGCCGCATCGCAATATGTTTAATCCATTGCAACTAAATTATTCTAAATAGTCCGTACGTAAAATTTCAATATGCTGCTTCTGCTGCATACGCACAATTGCTTGATCCATCTTTGCAACTGCTTGTGTATGTTGGCAGTCTTGTTGAAATGCTTGCCCGACTAAACCTAAAAGTTTCTTAACTAACATCATAATTTCCCCTCAATAATTATTTATACGTCCTAGTATAGAATGATGAATATTTCAAGAATATTAAAACTAAGTCTTTATATTCTTGAAATATTACAATTATATTTAGCATAATACATGCCAACAATCGAGCATTTATTGATTATTTTTTATCTAAATTTTCTCGATATTCTGGGCTTTTCTGTTGATATTCAACTTTAAGTTTGGCAAATATAAATTTATATGCACTCATAAGAAACCCAACTGTTATACCTGCGATTACAATTGGTATAAGAAACTTATTCGGTTCTCTTTTACTCATTTTGCTCTCCTGTTCAGAATTAGGGTCTGTTGACGATCCGTCCCTAATTTTGACAATACATTTTTTTAACGAGTCTCAGGCTTGCAATAGAAAATTCAGTCATTTTACTGACCGCTTCATAACAATAGAGCTGCAAAAAACATCCCCATCCCTTATGCACAAACAAAGCAGCGCTTTGTTTGTGCTCATGTAGTGGATTTTTCTGGTTCTAGCGATTATTTTTTATCATCACTGGAGCCAGGATTATTTGGACCTTTGTCACTCTTAAGATCGACATCAGACTCTTTTTCCCCCGTGGATCCAAAAGGATTATTTACTGGCGGATGCTTGGGATCAACACGAACAGAATCCGGAATACTCTGATCTGAATCCGTTTTTTGTGCCTCTTGTGGTGCAGTGGTTAATGAGGCAGGAGTTGGGTTAGATAAATCAGGAGTGAGCGTTTCTTTTTGATCTGAGATTGGAAATGAACTCACCGTTACAGGTTTGTTAGAAGTAGAGGTTGCTGGTACTCCGCCATCGATTTCCAATTCAGAAGATTTATGTACTGAAGTATCAGAACCTGGTCTTGAATTTTCCTGATGCGGATTAGGCTGCTTCGCCTCTTTTTTGCATTTATCAATCAAGTCGGTCAAGACACGTTGTGCCGGATCTCGCCCACCTAAACCAAAAGCCAATGCGAAGGCAACAGCGACGGCTCCCAAGGTTAAACCGAAGGCCAGATTGACGATGGAATCGGCAATACCCATTGCACGCAACCCCATAGCAATCACCAGTCCCATAATCAATATACGAACAAGATTTGCCAGCCAGCGTGAACTGACATATTCACCTCGTCCAATCACTTGGGCGACCAGATTAGCAAGCCAGAAGCCAATCATCAGAATCACTGCACCGAGCAGGATATTGGCACCGAACTGGATAAACATCGAAATCAGTGCACTGATCTGCTCAAAACCAAGCCGGTTCGCTGCTTCAGATACCGCAAACAACATGGTAAAGAACACAATCAGGTAACCAATAATTGAAGATACTTTGGTCTTGCCTAAAAAGCGTTGTGCATCCATTTTGGCAGGAATTTCATCCACGCCCGTTCCAGAGACAATGTCTACCACCAGTTTAGCCACAAAGCGCGATACCACATAAGCCAGAATAAGAATCAGAGCCGCTGCAATAATATGCGGAATGGCATTCATGATTTCGTACAACATGGCTGTGGCCGGTTGTGAAATTGCCTGAATGCCTAAAGCTTCGAAGGCAATAATTAGGGCGGTAATGATAATAATCGCAAAGACAAATGAGCCCAGTACCTGTGACAGATTAGAATTTTTAAACATCCCGATTTTCTGGGCATGTTGCTGGAGATTCAAACTGCCCACCAGACCTTCAACAATACCGCGTACAATTTTTGCCAGAATATAACCAACAAATACAATCACAGCAGCAATAAAGATATTCGGCAAGAATGAAACAACTTCATTCACCATGTTCTGTACTGGAACAAGCAAGCCGGTTAAGCCTAAAATAGACAGTACAATTGGCAGGAACAATAACAAAATCAGCCAATACACAATCTCGCTAATGTTTTGGCTAATAGGACTGACGCCCACATCAGCACTTAATTTTTCGTCCAGTTCAGTTCTGTCCAACAGTTTTTGTAGCCCCATCTTGACCAGATTTGCTACAATCCAGCCAATAAAACCGACCGCAATAGCCGCCAAAAGTTGAGGAATAAATAACAGGAATTGCTGAATCATATTGCTAAATGGCCCACTCACGCTGGTGAGATTCAGCACATTAAAAGCACCTATAACGGCAATGATCATCACGATCCAAAAGACAATACGCGAAACAATGCTTTCAATATTGGCGCGATGTCCTGTCGCACCCGAAAGTCTTTGATTTGTTCCAAGCTTTTGTAAAACTTTTTTAATTCCTGCCGCAATAATAAGGGCAACAATCCAACCTATGATTAAAATGGCGATGGCAGCGAGAATAGGATGAAACTGATTCCAATAATACATCGCATCAAATTCACCCCCTCTAGGGCCTCCAGAAAAATACTCATTCATATTGTCATGTCCTCTTGTTATTACTTATTGAATTTCTATAGATGAATACTGGGTTATGTTGGCTCAGTTCACCCTAAAATGATGAAGTTAAGAACACATTAGAATTCGATTATTTTTTATTCAATACAAACCAGCATAAATACAACAAAAGCGCACATTAGATTGCAAAAAAGCCCTAATCCTTTCAAATTAGAGCTTTAAATGAATGATTTGAATCCCTACTGATTTTTGTTACTAATGCCTGTCCCCACATTATCGTCAGCCTCACCTATTGCACTTTTTTCACCCGGTTCTGTTACAGTATCGGCATCTGTAGCGACTGCCTCATCTGTTGCCGTTGCAGTACCGGTAG
Organism: Acinetobacter sp. SA01; assembly: GCF_011319235.1. Lineage (NCBI taxonomy): Bacteria > Pseudomonadati > Pseudomonadota > Gammaproteobacteria > Moraxellales > Moraxellaceae > Acinetobacter > Acinetobacter sp. SA01. Next base: position 562,844 of record NZ_WXXM01000001.1, read on the forward strand.
TGGCGGTATTATTTGGTGTGGCAGGTTGGGCACTAGGGTCAGGATGTCCTGGAGGAGCATTTGATGATTGCGGTTTAGTATAGGCAAACATGTAAACCAGTACGGCAATGAAGAATACACCCACAAGAAGGAGGATATACACTGGCAAACGTTTTTTCTGAGATCTTTCTTCTTCACTCGTAACATGAGGCGGTTTATTAAAATCATGTGTCATGTTTTTTCCCCTTTTTTTATCTCATTCCATGTATTTATATTAACCATATTTCCTGATGAATTATGTATAAAAGCATAGTGACATGGTGAAGACTTGTAATTTTCACTTAAAAAACAGCAATTCAGAAAACAGCTGTTTAAATATTTTAAGGCAAGAAGATTGTGTCGATTCAATTTTCAGTCAGGCTATCATTCTTTTCTATAGCTCTTTTAATATTACTGCTGCTGTTGCTTTTATCGCAGTAAAGAGGACTTTTATTCCATTTTTATATCTGGAGCAAGACACTATTATTTTACTTTAAGCCCCAGCAAAATTTAACCATGCAAAAGATAGGGGTTTAAGTTGCGGTTTTTAAAATAAGAAAATTAACCGATTTTTAAACCTGTCTAAGCTTTCATGATGAAACATGCTTTAGGTGCTGAAAGGCTTAAAATAAGCTATAATTATGCACCGTTTTTCATGCTGCTTAACTTTATGGCGTATCGTCAGCAATCTGTAACGCTTGATTTGGACACTGACGTCACTCATCAATGTTGTTTGCATTACACTCGTGATGAACATCTCATTGGAATTATTGAATTTAGTAAACCAAGTTATGTGCTTAAATGGGGTGATCTGGAATATTTCCGCCGTCGTACCGAAGAATTTTCTGTGATGCCGTTTCCTGAATGCATCAATGCCATGGTGATCGACATTCGCAATATTGCCCCGTTCATAGACAATGAAGTACCCATTATTCCTTGGCGCTTACTAGAAGAAGAATGTCCGATCCGTCTGGTGGTTCCCCAAGAACGACTTGAACATTATGCCGGTATATTTGAACCTACCTGGCTGACCAGCGATGTGGAAACTGCAATTCAGGAAATCCGCGAATTTATTGATATGTTTGTCCACTAAACTACTTCAATCAAAAACCTCCTGTACGGAGGTTTTTTTATGCCTAAAGAAAGTCCCCCTTAGAAAAAGGGGGATTTAGGGGGATTCAATTTTCACGAGATAAATTATTCCTTTTAATCCCTCCTAACCTCCCTTTAAAAAGGGAGGAACTCTAAATGCGATTACCAATAATTTTCGACCGCAATATTACCTTCACCACGGCGGTTCATTTTCAAGCCACGTGCTTTTAATGCTTCTTTGGTATCTTCCACCATTTGTGGGTTACCGCAAAGCATCACATGACTGGTATCTACATTGAATTGTAGCCCTACCGCTTTTTCCAGTTCACCATTTTCAATCAATACCGGTAAACGGTCATGCAACGTTGCATCGGGATTCCGGGTAATAATCGGGACAAATTTAAAGCCCGTATGACCTTCGCCAAAGGTTTCAGCTATTTCCTGAATACGCTCGACATAAGCCAGTTCGGCTTCCGTACGCACACTATAAACCAGATTGATCTTTTGATATTTCGACCAGGTTTCAAAGTCTTGTAGCATGGAAATAAACGGTGCCAAACCTGTGCCAGTCGCGAGTAGCCACAAGTCATGCGGTAATGGGAGCTGATAACGCGCCAAGGTTAAAAAACCATAAGGAATTTTTTCCAGGTACAGCTCATCACCGATCTGTAAATGTTGCAGGTTAGATGTAAATGCACCATCTGGCACCACAATTGAAAAGAACTCCAGGGTTTCATCAAAGGGAGATGACACCACGGAATAAGCCCGAACCACCAGTTCATCGCCCACTTTTAGGCCAATACGTGCAAACTGCCCTGCAGTAAATTTAAAATGTGCAGGTCGTGTCATGGTAAAACTGAATAAGGTATTGGTCCAGCGATGTACAGATAAAACTTTTTCTAAGCTAAATTTTTCAATTGACATGATTTCAACGTGGCATGAAAGACTGTGCTCATGGTAGCATGACCACATAATTTATTAATATTTTTTAAATGTTAAGGCTCTATTCATGCGCATGACCTTACGCCAGTTGGCTGTTTTTGTAGCAGTTGCACAAGAAGGCACAGTAACCAAAGCCAGCGATGCTGTCAAACTCACGCAAAGTGCTGCAAGTATGGCTTTAGCAGATTTGGAAGATGGCTTGGGTGCACCTCTATTCGACCGTCTTGGTAAGCGTCTGCAACTCAATGATTTAGGTCGTTTTCTACTTCCTCAAGCACTAGAAATTTTAGGTCGCTGCGAAGCTTTTGAACAGGCGGCTAAAGGTGAATTACAAAGTATTGACCTGCGCCTGGGGGCAACCTTAACCATTAGCGATTACCTGATGCCAGACCTGATGGCAGACTTTTTGCAAATTCAGCCGCAAGCACATTTGCAGTTGCAAGTAGGTAACACCCGTCAGATGATTGAAGCAGTCAACCAGTTCCAGCTGGATTTAGCCTTAATTGAAGGGTCCTGTCATTTGCCACAGCTGCAGTGTATACACTGGCGCGATGATGAACTGGCGGTATGCTGTTCACCAGAGCATCCATTGGCAAAACTGGACCGCGCAATTACCGCTAAAGATTTTGACCATGTCGAATGGATTTTACGTGAAGAAGGTTCAGGGACCCGTGAGGTGTTTGACAATGCCATTTTAAAAGACCTGCCAGATGCCAATATCCGCCTCACTTTAGGCCATAATGAAGCGATTTTAAAAATTGTGGCGGGAGGTATCGGGATGTCTTGTATTTCCAAACTCGCCATTGAACCTTTACGTGAAAAAGGTCAGCTGGTCATTTTAGAAACCCCTTTCTGGCAACTGACCCGTCCTTTATTCATGCTAGTACATCGTCAGAAATATCAGGGACCTGGCCTTAAAGCCTTTATGAAATTCTGTGAAGAATAAAAAACGATTTAAAAAAAGCTCCATTTAGGCGCTTTTTTTATTACCAGCGTGAATCATTTTCACACGGTATACCGTCACCATCACCATCCATCTTATGATGTGGACAGTTTTGTACATACCACACAGCTTCTGCTCTTGAATTCATTTGACTGCAATGTTGCCGTTCATCACATTTAAATTGTGCTGTTGCTAATCTCACCCCATTTTGCTGATCAATACTGGCATTAATTTTTTCCGAGCGCGGTTTAGTGGTATTGTAAGTTTCACCTGCCAGATTACGCTGCCCCTGCTCCGACAAAACTGCTTCCGGTAAATCCCCCAGTGCTTCTCGCTGTTCTGACACAATGCGCTGTTGCTCTATAATCAACTGTTGCGCTTTCAGCTGCTCTGCCGTGCGATAATCCTGATATTGACCATAACCGATCACAGCAAGCAGTGCCAGAATGATCAAGGCAATAGCGGACAAGATTCGGCCTTTATATGAAGCCTTATTATAACGTGGTGAAGCAGTTTTCTTTTTTGCACCTGCTGGCTTGGCAGCTATACTCTCCGCTGAGGCAGACTGTAGGTCCAGTCGTACAATACGGTCGGCTTTAAACTTGCCGTCATCTTCCACAATAATAAATTTTAATTTCTCCCCGACTTTAGGTTCGATAGTGCTATTGGGCACATCTTTAATGTGAAAGAAAATATCTTTCACTTCGCCTTCCTCTACTGCAATAAATCCAAAACCGCGCTCTGCGTTATAAGTTTTGACTTTCCCCTGAACAAACATAAAACACTCTTTTTCATTTATATTTCTTCTTATTATAATAAAAAAGAGGCCTAAAAGCCTCTTTTCCAATGATTGTCAAAAGCAACCCTGAACATCATCATACTGCAATCAAAAGCAGAAGCCTCAACCTCGAAAATTCGACAACAAGGCGGATGTAATTGACTTATTATGCGTCGATACTTTTGACTTTTTCGCTTTTGCTGAATGATCTGCAACACGTTCTATACGAATGGCCTTGAACTTGTCACCATTCTTCACAGCCGCAAATTTTACCCGTTCATTACGTTTCGGTTCGCCTTCTGCCGCAGGGAAATCTGAAATATGAAAGAAAATATCCCCTTCAGCCGAACCAATAAAACCAAAGCCTTTTTCAGGGTCATACTTTTTGATTTTACCCTGATGTAATTCATCTTTCATGCTGCTGCCCTATGCTAAAAAATACCATGTTTACAGTATATAAAAAAAGAGGCCTGAAGCCTCTTTTAATTTGTCTTCCAGGCTCAGTCTTTTTGTACTGAACCGAAAATTTTATCGCCTGCATCGCCAAGACCCGGAACGATATAACCATTTTCGTTGAGACCGTCATCAATAGCTGCTGTGAAAATAGTCACATCCGGATGTTCTTCTTCTACTTTTTTAATACCTTCGGGTGCAGCCACTAAAACCATGACACGAATATCTTTACAACCACTTGCCTTCAATACATCAATGGCTGCTACCAATGAAGAACCGGTTGCCAACATCGGGTCGATAATCATCGCCAAACGGTTCTGTACATCGGGAACCAGTTTTTTATAGTAAGTACGTGCTTGCAAAGTTTCTTCATCACGCTCAAGACCCAGTACAGATACTTTTGCGCTTGGAATCAGGTTCAGGAAACCATCTAACATGCCAATACCGGCACGCAGAATAGGTACAACGGTAATTTTTTTACCCGCAATGCGGTCTACAGTCACTTTGCCATTCCAGCCATCAATTTCATGCTCACACATCGGCAAGTCTTTGGTTGCTTCATAAGTCAAAAGCATGGTGACTTCTTGCGCTAGTTCGCGGAAATTTTTTGTACTAATGTCTGCACGACGTAGCAAACCAAGTTTATGTCGAATGAGCGGATGACGGATTTCATGAATAGCCACGGGAGAGCACCTAAAAGATGAGATAAAATTTCAGCTATTATAAATGTTTTTTATATCTCTTATAAACCAAAAAGCCCCCTATGAAAGGAGGCTTTTTCGAAAAAACTTATAGTTTTTTTAGATTACTGTTGAGATAGCATGAAATGCAATGGAGATAAAATCTCCGCTTGAAGCGCCAATTTGATGATTGGGTCAGGATAAACACCAATGATCAATACAGCCAATGCCGCAGCAAGTACCATAATACCACCCACTTTCTGACCCCAATGTTTGTCGGCATCAATACGTGGCGTATCTGGCGGAGTCATGTACATCACCACCATCACACGAAGGTAATAGTACAGACCAATACCTGAACCCACTACAATCATGGCAGCAAGGAACCAGTGCTGGGTTGTTACCGCAGCCATCACCACCAGGAACTTACCAATGAAGCCCGCAGTCAATGGAATACCGGCAAGAGACAACATCATGACAGTCAAGGTCGCAGTCAATACTGGACGGCGCCAGAACAAACCACGGTAATCTGCCAGACTTTGTGCTTCATCTGCATTGTTATACGGACTAGACATCAACGCGACAACACCAAATGCACCAATCGTCGTCAATACATAAGTGATTACGTATACAGATACGTTACCCAAGCTTGCATAAGTCATGCTGATTAAACCAATCAGCAAATAACCAAAGTGGGCAATTGAAGAGTAACCTAGAATACGTTTCAAGTTGACTTGACGTACTGCAAGGAAGTTACCCACCAGAATAGAAAGCACCGCAATAATCGTGATGATCGTTACGATTGAATCTACCAGGATTGCGCCTGAAGCAAGTAAATAACGTACAAACAAACCAATGGTTGCTACCTTAGCCACAGTCGCAAGGAATGTTGCGATTGGCGCTGGAGCACCTGCATACACGTCTGGTGTCCATTTATGGAATGGCGCAAGAGACAATTTAAATGCAACGGCAAAAACGATTAAGCCTAGACCTAAAATCACCATTGGCTGTTTGATCGCTTGCATCAAGGCCTGAACATTGTCATAGAAAGACAATGAACCGGTATAAGCATAGATATATGCCATGCCCATCAACAACATTGCAGAAGCAGTTGCTGAAAGAACAAGGTATTTAATACCCGCTTCTAGCGATTGTGAACGTTGGTGTGTATAAGCCAAAAGACCGTATACAGGAATCGACATCAACTCAAGGCTAATGAAGAAAGATGCATAATGAGAACTAGCCACCATCAGCATTGCGCCCGCTACCGAGCACAGCATCAGGATATACAGTTCTTCACGGTTATCTTGATAGCTTTCAATATAAGCATGTGACAAGGTACAGCAAGCCAGTGCAGCAATCAGGATGACCAATTGGTAAAGCAAGGTAAATGGGTCAAGCATAAACATGCCCATCACGTTCGCTGGTGCAAAAGCACCACCGAACATCGCAATCAGGACATAAGCTGCAGCAAGGTTCAAACCGACTACAGAGGCTGTTGCAATTAAATTATGGTTACGTTTAATTGCAATGAGAAGCATCACTACGATCGCAGTTAAAGCCACGATCATCACAGGAGCTAATGGCATAAGCTCGGAAAATGACATTGTGAAGTTCATGGCTTATTGGATCTCCACATTTTGTTGAGATACGACCTGTTGAGTCGCATCGACAACTTCTTGAACTGGGATATAGCTGTTTGCTAACCACGCCATGCTTGAATTTGAAATATCAAGGAAGCTTTGTGGATAGATACCGAGCCATAGTAGACCAAAAGCACACACTAACAAAATAACAATCTCACGCGCATTCAAGTCTTTCAATGGGCTTGTATAATTTTGTTTTTGCTCTTCATTTGGCGTACCAAACAATGCTTTGTGAATCAGGATCAAGCCGTAAAGACCTGCCAATACCAAGCTGGTCGCTGCCAAAATGGTGAAGGTTGGGAATTTATTGAATGAACCCATCAAAATCAGGAATTCACCAATAAAGTTACCTAAACCTGGAATACCGACAAGCGCAGCAATAAAGAACATCAGGAAGAAAGCTAGGTACGGGAATTGACCGCGCATACCACCCATTAAACGTAAGTCGCGCGTGTGAACACGCTCGTACACTTGACCACACATAATGAACAAGGCAGCAGATGATAAACCATGTGCCAGCATCATGATCATTAGGCCTTGGAAAGTCAGGATATTACCTGCGTAAAGTGCAAGTAATACAAAGCCCATGTGTGAAATTGAAGTATACGCCAACAAACGTTTCATATCGGTTTGCTGGAAAGCACACCAGGCACCGTAGAATACGCCGACTAAACCGAAGATGATCGCGATATCTGCAAACTGTGCAGAAGCCGCCGGGAAGAATGGCATAACAAAACGAAGCAGACCGTATGCAGCAGTCTTAATCAGGATACCTGCCAAGTCGACAGAACCAGCTGTCGGTGCTTGAGCATGCGCATCTGGTAACCAGCCATGCAATGGGAACACTGGAAGTTTTACAGCGAAACCAATGAACATACAGATCATCAAGGCATAAGCTACTGATGGCAACTGTGCATCAAGCGTATTTGCCACACCTAACAGGTAGTTGTAATCGAAGCCGATCATGCCAGTCATCATGTATCCGTAAACCACAAGGCCTAGAATACCGATCAGCATGATCAAACCTGCTACCTGAGTATAGATGAAGAACTTGGTCGCAGCATAAACACGTGACTTACCGTCTGCTCCCTTATGACCCCATAAGGCAATCAGGAAGTAGATTGGTACCAGCATCATCTCCCAGAAGAAGAAGAATAGGAACAGGTCAATCGCCAAGAATACACCGATGACCCCACCCAAAGACCATAAAAGGTTTAAGTGGAAGAAACCCACGTTCTTTTGAATCTCACCCCATGAACAGCCCACTGCAAGTACACCCAGTAATGCAGTCAAGCCAACCATAAGCAGTGAAAGACCATCCACCGCAAGGTGAATGTTAATGCCGAGGGTTGAAATCCAAGGCAGCATGAATTCGGCAGACCAAGTTGGAACTTTTGCGCCGAGTTCATAGTGATAAGTACCAGAATTCCAAAGCGCAACGGTTAAGCCCAAAGTAATGAGCATACCGAATAACGCAATGTAACGCGGTAGTTTGTCGTCGAGCTTGTCGACGATCCAGCATACAAAACCTGCAATGAACGGTACGAGGATCAGCGCGGGTAAAATCCAGTTGTTTGTGATTTCCATCTTATTTCCCCACTACCTGAATCACGATCAGGATCATCAGCAATACCACTACACCGAGTGACATACTTGATGCGTATTCACGCAATGAACCTGTTTGACGTGAGCTGGTGAAGCTATGACCACCTTTAACAATGGCAGGAAGCACTAACCACAGGCCGTCAATCGGATCACGACCTAAAATTTTCGCGATAAGCAAATATGGTTGTACAAATACGATGTTATACAACGCATCAAAACCAAGTGCATTACGGCAGATATTGGCAAGGCCAGCACCCAATGAAGTACGGGCAAAACCTTTCACTGCATTATAAGCAAAGACAAATAATACGATACCTACCACAAGACCAGCCAATGCAATACCCACAGCGGTATATTCAGCACCATGTACACCTGCTTCAAGCGCTTCAGGAATAACAAAAGCTGGAATATTGGCTTTGGTTAATGCAGCTTCTACTGGTGCTTTCAAGAAGTAAGCCAAGCCAGTTGAAAGTACCGCCAAGATACCCAACGGAGCCCAATAAGTTGCACCTTTGATTTCGTGATAAGGCGTGTTTTCTTTACCAAAGAATACAACCCAGATTAAACGGAATGTATAGATTGAGGTTAAGAATGCACCCGCAACACCTGTCCAGTATAAGCAGTTATATACAGGAAGATTTGCAATGTGGCTTTGTGCCCAAACTGCACCAAGGATGGCATCTTTAGAGAAGAAGCCGATGGTCAAGAATGGAATGGCTGCCAATGCACCACCACCAATTGCGAAGCAGGCAAACAGGAATTTGTTATGTTTGAACAAGCCACCCATTTTGAAGATGTTTTGTTCGTGATGGTAAGCCAGAATCACCGCACCAGAAGACAAGAACAATAATGCCTTAAAGAATGCGTGTGAAAGCATGTGGAACAGACCCGCTTGGTATGCTTCAGCACCTACAGCCATAAACATATAACCGAGCTGACTCATGGTTGAGTAAGCCAGAATACGTTTGATATCTGTTTGAACCAATGCAGCAAAACCAGCCACAATCAATGTTACCGCACCAGTGATCGAGATGAACATCATCACTTCTGGTGTCATTTCAAACACGGAGAACATACGGCAGCACAGGTAAACACCTGCTGTTACCATTGTTGCAGCATGGATCAATGCAGAAACAGGTGTAGGACCTGCCATTGCGTCTGCCAACCATGTTTGTAATGGAATTTGCGCAGATTTACCTGCAGCACCCAGGAACAACATTAAAGATGTCCAGATTGCAAGTGAATGGTCACCCGCCAATACTTGCGGTGCATTGGCAACGATTGTTCCAATATGCAAAGTACCGAATTGTTGGAAAATCAGGAACAAGGCAATCAGCAAGAATACGTCACCAATACGGGTTACGGTAAATGCCTTGATTGCTGCAAAACCATTTTCCGGGTTTTGATAGTAGTAACCAATCAGCAAGTAAGAGCAAAGACCTACGCCTTCCCAACCCAGGAACAATAACGCCAGGTTATCGCCAAGAACGAGCAGCAACATGCTGGCAACGAACAGGTTGAAGTAAGAGAAGAAACGTGCGAAGTCTTCTTCACCGCGCATGTACCATGAGGCAAAGATGTGAATCAGGAAACCCACACCTGTGATCATACCGGTCATGAGTAATGACAGACCGTCCAGATGCAAGCTCATGCCAGGTGCAAAACCACCGACATTGAACCAGGTCCAAAGATGTTGAACCTGAGCTACTGAACCATTGTCTACAAAGCCCATGCCAGCAATCAGTGCAAATAAAGCAGATAAACCGACTGAACCCACACCAATAATGGCTGCCACATTTTCAGGAAGCTTATTGCGCCCCGCCGCCAAGAGGACAAAACCAATGAGCGGAAATAAAATTGTTAAATATAAATAACTCATCCGCGCATCTCACTAGCAGCATCCACATCCAAATGATGGAAGCGATGGTAGAACTGAAGGACGATCGCAAGACCAATACAAGCCTCTGCAGCTGCAAGGGTCAAGATCAGGATGAACATGATTTGTCCATCTGGCTGTAACCATGCACTACCTGCAAGAACGAACGCAAGCGCCGCTGCGTTCATCATGATTTCAAGGCTCATCAACATAAATAGTAGGTTGCGTCGCACCATTACACCGTAAAAACCCAGTGCAAAAAGAATGGTTGCAACGATTAAACCGTGTTCTAAAGGAATGTTGCCCATTATTCTTTTTCCTCTTTTGCACTTGGTTCACGTTTACCTAAGTGGAATGCTGCAACGAGGGCTGCAAGCAATAACATTGCGGCAACTTCTACCAATAGTAAGTAGTGAGTAAAGAGCGCTGTACCTACAGCTTTAGGTCCCACAACTTTAGTGCCCATCACCGGACCTGCGGTTGTGTAATCCGAACCAAGCATCCAGACAAGCACCAAGCCCATCAGGAAACTCATCAATGCTGGATATGCCCATGCAGATGAAGTCAGCCATTTACGTTCCTGTTCAACCGTATGTTGACCAAGATTTAGCATCATCACCACAAACACGAACAACACCATGATCGCGCCGGCATAAACAATAATTTCTAGTGCGCCAGCGAATGGCGCACCAACGATCATGAACATCCCTGCCACAGCAAGGAGGGACACGATCAGGCTTAATAAAGCATGCACAGGATTCGCGTTAGTCACCACACGAACCGTAGAAACAATGGCCACAAGTGCCATCAAATAAAATGGCCACATCATGGTAATAAGCTCCGTACGTCAACTGGTGCACTTTCACGTTGTGCCTGACCTTTATCTTTACCTGCCACTGCCATACCGGTTACACGGTAGAAGTTGTAGTCAGGATATTTACCTGGACCTGAAATGAGCAGGTTCTCTTTTTCGTAGACCAAGTCTTGACGAACGTATTCACTTAACTCGAAATCTGGTGTCATTTGAATCGCTGTCGTTGGACAGGCTTCTTCACACATACCGCAGAAAATACAACGCGAGAAGTTGATACGGAAAAACTCCGGATACCAGCGACCATCTTCTTTTTCTGCTTTCTGTAAAGAAATACAGCCAACCGGACAGGCAACCGCACACAGGTTACATGCCACGCAGCGCTCTTCACCATCTGGGTCACGTGTCAATACAATACGACCACGGAAACGCGGCGGAACAATTTGTTCAGCTGGCACTTCTGGATAAAGAATAGTGTCACGTTTACGTGTCACGTGGCTGAACACCATCCACAATGAACGTACGATTGACCCGAATCCAGCTAGAATTTTATACATTTTGTACTCCCTGCTGTCCTAGGCCTGATTCATCAGAATCACAGCACCAGTCACCAACAAGTTGACCAACGCCAATGGCAAACAAATTTTCCAACCAAAGTTCATCACCTGATCGTAACGTGGACGCATTAACGAACCACGAGCCAAGACAAACATCATCACAAAGAATGCTGTTTTGATAATGAACCAGAATACTGGTGGAATAAATGGAATTTCTAGGTTAAATGGTGCTAACCAACCGCCAAAGAATAAAGTGACGATCAATGCTGAAATAAGAACTACGTTGACATATTCCGCAACGAAGAACATACCCCATTTCATACCGCCGTATTCGACGTGATAACCTTCCGCCAATTCTTGCTCAGCTTCCGGTTGGTCAAATGGATGACGGTGCGTTACTGCAACACCTGCAACAATAAAGATAATGAAACCCAAGAATTGTGGAATCACAAACCATACATCGCGTTGTGCTTCAACAATTTCACGCATGTTGAATGAACCGGCAATTGCCACCACACCCATCAGCGAGATCCCCAAGAACACTTCATAAGAAATGGTTTGAGCTGCAGAACGCAGACCACCCAATAATGCATATTTGTTATTTGAAGACCAGCCACCGAATAGCACGGCATATACCGCTATACCAGCCATTGCCATAAAGAACAACAGGCCGATGCTCATGTCTGCTACGCCCATTGTCGGACTTACAGGAATCACCATGAACGAAAGTACCGCAGTTGCCATGGCAACTGCAGGTGCTAAACGGAAAGTCAGCTTATCGGCAAACTTAGGCGTCCAGTCTTCCTTGAACATGATTTTCAGCATGTCGGCAACGATCTGGAACATCCCCCCGGGACCAACACGGTTTGGACCGTAACGGTCTTGCCATAACGCAAGTAAACGGCGTTCGATGAATGACATCAACGCAGCGACAAGCACCACTACAAGCAAGATCACAATCGCTTGAATCACAGAATAAGCGATTGGCCAGTTCTCAGCCCATAGCGGTGTTTGACGTATAATTTCTTGATTCATGAATTACACTCCTACCGCGACGGATACAGGCTCTGCAAGTGATACCGTTGGTGCAAGACCAACTGGATAACCGATATAACCTGTCGGCAAATATTCGATCACTTGAACTGGAAGGCTAATTGTCGCCTCACCTGCTTTCACAGTAATTTTTTGACCATCTTGAACGTTTAGACGCGCAGCATCCTGTTCACCTACTGCAAACATGGCTTCAGGAATACGTGATTCCATGGCCGGAGTTTTCACCGTAAATTCACCAGAAGCGAAGATATGATGCATTGGCACTAAACGGAAGCTTTCAGCATTTGCAAGTACTGCTGCTGGAGCAACGAAAGTACGTGCAGGGCGTTTAGCCAAACGATCAAATAAACGAATACCCGAATCACCACCTTTTAGGTGACCACCCACGTGATCCTGGAATTTGTTCCAGGCTTGTGGAGAGTTCCAACCTGCAGACCATGCAAATGGAACTAGTGAAGATGGGGTTTCATTACCCACATAACCTTCCATAGAGAACGTTAATGCAGAATCGACATCGATTGGCTGTTTAGGTTCATGAACAGACAATGGTGCACGCATAGAGGTACGACCAGAGTAACGACGCGGTTCACGCGCAATCTTCAAGCCATGGACACGGTAACCTGCATCTGGTGCTACATCCTGAATGGCTTCAAGTGCCGGAACATTTTTCACTACAGATTCAATGACATCATCCAGCAAGGTCCAGGAAATCGCTTTGCCTTTTACACCGGTTTCAATGGCATGTAACCAGCGCCAAGATTCTTTGATTGCAAGTTCCGGTTTGTAGTAGCTTGGGTCATACACCTGGTAGAAACGTTGTGCACGGCCTTCTTGAGATACCACAGTACCATCACCTTCCGCGAAGCTTGCAGCAGAAAGCACGATATCTGCTTTCTTCACAGTTTCGGTTTCAGAGTGATCAAGAACAATCACGTCTTTGCCTGCAAGTGCAGCGTTGACTTGAGCAGCAGGTAAACGACGGTAAAGGTCATTTTCCACAATGATAACAGTGTCATAATCTTGCGCAAATGCTTGCTCAAGGCTGTTACCACCGAAGATTGCAAGACCCATTGAGTTCACTTCAGGAACAGTCAAGGTCAAACCAGCATTACCCAGGTTCTGTGCCACTTGTGCAGCAGCTTCCATGATGGCAGCATCTTGTAAGCTGGTACCAGAGATGATCAATGGTTTCTTCGCCGCTTTTAAAGTGTCAGCAATGGTTTGAGCAAATGCTTTGGCATCGTCATCTAAACCAGTAACCGCTTCACCTGCAACTGCCGCAGCAACCGCAAAGCCTAAACGTGCAATATCGTTTGGAGAAGCAACCACTTCGCCAGTCGCGACGTCAGCTAAACGCGTTTGAGTCGCAGCAAGAATGTAGATTGGGGATTTTGCATCCTGACCAATACGTTGTACCGGTTCAGCCAACCATTCTTGGGTGCGGCGTTCTGCTGCCATTTCTTTGGCTTTGTTTTTCGCAGCTTGGCGAACAGATAAAGCCATACGTGGCGCAGTTTGGGTTAAATCTTCACCCAAGATGAGCACTGCATCATAACTTTCGATTTCACGCATGGTCGGGTTATAAACACCCTCGGTTTGCATGATCGATGCAGCCAACTCAACCAGGTTTTGCTCTTTTTGAGCCATACCAGTTGAGTAGTTGTCTTGACCAACAAGCTCACGCAATGCGAAGTTCGTTTCAAGCGATGCACGTGGTGAACCAATACCCAGAACTTTTTTGCCCTGAATCTTTTCAATCACGGTATCAAGCGCGGTATCCACTGAAACAGTCGTTACGTTTGCACCATCACGGAATTGTGGCTGACGTGGACGGTCTGCACGGTTCACATAACCGGTACCGAAACGGCCTTTGTCACACAGGAAGTATTGGTTTACATCGCCGTTGAAACGGTTTTCAACACGACGAAGTTCGCCATAACGTTCACCCGGAGAGATGTTACAGCCTGAAGAACAGCCTTGGCATACGCTTGGCGCATACTGCATGTCCCACTTACGGTTATAACGTTCCGAGTGAGTTTTGTCGGTGAACACACCTGTTGGACATACTTCAGTCAGGTTACCCGAGAATTCAGATTCTAAAGTGCCTGATTCTGGACGACCAAAGTACACACGTGATGCATTGGCATACACGCCAAAGTCAGTACCGCCCGCATAGTCTTTGTAGTAACGCACACAACGGTAACACGCGATACAACGGTTCATCTCGTGTGCAATAAACGAACCAAGTTCCTGATTGTAATGCGTACGTTTGGTGAAACGGTAACGACGGCGGTCGTGCTGAGTCATCACAGTCATATCTTGTAAATGACAGTGACCACCTTCTTCACAGACTGGACAGTCGTGTGGATGGTTGGTCATCAAGAATTCAACAACAGATGCACGGAAATCTTTTGCTTCTTTGTCTTCAATCGAGATGTAGGTATTGTCAGCTGCTGGCGTCATACATGACATGACTAAACGACCACGCGTATCTTCAGGATTCGCGTATTGAGTCACGGCACATTGACGGCAAGAACCGACAGAACCTAAGGATGGATGCCAACAAAAGTACGGGATATCAATGCCCAAAGATAAACATGCTTGCAGCAGGTTTTCTGAGCCATTGACTTCGTACGATTTGCCATCGACATGAATTGTAGCCATAGTCGAATTCCTTAAGCTTGTTCTACGGAGCTAACTTGAGCGGCAGCATTTACGACTTTCGCTTCAAATTCGCCACGGAAATGTTTGAGTGCGCCCATAAGCGGTTCCATTGCACCTGGAGCGTGGGCACAGAAAGTCTTACCAATCCAAAGCTTACGAGTCAGTTCTTGTAAGTGATCGATATCTTCTTTCTTGCCTGTACCATCTTCCAGTGCTTTAAGCGCTTTTACCGCCCAAGGTAAACCGTCACGGCAAGGTGTACACCAGCCACATGATTCACGCGCAAAGAATTCTTCCAAATTACGAGTCGCAGATACCATACATTGAGTTTCGTCTACCACCATCAGCAAACACGTACCTAAACGTGAACCCGCTTTCATGATGCTTTCTGCATCCATCGGCAGGTCAATGTGCTCTGCTGCCAGGAAGTCAGTCGATGCACCGCCTGGTAACCACGCTTTCAGTTTAAGACCGTCACGCATACCACCGGCATGCTCTTCAATCACTTCGCGCGCAGTGGTACCGAATGGAAGTTCCCAAAGACCTGGGAATTTCACCTTACCGGATGCACCGTAGATTTTGGTACCTGGATCTTTTGATTTACCTTCAGATAAACCCACATACCATTCTGGACCACGTAACATAATCGCAGGTAAGTTGTTGTAGGTCTCTACGTTGTTGACAATCGTAGGACGACCCCAAGCACCTGCAACTTGCGGGAATGGCGGTTTGGTACGCGGATTGGCACGGCGACCTTCAAGCGAGTTAATCAATGCAGTTTCTTCACCGCAGATATAACGACCCGCACCGGTATGCACATGCATTTCGAAGTTCCAGCCAGAACCCAGGATATTTTCACCCAGGTAACCTTTGGCACGAATTTGCTCTAATGCTTCATTCAAGTATTGAGCAGCTTCGATGTATTCACCACGGATGAAGATATAACCTTGCGTTGCTTCAAGCGTATAGCCTGCAATCAGCATACCTTCGATCAATTGATGTGGAAGTTTTTCCATCAACAAACGGTCTTTGAAAGTACCCGGTTCCATTTCATCGGCATTACAGATCAGGTAACGAGGGCCACCATCATTTGGCGCCATCAATGACCATTTAATCCCTGCTGGGAAACCTGCACCACCACGACCTTTTACAGTCGCAGCTTTAATGACTTCAAGCACTTCTTTCGGTTGCATGCCAAGGGCTTTTTTAAAGCCGGCATAACCTTCCAGCACTTCGTAATCATCAGCACTACGAACGTGTTCCTGTTTGCTCAAACGCCATGTTAATGGGTGAGTTTCTGGGTTACCGTCGCCATAAATTGGTTTTGGTTCAGTATTCATACATACTTCTCCAATAACTGTTTAATTGAAGTTACTTCAACCAAACCGTGCGTATCTTGATCAATCATCAGGGTTGGACCTTTGTCACAGTTACCCAGACAGCAGATTGGCAATAAAGTGAAACGACCATCAGCGGTGGTTTGACCAAACTGAATCCCCAATTCACGCTGGAACGCTTCTGCCAGAGTTTCCGCACCCATCAAGAAACATGCGATTGAATCACATAATAAAATTACGTGACGACCAACCGGTTGACGGTAAATACGGTTATAGAAAGTCGCAACACCTTCAAGATCTGCAACACTCATGCTAAGCATTTGAGCAATTGCATTCATTTGTGCATCGTCTACCCAACCATTACGGCGTTGTACACACTTCAGCGCATCTAAACATGCAGCACGCGGGTACGGGTAGTGACCCATGTGATGTTCAATTTCATGGATTTCTTCCGAAGTTAAAATCCCTTCAACATTCACACGTGGCTTTTTATCAGTCAAAATCATCATAATGCGTTTACCCCTTAGCGATCCACGTCAGCCATTACGACGTCAATTGTCGCTAAATAAATGATCAAGTCAGATACAAGACTGCCATTAATCACAGAAGGCATTTGCTGTAAGTGCGTGAAAGTCGGTGTACGGATACGGGTACGGTAACTCATGGTTGACTTGTCTGAAGTCAAGTAATAGTTAGACGCGCCTTTTACCACTTCTGCCATCACAGATGCTTCACCTGCAGGCATTACAGGACCCCATGACACGCTCAAGAAGTGCGTAATCAAGGTTTCGATATCTTGTAGTGTCTTATCTTTCGGTGGTGGAACAGCCAGTGGATGGTCTGCTTTGTACGCACCAGACGGCATGTTGTCTAAGCACTGCTTGATGATTTTCAGTGACTGTTCGATTTCACGGAAGTGAACCAGAACACGTGCATAAGCATCGCCTTCGTACTCAACCGGCACATCGAAATCATAGTTTTCATAACCGCTATAAGGACGGTATTTACGTACATCGAAGTCGATACCTGTCGCACGTAGACCTGTACCGGTTACACCCCAAGCCAATGCAGATTTTGCATCGTATTGCGCAACATTACGGGTACGACCGATAAACACTGAGTTTTTCAAAGCCGCAGTGTAGTACTCGTTCATACGCTTCGGCATCCAGTCCAGGATTTCGCGAATGAGGTGTTGCCAGTTGTTTGGAAGATCGTGTGCAGTACCGCCAATACGGAACCATGCAGGGTGCATACGGTAACCAGTAATTGCTTCGATGGCGTCATAGATTTTTTGACGGTCAGCGAACATATAGAATACTGGTGTCATACCGCCGGCATCTTGAATTGCAGTACCGATATACAACAAGTGGTTATTGATACGGAACAATTCGGACATCATGACACGGATACATTGCGCACGGTCAGGAACAGTGATTCCCGCCAGTTGCTCCACACCCATTACATAAGGCATGTTTTGCGCACAACCACCCAGGTAGTCAACACGGTCGGTATACGGAATGAATGAATGCCAGGTTTGACGTTCAGCCATCTTTTCCACACCACGGTGGTGATAACCGATATCAGGCACACAGTCTTTTACTTCTTCGCCGTCCAACTGCAAGATCACACGGAACGCACCGTGCGCAGATGGATGGTTAGGCCCCAGGTTCAGGAACATGAAGTCTTCATCGGCGTTACCGCGTTTTAGACCCCAGTCTTCAGGAACGAAACGCAGATGTTCCTGTTCAAAGTCCTGCTTGGCCTGGTTCTGCATATACGGTGTATATTCAGTGGCACGTGCAGAATATTCTTTACGCAGCGGGTGACCTTCCCAGTATGTCGGCAACAAGATACGACGGAGCATTGGATGCCCTTCGAAGTTAATGCCAAACATATCGTAAGCTTCACGTTCGTACCAGTTGGCATTTGGCCAAATATTGGTTGCAGTTGGAATGTTGAGATCACTCTCATTCAAGGCAACTTTAATACGAATGTCAGTATTACGCTCTAGCGACAACAAGTGATAGAACACAGTGAAGTCTGACGCAGGCAAACCGTCACGGTGAGTACGTAAACGCTCATCCACCGCAGACAAATCGAACAGCATCACGTAAGGACGTTCTACTTTCCGCAAGAACATTAAGACTTCTTGCACACGTGCGCGCTCAACCCAGACTGTTGGAAAGTCTTCAAAAGTCGTTTGCACAAAGAAGTTCTCACCAAATTTGGTTTTGAGCTCTTCTATAATTGCAAATGCTGGGCGTGAATCAACAGGCGTTGATTCTGGCATAGCAATGTCAGTTTCAGCCATTGGCTTGGCTTCCTATTCAATACAAATTCAGTCAACCTGAACGACAATTACACCCAGACCGGGTGCATCAATATTTTGTCGCTCGGATTATTTAATTTCATCCATAGAGCGTAAGTTTTTCACGGCAATACGTTCAGCATTCTTACGGTCACGTTCTGGCTGCATCTTTGGCTTATACACTGGCTGAAGATCATCACCAATAACCGCTGAAAGTGGACGGCGCTCTAATTGAATTTGGTCTTGTAACAACATTAATGCTTGCAATAATGCTTCAGGACGTGGCGGACAGCCCGGGATGTACACATCGACAGGGATGATTTTATCCACACCTTGTACAACCGAATAAATGTCGTACATACCGCCAGAGTTTGCACAAGCACCCATTGAAATCACCCATTTAGGCTCTAACATTTGCTCATATAAACGCTGGATTACAGGTGCCATTTTCACGAAGCAGGTCCCTGCAACGATCATTAAGTCCGCCTGACGTGGTGAAGCACGAATAACCTCGGCACCGAAACGCGACATATCATGCACACCCGTCAAAGTGGTTGCATATTCTACGTAACAGCAAGATGTACCAAAGTTAAAGGGCCATACAGAGTTTTTACGGCCCCAGTTTACAGCTGTATGCATTACATCCTCTAAACGAGTCATGAACACATTTTTATTCACTTCTTCTTCAAGCGGATCAGTAACGATTTGACGCTCTTGAAGTGGATATTGATCAGCATTCGGATTCGCACGGGTTAATGTATATTTCATTCCCGGGTTACTCCTTAGTAGATGATGTAGTCGCAGATTTTTTCACACGACCAGATGATTGAGCTGGAATTTGACCTGTAGGGTCAACAACCAACTCTTCAATAGAATTGAAGCGTGTAATGTCGGCAAGGTTCATATTTGCTGAACCCACTTTCGATTTCATCACTGCCGCTTTGAGACGATCAGTTGGTGCCCAGTTTAATGCGCCTACAGCAATCGCATAAATCAAAGCAATCAATAAATCGACTACAAAAATAACAACAGTGGTAAAACCGAACCAACCTACTTCACGAACTGATGTAGCCCATGCGTAGAGATACAATGCTTCCAGGTCAAATACCACAAAGAAAATAGCAACCAAGTAGAATTTCGCAGATAAGCGGATGCGTGCTCCACCAGCACCTACCACACCTGACTCAAATTGCTCTTGCTTTGCACGGCCCCATGATTTACCCCCAAGGAGTAAAGGAACTGTGAGCATAAAGACACAAAGAAATGTAACGCCGATCACGAAGGCAATAATTGCCCAATCGTATGGAGTAATGGCACTCATGCGGGGATAACTCCTGGCAGGCCTAATTTATTAACAAAGAATGTATGTATTGGCCTTCAAATACACCAAACACAAAATTAATCCCGTCAATTGTACCTGATTTATGATTTCACTTGCTAGCTCATAAGCCTTAGTCTTTTGGATGATTTTTTCGGCATTATCACTTTTAATTTACATCTATTCCTTTACACAACACCTTCATCGTTTTATTTAATAAAAACAGTTATTTTTATTAAATTTTCTCACATTAAGATTTTATGAGGAAATATTGCTCACTTATTTTGCAATCCAGAAATACAATTATTGTTGAATATTCTTTCGATTCTAAAAGTTCAGTTTATTTTGAGTATTTATTTAAAAAATGACAGGAATCAGAAAAATTGATTAAATTTTCCTTCCTATCATCACGGTATTAAAAATACCGCCTTTCTTTGCTTTAGAAATTACCTTATATCTTTTGCATAAGCTGCTTTATTCTTGTGGTTTTTTTGCAACACTTTGACATGTGTTTAACAGTTTGTGATATTGGTATTTAAAATTCAAAAAGCGAATAGACAGGAGAAACTATAATGACATTAAAATATGCCCATGAATCTGAATATTTCTTCTTTGCACAACTGTTAGTTCACCATGTGGAAAGATACATCGAGAAACACCCAGATGCTCAGGATGCCATTTTTGACCTGCGTGATATCTATGACCTTTTCCGCCAAGACTTTGCTGCCACCACCACCAATCTCGAAGCTATTTTAAACGTTGCAGATGAATACAAGGTCGAAACATTAAATGGGGACCAGAAATTGATTAGCCATTATGCCATAGATCCCCAAAATAATTCTTTGCTACTAGATCTTAATGCCGATGCACTGGCTAGCTTAAAACAGGGAAAAAGCCTGATTGAACCAGATGCCACCAGTCATGAATAACACTAAAAAGCACCGAATGCGGTGCTTTTTAGTGTTCCCTATTCTTTAAAATTCTGTCTGTATGGCACTATCAGCCTTAAGGACACCGGTTTTCTTTTTTGCTTTATTAAACCGCTGTACCGGCCACGACATGGTGAAACGAGCCCCGCCTAAAATCGGGCTTTGATCCACCTCAATTTTCCCACCAAACCAGTAAGCAATACGGCTCACAATGGACAAACCTAGACCATAGCCCCCTGAAGCACGGGTACGGCTGTCATCCAGACGGGCAAAAGCTTCAAAAATGCGCTGCCGCTCTTCCTCAGGAATACCGGCACCATCGTCTTCTACCTGAACATAAGCCTGCCCCGCGTCATTGATACCACCACTGACAAGCACTTTATGATCACAGTAGCGAACCGCGTTGCCAACCAGGTTTTGTACTACACGATGCAAATAACGCCGCTCGGCATCGACCACTACACTAATAGGTGGTGCTTTAAGTTCAATTTCTTTTTGAGTTTTAAGTGCCTCGGTTTCAATCACCACCTGATCCAGCACTTCAAACAGCACGATTTTTTCAAAATCTAAAGAAGGTGTGCCCTGCTCCAGTTTTGCATAGGTCATGATTTCATCAATCAAGGTATTGAGCGCTTCAATATCTTTATCAATCTGTTCAACCTGTTGTAGGCGATACTCATAGTCATCTTCTTCGGCCAACATTTCCATACCAAAACGGATACGTGCTACAGGTGTGCGCAGTTCATGCGAAACTGCACGCATCAGCTCGCGCTGTGCTTCAATCAAACGCTGAATATGATCAGACATGCTGTTGTAGTTGGTCGCCAGACTAGCCATTTCATCGGTACCATCGACCGGTAAACGCAAGGTCATGTCGCCCGATTTCATACGATGCAAGGCGTAATTCACTTCACGTAAACGACGCTGCATCGGCACCAGCAACCCATATACGCCAAGGCTTAACACAAATAGACTCAGTAAGGTAATACCAGCAGCCAACTGGAAAGGCATCCAGTTAAATAAAGGTACAGGACCTAAAACCAGCACCTCGGAAGGTGAGCTGGGCATAGGAGAAACGATCGAAATGGTGGTACCCCGAACCGAGGCATTGTCACGGTACAAAATAATACTGTGATCCAAGCGAAGCCGGCCGATTTGTTCAGAATCAAGCGGCAGGTTTTGCACTTTTTCAATGGCAATCGGATAAGAAAAATTCGATTGAATTTTGGCGAGATACTCTTTTTCTTGCCCAGGGTAATACACCAGATAATCCAGAATGAAAATAGGTAAGGCTTTCATCTGGCGCTCGCCTATTTTATTCACTTTTACATACAGTAAATGCTGAGGATCATCTTTCAGACCAATAATGATATAAGCAATCGAGTTTTCTGCATCATAACGAACGGCTGCTTTACGCTCTTCAATACGTTTTCTCTCGGTACGCGATAAATCCACCTTAGCCGCATCAACATAATAGATCGGCAGCTCCAGCAAATCAGAAGCATCGGAAATCCAGTCTTTTTTCTGCTGCTCATTCGGCTGTCGGGCAACCCCTTCACTAATGATATAAGAAATACCATCGGTTAAAGATTCACGATATTCTTGCGCACGCTGATAATTGATGATTTGTACCAGCAGATAGCCAAATAAGGCCACCAAGGCGACTAAAATCACCAACCCCGCATAAATGCGCAAAAATATACTGTGTTTAAACACGAAGTTGTCCTATAAAATTAGCGGGCAAAGATTAAAGGCCGGTTTCTTTAACGAACAGATAACCTTTACTGCGTACCGTTTTAATACGTTTTGGATTTTCAGGATCATCGCCAATTTTTGGACGGATACGTGAGATACGTACGTCAATTGAACGGTCCTGACCGTCATATTCAATACCGCGCAGACGCTCAAAAATGTCTTCACGGGAAAGAATGCGACCCGCATTTGAAGCTAACAACCATAACAGGTCGTATTCCGCGCTGGTAAAATCAACCAGCTCACCATTCAAGGTCACTGAACGGCCACCATTATCAATCACCAGATCATCAAATTCTATGCGTTGAGCCACTTCATCTTCAGGAGCCTTGTCGGTACGGCGCAGCAAGGCACGAATACGGGCAAGCAATACACGGGGTTGAACAGGTTTTGCGACGTAGTCATCTGCACCCATTTCCAGGCCTAAAACCTGGTCCATGTCTTCAGTACGTGCTGTCAGCATTAAAATTGGCTGATGATAATGTGGACGTACTTCACGACAAATGGTCAAACCATCTGCACCCGGTAACATGACATCAAGTACCACCAAATCTGGCTGTTCAGCGATGATACGGCGGATTGCACGATTACCGTCAGGTTCTACCCCAACTTCCAATCCGTTACGAATCAGGTATTCTTGAGTCAAACGCGCAAGACGTTCATCGTCTTCAACAATTAAAATTTTAGGTAACTTTTCTTCTTGGCTCATAAAATGCCCCTTTATATGGATTAAGCTATCCTTAAAAATCCGTTGGATAGGCTTTAATATCTTCAGCAATATACACACGTTTACATTGTAAACAAGATGCTGTTCACCAAACTGATACATCAAAGTAGCATTTTGTTATATTTTTTTTAAACATTGAATTTATTGAATTTTTCATATTCTAGTAATTTTCAGACTATTTATAGAAATATTTAGCTACAAAATGTCTATTTTTTAAACCGCCTGTCTGTTTGCACAGTTTCTGACTAGTTAGTTAGCTTCTTTTAAGTTATCCACAATGTTATCTATAAGCACATTTTTTTAGCTTTGTTATGCTATGCCTTGCCTGATAAGGCTTATAGAAAAATCAATAAAAATAGCAATATTTTTACAGAGATTAATGCATGTACTAAGAAAAATATTTAGCAAAATGTCAATATTGATCTACCCTAAATTTTCCCGTATCTTGTGTTCAATTAATTTTAAAACCACTAGGTCTTGTGTTTATTCCTCAAATACTGTGGCATAAAATTTGCCCGGTTCAAACGGTCCATAAACATAAAAATAGATGACAATGGAGCTATGCTAAATGAGCGTAATCACTTCAACTCCTGGTCAACTTCAGGTGATTAAACGCACCGGTGATGTTGCCACTTTTGACGCAGAAAAAATTTCTGTAGCGATTGGTAAAGCTTTTTTGGCTGTAGAAGGCCAGCAAAGTGCAGATTCTAGCCGTATTCATGATCGTATCGAGCAACTGACTGAAATGGTGATGAATACGTTTAACCGTCGTTTACCGTCAGGCGGCACAATTCATATTGAAGAAATTCAAGACCAGGTTGAACTTGCGCTGATGCGTACTGGTGAACAAAAAGTTGCACGCGCGTATGTCATCTACCGCGAACAACGCTCTGAAGCACGCAAACAGACTGGTGCTCATCACCATCCGACTTTACAAGTGACTACTGCAAATGGTCAGCTTAAACCGCTTGACCTGGGCGCACTAGAAGCACATGTGGCAAAAGCAGCTGAAGGACTGGAAGGTATTGACGTTAAAGCCATTGTCGATGAAACCGTAAAAAACCTCTATAACGGCGTAAAAGAATCTGACATCGCTACAACGATGATGATGGCGACACGTACCCGTATTGAACAAGAACCTAACTATACTTATGTGACTGCACGTTTACTTCGTGACAATCTGGTTGCTACAGGTTTAGAGTTCTTAGGCCTATCTACAGACACCAACGAAGGCAATGCTTTAGAGACCTTCCTTAAGAAAGGGATCGAGCTTGATCTTCTGTCACCAGAATTATTGAATTTTGACCTTGCGAAACTGGCAGCGGCGATTCAACCAGAACGCTCAAACCAGTTCACCTACTTAGGTCTGCAAACCTTATTTGACCGTTACTTTATTCATTCGAATGGCATCCGTTTTGAATTACCGCAATTGTTCTTTATGCGCGTTTCAATGGGGCTGTCGTTAAATGAAGAAAACCGTGAAGAGCGTGCCATCGAGTTCTATAACTTGTTGTCTAGCTTCGACTACATGGCCTCTACGCCGACCCTGTTCAACTCTGGTACTTTACGTCCACAGTTGTCGAGCTGCTACTTAACCACAATTGCAGATGACCTTTATAACATTTATGGTGCAATGCGTGATAACGCGATGCTGTCTAAATGGGCGGGTGGTTTAGGTAATGACTGGACGCCTGTTCGTGCATTGAACTCGTATATCAAAGGTACAAACGGTAAGTCGCAAGGTGTTGTTCCATTCCTTAAAGTAGCCAATGATACAGCTGTTGCGGTAAACCAGGGAGGTAAACGTAAAGGTGCGGTATGTGCATACTTAGAAACCTGGCACCTGGATATCGAAGAGTTCCTGGAACTGCGTAAGAACACCGGTGATGACCGTCGTCGTACCCATGACATGAACACAGCAAACTGGGTTCCGGACCTGTTTATGCAACGTGTATTTGAAGATGCTGAATGGACATTGTTCACGCCGTCTGAAACACCTGATCTTCACGATTTAACCGGTCAAGCATTTGCTGAACGCTATGCTTATTATGAAAGCATTGCCAAAGAAACCGACATGCTGCACAAGAAAGTGCGTGCCAAAGACTTGTGGCGTAAAATGCTTTCTATGCTGTTTGAAACAGGTCACCCTTGGATCACATTCAAAGACGTATGTAACTTGCGTTCACCACAGCAACACGTGGGCGTAGTGCATTCATCTAACTTGTGTACAGAAATCACGCTGAACACCAACCAAGATGAAATCGCGGTATGTAACCTGGGTTCGATCAACCTGGTACAGCACGTTCAAGGTGGTGTGTTAGATCGTGAAAAACTGGCGCGTACTGTAAAAACAGCTGTTCGTATGCTCGATAACGTCATCGACATCAACTACTACGCAGTTCCGCAAGCGAAAAATTCAAACTTGAAACACCGTCCGGTCGGTATGGGTATCATGGGCTTCCAGGATGCTTTATATGAAATGAAACTGGCTTACGGTTCTGATGAAGCTGTAGATTTCGCTGACGAATCTATGGAAGTAATCAGCTACTACGCTATTCAGACTTCTAGCGACTTGGCGATTGAACGTGGTACTTACGAAACATTTAAAGGATCACTTTGGGATCAAGGCATCCTTCCTATTGATTCTTTAGACATCGTGGCGAAATCACGCCCAGAACGCATGTTTGAAGTAGATCGTACACAACGTCTGGATTGGGACACTTTACGTGCCAAAGTTCAAAAAGACGGTATGCGTAATTCGAACGTGATGGCGATTGCGCCTACTGCGACTATTTCGAACATCTGTGGCGTATCTCAGTCAATTGAACCGACTTTCCAAAACCTGTATGTGAAATCAAACCTTTCTGGTGAGTTCACAGTGATCAACCCGTACCTGGTACGTGCGTTAAAAGATCGCGGTCTTTGGGATTCAGTGATGGTCAATGACCTGAAACACTTCGAAGGTTCTGTACAAAAGATTTCTCGTATTCCTGAAGAGCTTAAAGCGATCTTCGCAACTGCGTTTGAAGTTGAGCCACGCTGGATTGTAGATGCTGCATCACGCCGTCAAAAATGGATCGACCAGGCTCAGTCGCTTAACCTTTACATCTCTGGTGCAAACGGCAAGAAACTTGACTTGACTTACAAAATGGCGTGGTTACGTGGTCTTAAAACCACTTATTACCTCCGTGCATTGGGTGCAACTTCTGCCGAGAAATCGACTATTAACACTGGCGCATTGAATGCAGTTAAACCTGCAACTGTTGCAGCGCCAGTTACCGCTGCAGTAGCGCCTGAAGTGAAAGCTGAAGAAGACGGTTTTGCTCAAGCAGCGCCAGTGCCAATGGCATGTTCAATTGACAACCCTGATTGTGAGGCTTGTCAATAAGTTAACTAACTTAGGAATCAACCGAGATTTATCTCTTCATTGCGACTTTAGCAATGGTTGATTCTTATGAGTGGTTAGCATAAGAACTCACTCTTGCTACTTCGTAATGATTGATTCCTTTTAGGAGCGAACATGTCGAAGAAGTTAAAAGATTTTAGAAAGAAAGTACGTGTAGTTTTTGAAGAAGCAGAAAAATTTATTTGTCGCCTATTAGTAATATATTTCTTATTAGGTGGCAGTGCTGGACATTCTTCAGATACTAACCAAGCTAAAGAAAGTGAAATCCAAGCAATTGCTCAGGCAGTTGCCTAACGAGAAGAGTTAAATTAATTGAACTCTTCTCAAAATCCCCCTAAATCCCCCTTTTCCAAAGGGGGACTTCCGTGGAAGCAAAAGAATTCACGGAAATCCCCTCCTTTATTAAAGGAGGGGTTTGGGGAGGATTTAATATTTAACAATAAAGGAAATAAACCACCATGCTCCATATGACCCATAACTACATATTAGGACTTGCAGTACTGGTGTTTGCCTTTATTTTCTTTTACACGCCTATGGTTTATGCGTTTTTAGCCATTCGTAAACAGCAGCGTAAGCAAAATAAGTCGTGAGGATATCTGTCCTATCGAACAAGATTAGAGCAGTGATCGGCAAAACTTAATTTTGCTTACACAATTTAAGCGTATAGTAGACATCTTCGTTTGTGAGATGTCAGATAACGGATATAAGCAACGAAGAGAGAATTGATATGTCTATCCTAAGTTGGGACGATTTCGAAGATGATTCGCAAAAACCGGCTGCACCTGAACACAAGTCTGCGCCCGTCGAACCGCAAAAAGCGGCTCATACACAGGTGGTATCTGATGCACACAACGCACCGTCGCATGTGGCAACTGCACAACCCCTTAGAGCCACTCAAAACCGAGGATCAAATCCAACCGATTCATTGGCAAGAGCATCTTCTTCCCTAGACAACCTTGATGTTGCTCCAGGTCTGGAAGAGCTTGAAATGGGCGCGCAGCGTGTACAGGTTGATGATAAAGCCATGATCAACTGTCGTGCTGACCTGAACCAACTGGTTCCATTCAAATATGAATGGGCTTGGCAAAAGTATCTGGACGGTTGTGCCAACCACTGGATGCCGCAAGAAGTCAACATGAACCACGACATCGCGCTTTGGAAGTCTGAAAATGGCTTAACTGAAGATGAACGTACCATCGTGATGCGTTCACTTGGTTTCTTCTCGACTGCCGATTCACTGGTTGCAAACAACCTGGTACTGGCGATTTACCGTCACATCACCAACCCTGAATGCCGTCAGTACATCTTACGTCAAGCATTTGAAGAAGCGATTCATACTCACGCTTATCAGTACTGTATCGAGTCGCTAGGTATGGATGAAGGCGAAGTCTTCAACATGTACCGCGAAGTACCGTCAGTAGCGCGTAAAGCCGCTTGGGGCCTGAAATATACCCAGTCTTTAAGTGATCCTACTTTCAAAACTGGTACTCCTGAAAACGACCAGATTTTGCTTCGCAACCTGATCGCGTTCTACTGTGTACTTGAAGGTATCTTCTTCTACTGTGGTTTCAGCCAAATTTTGTCTATGGGCCGTCGTAACAAGATGAACGGTGTTGCCGAGCAATTCCAGTACATCCTGCGTGATGAGTCTATGCACCTTAACTTCGGTATCGATATGATCAACCAGATCAAGATCGAAAACCCAGGTTTATGGACAACTGAATTCCAGGAAGAAATCATCCAGATGATTCTTGAAGGCACCATGCTTGAAATCGAATACGCACGTGACACCATGCCACGCGGTGTACTTGGCATGAATGCTGCGATGATGGAAGAATACCTGAAATTCATCTGTAACCGTCGTTTAGCGCAACTTGGTTTGCCTGAACAGTTCGCTGGCGTGAATAACCCATTCCAGTGGATGTCGGAAATGATGGACTTGCGTAAAGAGAAAAACTTCTTTGAAACGCGTGTAACGGATTATCAGACTGGCGGTGCTTTAAGCTGGTAAGAAATATAAAAAGCGTCACGCGACACATAAGTTGTCATTTACGACACATAAAATGTCATTGCGCGACACATAATTTGTCATTGAGAAACCGCCATTAGTGGCGGTTTTTTCTTTAATCTAAATTGAATTTTAGTAACATGAGTTAATCTAATTTAACTATTTGATCACCTTTCCAGACATAAACTTGTTTATGTAAGTGTTGATTAGTTCTGAAATATTCATGTATCTCTTCATTCCCTTTATAGTTTTGTCCTCTTTCTCCCCATAAGATCCATACAAATGTTTGTCCAGTTTCTATAAGATATTTTTGGAAAAGATCTTTTCTTAAATATGATAAATTACCTTGCAAATTATCAATATCAGACTTTAATGTTCTGAAAATAGAGGCTACTCCATGACCATCATATAAGTCTGGATCTCCATTATGATATTTTAGATCAAGTCTCTGACATATCTCTGGATTTGGAAAGTCAATTCCTCCTGCTTGATTCAAAGAACTATGATAAGACTCCCAAGAATAAGATTGCACAGGAACTTCAATTAAGAAGCTTGATTCATCCCATTCATCAAATCTTACTAGACTACTTACATCTTGATTCAGATTTAAAAATGTACTTCCCAAAACCATTTCGCCTGCATATTTGTAGTGGTTTTCAGGAATTTGTGGCAAAGCATTATTACCAAGATAATCCTTATTACAAACAAATTCACTTATTGTAGGAACATGTTCATTCGCAACAAAAAAGCCCCTCATGAATGTAAATATTTCACGATAATCCGTTTTTGAATCCTCTTGTAGAAACCCATTCAGTAAAATCCAATTTTCATTTTCAGTTATTTGTTGGGTCTTTAAAAGATCTAAATAATTCGGGGCTGGTCCATTTACAATCCACTCACCAATATCATTTGGAGCATCGGTAAATATATCTGTAAGTGCTGGATTCCAAGAATTAGTAACTTTAGGGAATGTTGGATCGATGCTCACATCGCTGCATCTTTCATTACTACGCCAATCATCTAAAAGCTCTCTATCAGCTTTCCATCCATACATTTCATAGAAAGCAATCCAGCTATATTTTTTCCCATATCTATCTATTTTTACATCACGATCATAATAAGAACTCGAACCGATACCTCTATCAATCTCTTGAAATTTTTCAGGTTCATATCCAAGCTGAATCATTCTCTTTAAAATAGTTCTTCTTGTTTGAATATAATCAGGATGTGAATCATCATAATTACGTCTATCAGGAATTAATCTTCCAATAGTGTAATTATTAAAGTCCATACGAAGCGCTGCTTTCTTAACTTCAATTAGTTGCTCTTCACTGACATCCGGCAGAGTCTCAAATAAATTTGGTAAATTTTCATAAGGCTTTTGACAATAAGACAAATATTCTTGACTAATAAAATTTGGATTTACTGTTTGGACTGCTCCCAGTATCCTAGACATGAGACAGCCTCATTTTGAAGCTGCTTCAAAGGCTTCTGGACTCATCCCGTCGAGATGCGAATGAC